>NZ_JAEBEJ010000008.1:0-406174 GCF_046548895.1 Amycolatopsis sp. cmx-4-54
ATCATGATCGGCGACACCATCGCCCGCCAGCTCACCCTCAACCGAGCAGTACGCTACCAACCACTCAACACCAAACTGTCCGACAAGTCCTGAAACACATCTGTCCGTGAGGTCCTGAAACAGCACATGTCGTTCTAGCGACCTAAACCACTCACGACCCACCCAAGCCCATCGCCTCCGCTTGCTCGCGGAACACGTCGTAGGCCGCCTTCCCGAAGAGCACGAACCTCACCAGCTCCACCGAACACGACCCGGCCGAGAGCGTGGTCACCACCGTCTCGAGGGCGATCTCCGCCGCGGATTCGACCGGCCATCGGTAGATCCCGGTCGAGATCGCGGGGAACGCCACGGTGTGCGCGCCGAGATCGGCGGCGACGTGCAGCGAGTTGCGGTGGCACGCCGCCAGCAGCGCGGAGCGGTCCTCGGTGTCGGACCACACCGGCCCCACGGTGTGCACCACCCAGCGCGCCGGAAGGCGGCCCGCCGTGGTGGCGACCGCCTCTCCGGTCTTCAGTCCCTTGCCGTAGTGCCCCGCGCGCAGTGCCCGGCATTCGGCGAGGATCTCCGGGCCGCCGCGGCGATGGATCGCGCCGTCCACCCCGCCGCCCCCGAGCAGTGACGAGTTCGCGGCGTTTACCACGACGTCGACCTGCTGTTCGGTGATGTCGCCTTCGACCAGTTCGATCATCGTGAGCGCTCCGTCAGTCGGTGAAGTACTCGATCAGTATCGGGGCAATGGCCTTCGGCTTGAGCATATGCGTCTGACCCTCGATCGTGCGGTGCTCGGCGCCGGGCACCGCCTGCGCCAGCGCGGCGACCCCGTTGCGGATCCACGCGGGGCTCTTGCCGCCGTCCATGACCAGCGTCGGCACGGAAACGCTCGCCCAGCGGCCCTCGGGCAGCGGGGCACCGTCGTGCAGACCGTCGAACAGCGCGGCGTCGTAGCGCAGGGTCGGCGCGACCTTCTTCAGCTTCGGCCAGGCGGGCATGAACTGCATCATGAACACGACCGGAGCCGGGACGCGGACGCCTTCCCGCATGAAGGTCTTGATCGCGGTGCCGGGCTTGCCGGTGGCGATGGCCTTCTCCAGCCGTTCGGCGTAGTCGGCCGGGACCGGCGGGCGGGTGGCGTCGACGACCAGCGGGAACTCGTAGACCGCCAGTTTCGTGATCGGCAGCCCGGCTTTCGCGGCTTCGAGGGCGAGTGCGGCGCCGGAAGAGATCCCGTAGACGTGGGCGGTCCCGCCCGCTTCCTTGAGCAGGGCCGCGATGTCCTCGACTTCGCGGGCGACGGAGAACGGCTCGGTGTCGCCGCTTTTGCCGCGGCCGCGGCGGTCGTAGGTGTAGACGGTGAAGTGCGCGGCCAGTTCGGCGGCCAGCGGCGTCGCCGGGCCGAACTCGCGGTGGCACATCGCGCCGTCGACCAGGATGACGGCAGGGCCGGAGCCGGTGCGGGTGTAGGCGATGGTGGTGCCGTCTTGCGAGGTCACGGTGTTCATGGCGGTGATTCTCCTGGAGGTGTTCAGCGGTTCGTGCGGAGGATGACGGCGGTGACCCAGCCCCAGGCCAGCATCACGGTGGTCCAGAAGGCGAGCATCACGACGGCGTTCGCGTTGCCGGAGCTGATCCCGGCGAACGAGGCGAAGAACGCGATGCCGATAACGCGGGAGTAGACGGCCCAGCCGCGGTTGCCCTCACGGGAGAAGCGGCTCGCGAACACGAAGGTCGCGGCGATCAGCGAGAGGAAACCGATCGAGCCGGCGGCCATGTGCAGGACGCCCGCGGTGCTGATGGTGCCCGGGCCGGAACCCACCGGGAAGCCGTTGCCGGGGTCGGCCTTGAAGACCGCGGCGAAGAGCATGCTCACGCCGAAGACGCCCAGCAGCCGCGGTCCCCACGTGCTGCCTCTGCCCGGTTCGAGCGTCCGGCGCAGGCCGATCGCTCCGGCGATCACCAATACGCCGGAGACCAGGAAGTTCGTCACCTGGATCCAGCCCGCGCCGCCGTTGCTCAGCATGCTCGCCGGGTGCTTCGTTAAGTCGAAGCCGTCGCGGACGGCGGCCTGGACGAGCGTGGTCAGGAAGTACAGCGGGCCCGAGGCGGCGCCGCACGCGAGCAGGGCGCGGGCAGGCAGTGCGACGTGGGTGCGGGCGGCGGTGATGGTCATCGTTCGGCCTTTCGGGGCGGCGGGTGTGTTGGCACAAACTCTCGCTCCGAAAGTCTCGATTGTCAAGACAAAAAAAATTGTCGGTGGTGCCCGGCGCGCCGCCGGAGGTGTCGCGACCAGGTGACTACTTGCCGTTTCGCAAGGTCAGGAGGGTGATCTCGCTCGGCGCAAAGACGCGCAGCGGCGGTCCCCAGAAGCCGGTGCCGCGGCTCGTGTAGAGCTGTGTGCGCTCGCCGTGGCGCGAAAGACCGGCCAGTACGGGCTGATCGAGCCGGACCAGGAGATGGAACGGCCAGATCTGGCCGCCGTGGGTGTGCCCGGAGATCTGGAGATCGATACCGGCTTCGGCGGCCTGCTTGACCTGCTTCGGCTGGTGGGCGAGCAGGACGACCGGCGTGTCCGAGGTGACGCCGTCGAGCGCGGCGGGGAGGTCGGGGCCGTGACCGGGCAGGCCGGACGCGGCGCCGGTCGGGTCGTCGATGCCGGCGAAGACGAGCGTGTCCCCGCCTTGGCGGACCTTCGCGTGCCGGTTGTGCAGCGGGTCCCAGCCGAGGTCGCGCATGTGGTCGAGCCAGGCCTGTGCCTCGCCGAAGTACTCGTGGTTGCCGGTGATGTAGAACTTGCCGAGCTTCGCCCGCACCTTCCCGAGCGGCGCGACCTGGTGCGCGCGTCTGGCGACCGAACCGTCGGCGAGGTCACCCGCGTGGGCCACGACGTCGGCGTCCAGCTCGTTCACCACTTCGACGACCTTCTCCGACCACGTCGTCCGGTTGAGCGGGCCGAAATGGGTGTAGGTGATGATCGCGAAACGGAGGCCGTCGAGCCCCGCGCCGAGACGGGGGATCACGACGTCGAGTTCCTTGAGCCTCGGCACGCGCCGGGCCTCGAACATCCCGTACGCCGCCAGTGCCACGAAGGCGACGAGGACGACGCCGGACACGATTCCCGCCGCACTGTCCACTCCGGACACGGCGAGCACGAGCCGCAGCACGTTTCCGAGCACCGACAAGGAGAACAGCAGCCAGATCAGCCCGAGGGAGAGGTCGCCGATCTTCGCCGCGAGGTCACGCTGCCACGGGCCGTGGCCGAGGACCATGCACGCGGGGACGGCGACCGCGGCGGTGGCGAACACGATCGTGCCGAGGACTTCGAGTGCGGCCGGGAGTTCCGGAGAGCCGACGATCGTCCACCACGGCACTCCGAACAGGAGGGCGAGAGCGGCGATGAGCACGGCTACGCGGACAAGGATGCGGGACATGATGTCGGCCAGACTAACAGACCATTGGTCTCTACCGCCGTCCTCGCTGAGGCGCGTCTCAGGTACGTAGATGGGCGTACGCGCGGTGTCGCTCCACGGCCGACGCTTTTCGTCTTGGTGCGGAAGACACTCGTCGGCATGAAGTCTGTCGCCTGTTCCTCAGCGGTCTCGTGCACGCGGTCGTGCTGGTCGCGTCCGGCGGTTCGTGGACCGGGCCGCTGTCGATGCGGAAGGCGGTCACGTTCGGGCTGACGCTGATCACCGTCGCCTGGGCGACGTCGTACGTCGCGGTGCGGCCGCGCGTGCGGAACGTGTTGCTGGGCGTTTTCACGGGAGCGAGCGTCGTCGAGACGGCGCTGGTGAGCATGCAGGCCTGGCGCGGGGTGCCGTCGCATTTCAACTTCGAGACCGGCTTCGACAACGCGGTCTCCACGACCCTCGCGGCGGGCGGTGGCGTCATCATCCTGACGGCGGTGTCGTTCACTGCCGCGGCATTGCGCGGCGAAGGGGAGACCACGGCGAGTATGCGGCTCGCGGTGCGGTTCGGCCTTGTCGCGCTGCTGGTGGCGCTGGGCGCGGGCGCGGCCATGATCGCGAGCGGTGTCGTGGCGGCGCGGGGCGGGAACCCGCAGGCCGCGTACACCACCGCCGGCGCGCTGAAGCCGCTGCACGCGGTGGCGATGCACGCGATCCTGATCGTGCCGGGGCTCGCCTGGCTGCTGCGGTTCGCGGACTGGACGGAACGGCGGCGCGTGCGGCTCGTTGGGGTGGCGATCGGTCGCGGGGGTTTCGCCGCTGGCGGCTTCGCCGGTCGAGATGGTGACTTCGGGGGTCGCTTTGGGGGTGCTGGGGGTTATCGGTGCGGTGGCCGCTCGTGAAGCGGTTCGGCGTCGGTCCCGAGTGCTATGAAAGGCCCCTTCATTGCAAAATTTGCAATGAAGGGGCCTTTCATGGCGCGCGCTAGCGGCCCACGTAAGCGCGAAGGTGCTGTGCCGTGAGCGTGTCACCGGAGCCGACCAGCTCGTCGGGAGTCCCCGTGAACACCACCTGACCCCCGTCCGAACCGGCGCCCGGCCCCAGATCCACGATCCAGTCCGCGTGCGCCATCACCGCCTGGTGATGTTCGATCACCACCACCGTGTTCCCGTCGTCGACGAGCCGGTCGAGCAGGCCCAGCAGCTGATCGACGTCGGCGAGGTGCAGACCGGTGGTCGGTTCGTCGAGGACGTAGGTCGCCGACTTCTCTGCCATCCGAATGGCGAGTTTGATGCGCTGCCGTTCCCCGCCGGACAGCGTCGTGAGCGGCTGCCCGAGCCCGAGGTAGCCGAGGCCGACGTCGGACAGCCGGTCCAGGATCGTCCGCGCCTGCCCCGAGGGGAAGAACTCGCGCGCCTCGGCGACCGGCATCGCGAGGACCTCGCTGATGTTCTTGCCCCGCAGCTTGTACGTCAGCACTTCGGCGGTGAACCGCTTGCCCTCGCATTCCTCGCAGACCGTCGCCACCCCGGCCATCATCGCCAGGTCGGTGTAGATCAGCCCGATGCCCTTGCAGTTCGGGCAGGCGCCTTCGGAGTTCGCGCTGAACAGGGCCGCCTTGACGCCGTTGGCCTTGGCGAACGCGGTGCGGATCGGGTCGAGCAGGCCGGTGTAGGTCGCCGGGTTGCTTCGCCGCGAGCCGCGTATGGCCGACTGGTCGAGCACCACCACGTCGTCCCTTGTGGACAGTGAACCGTGAATGAGGGAGCTCTTGCCCGAACCGGCGACGCCGGTGACCACGGTCAGCACGCCGAGCGGGATGTCGACGTCCACCCCGCGCAGGTTGTGCCGGGTCGCGTTCCGGATCGGGATCTGCCCGCGTGCCACGCGGACGTCGGTGCGCAACCGGGCCCGGTGGTCGAGGTGCCGTCCGGTCAGCGTGCCGGACGCGCGCAGTCCGGCGACGTCGCCGGTGTAGCAGATCTGCCCGCCGTTCGGCCCGGCGCCGGGGCCGAGGTCGACGACGTGGTCGGCGATTTCGATCGTCTCCGGTTTGTGCTCGACGACGAGCACCGTGTTCCCCTTGTCCTTCAAGAGAAGCAGCAGACCGTTCATCCGCTGGATGTCGTGCGGATGCAGCCCGACGGTCGGTTCGTCGAAGACATAGGTGACGTCGGTGAGGCTGGAACCCAAATGCCGCACCATCTTCACGCGTTGCGCCTCACCGCCGGACAGCGTCCCGGATTCACGGTCGAGGCTCAGGTAGCCGAGGCCGATCTCCACGAGCGAGTCGAGGGTGCCGCGCAGGGTCTGCATCAGCGGCCCGACCGATGGATCGTCGATCTTGCGGAGGAAGTCGGCAAGGTCGTCGATCTGCATCGACGAGCAGTCGGCGATGTTCAGCCCCTCGATCTTCGAGGACAGCGCCGCCTGGTTGAGCCGCGCGCCTTCGCACGACGGGCACTGCCGGAAGGTGAACGCCCGGTCCACGAACGCCCGGGCGTGCGCCTGCATCGACTCCTTGTCCTTCGACAGGAACAGCCGCTGCACCTTCACCAGGAGGCCTTCGTAGGTGGTGTTCATCCCGCCGAGCTTCATCTTGGTGGCGGGCTTGTGCATGAAGTCTTCCCACTGCTGAGGCGTGTAGTCCTTCAGCTTGACCGCGGGATCGACGAAACCGGATTCCGCCAGGCCCTTCCAGTACCAGCTGCCCGGCGTGAAGTTCGGGACGGTGATCGCCCCTTCGTCGAGCGAAAGCTCCTTGTCGACGAGCTGGTCGACATCGATGCTGGAGACCTTCCCCAGCCCCTCGCATTCGGGGCACATCCCCTCGGGAAGGTTGAAGCTGAACGCGCCCGACGTCCCCACGTGCGGCGTGCCCAGCCTGCTGAAGACGATCCGCAGCATCGTGTGCGCGTCGGTCGCGGTGCCGACCGTGGACCGCGAGTTGGCGCCCATCCGCTCCTGGTCGACGACGATCGCGGCGCTCAGATTCCGCAGCGCGTCCACGTCCGGCCGTCCGACCGGGGCCATGAAGGACTGGATGAACGCGGTGTAGGTCTCGTTGATCAGCCGCTGCGACTCCGCGGCGATGGTGCCGAACACCAAGGACGACTTCCCCGAGCCCGAGACACCGGTGAAGACGGTGAGACGGCGTTTGGGGATGTCGACCGAGACGTCGGCGAGGTTGTTCTCTCTGGCTCCGCGCACCTGGATCATGTCGTGGCTGTCGGCGGCCGAAGGCATGGCTCTCCCCTGGTTGGAACTCTTTAGCCTGTAAAGTGAGGGTAGCAGAGGTTGGTTTATGCTGTAAGGAGTTGGCAAGTGGTCGTCTACGCGGCGCAGGGAGACCCCCGTCGGTCGATGGCTCTGCTGTGGCGGACCGAGACGCCGGACGCCGAGCGGCCCGGCCCCAAACCGGGGCTTTCGGTGGATCTGATCGTCGAAACCGCCATCGCCATCGCGGACGCCGAAGGGATGGCGGGCCTCTCGATGCGGGCCGTCGGAGACCGGCTCGGCCGCACGGCCATGGCGCTTTACACCTACGTCCCGAGCAAGAGCGAACTCGTCGATCTCATGTACGACACGGCGCTCGCCGAGGTGCCGGCCGCTTACGACGGAGATGGCTGGCGGGCCGACGCCGCGCGCTGGGCCGAGGACCTCTGGGACTTCTACCTGCGGCACCCCTGGGTCCTTCAGGTCTCGCAGGCGCGGCCGGTGCTCGGGCCGAACGAGTATGTCGTCCTGGAGGCGCTGGTGAAGATCCTGCGCCGGACCGGATTGCCCCCGAGGGCGCTGCGGCGGCTGGTCAGCGCGCTGTACTCGTGCGTGCGCGAGCCGGCCAGGACGGCCTCGGAGGCGCGGCTGGCCGAAAAGATGACGGGGCAATCCGACGACGAGTGGTGGTACGCGCGCTCCGCGCATCTGAAGGAGGTCTCGCCGGATTTCGCCGAGCGTTTCCCGACGCTGACCTGGATGGAGAGCGAGCACGCGTTCCGGATGGAGGACGAGACGGTGTCCTATCTGGAGCAGGAGGCGAGGGAGGCCTTCGAGTTCTCGCTGGCCGTTCTCCTGGACGGAATCGAAGTCGCGACGAAAGCGGAGTAGCCTTCTCCGCATGCCCTCCGATTTCGCCTTGAAGACCATGAACGCCGTCCACCGCGTCATCCAGAAGGTCAGCGGTGGCCGCGCCGGCTGGCAGGTCGCCGGGATGACCGTCCTGGAACTGACCACTATCGGCCGCAAATCCGGCCAGCCGCGCACCGTGCTGCTGACTTCGCCGCTGCGCGACGGCGACGCGTACGTCATCGTCGCCTCCCGGGGTGGCGACGACCAGCACCCGGCGTGGTTCCTCAACCTCCGCGACAACCCCGAAGTCCAGGTCACCCTGAAGGGCGAGAGCGCGAAGCCGATGGTCGCGAGCGTGGCCGACGCCGAGCAGCGCGCCCGCCTGTGGCCCAAGATCACCGCGGACTACAAGAACTACGCGCAGTACCAGACCAAGACCGAACGGGAGATCCCCGTGGTGCTGCTGACCTCGAAGGCGTGACCCGCCGCTTTTGCGGTGGCGACACCTGGCGTGTTGCGAAAGCCACTTTCACAACCTTCAACGTTGCGAAAGTGGCTTTCGCAACAGCGCCTCCCCGAGCCGGTGGACGCGGTGAACGCGTAACCCGGCATCCCCCGCACGGGCCGGGTCCATTGGCCCTACCGGCGAGTCGGTAAGCCGGGGACCGTGGACCTCGACGCAGTACACGACGAGAACGCGGGGATGCCGATGTCCGACTCCTTGGGTCTCGAGACGCTCGGCCGCGAGCAGTGCCTGGCACTGCTCGCGGGCGCCGGGCTCGGCCGGGTGGTGTTCACTTCGCGGGCCATGCCGGCGATCCAGCCCGCGCGGTTCGCGCTCCACCACGGCGCGATCGTGGTGCGGACGCCGTCACAGAGCGCGCTGTTCGCCGGCGTACTCGACAGTGTGGTGGCGTTCGCCGTCGACGAGTTCGCCAAGGATCTGGGGGCGGGCTGGTTCGTCACCGTCGTCGGCCGCGCCGCCGAGGTGCGTGATCCGATCGTGATCGCCGAGTTGGAGACCCTGCCGCTGGGCTGCTGGACTGGTCAGGCCGATTCCCGGTACCTCCGGATCCCGATCGAGTCGGTGACCGGACGGAGGATCCTCGGCGCTCGCGGTAACGAAGCACTGTCCGTGATCGACGCACCAGATGAGCGATCCGGGCGCGTCTGTCATTCCTGACCCCACTGCCCGGGGCGGTACTCCGGGACGGTGACGCCAGTGCGGCGGGTGAGTGCGGCGAGCGACGCCAAAGTGCCCAGGATTCTGGACGCCGTGGCCGGGATCGCCCACGATCTCAGCCTGTCCGACGTCCTGCGGCGGATGGTCGAATCCGCCTGCGAGCTGACCGGCGCGCCGTACGGGGCGCTGAGCGTGCTCGACTCCGACGAGTTCATCCGCTTCGGCGATGCCTGGGAGCGGCCGCCGTCCGAGGACGAGTCCCGGGTGGTGCCCATCCGGATGCGCGGCCGCATCTTCGGCATGCTGTACCTCGCCCGCAAACCGGACGGTGCGGAGTTCACTGACGCCGAAGACGACCTGCTCGTCGCGCTCACTGCGGCGGCCGGTGTGGTGATCGAGAACGCCGCCCTCTTCGACCAGGTGCAGCGGCGCGAGCGCTGGCTCGAAGCCTCCTACCACGTCACCGGCGCGCTCCTGACCGACCAGGATCTGACCGCGACCCTGCGCCTGATCGCCGAGCGCGCCCGCGTCGTCGCCGGCGGTTCGGCGGGTGCGGTCGCCCGTCCGCGCGGTGACGGGATGCTGGTCTTCGAGATCGTCGAGCCGCCGGGGCCGGACGCCGACCGGATCGCCGGGGTCACCGTGCCGACCGAGGGCACCGCGACCGGACTGGCGTACACGAGCGGCAAACCCGTCGTGGTCCGGGAGTACGGCGACAAGGTGATCGAGCACCAGGGCGGCCGCGGCGTCACGATGCCCGCGATGATCAAGGACCTGGATTCCACGGTCGCCGTCCCGCTGATCGTCGGCGAGGAGAAACTCGGCGTCCTGCTGGTGGCCAAGTTCCGCGACAAGACCCCGTTCTCTGCCTACGACGTCCAGCTCGCCGAGACCTTCGCCGCGCACGCCGCGCTCGCGGTCGAGTTCGCCCGCGCGCAGCAGGACAGGCAGCGTCTCGCCGTCTTCGAAGACCGCGATCGGATCGCCCGCGACCTGCACGACCTGGTGATCCAGCGGCTCTTCGCGATCGGGCTCGGCCTGGAGGGGCTCAGCAGGCTCGCGGGTGAACCCGCCGTCTCCGAGCGCGTGGCGAGCTTCGCGCACGAGATCGACCGCACCATCCGCGAGATCCGCAACAGCATCTTTTCGTTGCAGGAACCGGCCGAGGCGCAGGGCAGCCTCCGGTCGGAGCTGCTGCGGGTCGCGCTGGACGCGGGCTGCGCGTCGGAACCCCGGGTCGGCTTCGACGGGCCGCTCGACTCGGCCGTGCCGGACACCGTCCGCTCGGATCTCATCGCGACCCTGCGCGAAGCACTGTCCAATGTGGTCAGACATGCCGAGGCGACCGCGGTCTCGGTCGACGTCTCCGTCGACCGCGATGGCCGGTGGCTGAAACTTTCGGTGGTGGACGACGGCGTCGGCATGCCCGCCGAACCCGGCCATCGCAGCGGCGTCGCGAATCTGGCCGAACGCGCGGCCCGCTGGAACGGCTCGTTCGCCGTCGAAGCGGCGCCGGAAGGCGGGACGAAGCTCGACTGGTCGGTGGAGCTGCCGGCCCGACAGGGGAGTGTGCGATGACGATTTCGGTGTTCCTGCTGGACGATCACGAACTCGTCCGCACCGGGCTGAAGACGGTCTTCGAGGCCGAAGACGATCTCACCGTGGTCGGCGAAGCGTCCACGGCCGCCGAAGCGTACGTGCGGATCCCGGCGGTCAAACCGCAGGTCGCGGTGCTCGACGTCCGGTTGCCGGACGGCGAGGGGGTCAGCGTCTGCCGGGAGATCCGGGCGTCGATCGACCCGCCGCCCGCCTGCCTGATGCTGACGTCCTATTCGGACGACGACGCGTTGTTCGGCGCGATCATGGCGGGCGCGGCGGGGTACATGCTCAAGCAGGTCTCCGGTGGCGCGCTCGTCAAGGCCGTCCGCACGGTCGCCGCGGGCGGATCGCTCCTGGACAGCACGCTGACGGCGTCGGTGATGAACCGGCTGCGCGGCGAGAGCGAACTCCCGGACCCGCGGTACGAACAGCTGAGCCCGCAGGAACGGCGGGTGCTCGACCACATCGCCGACGGGCTGACCAACCGCCAGATCGCGGAAAAGCTGTACCTGGCGGAGAAGACGGTCAAGAACTACGTGTCGTCCCTGCTGCACAAGCTCGGTTTCGAACGCCGCACCGCCGCCGCCGTCTACGCCTCGCAACGCCGCAAGCCCACGGTCTAGAAGATCGCGAACCCGCCGGCGAAATCGGGGTTCTCGCGCAGCACCCGGCGCAGTTCGTTGAGGGCCCGGTGCTGGGTGACGCGGACCGCGCCGGCGCTCGTCATGCCCAGCGCGCCGGCGGTCTCTTCGGCGCTGTACCCGTGGATCACCCGCAGCACCAGCACGTCACGCTGTTTCGCCGAGAGCACCTCGAACAACCGCGACAACCGGCGGGCCCGATCCGCCTTCTCGACCTCTTCGAACGTCGGGTTCCACGGCCCGTTCGGTTCGGGCTCCGGATCGGGTACCGGCGCGGAGGGGTCGCGGGCGAGGTTCCGGCGGACGTCGGCCACCTTGTGCGACGCGATCCCGAAGACGTACGGCAGGAAGCTGTTGTCCTGGTAGCTGTAGCGGGGCAAGGCAACGAGGACGGCCATCAGGACCTCCTGGGCGCAGTCCTCGGCGCCGGAGATGCCGCGGGTCACCACGCCCAGCCTGCCCGCGCAGTACCGGAACACGATCGGCCGGAGGAGCGCCAGCAGGTTTCCGACGGCCAACCGGTCACCGCTGATCGCCGCGCGGATCAGCTCGCCGTCCGGCTCCCCCGGGCGGTGTTGATACCTCGGGCGGACCGCTTCGGACACGGTCATCACGCCGGATCGGCCGTTCTCGGCGCGCCCCTGTGCGTTCCCATCGTCCCCACCTCCCGAAAGCCCCCAGCCCTGTTTGGCCCCTTCGACGTTACGGAGCGCGTCCGCGCGTCACACCGGTACAGCAGCCCGGAGTGGTCGGGTCTTTGGACCCTGGTGCCGCCGGGGTATGGACTTTCGCCAGATTGGTCTAGACAATTAGCGGAGCGCGGCGGCAGGCCGCCCTTCCACGGAGGAATCGCGATGAGGCGTTCCAGATCCTTGTCATTTCTGGCCGTTTTGGTGCTCGTCTTCACCGGCCTGATCACCGGCGGTGGCACCGCGAGCGCGGCCAACCTGCTCCTCAATCCCGGCTTCGAGGCGGGTTCGACGTCCGGTTGGTCCTGCGCGGCGGGCGCGACCGTGACCACACCGGTCCGTTCGGGCGGTTACGCCGTTTCGGTCACGCCCGGCTCGACGATCGGGAAATGCGCACAGACGGTATCCGTCCGGCCGAGCACGACCTACGCGGTTTCGGCCTGGGTGAACGGGAATCCGGTGTACCTCGGGGTCACGGGCGGGCCGTCGACCTGGACCGCGGCGACCTCCTACACGCAGCTGTCGCTGTCGTTCACGACTTCGGCCACTCAGACGACGGCGGAGGTGTACGTCCACGGCTGGTACGGGTCGGGCACCTACTACGCGGACGACATCAGCCTCGACGGGCCCGGCGGTGGCACCCCCGGCGCGCCGCCGTCACCGGGGAATCCGGCCGTGGGCACGGTGACTAACTCGTCGATCGCGCTCTCGTGGGGCGCCTCGGCGGGGACGGTGACCGGCTATCGGGTGTACGAGGCGGGCAAGGTGGTCGCGACGGTGACCGGGACCTCGGCGACGATCTCGGGACTGACGGCCTGTTCGTCGCACAGCTATTCGGTGGCCGCCTACAACAGCACGGGCGAGTCGCCGAAGACCACGGAGGCGGGCGCCACGACCTCCGGCTGCGTCGACTCCGGGCTGCCGAAGCACGCGCTGATCGGCTACCTGCACGCGAGTTTCGCCAACGGCTCCGGCTACACGCGGATGGCCGACGTCCCGGCGGCGTGGGACATCGTCAACCTGGCCTTCGGTGAACCGACTTCGGTGACCTCCGGCGACATCCGCTTCACGCGGTGCCCGGTCGCGGAATGCCCGACCGTGGAAAGCGACGCGGACTTCATCGCCGCTATCCGCGCGAAGCAGGCACAGGGCAAGAAGGTCCTGATCTCCATCGGTGGCCAGAACGGTCAGGTCCAGCTGACCACGACCGCCGCTCGCGACGCGTTCGTCAGTTCGGTGTCCGCGATCATCGACCGGTACGGGCTGAACGGGCTCGACATCGACTTCGAGGGGCACTCGCTGTACCTCAACTCCGGTGACAACGACTTCCGCAATCCGACCACACCGGTGATCGTCAACCTCATCTCGGCGCTGAAGACGTTGAAGGCTCGCTATGGTGCGGGATTCGTGCTGACGATGGCGCCGGAGACGTTCTTCGTGCAGACCGGATACCAGTACTACGGCGGCCTCGGCGGCGCCGACAACCGGACGGGCTCGTACCTTCCGGTGATCCACGCGATGCGGGACGCGCTGACCGTGCTGCACGTCCAGGACTACAACTCCGGGCCGGTGATGGGGCTGGACAACCAGTACCACTTCATGGGCGGCGCGGACTTCCACATCGCGATGACCGACATGATCAAGGCGGGTTTCACGGTGTCCTCGACCGGGTTCCGGTTCCCCGGGCTGCGTGAAGACCAGATCGCGTTCGGCCTGCCCGCCGCGGTGAGCGCGGGCAACGGGCACACCGCGCCGGCGGCGGTGCATTCGGCGCTGAACTGCCTGGTGAAGAACTCCGGATGCGGGTCGTATTCCTTGCGTGGCGGCGCTTCGCCCGCGTTGCGCGGGTTGATGACGTGGTCGATCAACTGGGACCGGTACTACGGATGGGAGTTCCAGAACGCCCACGAGCCGTTCCTGAACGCCCTGCCCTGATTCGCACACCCGGCGCGATTAGTCCTCTGAATGCGGTCCTTGCGTGTGCATGTACCGCATTCAGAGGACTAAACGCTTTTCGGGGTGGGTGCCTCCGCCTTCGCAACAGTGCTTCTCGGAGTGGGGCGACCCACTTGGCCTGCACGAACACCGGCGGCCTGGGGCACCCCAAGAACCACATCAGCTGGGTAGTGAAGGGGGCCTTTCACGGCCGAACGAGCGCACGCAAAGGAGCGGGCCCGCACCGTGCAGCATCGGTGCGGGCCCGCAGTTCGAGAAACCCGGGGACGTCAGAAAGCCGCGGTGATCCGCGTGAATTCCCAATCGTTCTGCGCGATACCACTGCAGTTCTCGGCGACCCCGCCGTTCGGGCAGCCCCGGTCACGGTTGGTCGACCAGAACGCGAGCCTGGCGATCTTGTTCGTCTTGGACCAGTCGGTGATCCGGGTCCAGGTGTCTAGACTCGTCAGTTCCCGCTGATCCGAGAGACCGTTCATCCCGCTGATGCCCAGGTGGCCGTACGCCGTGGCGTCGTTCCACCCGAAGGTCGACTTCAGCTTGTCCCGCAGGCCGTTCGCCGCCCTGATGGTGTTGCCGTACATATCCGCGCCACCACCGAAATCGAACGGCATGATCGTGTAGACGTCGATCCCGGCGTTCAGCGCCTTCGACTGGTCGATGAGCCGGTTGCCCCACGAGTTCGGGCCGCTGGTCGTCGTGCCGAAGGTGAGAATGGTCTGGACACCGGGGTTGTTCGCCTTCACGATCTTCAGCGCGTTCAGCACGCGGTCCTGCACGACCGCGTTCTCGAACTCGTCGGTGTTCTCGATGTCGATGTCGATCGCCTTGAGACCGTAGGCGTCGATCACCTTCTGATAGGCCCCGGCGAGCGCTTCCGGCGTCGAGCAGTTCGGGCCGAGCTTGTTGCCGCTCCACCCGCCGAACGACGGCACGATCTGCCCGCCCGCGGCCTTGATCTGCGCGATCGCGTTCGCGTCGACGCCGCCCTGGAGCGGACGGCTGCCGTCCCAGGCGGGGTTGCAGCCACCGGAGGACAGGATGAACGCCATCGTGAACCACTTGATCCCGGTCGCGTTCATGACCGTCTGCGGGTTCGGCGGGCTTCCCCAGCCCATGTACAGATACGGCGCGCCACGGCCGCCAGGCAGCGGCGGGTTGCTCGTGGTCGTCGTCGGGGAGGAGGTGGTGGTCGGTGTGGTCGGCGTCGTGGTCGGACCGCCGCCGCCCGGATCACAGGAACCACCGTTGATCTTGCAGTTCGCCGGGGCGACGTAACCCCCGGAATACTTGACGTTGAACCCGAAGCTGGTGGAACCGCCGTGGGAAAGGTTGCCGTTCCAAGTGTTCTTCACCGTCACGTGCTGTCCGGAGACCGAATAGCTGCCGTCCCACAGCGAAGCGATCGAGTGCCCCGCCGGGAGGTCGAATTCGACCGTCCACGAGGGAAGGCCAGCTCCCGAGTTGTTGCTGATCGTGTACTTGCCCTCCCAGCCCGAGCCCCAATCGGAACCCTTGCTGAAGGCGGCGCCGACGCCGCCGGCCGCGGAGGCCGGCGCGATCACGAGGACCGCGCCGGCCGTTGCGGCAGCGGCGGCCAGGCCGACGGCCTGGATCCAAGTCCGCTTGGCCACTGTCGACCTCTCAGTTCAGGCCGTTGCGCATGGCCGTGACGAGTTCGCCGTTCGAGGTGTCACCACTGAGCTCCCAGAAGAACGCGCCGCCGAGACCCTGGTTCTTGGTCCAGCCCATCTTTCCGTTGATGGTCGCGGGAGTGTCGTAGCTCCACCAGTTGTTGCCGCACTTCGCGTAGGCGGTACCCGCGATGGTGCCGGTCGACGGGCAGCTGTTCTTGAGGATCTTGTAGTCCTCGATGCCCGCCTCGTAGGTGCCCGGTGCCGCGCCGGTCGCGGTGCCGCCCGGGGCGTCCTGCGTGACGCCGGTCCAGCCTCGGCCGTAGAAACCGATACCCAGCAACAGTTTGCTCGCCGGGACACCCTTGGCCTTGAGCTTCTGGATAGCGTCGTCGGAGTTGAAGCCCTGCTGCGGGATGCCCGGGTACGAGGTCAGCGGCGAGTGCGGGGCCGTCGGACCCTGCGCCGCCCAGGCGCCGAAGAAGTCGTACGTCATGACGTTGTACCAGTCGAAGTACGCCGAAGCGGGGCCGTAGTCGGCGGCGTCGATCTTGCCGCCACTGCTGGCGTCCGCGGTGATCGCGGCGGTGACCAGGAACGAGGAGCCGAACTTGGTGCGCAGCGCCTGTGCCACGTTCTTGATCGCGGCGGGGCCGCTGGTGTCACAGGTGAGACCGCAGGCGTTCGGGTACTCCCAGTCGATGTCGATACCGTCGAACACGTCGGCCCAGCGCGGGTCCTTGATCAGCTTGTAGCAGGATTCCGCGAACGCGGCCGGGTTCTTCGACGCCTGGCCGAAGCCGCCGGACCAGGTCCAGCCGCCGAACGACCACAGCACCTTGAGGCCCGGGTACATCTTCTTCAGCTTGCGCAGCTGGTTGAAGTTACCGCGCAGCGAACCGGCGTCCCACGAGTCCGCTACACCGTCCACACTGGACCCGGCGTCGTAGAACTTGTCGTAATCGGCGTAGGTGTCGTCGTTCGCGGTGCAGGAACCATTGGTGACGTTGCCGAACGCGTAGTTGATATGCGTCAGCTTGGCCGCGGAACCGGAAGTGTGAATGTTCTTCACGTGGTAGTTGCGGCCATAGACGCCCCACTGCACGAAGTACCCGAGGTTCTTCTTCGCGCCCGGGTTCGGGTTCGAAGTCGTGGTGGTCGGCGGTTTGCTCGTACTGGTCGACGTCGGGGGATTGGACGTCGTGGTGGTCGGTGTGGTCGGCGTCGTGGTCGGGTTACCGCCGCCGGGGTCGCACGAGCCGCCGTTGATCTTGCAGTTGGCGGGCGCGGTGTAGGCGCCGGAGTACTTGACGTTGAAGCCGAAACTGGTGGAACCGCCGTTGGAAAGGTTGCCGTTCCAGGTGTTCTTGACGGTCACGTGCTGGCCGGAGACGGTGTAGCTGCCGTCCCACAGCGACGCGATCGAGTGCCCCGCGGCGAGGTCGAACTCGAGGGTCCAGGTGGTCAGGCTCGATCCCGAGTTGTTGGTGATCGTGTATTTGCCTTCCCAGCCGGAGCCCCAGTCCGACCCCTTGGTCAGGGTGGCTCCGACCCCGCCCGCCGCGTTCGCCGGCACGGTCACCAGACCGACCGCCAGCGCCGCCACGGCCGTGAACAGGCCGACCAGATGCCATCTTTTTCTCGACATTTCACTCCTTACAACCCGGTGCAGGGAAATGATCTTGGAGATGGTTTCGTCAAAGGGAAATCGGCGACATCGCGTTGCCTCGGCCGGAGCCGGGCAGGCGGGGATGCGTCTTCATCGACCACCTCCACGGGAGAACGTTTTGTTGCGGGAGACGGTACGTGGTCTGGACCAATATGGGAAGCATCACTACGTAGAGTGGTGATTTTCCTGCGAACGGCCTAATACGTTCGACAGCGTTAACCGTTCACTGGTTCGGTGCCGTTCACCGGCGGAATTCGTCCATTTCGCCGAGCCGGGCGATATTCGCCGATTCGTCGGGGTCGGGCAGGACACCGGAAAGGAAGACGTCGGTGATTTCGACGGCCACGTCGGGGGCCAGCCGTTTGAGGCTCAGCGCCAGCACGTTGGCGTCGTTCCACTTGCGGGCGCCCGCGGCGATCCAGGTGTCCCAGGCCAGCGCCGCGCGGACGCCGGGAACCTTGTTGGCCGCGATGGCCGTACCCGTCCCGGTCCAGCACATCACCACACCGAAATCGGCCTCGCCGTCCGCGACCGCCCTGCCCACCGCCGCGCCGAGTTCCGGCCAGACGTCCGACGTCGCGGGGCGGAACACTTCGTGGCCCGCCTCGGCGAGATATGCCTGGACGGCGTCCGTGGTGGCGTTCCGGTCGTCGGCGGCGAAGGCGATCCTCATGTCCGGATCGTAACGCCGCGTCGACAGGTGACGAACCGGAAGTCATGGGAGGATCGCGGCGTGGACTCGTCTGCGGAGGAGCACCAGGTCCAGCGTGACCAGGAGATCGCACGGACACGGATTCTCGACACCGCCGCCCGCCTGATCGGCGAGGCAGGGTTCGCCCGGCTCAAGATCGGCATGATCTGCGCCAGGACCGGCTATCCCAGCGGCGTCGTCCACCAGTTGTTCGGCTCGAAGGAGACGCTGGTCCAGCGGCTCGTCGAGTTCGCCGCGGAGAAGTTCGCCGACGTCTTCAGCGCCGCCGTCGCCACCCGGACCGGTGGGCTGACCCCGAGCCCGATGGACATGCTGCGTGCCCTGCTGGACATCTTCTTCGAGCTGCTCACCGACATGCCGCCGCTGAACCGGGCTTTCGTGGTGCTCTGGACGGACGCGACCGTCGGCGATCCGGCGGTGCGGTCGGCGATGACCGAGGCCGACCGCCGGTACCGGTTCGCCATCGCGCAGACCGTCGCCGCCGGGATCGCGGACGGCTCCATCGCCGGCGTCCGCGACCCCGACGCGTACGCGGCGGCGCTGGTGGGGATGCTGAGGGGGATCGCCGTGGCGTCGATCATCGATCCGGGCGGCATCGATCTGCGGGCGGTTCGCGCGGAGCTGGAGTACGCGGTGGACCGGCTCGCCTAAACGGTTTTCGCCAGCTCGGCCGCGCCGAAGGACACGTTGAACCGGTCGCACCAGATCGTCACGCTCGAATAGCGCGCCAGATCGGTGCCCGCGGGCAGCGTGTAGTTCTGGCTTCCCTTGTTGCCCTTGAGTTTCCCGGCGTTCACGTACGCGCCGTCGTCGAACACGAACCAGCCGTCCTTGCCGGGGATGACCGGCGCGTCGGTGAGCCAGACCCGCAGATCCGGCCCGTTGCTCGTGTCGAGGTTCTCCAGGCGCAGCACCAGCGACCCGTCGGCCGCGCGCAAGATCCGGACCTTGCCGCTGGTCGCGTGTTCGTGGCTGATCAGTTCGCCGGTGGCCACGATCGAGGGCTCTTTCGGGGCGGGTGCGGCGCTTTCCGAAGGTTGAACCGATGGCTGGGCGGCGACGGGCGCCGCATCCTGGACCGTTTCGTTCACCCAGAGCTTCCACGGCTGGAACCAGTAGAGGCCCGCAGCCACCGCCACCACCAGGCCGGCCGCCAGAACGGCGAGCACCCGCTTGCGTTTCATGAGGACATTCAACCGCGCGAACCGTCCGGTTCGCCCGGTTCGGGCGGTTACCGAACTCTTACGGCGCCGATCGAGCGGGGTCACGGCTGGGTTTCGGTACCTTGACCCCGTTCACGCCGCTTGACACGATTGCCGATCTGAAAAGGGCATATCGGACGGAGGCCCCTCGATGGGTTCGGCGATGTTTTCCATCCTCCTGCCGGTAGCGCTGGCACTCGTCATGTTCGGGCTGGGCCTGACCCTGACCGTCGGCGACTTCACGCGGGTGCTGAAGTACCCGAAGGCCGCCGTCATCGCGCTGGTGTGCCAGATGATCGTGCTGCCCGTGATCTGCGTCGGCCTCATCGTGTTGTTCGGCCTCGAGGGCGTGCTCGCGGTCGGCATGATGCTGCTCGTCGCCTCGCCCGGCGGGACTTCGGCGAACCTGTTCAGTCACCTCGCCGGCGGCGACGTCGCCCTCAACGTCACACTCACGGCGATCAACTCGGTGCTGGCCGTGTTCACCCTGCCGTTGGTGGTCGGCCTGTCGATGGCCGAATTCCTCGACGGTGGCTCCTCGCTCGGACTCCAGCCCGCGAAGTTCGTGCAGGTGTTCGCGATCGTGCTGATCCCGGTCGTGATCGGGATGGCGGTGCGGCACCGGTTCACCGGCTGGGCCGAGCGGATGCGCAAACCGGTCAAGATCGGCTCCGCCGTGGTGCTCGTCCTGGTGATCGCGGCGGCGATCGCGCAGGAGTTCCGGACGCTGGTGGACAACATCTGGACGCTCGGGCCGGTGGCGCTGGCGCTTTCCGTGCTCAGCCTCGCGATCGGGTACTACGTGCCGCGGCTGTTCCGGGTGGACCGCGGGCAGTCGATCGCGTCCGCCATGGAGATCGGCGTCCACAACGCCACCCTCGCGATCGCGGTGGCGATTTCCGTGCTCGGTGACAAGGCGATGGCCGTGCCCGCCGGGATCTACGGCGTGCTCATGTTCTTCCCCGCCGGGATCGCGGCGTTCCTGTTGTCCCGCAGCCGGGAGAGCGCGCCGGTCTGAGCTACTTCGGGCGACTCGTGAGAGGTAAGGCAAACGTGTCGGGTCTCGAAGCCCTCGGAGCGGCTCGGTCGTCATAAGGGCATCGGCGCCCGATTTGGGTACTTTGCGTATTCAGGCGCCGGGGTCGTGAGTGATAAAGAGCGTTAGAACGACCATTACCACTCACGACCCCCGCGCAAAGCGCCCAAACCGGATACGCGGAGACGCGTCAGAGTCCTTTATGGACAATCAGCTTCGCGCTGCGAAAACCTGCCTTGACGTTTGACGGGTGCAGCCAGTGTGACAGCGCTGGCACCACGACACGTTTGACTTACCCCTCAATAACCGTCCTTGCCACTTACGAGGCTGGACTCAAGACCAGCGCGCGCTAGCGTCCCCAATGGCCTGATCCAGTACGGCGAGCCCTTCCGCCAGTTCGTCCTCGGTCGCCGTCAGCGGGGGAGCGATCCGGAAGACCCCGCCCATACCCGGCAACTGCACGATGTTCATGTGCAGCCCCAATTCGAGGCAGCGCCGGGTGACCAGCGCGCCGAGTTCGTCGGAGCTGCGTTTCGTGGCTCGGTCCACGACGAGTTCCACGCCGACCAGCAGGCCCCGTCCGCGGATGTCGCCGACGACGGGATGACGGGCGGCGAGGTCGTCGAGGCCGCGGCGGAGGAAGGCGCCCAGTTCGGTGGCGCGTTCGTCGAGCCGGTCGCGGGTGAGGACGTCGAGCACGGTGTTCCCGACGGCCGCCACCAGCGGATCCGCGACGTGCGTGGTGAAGAACAGGTAGCCGCGGTCATGCGCTTCCTGCTCGATTTCGGCACTGGTGATCACCGCCGCGAGCGGGAGGCCGGCACCCAGTGTCTTGGACAGCGTGAGGATGTCGGGGACGACGCCGTCGCGTTCGAACGCGTACCAGTTTCCCGTGCGGCACAAGCCGGTCTGTGCCTCGTCGAGGATCAGCAGCATCCCGCGTTCGCGGCACTTCTCTCGCAGAGCCGCGAAGTAACCCACAGGCGGTTCGATGATCCCGCCCGAGCTGAGGATCGGTTCGACGATGCACGCCGCGAGACTGCCGACGGACTGGGCGTCGATCATCTCGAACCCGAAGTCCAGCTGCCGCTTCCAGTCCAGTTCCCCTTCCGGGGTAAGGAAATCCGGTCGATAGGAATTCGGTGCGGGAATGGCGAAGTTGCCGGGCGTGGTCGGCCCGTAGCCCTTGCGGCCCGCGCTGTAGGTCGCGTTCGCCGCCGCTTGCGTCATCCCGTGCCACGACCTGGCGAACGACACGATCTCGTGCTTCCCGGTCACCAGCTTCGCCATCCGGATCGCGGCCTCGTTCGACTCCGCACCGGTGGTCAGCAGCAGCGCCTTTTCCAGCGGTGACGGCAAAGTCTCGGCCAGCCGTCGCGCGAGGTCGACGACGGGGCGGCTCAGCATCCCGCTGAACAGATGGTCGAGCGAGCCGATCTGCCGCCGCACGGTGTCGACGATCTCGGGATGGGAATGCCCGAGGATCGCGCTCATCTGCCCGGAGGTGAAGTCGAGGATCCGCCGCCCGGACTCGGTGAACAGGTAGCTCCCGGCGGCGTGGTCGATGATCTCGCGGGTGAAGTCGCCGGCCCCGGCGTAGCGCACGAGGTGCCGGTCGGCGTCGGCCCAGAAACGGTCGGCGGTGGACAGGTCGGTGATCGGAGCAGCCATGTCTCGACGGTAGGTCGCCGCCGAGCGACACGTCCAGCTCACGATTCCGGCTGTGCTGTTCGGCCGATCCGTACAACAATGGGGCGCATGCTCAATCCCTGGAGGCTCAGCCTGCTGAGCAGGCTGGACACGCTCGGCACCGTCCGCGCGGTCGCGAAAGCGGCCAACCTGAGCGCGTCGAGCGTGTCCCAGCAGCTCGCGGTCCTCGAGGCCGAGACGCGGACGCAGCTGCTGGAGCGCACCGGCCGCCGCGTCCGGCTGACCCCGGCCGGGCGGATGCTGGCCCGCCGCGCGAGGGAGATCCTCGACCACATGGACACCGTCGAGGCCGAGTTGCGCGGTCTCGGTGAGGGACCGGCGGGGTTCGTCCGCCTCGGCGCCTTCCAGAGTTCGATCCACACCATCGCTGTCCCCGCGGTGAACCGGCTTGCCCGCTCGCATCCGCGCCTGCAGATCGAACTGCTCGAACTCGAACCGCACGTCAGCATGCCCGCGCTCCGCGTCGGTGACGCCGACGTCATCATCACCACCACGGATTTCGTCGAACAGCCGCTGGGCCCGGACGTGGAACTCGTGCCGCTCGCGACCGACCCGATCGTGCTCGTCGTCCCGACCGGGCATCCGGCGGCCGGTCGCGGCCCTGCCGACCTCGCCGCCTACGCGAGCGAGCCCTGGGCGTTCGACGTCCCCCAGTCGTACATGGCGAACCTCGCCACCCGGCTCTGCCGCGAAGCCGGTTTCGAGCCGCGCGTGATCGCGCGGTTCAGCAACTACATGATGACCTTGCAGCACGTCGAGGCCGGGCTTTCGATCGCGCTCCTCCCCGGCCTCGCCGTCGACCGGCGCTACCGCGTCGCCACCCGCGAGCTCGCGACGCCGGTCGACCGCTCCATCACCGCGGCGATCAGGCGCGGGTCCGCGCCTCGCGCCGCTGTCGACCTGGTTCTCGAGGCGATCCGGAGTCATCCGGAACTGCCGCTGTGAACCCGTGCCGTCGCGCGACCAGCACCACGGCCAGCGTCGGCACGAGCAGCACGAGGACACTCCAGGGGAACGACTCCGCGCCGAAGCCGTCGAGGAGGACGCCACCGGCGATCCCGCCACCCGCCATCGCCGCGTTCCACAGGGTGACCAGCATGGCCTGCGCGATGTCCGCCGCGCCGCCCTTGTCGCCCGCCTGCGCGGCGGCGGTCTGCAACAGCGTCGGGATCCCGCCCCAGCCGAGCCCCCACAGCGTCACGGCGACGTAGACGAGCGCCGGACTTTCACCCGACAGCGCCAAAATCGTCGCTCCGAGCGCCACGAGAAGGGTGCCGGCGACGGTCAGCGGACGCAGCCGTCGGTCGATGAAGAGACCGACGAACCAGATGCTGACCAACGAAGCCAGCCCGAACACCAGCAGGATCCGATCGACCGAGCCGCCCATCGACACGTGTTCGAGGAAGGTGGCGATGTAGGTATAGAGGATGTTGTGCGCCAGCACGAATGTCAGCGTCACGAACAGGACCGCGGCCACGCCCGGTACGGCGAGGGTCCGGCGCACCGGGAGCCTGCCGCTCTCGTCCTGCCCGGGAAAATCGGGGACGGCCAGCGCGATCCAGCCGAGCAGGGCGAGCGCGAGCACCGACATGAGCGAGAACGTCACCTGCCAGCCGAAGAGGCCGCCGAGGAAGGTGCCGGCGGGGATGCCGAGCGAGAGCGCGAGCGGGATACCGGTCATCACGATGGCGATCGCCTTGCCCCGCACCGGTTCCGGCGCCAGCCGCCGGGCGTAACCGGCCAGCAGGGCCCAGACCACGCCGGCCGCGATCCCGGCGACGAACCGAGCGCCGAGCGTCAAGGGATAGTTCGTGGACAGCGCCGTGGCCGTGTTGGCGACCGCGAAACCGGCGACTCCGGTCAGGAGCAGACGTTTGCGGCGCCAGCCCGCGGTCGCGGCCGACAGGGGGATCGCGGTCAGCGCGGTGCCGATCGCGTACACCGTCACCAGTTGCCCTGTCGCCGCTTCGCCGACGCCGAGGCCGGCGCTCATCGCGGGCAGCACCCCCGCGGGCAGGGCTTCGGTGAGGACGGTGACGAACGCCGCCGTGGTCAGCGCCAGCAGCGCGCCGAGTGGGAGTTTCGCAGTCATGCTCCGTATGCTCGAACCATCACATAGATGTGAAGGTCAAGTCGGCCGGGGTGAGGTGGCGCACATGCGGATCGGGGAGCTGTCGGAGCGGACGGGCACGTCGCGCCGTCTGCTGCGGTACTACGAGGAGCAGGGTCTCATCGTCTCGGAGCGGCTGTCCAACGGCTACCGCGATTACGACGAGGCTTCGGTCGACCGGGTCATCCAGGTCCGCGGCCTGCTCGACGCCGGGCTGCCGACCAGGATCATCAAGCAGATCCTGCCGTGCCTGGACAAACCCCGGCAGATCTACTTCCCGGACGCGACCAGGGAGATGCTCGACACCCTGGAGGCCGAACGCGACCGGATGACCCGGCGCGCCGAATGCCTGCTGCGCAACCGGGACGCCATCACCGAGTACCTCGACGCCGTCCGCGCCTACGACCCGGCGTCCTGAGCCGGAGGGACTTTCCTCGCATCGGTCTTGACAGTATGAGAAAGCGCTTTCAGGATGTGCTCAGGAAAGCGCTTTCAAAGGAGAACGGATGACCACGCGGAAACTCGGCGTCGTGATGAACGGCGTCACCGGGCGGATGGGCTATCGGCAGCACCTGGTGCGCTCGGTCCTGGCGATCAGGGAGGCCGGCGGGGTCGAGCTGGCCGACGGTTCGCGGGTCCAGCTGGAGCCGGTCCTGGTGGGGCGCAACGCGGACAAGCTCGAAGAGATCGCCACCCGGCACGGGCTGACCCGCTGGACCACCGACCTCGACGCCGCGCTCGGCGACGACGACCTCCCGCTCTACTTCGACGCGCAGCTGACCGCGGTCCGCGAGAAGTCGATCGTCCGCGCCATCGACGCCGGAAAGCACATCTACACCGAGAAGCCGGTGGCCGAGTCGGTCGAAGGCGCGCTCGCCCTGGCGCGGCATGCCGAGGCGGCCGGGGTCAAGAACGGCGTCGTCCACGACAAGCTGTACCTGCCCGGCCTGCTCAAGCTGAAGCGCCTGATGGACAGCGGTTTCTTCGGCCAGGTGCTGTCCGTGCGCGGCGAGTTCGGCTACTGGGTCTTCGAGGGGGACTGGCAGTCGGCGCAGCGTCCCAGCTGGAACTACCGCGCCGAGGACGGCGGCGGCATCGTCGTCGACATGTTCTGTCACTGGAACTACGTGCTGGAGAACCTCTTCGGCGCCGTCAACGCCGTGACCGCGAAGGCCGTCACCCACATCCCGGAGCGCGTCGACGAGAAGGGCGACCGCTACGCCGCGACGGCCGACGACTCCGCGTACGCGATCTTCGAGCTCGAAGGCGGCGTCATCGCCCAGCTCAACTCGTCCTGGTGCGTGCGGGTCCACCGCGACGAACTGGTCGAATTCCAGGTCGACGGAACGAAGGGCAGCGCCGTCGCGGGCCTGCACAAATGCGTCATCCAGCCGAGGGAGGCCACGCCGAAGCCGGTGTGGAACCCGGACCTCGCCGAGACGCGGTCGTACCGTTCGCAGTGGCAGGAAGTGCCGGACAACGAGGACTTCGGCAACGGTTTCCGCGCGCAGTGGGAGCAGTTCGTCCGCCACGTCGTGGAGGACGCGCCGCATCCCTACGACTTCATGGCGGGGGTGCGCGGCATCCGGCTCGCGGAAGCCGGCCTGGAGTCCTCGCGCGAGAACCGCCGGGTCTCGCTGGCTTAACGGCCGAAAACCGCTCCCGGGTCTTCCGCGATCAGCACCGAGATCTCCCGGATCTTGCGGTTCGTGTGCTGCGACGCCTCGGTGAGCCAGCGGAAGGCTTCCTCGGCGTTCAGCTCCAGACGTGCCATCACGATTCCCTTCGCGGTGGCGATGGCGTCCCTGGTCTCCAGCGCGGCGACCAGGGTCTCCGCCTGTCGTTCGGCGGCGGCCCAGCGGGACGCGGTCAGGATGATCGCCGAGATCGCCGAGGTGAACATCGCGACCAGGGCCGCTTCGACCGGGTCGAAGGCGTCCTTCTGGAAACTCCAGACGTTGAGCGCGCCGGACAGCGGCTCGGTGTCACGCCGCCGGAAATGGGATTCGTCGGGGACGAACAACGGGCAGGCCAGCGCGGATCGCACGCCGAGCTGGTCGGCGGCGGCCGCGAAATCCGGCCAGCGCGCGGCCGTGTCCTCGTCCAGCAGGGTCCGGACGATCATCCCGCTTTCGGCGGCCTTCAGGCAGGGGCCCTCATCCGCGGTGTACTGCGCCTTGTCGAGGGGAAGCAGGGAGTCGTCGGTCCCGGCGACAGTGCTCGGTTCGTTGTCGGAGTACAGGGTCACCGTGGCCGCGTCCGCGCCCGGCAGCAGGCCGACCACCTTCTTCGCCACCCGTTCCAGCAACTCGTCGCGGGGCTCGTCGAGCCGCATCGACTCGGTGAGCTCCCGCAACGCCGAAGCGGTGTCGCGAAACTGATCCATCGTGGCCCTTTCCCTCGGACGGCGGATTTCGCCGACCATCAAGAACGTACTCGTTCCGGCTGGCGGGGGATTGGCCGATTCGGGCTAACCCGGGGCCGGTGGCCCGCCGGTTCAGTTCGAACCGGGCGACTCTCCCGTGGGCGGGATGCCTGTCAGCTCGGCCCGGTCGCCCCGCGTCACCGAGCCGTGACGGTGCCACCGCGACCGACAGGCCGGGAAAGCAGCGCAGTCACGAATCGTCGGGGCAGTTCCCCCTCGATCCGGCTGACCGGTTCGAGCACGGTTTCGGCCTCCTGGAGCGCCGCTTCCAGCACGAACGGGGTGATCTCGCGCAAGTGCCGCGCTGACCGGGCTGAAGCAACCGGTGTGGGTGACGATCACCACGCAGTCGATGGCCTCCCGGCCGGACGGGCCGCTCCGCAGCGTCGCGTCGACGGTCTCCTCGATGGCTTTGTGGAAGGCGAGCGCAAGGGAGCCGTCGATCTCCGGCGCGCACCGGGTCAGGGTTCGGCGACGGTCACCATCGACCGGAATTGAGCACGTGGCACCCGCCGGGGGCAGGTTTCCCCGCGGGCGGCCTGGGTATGCGGGTGCTGCCCCGACTCCCGGACAGAGAGGCCATCCCGTGCGCGATGACGGTTATGACGCGGTGATCATCGGTGCCGGACCCGCAGGGTTGAGCGCCGCGCTCGTGCTCGGCCGGTCCCGGCGCAGTGCGCTGGTGATCGACGGTGGCGGGGGCCGGAATTCGACGGCCGCGGGGGTGCACGGGCTCTTGGCCTGCGACGGGATGAACCCGGACGCGTTACGGGCCGCCGGTCGTGAGCAACTGTCGGAGTACCCGGAGGTGCGCCTGCGCGAGGGCCGGGTCCGGGCCGTCGACGGCGAATGCGGCGGGTTCACGGTCGTGTTCGAGGACGGCGGTCCGGTGAAGGCGCGCCGGATCGTGCTGGCCACCGGAGTGGTCGAGGACCTGCCCGGGATCGCCGGGCTGGCCGAGCGCTGGGGGAAGAGCGTGCTCGGCTGCCCGTACTGCCATGCCTGGGAATTCCGGGACCGGCCTTTGGCCGTCTTGGCCACCGAGGGACGGCAGGACGTGATGTTCGCCGCCCAGCTGACCCGCTGGAGCCAGGATGTCACCTTGTGCGCCAACGGTTTCACGTTGTCCGCCGAAGACGAGGCGCTACTGGGCAAACGTGCGGTCCACGTGCGCCGCGAGCCGGTGCGAAGTGTGGAGGGACCCGAGGACGAAGTCGAACGGATCACGTTCCGCGAAGGCGACCCGGTGGAATGCGCGGCGGTGTTCCTGCACGCCACCACGCGGCAGGCCGACCCGCTGGCCGGGAAACTGGGCTGCGTGCTGCAGGACGACGGCACCGTGCGGATCGACGATGCCGGCTTCACCGGCGTACCGGGTGTTTACGCCGCAGGTGACCTGGCGCGACGGGAATCGTGCCCGTCGGGCATGACGTTCGTGGTGACCGCGGCCGCCATGGGTTTCGTGACGGCCACCGCGGTCGATCACGAACTGTTCCGGGAAGAGCTGGACTGAAGAGCGGAATCCGTGCTTCACTCCTTGCCATGCCGTACCGCCGGACCCCGAAGACGCAAGCAAGACTGGACTCGCAGCGAGGCGAGATCCTGGCCGCGGCCATCGCGCTGCTGGCCGAGACCGGCTACGCGGGCTGCTCCATGGCCGCGGTCGCCGCGCAGGCCGGCGTGGGCACCGGCAGCGTGTACCGGCAGTTCCCGTCCAAGGCAGACCTCGTCGTCGAGGTCTTCCGCGAGGTGGTCTCCCGGGAGGTCGACGCCGTCGAGGCCGCCGCGTCCCAGGGTGACGTCCGCGAACGCGTGGTCGCCGTGATCGAGACCTTCGCCGGACGGGCGTTGAAGGCGCCGAGGCTGGCGTACGCGCTGCTGGCCGAGCCGGTCGACGCCGTGGTGGAGGCCGAGCGCCTGGTGTTCCGCCGCGCGTTCCGCGAGGTCATCGCCAGGAACATCGCCGACGGCGTGACGAGGGGACTGCTGCCCCCGCAGGACGCCGAGGCGACCGCCGCGGCGCTGGTCGGCGCGGGCGCGGAAATGCTGGTCGGGCCCTTGGCCGGGGACGGCGGGCCGGACACGATCCCGCAGCTGGTCACCTTCACCCTTCGCGCGCTGGGCGGTTCCGATGGCGTTTGAGACGCTCACGTACCGCGTCGAAGATCGCAAGGCGTACCTGACCTTGAACCGCCCCGAGCGGCTCAACGCGATCAACGACGTCATGCCGCGCGAGATCCGGCAGGCCGTGGAGCTGGCGAACGAGGACGACGCGGTCCGGGTGATCGTGGTGCGCGGCGAAGGCCGGTCGTTCTGCGCCGGCTACGACCTCAAGCAGTTCGCCGAAGAAGACGCCGAACGCCGCTGGAACCAGGGCCCGGTCTGGGATCCGGTCAAGGACTACCGGGTGATGAAGCGCAACACCGACGACTTCTTCAGCCTGTGGCGCTCGCTGAAACCCACCGTCTGCCAGGTGCAAGGACACGCGATCGCCGGCGGCAGCGACATCGCGCTGTCATGCGACGTGCTGATCATGGCGACCGACGCGCGCATCGGCTATCCGCCCGCGCGGGTGTGGGGCTGCCCGACGACCGCGATGTGGGTCTACCGCGTCGGGGCCCAGCGCGCGAAACGGATGCTGCTCACCGGCGACACCATCGACGGCACCACCGCGGCGGACTGGGGACTCGCGCTCGACGCGGTGAAACCCGAGCGGCTCGAAGCCGCCGTCGAGGAACTGGCCGACCGGATGGCCGGCGTGCCGACGAACCAGCTGGTGATGCAGAAACTGATGATCAACCAGGCCTACGACAACATGGGCCTTTCCGGCACCCAGACGCTCGCGACGCTTTTCGACGGCATCACCCGGCACACGCCCGAAGGCCGCTGGTTCCGCGAGTTCGCCGAACGCGATGGTTTCCACGAGGCGGTGGCCTACCGCGATTCCGGGCAGGTCATCCCCGACGGCGGCGGACCGCTGCCCGAGCACAAGGATCCGAGGAGGTCGTCATGACCGCGAACACCGAAAGCGAACGCGTCGCCGAGCGCCTGCAGCGCTCCTCCGCGCGGCTGTCCTACGACCCGGACGTCGACGTCGACTGGCAGGCACCGCTGGTCGACGGGGCGTACGGCAAGGCGCCCGAGCGATGTTCCTTGTACGGCACGGAACTCTGGGACCGTCTCGACGAAGACCAGCGCGCCGAGCTGAGCCGCCAAGAGGCGGCGGCCGCGGCGGCATCGGGTATCTGGTTCGAGCTGATCCTCATGCAGGGCCTCGTGCGCCACGTCTACAACAGCGACCCGACGACGCACAACGCCCAGTACGCGCTCACCGAGATCGCCGACGAATGCCGTCACAGCACCATGTTCGCCCGTTCGATCGCGAAGAGCGGTGGCGTCGTCCGGCGCCCGAGCCGCTCGGCGCACCGCGCGGGCAAGCTGTTCGGCGCGATCTGCGGCCCGGCGCTGCTGTTCGCCGGCGCCATCTACGTCGAAGAACTCGCCGACGGCATGCAACGCGAGATGATGCGCGACGACAGCCTGCAGCCGATGATCCGGATGATCTCGCGCATCCACGTCATCGAAGAGGCACGTCACATCAGCTTCGCCAAGGACGAACTGGGCCGGGCCTGGGCACGCCACGGCCGCGTCGGCCGCGAACTGATCCGCTGGGCGATCGCCGGGATGGCCTACGTCGCGACGTCGGAGTTGTTGCACCCCAAGGCATACACCTCCGTCGGCCTCGACCCCCGCGAAGCCCGCCAGGTCGCCGTCGCGAACCCGCACTGGCGCCGGACCAAGGCGGCGTGGGCCGCCAAGGCCGTCGAACACTTCACCGAAATCGGCCTCATCGGCGGCCCGAGCCGCCGGCTCTGGCGCCGCGCCGGCGTCCTCGACTGAACAAGGAAGGCACTCCATGTCCAAGCTCCTCGGCCTCGGCATCGCCGCGACCGGCCTCGCCCACTTCGCCGCCCCGGCGGCCTTCGAACCCGTGACGAAGCTGGCCTTCGCCGACGACGTCCGCAACTGGACCTACCGCAACGGCGCCACCGAACTCGCCATCGGCCTGGCGATCGCGGCCGGCCCCACACGGAAGGCCGGCTTCGCGGGACTGGCCGTCTACGCGGGCTGGCTGGGAAAGCGCGTCCTCGCCCGGCGCTGAGGTCGTCCGCTCAGCGGTCGCCTTCGACCAGCGTCGCCACCAGCTGCCGCGCGTACGCGGGCCCGAGTTAGTTCGGCCGGAACAGGATGCGGTACATCATCGGCGCCACCGCGCGGTCGAGCACCGTCTCCACGTCCGGCGCCTGTTCTCCCCGTTCGGCGGCCCGCGCGAGGATCACCTCGATCTGCTCGGCCGCGTACGCCGAGCACTGGCCGGCGTTGGTGCCGTCCGGGTCACCGAGCAGGGCGTCGCGGATGTAGGCGCGTCCCGGCGGCGAGGACATCTCGTCGAGGAACTGCTCGGCCCACGCCTCAGAAGGACGCTCTCCTTTGCTTCGGTGTGGACTTGGGGGAGGAATTCGTGCGCTCTGCTCGGCGCGCCTTGGGTGCGGTGGCTTTGGCACTGACGTTCGTTGTCGGTGTCTCTGGGGTGTCGGTGGCTGCGGAGGCGGCCCGGTTTCGGGAGATCAGACCACTTCTGCCACAAGTTCGATCGGCACGTCATGCTCAACGCGGTCGAAACCGCAGCGAACGCATTCGAAGCGGAGATCGAAGTGTTTGCGGTCCTGGGCCGTAAACTAATCTGACGAAATCAACCGAAGTCGACTTCGGTCGAAACGAGGTGCCGGGTCAGCGGGGGGTCAGCTCGCGCAGCCGTTCAAGATGCGCGGGCATCTCGCTAACGTAGGCGACGAGTTTCGGCAGCCAGTTTTTGGCACGCTGCTTGAGATCCTCGGGCAGATGGGGGTCGTTCTCGAAGTCGATGAAGTCGTCGCTGGTTGCCCAGCCCAGTGTTTGCACGACCCGGTGCAGCGTGGTGTTGGGCTCTTGTGGCGTGCCATACCCGGCGAAGAAGGCGGGGGGCAGGCCGGTCTCGTTGTAGAGAGAGGCGTGTTTGTGAAGCAGCGCGACTTCTTTCGCCGGGTCGCCCACCCTGGGGAAGTCCCAGTCGATGAGCGTCGCGCGATCCGTCGACACCAGCACGTTCCACATGTTGATGTCCCCGTGTCCCAGCGCCGATCGGGCTCCCCGCAGCGACGGGGCGGCCGCGTCGATGGCCAGGTGTAACTCGCCCAGCAGAGGGATCAGGCCCGGTGCCAGCCGGTGCAGCCCCCGGACGGAATCTTCCACGATCGCGTGCAGTTCGGCAGCAGGGTCTCTGGGGGTCAGTACGAAGCGCGAGGGGCCGAGGTCCTCGCCCGCGAGCCCGCTGGGGAAGGCGACCGCGTGCACCCGTGCGTACGCGGCGCCGACGAGTTGCCACACCTGTTCCGTGTCGGTCCCTTCCTCGATATGATCGCCGAGCGTGGCGCCCTCGGCGAATTCGATGAGCGAGGCGTGTTCGCTGGCGGCGAGCAGTGCGGGGGCGGGAAGACCATGCTGGGCAAGGAATGCCGCCCTGGCGGTCTCAGACTCCCTGGCCTCGGTGAAGACGCGGAGGACCGCCTTGCTCTCGTCCTCGAAGGTGATTACCACGATCGTGTTCTCGAATCCGCGGCCGGTCAACGGGGACAGGTCCACCATCTGTGGCAGACCGGCGGCGGCGACTAGTTCCCCGGCCAGTACCTGTATCTCCTGGGAGATCATGCGATCCAGCGTAATGGTAAGCGTTCAACTGCTCGGCGCCGGCCTTCTCGTCAGCGGTGGAGGACTCGGACGTGCCGCGAGATGCGCAGCCGACAACGGCTGGAATCCTGAAACGCACCATTGCTGTTGACGAAAAGAACACAATGCCGAGAATGATCCCGCGACGGTGTAGGCAGACGCTGCCGGCCACGATCAGAGCCGTCTTAAGTGGAGTGTCGAATTGGAAGAACCCTTCCAGGGGGCTCGTCCGGTTCGAGCTCATAGGGCGTGCGCAGCGGTGGGATCGGGTGCCGAGGCGCCTGCCACTCCACTGGAATCAGACAAGAAATCATCCGTGGCTTACACGGAAATCATGACAGGGCCGGTTTCGGCCCTCTTTTAACGCCCGCACATGCGACCCGTCGACCGCCGCCCGCGACCAGTCCAGCTGGTTCGCCGCGTGCAGCTCCGCCGGCAGTAGCTCTTGCAACTTGTGTCACACCCCGGGGCCTCGGTCCAGTCCCGCAGCCGGCGCCAGCACGTCATGCCCGACCATGGCTCAGCTCCTGCGGAAGGAACTCCCACGGAATCGCCGTACAGAGATGAACATGATCCCGCACAACGCCTTACGGTCATCCAGCCGCTTGCGCCCCGGATACCGATACCGACGCTCCACCCGCGGAAACAACGGCTCAATCCGCTCCCGCAGGCCGTCATCGATCTCCCACGGACGCCGCTGCGCCACCAGCACACCCCTCACAAAAGACCAACGAGAGACAGCATCAAACCACACTCGAGATCATTCTGTCAGGACCCCTTAGTGCGGTTTGAAGCAGTGGCGTGCACCGGTTTTGCTCCAGGGAAATCAGTGTGAAAGGGATCCGTGTCGCTTATTCGGAGCGTGCGTTGGGGTCGTCGCCGCCGGTTCCCCGTGCCGCACCGGTGATCAGCGCGATGTTTCCGGCCGGTGTCCTGCTCAGGACGTCGGGGTGAAGGTAAGCCCGAGTTGGAGGGCGAGGCCGAAGTTGTCCTCCAGGTGCCTGCTCCACACGATCCGGCCGTGCTCCAGCCGGTGGACATCGATGGCCTGGAATTCGACCTGGCGCCCGGTGCCGGCCACGCCCAGCAGTTCGCCGGTGTGGACCCCGCGGCAGGTGCTGCTCACGGCGACCCGGTCACCGTCCACGACGAAGTCTTCGATGATGAGTTCGAGGTCGCTGAGCGCCGTGCGCAGGTAGGTGATGGTGGCCTTCCAGCCCTTGGGGCCGTCGGTGCTCAGCGCGGGAACAGCCTCCCAGTCGGGCGCGAGCACTTCGTCGACGAGCGTCAGGTCGCCGGTGCTCAGCGTGTCATAGAATCGCCTGACCACGGTGGCGGTCTCGGACATGGTGGTGTCGGACATGCGGGGGAGCTCCTTGAATGGTTCGATGATCCAGTAACCTATACTTGTGGGAATCGCTCAAAGTATCCTGATGTCTTGGACATCCACCCCGCCGGGTGGTTGGGAAGAGTGAACAGAACCCATTGCCCACCGGATTCTCTGGCTGCCGACGTCCGTCGCCGTACCACTGGGCGCGATTATTGCCGGCCGGTGTCCGATTTGTCGTCGACGGCGCACTCGCCGGATTTGCGAAACATCGCTCATGACTCGGGTTCGTCGATCGGACGCACTGTGCCGTTCGGGAAGTTGTTTCTGCCTGTGCGCGGAACCTCGTCGGTCGCCGCCGCGGTGCCGACCGGATTCACGATCGACATCGCAATGGCGGGCGAGGTCGCCTTTTGACGTTCGAGTGAACTGAATCCTCCGTGACCTGATTCTCTGGGCGTGGTAAATCCGATTCGTATCACTGTTGCATTATCGCGATGATCGATGTCCTCGCGCGATAAAAGCGCCGAAGAACTGCCCCGCCGGGTCAATGGGCCTGACTACCGAGACAATGTTGACGGAGTGAGTGGCGTCGAGACGGACAGCGGAGTATTCTCTGCGTTTCCCGCACTCCGCCGCTGAGTGCGGTCCACGGCCTGGATCCGATGCCGGGTAGTTCAAGAGCGTGTCGCGGGATGGGATGCGTCGGTTCCACGCCAGGCGGACCGGGTGACAGGACGGGGCGCGATGAACCGCCGAGCCGAAACCCGCAGCACCTGAATGAAATCAGCACCAACCTGCTCGGGCGTGTGTACGCACGCGACGACTCGCCCGAATCCTGCACCACGACCGGCTCAGGAACGCTCTGCAGGCAGGCACGGCCTCACTGGCGAACGGGGCTCGACGGCGTTCGGGAGCCCGCACCGGGCGGCCAGGGCCCGCCGCCGCCACCCCTCGACTCGTCCTGGCCGATCGGCACGAATTCTTGTCGACGGAAGACCGCCGATCCGGCAGGAGATCGCTTCAGGTCAACTGCATCCACGATTTCCCGGAGGGTGCGGCCGACCGGTGCCTGTATCGGCGAACGTCGCCGATACAGGATTCCAGGCTTCTCGGTTCTGGGACTCCGCCGGGAGTCGCCCCATGAGCACGCTGTCCCTATTCGTCGATCCAGCAATGCTTGCGCGCGAGCGCGAGCATGTTCTCCCGCACGGCGAGGATCTGCTGCCCGGTCAGGGAGGGTACGCCAGTGAGCATGGCCTCTGTGAGCTCATCACGCAGCTCATGGACGGTCAAGACATCACATGCCACGTCGTCTTCGTACGCGACCGCCATCGACTTACTGTCGGCGATCTCCTGAACATGCACCTCTGCCCGTTGCTCAGCCAGGCTTACCCGCGACGCCTTCAAACCCCGGTCGCCCTCTTCAGTGGCGAACTTGACCCGTACGCCGGGCGCGATCAGCCGCTTGTCGCACTCGAGGTCGTTGACGTGAATAAAGACGTCTTCGCCGCCCACGTCCGGTGCGACAAAGCCATAGCCGCGAACATCATCGAACCGAAGCACTTTACCGGTAAGCACTGGGGACATTCAGCCACCTCATCAATCAACATAGCCGCCGCGGCCGCGAAAAAAGACTGCCGAATCGATCGTAACCCAGGGCGTGAGAGTCAAGACCGGACAGGCGCCCCAGCGGGCAACCTATGGTCTTCGAACTTACTTCTCGCCCGGGTTCGACGCCGGCGATTATATCGTCGAAACACATCTCAGAAAGCTTCTGCAACTTGACCTATAGACGTGATCTCACTGGATTTCATCCGAGTCCTTTCAGCTGAGTCGGGGGTCGTTGGCGTCCTGAGCCTCGCGACGGTGGAAAGCCGTGGCGCACGGGTGCTGCTGTCGACAGGTGGGACAGACGCTTCCGCGCGAATTCGGACGCCCTGCGGGGCTGTGGGTGTGCCGCTCTTCGATGAAGAAAGGTACGGCACGTAGGCCGACCGATGTCGGGGTGGCTTCCAGGCGTTCCAGTTTGGCGGAAGGTGAGCTGACTGGACTGCCCGAGGCGATGTCTCCGGAAGTAGTAGCGCTCTGGCGCTGCGCGCACTGATGAGACCAGGCAGGCGGACGAACTCGTCATGGGTGAGGGTCGGTACCCGTGATCGATCAATGAGAGCACGATGTCGCTCACCGGATCTGGTGCTCGGCGGCGATGAGGGTCTGGCACCGTCACCGAATCGGTTTGGGATCCACGATGATCTCCGGCAGTCGTGTCCCCGGGCAACTCTCGGCCAAGTAACCGCGAAGCACCTCCGGAAGCCGGCGGGTGATGAACCTGTCGATCGGCTCATCCCGTGGCGGCAGGGTTCGAGTTTGTGAAATGTGGCCATTCGAGGGCCGGATATCGAGCTTTCCCGGGTCGTCGAGCGCGACCTCCACCACCAGGCCTGTCCCCTTGATCACGGAACTCAACGCGTTGGCCGTGACGCCGCCCGCCGAGGGGTTCAGCAACGCGTTGGGTATTCCTGTGACGACGACGGGGCCGGCTTCGACCAGCCGGGTCAACCTCTCGAAGCGGTCTCCTGAGAGATCCTCCCAGCACACCTGATCGAGCTCTGCTTGAGCGTCCTGCGTCTCGACATACAGCACCACATCGTATCGATATCGGGTGATTTCGTTGTCGCCGCGCAGTGTCTTCGCACGCACCGAGGTCTTGACCTTCCTGCCCGAGACGTTGGCGAAGAACATGACCAGCCGTGGGTCGAGGAGTAGTTCCTCTTCTCCGCCGAAGTGCCCAGAGGGCCAACGTGGGTTGGAAGTCTGCCGACGATGATACTCGTCGCTCAGCCCGTGGTGCCGCAGATCGCCGAGGATCACCCGGCCACCCGGTTCGACGAGATCGATGGCGTCACCGAGCACGGCTGCGAGGTACTGGGTTCCCGGGAAGCACTGCGCGACATTGTTGATCAGCACGCAATCAGGCCGTCCCGCCCCCATGACCTCGCTCATCGCCCGTTTGACCTGCGGCGAAGCGATGCCGTGGGCTCCGGCGATCACAGCGTGAGTGCCCGGCAAGCGCGCCTCACGGACCCGATCCACGGCGTACTTGGAAGGATCGGCCCCGACGTAGCATCCGATGCGCCCTTGTAGATGTCGCATCAGAAGCCCGGTCCCGCAGCCGAGATCAAGCACCCGCCGCGGCCTGGATTCCAATACCAAGGCCGCCGTCTGCTCGATCCAGTCGCGAGCTTCGTGCTCAGGCAGGGCATTGCCGCTGGTGAGTCCGACGATGTCCGCGTCGGCTCGATCGTCGAGATCGGCGGACGTGAACGCCCAGTCGTACAGATTGGCCCAGTTCTGCAGATACTCGCCGACCAGTGACCAAGTTCGGGGACCGAAGTTCACCGCGTCACCCGAAGGCCGGACCAGGAGTGCGCCCGAAGGCGTTCGATGGACCTCGTCGACCCACTCGTGTTCAGCGACAGCCGAAACGATGCTTTCCGTCGTCACGGATCTCCTTCGTGCACGTCAGTCCTGATGCATAGTGTGCTGCTGTGTGAGCGTCGATAGCTCGAGCCAAGCAAGAAGACCGGGGCACCGATCCGCAAACGCACCACGCCACCTTCGGAGCCCGTCATGAGCTACGGCCCTCATTGCCCAAATAGACTCACAAGACTTATATCGACCTGATCCGGGCCTGAACAACTCGCAGACCTCTATACGTGGCAAGATTGCCCTGTAACACCTTTCTCGGGTGAAAGTACGGGCAATGCCGGCCGATCGTGCGCGCCGGAAGAAGCACGGCTCGTCATCCGGAGACCACTTGTCCTCGACAGCCGGCGATGCCCTCGACGGCACGCGTGAACCACGGCAAGAGCAAGGTGACCGCCATGAACGGCTTCAGTCGAAGCTCCATGAAGATCTTCGCCCGCGGTTCTCCCGAGTGCGAGCTGCTCTCCGCCTTTGTCAGAGGTGAAGCCCCCGACGCCGCGGTTGGTGAGGTCGAAGTCGGAGTAGGCGATGGTGTCCGCGCCGATGCCGTCGTCGATCCAGCTGACGAGTTGTTCCCGCCCGCAAGAACCTTTTCAGCGTGCGGCCCGTGCCCGCGCCCGCCGAGGTCCCCATGAAACGCCGCCGCGGTTGTCAGACGCCGGACAGGGCTGAAGCGTTGGCCGCCGCGAACTTCCGCCGGTCCACATCGGACGGTCTATGCCCCAAGGACATGTCGACCTCCTGTCGTGTGGACTGATGGAAAGGATGGTCGTTCGATAACAACAGCCGAGCAATGGGAATCACCGACAGGGCCCAAGCGCGTCCAGTAAGAGCAACTTCTTCCGTCCTGCCGGGAGTCACCTGGATCCACAGCGGACGCAAGGCGGCAGGATCACGGGACACTGGTTCGTTGCCGAGGAAGTAGTCCTGCTGTCGCGAGGTCATTGTCTCTCCAAATAGACTGGATCGGTTCGGACGTGAGTGGTGCTGTCGAACGCGTAGCGGTGTGCTCAATCGGCTTCGAGGGCCTTGGCTAGCCGAAGGGTGTCTTCGAGGTAGCGCTCGTAGGGAAATCCGGCCGCGACGAGCCCCGTGCGGAACTCGTCGTAGAGCGGCTTTCCGGCAGCGTGGAAGGCTTTCCGGCCGGACTCGGTGAGACGGACCAGCCGCCGCCGCGCGTGCTCGGGGTCGACGACGATCCGCACCAGGCCGTCCGCTTCGAGCGGTCGCAGCGCCCGGCTGACCGCCGGGTCGGATATCGAGAGCGCCTGCGCGAGCCGATGCTGCGTCGCCGGCTCGATCTCCTCGAGTGTGCCGAGGAGGCGTATCTGGCTGTAGGTCGAACCGTCGGAGTCGTCGGCACGCCGACGGGCAGCTTCGCCCATCAGCATGACCACGCGATGCAACAGGTCTGCGAGTCCGTCATCCACCAGCCCACCATAGCAGAGTGTTGACACGTTAATATTAACAAGGTAAGACTGAAGCCATGGACAGCTTCTCTTACCTCGCCCAATCCGCCTTCCCGCTGGTCTGGGTCGTGGTGCCCGCCATCGGAGCCTTCCTCCGCACTCGCCAGGTGACCTCACCCCAGGAGCGACTCGAGATCTGGCAGCGCTGGTGGGCCATCGGCGCCTTCGGCTGCGGCAGCTTGTGGATGACGGTCGCCTTTCTCGCCTTCCCGGACGTCATGGCCACGGCGATCGGCTTCGACCGGACGCCGTTCATGTTCGAGATCGCCTTCGCGAACCTCGCGCTGGCCGTGATGGGCTTCCGGGCAGCCTCGGCGTCCGCACGCGAACGCATCACCATCGGCATCGGCGGCGGGATGTTCCTCTGGGGAGCCGCGATCGGCCACGTCTACCAGTGGTTCGCGGGCGGTGACCACTCCCCCGGCAACACCGGCGGAGTCCTCGTCACCGACATCCTGATCCCGGCGGTCATGATCATCCTGGCCGTGCGATCCCGGCGGCTCGCGGCCGCCACCCGATCGGTCGCGGCATGACGACCGCCACCGGCCCCGACGCGAACGGGCAGACGCGAGCGGCTCATCATCTTCGTCGACGCGGTGATCGCGATCGCGTTCACCCTGCTGGCCTTGGACCTCCCCATCCCCCACGGCGACACCACCGGCGCCATACTGAGCTCGATCTCGGCCCACGGCAAGGAATACATCGCCTTCGCCCTCAGCTTCGTGGTGATCGCCGCCCACTGGCGTGCCCACCACGAGATCTTCCCCTACGTCAGACGGCTGGGTGTACACCGCTCGCGCCAAGGGGACGGTCGTCGCCGAACTCGGCGGACCGGCAGGGCAAAGGGGCCCTTCTGCGGGCTGCGGACAAGTACGCCCGCGCCGCCCGGGAACTCGGCGTCGGCACAGGCGACGCGCTGGACGCCGCCGCTGCGCTGGAGTCACTCCAGTGACGTGTCGCCGAAGTGTTCGAGTGCTGCCTGACGACGCTGCGACGTTCTCTTCGCCCATGCTTCGCAACAAGACCTTCGACGAGCGGCCGGGGCCCCTGCGGGCTTGGGGGGCTCCCCGGCTGGTGTTCCCGACGGTCAGTGATGCGCTACCTGGTAAGGCGCGGGCTTCAGTGTCGTGGCGGAGCTGGGACAAAGCCATCATGTGAGTGTGCTCGACCGTGGTGGCGAGTCGATGGCGGTGATACGCCGGTCGAAACGGCGCGCCCCGGCGACCGGATCCGTCGCGAGACTCCGTGACGTCTTGCGGGCGACGGCCAAGGGTGGATGTCGGCGTAGGCACGAATGTGCCCACACATGAGCGGTTGTTCTCCTCTGGGTGAACTTGTTCCCTTGCCAACGGCGGTGTGGTCGGGTACCGGATACTGCCGCTGTCGAAGACAGCCTGCTCAGCAGCGGCGTGGTCCGAATCAGTGAAACGCCCCGATGAGCCGACGATTCTCCGCGGCTGCGCGCTCCTCAGTATCGGGCTTGTGGTCGCATCGGGTCTGACGTGTCGTAATCCGGGCACGTCACCTTCGTCGCGACATTCGCCTTCACTGCCGGCAGGTCTTCCTGTTCCTTCTCGATCCGTTCGATGATGTCGTCAAAAAAGCCGAAGTTCTCCGCGGTGCACATCCTGAAGCCCCTTTCGATGCAAGTTTCGGTTGTGTCGACTTCTGAAATTTCGTTCGAATGTCGAATCCGAGGCCGATGGAATACCTCGCGTTGTCGGAAGGTCGTCGACGGTAGTGTGCTTTCGAGTCGACGGGCCGGCCGCCGCAGCCGGGAGCCGCCGTGCCGATCTTCCTCGTGCGCGGGTCAGCGCAGTTCCCACAACTGGACGTAGCCGGGAACGGAAACGCACTGGTAGGAACGGGCCTCGGGACGGCTTTGGCCCATTCTGTCGCAGAGAAGCTGCGCAAAAGCCGCTTCGGTCGAATTGCGTGCTTCGAAGGATTGGACGTACACCCAAACCCCGGAGGGCGGGGTGTCGGCCACCGCCGCGGGGGCGACGGCCGTGGCGGTGGCGAAAAGGGAGAGCGCGGCGCCGAATCCCGCCGTTGTCTTGCGAAGCATAAGAACCCCATCTCGATAGGTCGATGTCGGCTGGTCGCCGTACGCCAAGTAAACAAGCTCTTTCAGCCGTCGGACCGGATCCGGTTACTTTCGGGCCCTCGGCTTTGCCCGAACGGTCCCGTGCGGGGCAGGTCGCCACCCCGCAGTCCGGCGGCCTGGCGAATCAGTTCGGCACTGACTCGCATCGAGGTGGGCGCCCCCGGGTTGAGCAGTACGTCCACCCCCTGTCCGGGCAGGAACCGTGCCAGTTTCGCCACGGTCACCGCTCGCCAGCCCGGGGTGTCGACGCGCGGCCGGTGGCCGGGAGCCGTGGCCACGAGCACCGAGGGCATCCCGTCCGGGGCCGGGCGGACGAGAGCTGCCCCTTTGTCGTCCACGGCTATGCCGAGCAACGCGTCGGCGAGCGCCGCGGCCAGCTGTGGCGCACCCACGCCCGCTCCGTTGGCCAGGAGTCGCAGTACGCCGTCGACGAGGTCCAGATGTGCGCCGGGCTCGGTCGGCACGTACACCGGGTTCGGCCGGAACAACGGCTCTTGCCCCTCGGCGTCCGCCACCCAGACGCCGATGATCTTGTCCAGCGGCGCGACCGGGTGCTCGTCGGAAGGTCTCCATGCGGGATCGACCAGCGCGGGTGCTTCGACCCCCGCGGCAGGCTCTTCCACGGTGTCTTCCGGCATTTCCTCCTCCTCGGTCAGCGTGGCAGCAGGCCGGGCAGCTCACCGAACCGGTCGTGGGCCGCCGTGCCGACCTTGCGGTCCGGCTGGGCCCGCGCCCACTGCTCGGCCGCGGCACGGAGCGAGTTGGCCGCCAGTTCGTCGAGGTGGCCTGCCTGCTGGGTCAGTGCCGGGTCGTCCTCCCGCTCGGACGTTTCGCGCAGTAGCACCCGGCCTTGTCGGCCGTGCTCCGGCGCCACTACTTCGAGCACCCGGAAACGGGTGCCAGGCAAGAAGAGTGCCCGCCCGTGTACCTTTTCGTCGCCTTCCGGTTCGAGGGCTTGGCTCAGCCGCGCGGTCATCGACCAGAGCAGTACGTCGACCTCACCCCGCTGGCTCGGGCATGGTTCGGTCAGCGCGTTGGTGAATCCCCAGTCGGTCACCACGTCGTGGTTCCGGTACAGCTGGAGTTGCGCGGGTGTCGGGGAAGCCCGGTATCCGACGACCCCGCGGTGGGCAGGCAGCCGCGCGAGTCCGGCCGCCGCGCAGCGGGCGAGTGGCACGTGCGGGCCGGTCTCCCCGAACCGGAGAGCCCGGTCGATCTTCTCCCCGCGCGCCGAAAGGTACAGCCGGACCGCGACCGCGTCGGTGTGGATGTCGTCCTCGGCCGCCTGACCGAGCACCCAGGCTCCCGCGTGCTCCGCGACGGCAAGGCTCACCGAACCGGCCATCGCGTCGAACTCGAGGCCGAGGGTTTCTCGCAGCCAGGCACGCTCCGTGCCCAGGCCCCCGGCCGGAGCCTGCGCCGCGGCTTCCGGGGCCGGTCTGGCCTGCGGCCTCGGCAATTCCGCCGCGCCCTGGGTTTCCGGCCGCAGAAAGGGGACCGGGCCCGGCCGCGGGACCTGCCCGGGCGGCGGCGCGGCGGGAGCGTGCCTGCCGACCGTCCTGGCCGCGACCAGACCCGTGCGGGTCCGGACGTCCGGCGGCATCCGGCTGGCCACATCGCGCGCGAGCCAATGCATCCGCGTGGCGCTCTGCTCGGTCGTGTCGTCGAAGAACACCTTGGGCCCGGCGTGGTCGCACGGGTGCGACCGGACGGCGTCCGCGTTGCCGTACCCCTCCGGCGGCCGCAGCCACAACCCGGCCTGCACGATCTCGATCACCGCGTCGGGGGTGTACCAGTATGCGGCGGGATCCAGCTGAGTGACCCCGGCGAACGGCAGCCAATGGGTGCGTACGGCGGGTGTCGCGGCAGTCGTGTCCGTGGCCGGGAAGTACTCGACCTCGCGGGCGAAGCAACGCCAGCCGAGCGACCCGTTCGGCCAGACGGTGTGGATCTCGGGCCATTCCGCGCCACCCACCGGAACGCCCGGGTAGCACACCACGGGCTGGTGCACCATTTGGGCCAGCGCCTGACCGAAGTAGCCGCCGGGCCCCACGGTGACACCGCCGTAGGTGGCGAACCGGATCCCCGCGCGGATGTCATCCGGCAGACAGCTCCGCAGGTAGGCGACATCCTCGATCGGAACCGGGGCCATGCCGGGACAGCCGACGAGCACGGTCATCGCGTCCGGGCGGCAAGGGACGGCCTCGATCAGACGCTGTCGGTGCCGCGCGACGTGTTCGTCATCGGCCGCGGGATGCAGCCACATCCCCGCCGGTATCGGTTCGGCGATGCCGTTCGACCCGGTGGCCAGCACGTCGCCGACCGCGCGGCTGTCCCACGACGGGCGGGGAAAGCGTTTGGCCTCCCAGTGTGACCGTTGCCGTGGACGGCAGGTCAGCCACCCGCTGCCCGGGCGGCCGTGCACGAGGAGGGAGCCGTTGGCGCCTTGGTGCACTTCGCCGTCCGGCACGACCACGGTGCGGGCGAGCCGCTCGGCCAGCCAGTGCCCGGCCAGGGTCGTCGCCTCGCCATAGCCGCCGGCGATGACCAGCCGGAGCGGTTGCCTGCCTCGCGGGATCGCCTCCGCGAGCGTCTCCCACATCGCGACCGTCGGGTCACCCGGCAGGTCGGCGATCACCAGTTCGTGGCCGGGATCGGCCGCCACGGACATCGCGAGGGCGCGTGCGTGCTCACCGATGGCCTCACCGGCGGTGATCACGAACGCGTTGCCGATCGTCGCCCATGGGGTGACGGAGCCCGGGTCAGTATCCGACATAGCCCTGCCCGCTCTCCAGCCCGGCGACACCGGGCACGTTGTCGATCGAGCCGTACCGTTTCAGCGCGTACCGGACGGCGGCGATGATGTTGTGCACCGGGTTCCAGATGTCGTCGTAGCCGGGCAGTTTGTACGCGTTGAACGTCGACGGAATGGTCTGCATGAGGCCCTTCGACGGATGCCCGGCGGCCGCGTTGGAGTCCCAGTTGTTCTGTGCGTGCGGGTCGCCCCCGGACTCGTGCTGGATGATCGCCGCCAGGTCCGCCGGATCGATTGAGCTGGTGTCGACGCCGTACTCGCGCAGGATGCGCAGTGCCTCGGTGATCCAGTCGCGGACCTCTCCGGTGGGCGGCGGGCCGCTCGGTCCCGATTCACCACCACCACCGCCGCCGCCGCCACCACCACCACCACCGTCCGTGCCACCACCGGAGGAGCCGCCGGACGACTGCCTGTCGTGCGCTTCGTGGCTCTGCGCGTCGTCGCCGTCGTGGTGCCCCTCCTGGCCGGTGACGGCCCGGATGGAGAAGTCCGGGGACGGGTTCGCCCGCGGGTTTCGACCAGCGTGGCCGTGGTGGGTCACGCTGGCGGCGATCTCGATCTTCGAGAAGGAGGTCGCGTCGGCCGTGGCTTTGCGCAACGCGGCGGCCGACGCGTCGAGTTCGGCCACCGCGGTGTCGGTCGCTGACCCGATCTCTGTGGCGATGTGCCTGGCGGCCGCGGAAATGGCGGAGCTTCGGCTGTCGGCGGCGACGTCCGGGTACACCGCGTCCTGGCTGCGCACCCAGGACAGCAGCCATTCCGACCTCGCCCTGGCGAAGTTCTGTGCGCGTAGCACGGAATCCGCGGCCCTGTCCAGCGCGTCGGCCGCGCTCACCGAGGCCTGCTCCAGCTCGGCGCCGGCCTTGACCAGCTTGGCGACCAGCGCGCTTCCGGATTCCGCCGCGGCGCCGACCATGCCATCCTCCGCGTCATGCCAGGCCTTCGACAGGGTGGGCACCTCCGCGGTGCACTGTGTCCCCGCGGTTCGCCAGTTCTTCGCGAGTTCCTCCGCGCCGCCGGGCGAAGCGTTGCCCAGCGGCCGGAGAGCGTCGGCCACGACCACACCTCCCGGCAGTCCGGCCAGGTCGTCAACAAGGCTCATGCCGGCCGATCCTCTGGCTGTTCTCGTGGTCGATGGCCTGTGTCTCCAGCAGGAGCCTGCCGGACTCGCTGCCGATCGTGTGCACGAGATACCCGGCGGACCGCAGTTCGGCGCGCAGCGTCCGCTCGAACTCCCGCGCGGCCGCCACCACGGCGGTCGCGCCCTCGACCCGCCCCAGCACGTCGTCGGCCAGCTCGCCCTGGTGCGCTGCCAACTCCGTCAACGTGGCCGTGATGCGGGCGATCACCTGACGCACCCTGTCCACGGCGTACGGATCCACGACCGTCGTTTCCACAGTGCCTGCCGTCCTCTGTGACGTCTTGTGCCTACCCGGACGAATCTACGGCCGGGCCCATCAGACCGACCCGGTGTCGCCGTCACGGACGCGCCATGTAGGGAAATCCCTCGGCAGCGACGGCCGGCTACCGAAGGATGGGGCGACGTGTCGTGAGTGGAGGGCTTTCGCGACCCCTTGGTCAAGGTCGGCACCTGGCCGCCGGTACAGACAGGGTCGTGCGTGGACGGCACGTGTGGTCAGACGGACGACACTCGGCGACGGCCGGGTGTCGTCCATCCAGACACGTATGTCGTCCATCTGATCACGCGAAACCGCCCCGGCCGTAGGCTCGAATCGGACGCGACCATGACGACTTTGCCGGGTCGTGAGTGGTAAGCGGGTCAGAACGATCATTGCCACTCACGACCCCCGCGAATCGACTTTGCCGAAGCCCTGACACTGGACAGAGGAAGGTGGCCTTCAGGTACTGATCACTCGGTCGAGCGGGCCTCGCCGAGCAGGGTTCTCGCCAGTTCGATCCGCGAGGTGAGGCCGGTGCGGGTGAACAGCCTGTTCAGCCGGCCTTCGACGCTCTTGCGGCTGGTCCGCAGCATTCGCGCGATCTCCTTGTTGCTCAGCCCCTCGGACACCAGCAGGCCCAGTAACCGCTCGTTCTCGGCCAAGGTTTCCCGCCGACCAGGGACCGGGACATCGTGCGCCCGCATCAGGTTGCGCAGCCACGCCCGCTCCAGTAGGGCGTCCCCGCCGAAAAGCTCATAGGCCTCGGCGAGCAAGGCCGGGTCGCCGAGCCCGCCGTCGACCAGCCGCGAGATCGACCTGGCCAGCTCGAACGGCTGCCCGCGTTCCCTGACGAGCCGCAGGCAGGCTTCGGCCGCCGCGAGGTCTCCGGTCACCCTCGCCCGGATCAGCAACGCGTGCGTGGCGGCACGTCCGGTGGGCATCGCCTCGGCGACCCTGTCTATTTCCACGAGGCACCGCGCCGCCGTGTCCTGGTCTCCGTTGGCCAGCGAGAGCTCGGTGAGCAGTGACCAGCACAGGTCGGTGCCGACGAGCAGGTCGTTCGCGGCCGCCGACGCCAGGGCCTGCCGGAGCAGGCTGATCGCGTCGTCCGGCTCGCCGAGGGCGTGGTCGATGAGGGCTTCGGCACAGTCGAGAAGGTGGGCAGGCGGTGGGCCCGCGGCCCGGCCGCTCGCCAGCAGTTCCCTGGCTGTGGTGGGTTTTCCTTGCGCGACCAGCAGCTCGGTGACCTCGAGCAACATCGCGGCACGGCCGGGATCGCCGCCCCGCAGCGGGACCGTGGCCACGCAACGGCGACAGAGCTCGATCGCTTGCCCGGCCCGCCCGCGCATCGCGGCCAGCAGCGCCCTGCCCGACAGGCTCAGCTTCTCGGCCGGAACATCCGAACCGGTCAGCAGCTTCTCGGTGCCGCTCAGGTCGCCGGTGGCCAGCAGGCCGGCCGCGTACGCGTCGACCAGCTGCGTCCGGTGCGGTCCGGCGGTGCGCGAGAGTGGGCCATCGCCCAGCCGCGTCGTGGGTTCGAGCTCCTTCGTCCGACCGCCCCAGAACTCGGCGAGCGAGTGCAGACAGCCGCCGAACAGAGCAGAGATCTCGTTGCCGTGCCAGGTTTCCGCCGTCCTGGTGAGCAGACTTCTCGCTTCGGCCCAGCGGTCCAGCAGGCTCAACGCCGTCGCCCTGGGTACCGGGCCGGGCGGGGGACCGAGCGGCCGGTCTTCCCGCCGCTCGGCGATCTGCCGGAGCGTCTCGAAGTCGCCCTTGGCATACCGGGCGAACACCACCATCAGCTGCAGAACCTGGACGGCGCCGGGGGGGAGCTGCTCCGGGCAGTGCTCCAGCAGGGAGGCCGCCTCGTCCAGGCAGCCGTCGGCGTCTCCGGCCAGGTAACCGGCAAGCACCTGCCGGAAAGCGAGGCTCGCGTACTGCTCGATGCCCACCGCGAGGTCGGCGGCCGCACGGAGCCAGCGCCTGGCCCTGTCCGGCCGGTCGGACAGGGCCGCTTGCGCACGGGCCAGCAGAGTGGTGCGAGCCGGTGCCGGGTCGACGAGCCTGCCCGCGGCCGCGACCTGGTCGGCGAGGTAGTCCGGATCCGCGCAGTGTGCGGCACCCGACCACAGTGCGGTGACGGCGATCCTGGCGAGGTGCTGCTTCTCATACGGTCCGAGGGAGCCGACCAGTGCGGTCGCGACCAGCGGGATCGGGAAGCGCCATGACGTCCCGGCCAGGCCACGGTGCAGCACACCGGCCTGGCGCAACAGGGCGATCCGGCCGGCCGCTTCGGTTTCGGTGCAGGCGAGGGCCTCGGCGAGCAGCCGGGGCAGCGCCGCGCCGAGCGGGTACAGGACGGCGACCGCCTTGGCGGCGGTCCACGAGTCCGGCCCCAGTTCCAGCATGGCGGTGGTGAGCCTGCGGTAGCCCATGGGGCCGGTGGACTCTCCATCACCGGCGAGGTAGGCATGGCCTGCCGAGAACCGGATCGCGCCGGCCTGTCGCAGCGTCTCGACCGAGTCGTGCAGTGCGGCAGGGATGCCTCGGCTCCCGCGACGCACGTGGTCGACCAGTGCGGCGTCGGGTACGTGCCGGAGCATCGAGGCCAGCTCGGCGGCGACCTCGTCGCGGCGAAGCCCGCGCAGCCGGATGGTGTGGACCAACCCGTCCCGCCGCAACCTGCGGATGGCCGCCCTTCGAAGGTCGCCGTCCCTCGCGATCGCCGGAACCCGCACCGCGCAGACACAGCTCACGGCCGTGCCCGCCAGCCGGTGGGCGAGCTGCTCCAGCACGGCGATGTCGTCCCGGTCCATCCACTGCGCGTCGTCGATGAGCAGGACCGGCCGTTCGGCGGCCAGCAGGGTGGTGGCCATGCCTGCCGCGGTGAAACGGGCGAGGACAGGGTCTTCGAACGCGCCGGTGACCGGCTTGGCCACCGGCCACGGCGAATCCCGGTGATCGGACCACCGGTCCGGCAGGTAGCCGGGGATGGCGTCCGAATCGGGACTGAACCGCATCGCGGTCGTGTGCAGGCCGCGTGCGGCGAGATCTTCCCGCACCTTCGTCAGCAGCGTGGTGCGGCCGATTCCGGCCGGCCCGGTGACCACGATCAGCGGCGGCAGGTCCGGGCGGCCGATCACGTCGAGCAGCTCGTCCATATGCGCATGCTCGCCCAGCCACCAGCCGACCGGGTGCGCAGGAACCCACGGGTTCCTGTTCGGACCAGCACTTGTGTCCGTCCAGACCGCACGCGCCCGCCTCGGCGGCGACGGTCTTGCCCTAACAAGCCCGAGTGGGGTGGCCGAAAGACACTGATCCGCCGGGCGGCTTTGTGCGGGTGTGCCGACTTGGCTAAATGAAGGCTAGAGCGCCGCTAGTGCCACTACGGGTGCGTCTGGACGGCAGATCCGGAGAAGCAGCCCGAAACCAGGGAGGAAGGCGCGCATGGGACGGACGGGCACCGGGTTCGTAGGCCGCGAGGAGGAGCTCGCCGCCCTGCGCGAGCTCGCGCTCCGGCCTGTCGTGACACTGGTCCGGGGTGCGGCGGGCAGCGGCAAGTCCGCGGTGCTGGCCCGGCTGGGCACGGCATTGGCCGAACAGGGCCGAACGGTCCTGCGGCTCAGTATTCGCGGCGCGATGGACCGGGACCCGTTCGGAATCTTCCCGCTGCTCACCGAGATCCGAGAGCGGTTCGAGGAACTCGACGCCGGGCCGGATCTGCTCTCCCCCCTGAGCGAACTCAGTCTATTTTGGACAATCGAGGCCCATCGGGTCGAGCGCGGGGCCACGTTGCCCGGTGCGCTCTCCGCCCTGCTTTCCGCGCTGGGCGGGAAAGTGGCGATCCTGATCGACGACGCCGACCGGATCCCGCGGCCCGCCGTGCTGCTGCGGCTGGCGCGGCGGGCCGGGGTGCCGGTAGTGGCCACCGCCACCCGCGAAAACGCGCGTCCGGCCGCCGAGCCTGCCCTGGAACCGCTCGCCCAGCACGTGCTCGACCTTGCCCCACTGTCCGAAGAGGACACCCGGACGCTGATCCGTCGGTTCGGCGGGGCACCGGTCGACCCAGGCGTGCTGAGCGCACTGCGGGCCCGCCTCGGCGATCTGCTGGGCAATCCGGGCACGCTGCTTCCCGTCCTGGCCGATCTGCGTCGCCGGGGCCGGTTCGCCGTCGTGGGTCACCATCTGTGCCTGCGTGACCCGGCGGCACCGATCCCGCTGCCGGACGGCCATCCGCGCCTGGAGCGACTGCGGCAGCTCGGCGAGGTCGGCACCGGCCTGGTGCTGCTGGCCGCGAGCGAGGCCACGTTCGGGCTCGCCCAGCTGCCCGCCTTCGCCGTCGCGACCGCGACACCGTTGCCGGAATGCGGCCACGCGCTCGACCGGCTCGTGCTGGACGGCGTGCTGTCCAGCGATCGCTCCGCCCGGCTGCACGTGCGCCACCCCACGCTCGCCGACGCGGTGGTCGAGCGGGCGGGTGCCGACGCCGTCCGGCACCTGCACGCCGGTATCGCCCGCGCCCTGCTGGACGACGGCCCAATCGGCGGCCCGGGCGAGCTGATCCTGCTCGAACACGCGGCGCTGGCCGGAGACGCTCTTCCCGCTCAGCAGGCGCCGGCCGAGCCGGCCCGGCGGGTCCAGGCACCGGATCGTTCCGCCGGACACCGGCTGGCGCGGGCCCGGCTGCGGTGGCGGCAAGGGGTGGGCACGCCCGATTCGGCGCGAGCGGAACTGATCGGGTCGCTCCTTCGGGCCGGACGGTACGAGCCGCTGGCGGAACTGGTGGCCGGGCCCGGTGGCGGTGGCATGACGGCGGCGGCCGGGTCGCTGGCCGCGATCCACCTCGGCAGGCGGCTGCCGCTGCCGGTCAGATCCGGCCCCGCGGCGGATTTGTGCGACCGCTGGTTCGCGGGGGAGCCGATCACCCCGGCGGACGTCGAGCGGGCGGTCACGCCGCTGACCGGCGAGCGGGACGGACGGCCACGGCTCGGCCCGGAGCCCGCGATCGCCTGCGCCCGGCGCGACCTGGTCCCGGTGCTGCGGGCCGTGCTGGGCCCCGTCTACGAGGTACCCACGATCGGACCGCTGGCCGCCTATCACCGGATGTGCCAGGACTACGCCGCGGGCCGATGGTCCGCCGCGCTGAGCGCGGCCAGGGAGGTGGTGCTGACCGGAACCGGAGATCCGCTCGGCATGGGCTTCGCCAGGCTGCTCGCCGCCGAGATGTGCGTCTGGCGAGGGGCGGACCGGGAGGCGGAAGGCTGGCTGGACGAGGTGCCCGCCCACTCCGCACTCGCCGCGATGCGCGGCTGGGTCGACAGCGGGCGCCGCTACCTCGCCGGAGACGTACCCGGCGCGATCACCGCCGGATGGGAGGCCTACCAGGCCGGCGGCGGGACCGGGCCCGGTGCGGTCGAGCTGTTGTCGCGGCTCGCGGTGATCGCGGTGGAACAGGGCTCCGACCGGGTCGCCCTACGGGTGCTCGCCGAGGTGGAAGCGAGGCATCACCGAGAACTCAGTCCCCGGTCACGCGAGGCGTGGGCGTTGGCGCAGGGCCTGGTGCACGGGGTCGCCACGTGGGTGCGGGCGAGCGAGTCGATGGCTCGCCGCCGTGATCATCAGCCGGACCGGGTGTGGGCGTTGCTGGCGACCGGGCTGGTCGCCGCCGAGCCGCGGCCGTGGCTGTACGAGGGCTACCGGCTCGCGACGACCTTGGGCGGCACAGCGCTGCGGGCGAAGATCAAACGGGTGATGGCCGATCGCGGCGTCTCCGCGCCGTCGTCCCGTGACCGGCCGCACGAGTTCTCATACGTGGAACAGCAGATCGTCCAGCTGGTCCGAAGGGGGATGTCGAACCGGCAGATCGCGGCCACGGTGCTGGTCAGCGAAAAGATGGTGGAGAAGCACCTGACGAAACTGTATTTGCGGACCGGCTGCCGCACCCGGCACGAATTGGCCGCGGCCAGCCTCGGCGGCCGCCTGGAGCGGGTGAGCGCATGACCGGGCGGGTGCGCGGAGGAGCGAGCATGAAGAACACCATCACGGTTTCCCCGGCGGGCCAGGGCTACCGCAGTATCGGCGAGGCCGTGGCCCATGCCCCGAACGGTGCCGTGATCCTCGTCGAGCCGGGCCACTACAGCGAGCAGGTGGTGCTGACCAAACCGGTGACGATCACCGCGGAAAGCGGCCCGGGGACCGTCCGGCTCACGGCGAATTCCGGCGCCGCGGTCGTGCTCGCCGCGGACTCCGCGGCGCTGTCCGGGTTGACGATCGTGTCCTCGGACGAGGAGACGCCCGCGATCTTCGTTCCCGGCGGGCAGCTCAGCGCCACCGAATGCGAGGTGCGGGCGGCGAGCTGGGCGGCGGTGTACGCCTGCGAGGGCGGGACCGTGCTGATGCGCGAGTGCTCGGTGCGCAATCCGGCGGGCGCCGGGGTGGTCGTCGCGGCGGGCAAGGGCAGCGTGCTGGATACCTGCACGTTGTCCGGCCTCGGCACCTCCGGTGTGGTCGTCGCCGGGGACGGCGGCCTCCTGATGCGGTCCTGCACGGTGGATTCGGCGGAAGGCAACGGGATCTTCCTCAACGGGCAGAGCACGCTCACCGTCGAGGACAGCACCGTACGGGACGCGGGCAAACCGGCGGTCGCGGTGGAGCAGCAGGCCGATCTGACCGCGACCAGGGTGACGGTGGCGGACACCGGTGCCCTCGGCTGGTTCCTGGCCAGTACCGGGTCGATCCTGCTGGAGGACTGCCGGGTGGAGGACAGCTCGGCGGAAGGCGTTTACGTGGCCGAGTCCTGCGCACCACGGCTACGGGGTTGCCGGATCCGGGGTGCCGGGGGCCGGGGGCTGCATTTCGCCGACCGGGCAGGCGGCGTGGTCAGCGGCGTCGAGGTCTCCGCTGTGGACGGAGCGGGTATCGGGGTGACCGAGCGGAGCGTGCCCGAGTTCGACGGCGTCGACGTGCGGGAGTGCACCGTCGGCGTGTACATCGACGAAGGCGCGGACCCGTTCTTCCAGCGACTCTACGTGCGGGACAGCCGGGACACGGCGATCGCCGTCACCGGGGAGGCACGAGGGCGGCTGGACCGGGTGGAGATCGACGGCGCGGCGGCGGCGGGCCTGGTGGTGGCCGGTGGCGCCCGTCCCGCGGTGAGCGGGTTGAGCGTGAAGGGCGCCGGGACGTCGGCCGTGGTCGTCGCCGAGGCGACCTTGGCGCTCACCGACGCCGACATCACCGGGACGGGCGGGGACGGGGTGCTCGTCCGGGCGGGCGGTGACCTTTCGCTGACCAGGAGCCGAGTGCACGGCAGCGGTGGTACGGGGCTGAGGTTCGAGCCCGGCGCTTCCGGCAAGGTGACCGAATCGGAGTTCAGCGGCGGCTCCGCCGACGGGATCAGGGTGGAAACCGACGACACGGTGTCCATTGTGGACTGTGTGGTGCGGGACAACCACGGCAGCGGCGTCCGGCAGACCGTCGCCGGTTCCGCGATCGAGGTCAGCCGGCTGACCAGCAGCGGCAACGTGGGGTCCGACGCGTACGGCGTCGCGGTGACCGCCGACGCGCCCGAGCGCGCGGCACCCACCAGGCCTGCCTCGACCGGCGAGGCCGCGTCGCGGCCCGTGCCGGGCCCGAACTCGGGCAAGGACCCGCTCGCCGAGCTGCACGACCTGGTCGGGCTGGCCGGCGTCAAGGCCGAGGTCACCTCCCTGGTCAACCTGAACAAGATGGCCCAGCGGCGGATCGACGCGGGCCTTTCCGCCCCGCCGATGTCGCGGCATCTGGTGTTCGCCGGGGCACCCGGCACCGGCAAGACGACCGTGGCCCGGCTGTACGGGCGCATCCTGGCCCAGCTCGGCGTGCTGCGGTCCGGGCATCTGGTCGAGGTGGCCAGGGCCGACCTCGTCGCGCAGATCATCGGTGGCACGGCGATCAAGACCACCGAGGCGTTCACCAGTGCGCTGGGCGGTGTGCTGTTCATCGACGAGGCCTACACGCTCAGCAGCGGGGGCGGCGGCACCGGGCCCGACTTCGGCCGGGAGGCCATCGACACGCTGGTGAAACTGATGGAGGACCACCGCGACGACGTGGTCGTTGTGGTGGCGGGCTACTCGGCCGAGATGGAGCAGTTCCTCGCGGCCAACCCCGGGATGGAGTCCCGGTTCAGCCGCACCATCGAATTCGCCAACTACACGCCGGACGAGCTGGTGACCATCGTCCGCACGCTGTGCCAGAAACACGACTACCGGCTGGACGAGGGAGCCGCGGACGCGCTGTCTCGCTACTTCGACAAGATTCCCAAGGACGGCACGTTCGGCAACGGCCGCACCGCCCGCCGCGTGTTCGAACGGATGGCCGACCACCAGGCGTCCCGCCTGGCGGGCGCCACGTCGGTGGAACCGGCCGAACTCACCAAGCTGACCGCCGCCGACCTGAACGCCGAGACCGGGCAACCGGCATGAGCCTGGTCGCGGAGTGGCGGGGACCGCACGTACTGGTGCGGCACCGGGAGGAGCCCGCCTGGACGGAGGCGTTCCTCACCTGGGCACCCGCTGTTCCGGGCCAGTTGTTCGTGCTGGCCACGCGACGGGTGGCAGGCGAGCCTTCGGTGGGTGTGCAACTCGGCTCGCTGCTCCGGGCCATGCTGGCAGGCCGGGACAGGACGGTGGGGATCGGCGCGATCTGGCTCGGCGCCGCCGGGCTGGCCAGGACACCGGACGGGGTGTGGTCCGCCTGCCACGACCTCGGCGTGGACATTCTCGCCCCGGACGGCGTACCGGTCGCCATGCCGGGGGCCGCCATGTACGCGGGGTACGGCACCGGCGGCACCGGGTGGTATCGCTTCCGGCCGGGGTTGCCCGGCCGGTGGGTGGGCACCCGGTACCCGGCCCCGGCGTGGGAGCGGGCGCTGCCCACGGAGCCGGTGGCCGCGAAGGGTGCCGTCGCGCTGCCGATTCCCGCCGGGGTCGCCGTCCGGCACAGCTGGGCGCCGGCGGAGCACGTCGAGGCGACGTTCGCGGTGCCGGTCGACTACCGGCTGCCGAAGGTCGTCGTCGGTGACGCCGGGCCGGTGCCGGCGCCGGAGCAGGTGGCGAGTGTGCTCGGCGAGCTGCGGCTCGGCCGGTTCCAGCTGGTCCCCGGCCATCCGGACGTCGCGGCCCACGTCTGGCAGGCGGAGCTGGCCATGCAGCTGGGCGAGGAAGTCGAGTTCGGTACCGGCACGCAGCGTGCCTCGGCGACCGGGATGCTGCATACGACCGTGCCGGGCGCGCGACGGTTCCGGCCGCTGCCCACCGTGCTCAGGCAGCCCGCGGGTACGGGGGACCAGGAGGTGCTGGCCGCGGCGGAGCCGCCGCCCGGCTGGATCCGGCGCGGCCCGCGATCGTGGTGTCCTTCCGACGGGGACGGGCAGACGGTGGCCGACGTGGTGCCCTCGGGTGTGGTGATCCGGCCCGCCGGGTCGCCGGAGTTCCTCCCACCCGCGCCGTTCGACCCGGCGGTGTGGACCCTGGCCATCGGCGTGCCGGGCGAGCGAGTGGGCTTCGCGCTGCTCCGCGCCGCGGATCGGTTGCTGGCGGGCCTGACCGGCGACCAGCGCGCCGCGCTGGTCGTGAACGTGGTCGGCACGCTCGACGAGGGTGCCGTGGCGGCCGCCGGGCGGGGAGCGCTTTCCGCCCCCGAGTTGTGTGCTGCCGTGCTCGCCGACGACACAGCCGAGGAGACGGACTCGGAGCCCGCTGCCGCACCGGATGTCGAGCCCGCGGTGACCGAGCACCGGATCGTGACCACTTCGCCGGTTCCGGTGGCCACCGTGTCAGGTGTGCCCGCCGGATCGGTGAGCAGTGCCGGCGGTGCCAAAGCACCGACCGTGCCGGAGCCCACGGAGACGTCGACGACCACGGCGACGGCTGAGACGGCCACGACGGCGACCGCCGAGGCATGGGTGGAGGAGGCCGTCGCCCACCCGCCGGAGCCGCGATCCGAACCGGCCGAGCGACCCGAGCCGGCCACTCAGGCCCCGGCTGCCGTGCTCGACCTGCCGGATCGGGCCAGTACCGCGGCGGAGCAGGCCTGCCTCGCCGAGTCCGCCGGGGAGCGGTTCGCCGAGGCACTGGCCGCGGTGAACGCGGCGATGGCGTCCTGGCCGTCCCTGCGGCAGGAGAACGACCACGGCGTCAAGACCGACTATGTGGCCGTGTACCTCTACTTCGGCACCGGCGAGGGTGCGGGTCCCGCACTCAACGACGCCGTGCACGCGGGCCAGGACCCGCCGCTGGCCGGGCATCTGCCATGCCTGGTCTCCGGGGTCCGGAGGCTGCCCACCCACCGCCGTCCGGTCCTGCGCCAGGGCCTCTCGGCGGACGCGGTCGAGCGGCACGGAGCACCGGGCACGGTGCTGACCGAGCCCGGATTTCTCAGCGCCAGTATGGAACTGGACATCACCCTGCCCGGCGCGGCTTTCGACGTGCTGATCTGGCCGAGCACGGCCCGCCGGACCACCGAGTTGCTGCCCGGCGGCGTGCTGAACGAGACGATCTTCATGGCCGGGGCGAGGTTCAAGGCGCTCGCGGTGCGTACGGCCGCGGAGCGGGCGGATCACGAACCGGGCAGCCCGGCCGCGCCGAGGGACGCCGTGTTGCTGCGGGAGCTGGCGCCGGGGGAGTCGCCGGACTCGACGGAACTGGACGACAGGGATCTCGCTGTGCTGGAGCGGTTGGACCGGGTGCTGGCCCGGCGGCAGGAGGCGACGATCCGCCTGATGGACGACGGAGGTGCGGTGGCCAGGCTGACCACATCGCTGCGTCAGGCGCGGGCCGACGCCGCGCGGCGAGACCAGATGCCCGTGGAGACGGCGTCATGACCGCGGCACGCCGCCTGTCCGGGTACGCCGCGACGCTGGCGGTGTTGCTGGCCGTCACGCCGGTGCCCGCGCACGCCCAGGGCGAGCCGCAGCCGTTGCCGGAACGCCCGCAGGAATGCCTGCCGCCGCCACAGGAGACCGCGGTGCGCACACCGTGGCCGCAGCAGATGTTGCGGCAACGGCAGGTGTGGCCGCTCAGCGAAGGCAAAGGCGTCACGGTCGCCGTCGTGGACACCGGGGTCGACGCGGCCAACGCCCAGTTCGGCGGCCGGGTCTCCGCCGGGGTGGACGTGACCGCGACCGGCGCGGCCGACACCGACTGCCTCGGCCACGGCACGTTCGTCGCCGGGATCATCGGCGCCGCCCCCGTGGCGGGCAGCGGTTTCGCCGGGGTGGCGCCCGCGGTCACGATCTTGCCGATCCGGGTGGCCACCACGATGGACGACGACAAGGCCGGTTCGCTGACCCCGAAGCGGCTCGCGGACGGTATCCGCCGGGCGGTGGACGGCGGGGCGAACGTGATCAACGTGTCCGCCGGGACCACGGACCAGAGCCCGGAGCTGGCCGCCGCCGTGCTTTACGCCGAGCAAAAGGACGTCGTGGTCGTCGCCTCGGTCGCCAACGAGAAGGAGAAAGGTGTCAAGGCGACCTACCCGGCGGCGTTCCCGTCGGTGCTCGCCGTGGGTGCGGTCGACTCGGCCGGGGCGCATGTGGAGACCTCGGCCGTCGCCAGGTACCTGGGCCTGGCCGCGCCGGGTAAGGACGTGGTCAGCATCGGCCCGGGCGGTCGCGGGCACTGGCAGGGCAGCGGGACCAGCTACGCGGCGCCATTCGTGGCGGGTACGGCGGCGCTCGTGCGGGCCTATCACCCCGGCCTCGACGCCGCCGGTGTGCGGGATCGGTTGCGGGCCACCGCGATCCCGCCCGCCGCCGCGGTGCCCGACCCGGCTCTCGGCTGGGGAACGGTCGACCCGGTGGCGGCGGTGACCGAGGTGCTGCCCCGGGAAAGTGGTGCGCTGGTCCGGCCCCCGGACTTGCCGCCACCGCCGCCGGCCGCCACGGAGGAACTGCACACCGTGCTGGCGGTGGTCGGTGTGCTCGCGGCGATCGGAGGTTCGTTCGTGCTGGTGTGGCTGGCCAGGCTGATCGGCTCGGCCCACCGTCGCCGCTGGCGTCCGGCCCGCACGATGAGCGCGAAACCCACGACCGAGTCGTAACCCCGCCACGATGTGGTGGTGAGGCCTGACCTTCCTATGTCCACAAGGACATCATGCGCCGAGTCGTGGCTGAGATCGTGAGTGGTGGTGAGCGTCCTATTGAGAAGTAAGGGAGTTCCCTTCCTTGCGCTGGACGCCAGGGCCCGGGCAAAGTCGCCTAACGGCTGGTCGGTGCTGGCCCACGGTGCCGCGCTCAATGCTGCATTGTGGACACTGAGCCTCTCCGATGTCACATTGGGTGCGCGGCCAGAGGGCCCGCGATCAACCCGAAAGCGCCTCCCTGTGGCGAAGTCGTCTATCCGCGGGTCAAGTGGGCGGCAGAGGTGGCCTGTCTCGGTTGTCCACAAGGGGCATCCTTCGAGGTGGTCGCACCCGATTTGCGCGTTTTGCGTAGGGTCGTGAGTGGCAATGATCGTTCTAACCGTCTTTATCGCTCACGACGCCGACCGGAAACCGTGCAGTAATGCATCAAACGGACATTTTTCCGGCATATGTTGTCCTTTGTGGACATTGCCTGCTCGGGGGGCTCCGTCGTCTGCCCGTTCCGGCGTCCGGGTGAATCGACAAGAGCGACGCGGACCAGCGTTCACGCGACTTTGCCGGGACCCTGCGTCAGACGCAAAGAAGAGGCCTTCATGTACTTCTTCCGGACAGGTCGCCCGCGTCCTGGTATCTGCTCCGAGCGCGCGGGTGGCGGTTTCGTGTGACTGGATGGACGCCTTCGTTTCCCGCGAGAATCAGGCACATCAGTCGGTGAAACGTCTGGCGACGAAAACGACGAACGCGACATCCGGAACGTATGTCGGGATCGTAATGTATTAAAGGGCAGCTCCCGTTCGTGAAATGGGCAATGCTTTACCCGCGCACCGCGCCTTCCATTATTGTTTTCACTAGTCGACGCGTAGTGAACTCGGTATCCGCCGGAGAAACGTGGAGCGCCATGGCAGGGACGGACTGGAGCCTCGCGATGATAGCGAGCCCGCGATTCCATGAACGGGTTTTTCTCGTCGATGACGCGCACGAGCGTTTTCCTTCCCCGGTGCAGGCGGCCGATGCGCGGGTGACGCAGCGGAACATCTGGACCGTGGTGGCGTTCGGGGAGGAACTTCCCGAACAGGGCTGGAAGATTCACGTGTCGACCACCCCGGCGCTGGCGCGGGCGACGCTGGCCGTCGCCGCCGCGCTGTGCGCCGACCGGAAAGTCGATTTCAAGTACCTGCGCAGCAAGACGTTGCTCGACGCGATGAACGGCAAATACGCGCCTCGGGCCTCGTCCGGGAAGTTCCTGACCGTCTACCCGCGCGACGACGATCAGTCGGTGTATCTGCTCGACGCACTCGCCAGAGAACTCAAGGGATTCCCCGGTCCGTACGTGCTCAACGATCTGAGCTGGTCGGACGACAGTCCGGTCTTCACCCGGTACGGCGCGTATCGGGAGCTCACGGTGCCCGGCGCCGAGACGCCGGTTCCTGCCATCCGCGACGACCGCGGCCGGCTGGTACCCGACCCCCGCGGGGTCGCGTTCACGATCCCGGACTTCGTCAGTCCCCCTCAGGCCGTCCTGGCCCGGCAGCGGGAGGTGACCGGTCAGGTGGTGGTCCGCTCCGGCTTGCGGGTCACCGAAGCCCTGCACATCTCCAACGGGGGAGGCGTCTATCGCGGCACCGACGCATCGGGACGTCGTGTGCTGCTCAAGGAGGCCCGGCCGTTCACCGCTCCGTTCGGTTCCGGTTCCGACGCGGTCGAGCTCCTGCACCACGAGTTCCAGATGTTGAGCCGATGCCGGGCGGTGCCCGAGGTGGTCGACGTCCACGGAATCGAACGCCTGTGGAACCACTGGTTCCTCGTCGAAGAATTCATCGAGGGGAGGACACTGGCCGCCGCCGCGGCCGATCAGCGTGAGCGACTCGGCGGGCGACGCTACGCCGAGTGGGCCGGCGCCGTGCTCGACAAGGTCGCCGCCGCCGTGAAGAAGGTGCACGAAGCCGGTGTCGTCATCGGCGACATCCACCCCCGGAACATCATGCTCACCGCCGATGACGCGGTGCGCCTCATCGACTTCGAAGCGGCCTACCCGATCGACCGGCCACGACCCTACGCCGTCGGCGCGCCCGGTTTCTTCGCACCGGACAAGGACGACGCCGACGCCGACGCGCACGCCATCGCCGTCCTGCGGCTGCGGCTGTTCAACGACCTGCCGTCGCTGGCGCCCCTCGATCCCACCGCCGTGGCCCGCGGCTACGCCCTGGCCAAGGCCCGCTACCAGGTCGGCGGCCCCGGCATCGCCGAGGCGGTGGACCTCCTGGGCGCCGCGGCCGCCGAACACCCCGTCGTCGATGACGAGTCGCTGCGGTCCTTCATCAAGGCACACGCGACACCCGAGCGCGATGATCTGCTCTTCCCCGGCTCGTCGCTGTCCACGTCCGGTTACCGGGGAAGGAATGTCTTCGACGGTGCGGCGGGGGTGCTGTGGGCGTGGCGGTGCTCGGGGGTCATCCCGCCCGAGCCGTGGCTCGACTGGCTCGCTCGGCGAGCGTGGGCGGTGCGTGAGCATGCCACCCCCGGTTTCGCCGGTACGCTGGGCACCGCGACGGTGCTGGATCTGCTCGGTCATCCTCGCGGACGGGACCTGGCGGACTACGTCGCGCATGAGCGCTGGGTGTTCACCAGCGACACCTTCGACGCGGGCCGGTTCGGCGCGCTCGTCGGCTATCTCGGCTTCCACCTGCGCTCGGGCGGGGCCGCTCACGGTGACACCCTCGCCCGGCTGGCCGCCTCCCTGCCTTTCCCCGAACCCGGATCGTCGGTGGTGACACCCCACTCCCTGCTGGGGTGGGCCGGACTGCTGGCACTCGACCCCACCCTGTCCCGGCGGGGAGCCATGCTCGACGCTTTCGCGGAACTCCTCGACGACCGCGAGACCGGGCCGAGCGCACGGCGGTACCGCGGGCTGACGATGCTCGCGCTCGCGGCAGGCCAGATCGCGGCGGTCGCCCCGGCGGACGGTACGGAGTTGACGGCACGGGTGCGGGCACTGGCCCGCCGATACCGTGGCGACGCCCGCTCCACCCTGCACGGATGGGGCGCGGTGGCCCTCGCCCTGGCAGACGCCGAGACCGAGGCCGATCTCGACCTCCGGGCCGCCGCGGTGGCGGAGATGCACGCGCGTGCCGTCCGGACGACGGAGGGCATCGCGGTTCCCGCCGAGGGGTTGCTCCGGCTCAGTTGCGACCTCACCGCCGGTTCGGCCGGACTGCTCCTCGTGCACGCGTCGTTGTCTTCGGGGGTCAATCGGCTGGCCGACCTCCTGGCACCGGGACTGGCGACCCGCCCGATCGCGGGATCCGTGCCAGGACCGTCCTTGACGGTCGCCGGCCCACCATGAGCTCACGGTGGCCTGTCACCGCGAGAAACGACAAACCCACACCGAACAAAGGAAGTGAACATGAACATCCTCGACCTGCAGGAGATGACCGTGGACGCCGAGCCGAACGACGCGCCGGAAGCCGCGTCGTCCGTCATGACCCTCGGGTGCCTCGGCTGATTCGCGGGGTCGTGAGTGGCGTTTCGGGTTAGAACACGAAACGCCACTCACGACCACCTGGCGCTCGCCCGGCTTGGCTATTCGTAATCCTGTCGTGGAGGTTTGGTTGAAACGAAATATCAAGAGGTTGACGCTGACCGCGCTGGCCACAATCGCCCTTTTCGGCACAGTTCCCGCCGGTACCGCGGCTGCGACCAATGGGGTGGCATGTGACAACAATCGGACCGACTTCCTCATGATCTACGCGCATTGGGCTGAAGGGCCGGATCGTGCCTACTGTTACGCGAACGGGGGTGAGATCGACGTGCGGGACTATTGGGGAAGGTCGGCGTGGATGGTCAGGTTCTGGACGGGAAACAACAGGGTTCAGTGGTATGGCGACGGGCGCTGGCAGCCGAACGCGCCCGTGGAAAAGTGGACCCAGTACGAATTCCCCAATCACCCCGGCGGAGTGAAGATCCAATCACTGGCGATAATCTGATCGGCCCCGGAGGGCGGGCCCAATAGTCCGGTGTCACGATAATGTTCGAGTGATACGAATCGGGTCCATCATGCTCGGAAAATAAGGTCAAGGAGGATTCAGTTGGCTCTGAACGGCAAAAAAGTGGGCTTGCCCGCCATCGCCGCCATCGCGATGTCGATCGTGATCCCGGTCGGCACCGCGGAGGCGACCAACATCGTTCCGTGCGGAAGCGGGAACGAGTTCCTGAACATCACAGTGCACCCGATCAACGACTCGAGTTACGAGCAGTGTTACGCGAACGCCGGAGTGCACGGCGTCCTCAGCAAGTGGCCTAGCGGCGGACGGATGTGGCTGGAGAGGTTCTGGACCGGAAACAATCGCGTCCAATGGTACGGCGACGGGCGTTGGCAGCCGGAAAACCCGGTCGACAAATGGGTTCTGTTCAGCTTCCCCAACCATCCGGGCGGGGTGAAAATCGAGGCGATCAGAATACTTTGAGCGGTTCGCAGGTTTCCTGACGACGGTGTGCTTGATCGCGGCTCGCGACCAAGCACACCGTCGTTCCATGTTCCGCGCTCGATCCGCGCCGTGTCGTCCGTCCGATCACGCGTGTCGTCCGTCTGATCACGCGTAACCTCCACTCGCGCACAGCGGCAGGCACCCGAGCGCCTGCTCTTCGTGCCGTCCGCGAGTCAGGAACACACGCGGGAGCACCCACCGACGCGTCCGCGCCAGGCTTTCGCGGTGCCTGGCCGGCCGTCCCCGACGGCCGCAGCGCCGGCGTGAGGTGTCCTCACGCCGGCGCTGTCTTGGCCCAGCTCCGTCAGTCCGTGACCCGTGGGGTTTGCACGAGCTGGACGGTGCGCCTGCGGTTGATGTACTGCGCGCGTCCGGCGGGCAGGGTCCGTGGGCGCACGTTGCCGAGGAACGAACCCTCGTCCCTGGGGCAGGACAGCAGCAGGCCCGGGGTGCCGAGTTCCCACATGCGCCGGACGGCCGGGTTCATCATGGACCGGCTCGCCCCTGAGGTGGACCGGGCGATGATCACGTGCAACCCGATGTCGGCGGCCTGCGGCAGCAGCGGCAGCAGCGGTTCGAGCGGGCCGCTGCCCATGCCTTCCACCAATTCGAAGTCGTCCACGATGACGTACAGCCTGCCGCCGGACCACCAGTCGCGCTGGGGCAGCCTGCCGGGACTGATATCCGGTCCCGGCAGCCGTTCCCGCAACGTGACGGCGGCCTTGCCGAGGAACTCGGTCAGGGCGTCCGCGCCCACCGTGTAACTGATCTGGCTTTCCTCCGGGACCGCGTCACGCAGCTCGCGCCGGAAGTCGCCGAACAGCACCCTGCCCTCGCTCGGATGGTGATGCGCGGCCACGGCTCGCGCGATATGCCGCAGCAGGTTGGTCTTGCCGGACTCGGTGTCGCCGTAGACCAGCAGGTGCGGGCTGGCGTCGAAGTCGTGCCACAGCGGTTCCAGCCTGCCGTCCTCGATCCCGAGGCACACCCGCATCTCGGCGGCGGGGCCGGGCGCCTTCGGCCCCGGCAGTTCGGCGGCGGACACCGAGACCGGGAGCAGCCGCACCTTCGGCGCGCTGGGCGCGGTCGGCGTGGCCAGCGCCTCGGCGAGTTCGATCGTCGCGTCGGCCAGGTCGTCGGTGCTGGAAGCGCCGTCGATCCGGGGCAGCGCGGTGAGGAAGTGGAACCCCTCCATGGTGATCCCCCGGCCGGGGACCTCCGGCACGGTGGCGGCGAGTTTGCTGGTCACCTCGGAGTCCACCGGATCGCCGAGCCGCAGCTCGAACCGGGTGCCGAGGACGTCCCGCAGCCACGGCCGCATCTCCGACCACCGGTTCGCGGCCACCACCAGGTGGATGCCGAAGCTCAGGCCGCGCGCGGCCAGCTCGGTGAACTGGTCCTCCACGTCGTCGAAGTCCTGCCGGATGGTGTACCAGCCGTCGACGACCAGGAACACGTCGCCGTAGGGGTCCTTGTCGGCGAACCTGCCCTGTGCCCTGGCCCGGCGGTAAGACGCCATCGAGTCGATGTTGTGCTCGGCGAACAGCGCCTCGCGCCGGGACATCAGGTTGATGATCTCCCGCACGGTCCTGGTCACCCGGTCGCGGTCCAGCCGGTTGGCCACGCTGCCGACGTGCGGCAGGCCGGCGAGCACGCTGAGCGTGCCGCCGAAGTCCAGGCAGTAGACCTGCACCTCGGCGGCGGTGTGGGTGAGCGCGAGCGCGCTGACGATGGTGCGCAGCAGGGTGCTCTTCCCCGCCTGTGGTCCGCCGACGATCGCGACGTTGCCCCGGTTCCCGGCCAGGTCCGCGACGAGCAGTTCCCGGCGTTGCTGGGCGGGCAGGTCGATCAGTCCCACCGGGACGGCCAGGTTCGCCGTGTGCAGGTCGCCGACCGGCCGCGGCCCGAAGTCCGGATGGTCCACCAGCGGCGGCAACAGCTGGTCCAGCGTGGCGGCCTGCCGCAGCGGCGGCAGCCACACCTGGTGGGCCTGTGGCCCGACGCCCCGCATCCGTTCGATGAGCACGTCGATCATCGTCTGCGTGACGGCCTCCTCGGCCGCTTCCGCTTCCGGCTCCGGCTCGGGGGTCGCCGGCGGCTCGACGTAGTCGGTGCCGAAGTCCACGATGTGCTGTTCGACCGAGGCCAGCTTGCCGGTCCGTCGCCGCGGCCGGTAGGGCGCGGAGGCGTAGGCGCCCTTGAACCGCAACAGGGTCTGCGTGTCCGGCCGGAGATAGCCGTTGCCGGGACTGTTCGGCAGCTCATAGGCGTCCGGGACGCCGATGACGCTGCGCGACTCCATGGCGGAAAAGGTGCGCAGGCCGATCTTGTACGAGAGATGGGTTTCGATCTTGCTGATCCGGCCTTCGTCCAGCCGCTGCGAGGCCAGCAGCAGATGCACGCCGAGGCTGCGGCCGAGGCGGCCGATCATGGCGAACACGTCGATGAACGTGGGTTTGCTGGAGAGCATCTCGCTGAACTCGTCGACCACGATGAACAGCGCGGGCATCGGCTCCAGCCGCGCACCCTGCGCGCGGGCCTGTTCGTAATCCCGCCGGGACGAGTAGTTGCCCGACGCCCGCAGGTGTTCCTGCCGCCGGTTGAGCTCGCCGGTCAGCGCGTCCTGCATCCGGTCGACCAGTTCCAGTTCGTCCACCAGGTTGGTGATCACCGCGGAGGTGTGCGGCAGCTGGTCGAAGCCGAGGAACGCCGCCCCGCCCTTGAAGTCGACCAGCACGAAGTTCAGCTCCTCCGGCGAATGCGTCGTCGCCAGGGCGAGCACGAGGGTGCGCAGCAGTTCGCTCTTGCCCGACCCGGTGGCGCCGATGCACAGCCCGTGCGGGCCCATGCCGTCCTCGGCCGCCTCCTTGAGGTCCAGTTCCAGCGCGGTGCCGTTCGCGGCGATGCCGATGGGCACCCGCAGCCGCCGCCTGCCGGTCTTGCGGTCCCGCCGGTACTTGGCCAGGTCGAAGGTCCGGATGTCGCCGATTCCGAGCAGCGAGGCCAGGTCGTAGTCACCGGACAGCGGCTCGTCGTCCTGGGCGGCTTCGCCGATCCGGTGCCGCGCCATGCACCTCGCCAGCGCGGCGGCGGCGGTCTGGCTCATGGCGTCCGGGACGCACAGCGGACTGGTCACCGGCTTGCCGAGCCGGTCGAAGTTCACCGTGGACAGCTGCTCGCCGTCGATCTCCAGGAACAGGGCACCCGGCCGGGACTGCCAGCTGAGCGCGCCGGAAGGGTCCATGACCACCGCGTTGCGGTAGCCCTCGTCGGCCATCCGGTGCTCGTCGGGCACGCTCACCCCGTCCAGCACGAGCACCATCAGCGGCTCGGAAGTCGTGACCGGGGTGTTGGCCTCGAAACTCGGGCGACCGGCGAACTCGGGCCCGCCGAGCAGGTCCTCCAGCTCGCCGAGCTCGGTGGCGACCAGCCTGCGCGGGCCCGCGGCGTCGTGGTGGTCGGGATCCTGGTTGTGCGGCAGCCACTTCAGCCAGTCCCAGCGAGGCAGGCGTTCTTCGGCGGCGCAGACCGCGATCCGCACGTCGCCGGGGGCGTGCGCGGTGGCGAGCTGGGCGAGCATGGCGCGCGTGAGGCCGAGCACCGCGTCCTCGTCGCCGCGCAGCTGTACCTGCGCGAAGCCGCGCAGGTACACCGCGATCGGCGCGTCCGGCAGGGTGGTGTAAGCCCGCAGGAACCGGCGCAGGGCGTGCGCGGCCAGCGGCTCCAGGTCCTCGACGGGTTTGGTGTCCGGCGGGGTCAGGGTGAGCGCCGACTGCTGCTTGCCGAGGCCGATCCGCACCTCGCCGAAGTCGTCGTGGGCGAGACGCCGCTCCCACAGCCGGTAGCCCAGCGCGACCGACCACAGCGCGCCGGGATCGGGATGCACCCAGCGCGCCGCCGTCCGCTGAGCGTCCAGCGACGAGCGCACCCGCCCGCGGAGCTGGGCGAGGTAACGGATGTAGTCGCGGCGGTGCCCGTTGAGCTGGCGCTTGTGCTGGACCGCGTTGCGCATCAGCCCGACGACGAGCATCGCGACGACCGACGCGCCCATGATGGCCCCGCCGACGAGGGCGAACACACCCCCGCCCGGCCGGAGGATCATCATCATCATGCCGAGGGAGCCGAGTGCCATCGGCGCGTACATCAGCACCGAACTCATCCCGCCGTCGGCTTCTTCCGGGATGGGCGGCGGCTCCTGGATCTTGATCTCGTCGGTCGGCGCGGGCGGCTTGGGCCGCCGCGACCGCCGGGCGAACAACATTGTGCTCACGCTGCCCCTCCTTGGTGGGGGTAGTTCCTCTTTTCCAGCCCACGGACCCGGGAAGGCCTGGCGAGGCCGGTTTCCGGAAGTACCGTGCGGGCCGGGTCATGGTCACTAGCCCTGGCAGGAAGGACCCCGTACCCCGTTATGGAAGAGCAGCAGACGCAGCATCGCACAACCAGTGCCGGAAGGCTACGGTTCGTGCTCAGGGAGCAGGCGACGGAAGTCGCGCTGCCCACCGAGGTTCCACTGTCCGATCTGCTGCCCGCGATCCTGCCCCGATTCGGGGCCGAGCGCGTCGAGGAGGCCGCCGATCACGAGGGCTATGTCGCCCAGCGCCTCGGCGAGCCGCCGCTGGACGAGGATCGCACGCTGGCCGAGCTGAACCTGCTCGACGGCGAGACCGTCTACCTGCGCCCGCGAGCCGACCAGCTGCCCGCGATCGCTTACGACGACCTCGTGGAGGGCGTCGGCGAGCAGGTGCGGGCGCATCCCGGCACGTGGGCGGCCGGGCACACCCGGTGGTTGCTGCGGATCGGCGCCGTGCTGACCTGGTTGGCCGGGCTGGTGCTGCTCGCGGGGATCGGCTCGGCCGTGCTGACCGCCGCGCTCGCCGGCACGACCGCGCTCGGCCTGCTGGCCGGTGGCGCGCTGGTCGCGCGCGGCGCGGAGAACCCGCCGGTCGCCACGATCCTGGCCGGCTGCGGTGTCGGTTACGCCGCGCTGACCGGGTGGTCGCTGGTGGCCGTGCTGGCCCCGACGGCCCCGTTCCCGGTGTCGATCACCGCCGCCGCGGGGTCGGCGATCCTCGCGTTGACCGCCGGGCTGGTGGCGGTCGCGGACGCCGCGACCGTGTTCGCCGGGGCGTTGACGTTCGCCATCGCCATCGCGATACCGGGCCTGATCGGCTCGGTGTCGGGGTTGTCGCCGCAGCAGGCGGCGGCGATCGGGGTGGCGGTGATCCTCCTCGCCGGGATGTTCGTGGCGACCACCGCGTTCCGCCTGTCCGGGCTGACCCTGCCGATGCTGCCGGGCGCGCCGGAACAGCTCGGCGAGGACATCGAACCGGTGCCCAGTGAAATGGTGATCGATCGCGGCGCCGCGACCACCGCCTACTCCGTCGCGCTGCACGCGGGTCTGGGTCTGGCGCTGTGCCTTCTGCTGCCGATGCTGGCGCTGTCCGGTTCCGGCTGGCAGATGGCGCTGTCGCTGGTGGTGGCGTTCCTGCTCTGCCTGCGGGCACGGCATCCGAACGGGGTGGCGCAGCGCTGGTCGCTGATCGCTCCGGCGGCGTTGTGCGTGCTGCTGAACGTGCTGCACATCGGTGGCGAGCGGGAGCCGCTGGGCCTGGTGCTCGCGGTGTTCCTGCCGGTGCTGGCGGTGGCCGCGTTGCTGGTGCTGGCCGGGCAGCGGCTGCCGGGGCGCAGGCTCGTGCCGCCTTGGGGACGCACGGTGGAGATCGTGGAGCTGCTCGTCGCGATCGCGGTGGTGCCGCTGCTGTTGCAGGTGCTGGACGTGTTCGCCACCGTGCGCGGGCTGGCGGGCTGATGGAGTCGCGGCGGGACCAAGCCCATGCCTATTTCTTCGTGTTGGGCCGCTTGTCGGCGGCGGTCACCCACGGCAGGCCGAACGCACTGGAGCTGCCGAACAAGCGCTTTCGGCTCGGTACCTTGCTCGGAGTCGTGCTTTCCGTGGTCGTCATGGCGATCTTCGGCATCATCGGCCTGCTCAAGCCCGGCGGGAACACGTCGTGGCGCGCGCAAGGCGCTGTCGTGCTGAACGAGGACAGCGGCGCCAAGTACGTCTATCTCGACGGCAAGCTGCACCCGGTCCACAACCTCGCCTCGGCCCGGCTGGTCGCCGGGAACGCGGGGCCGCCGGTCGCGGTGTCGGCGAACTCGCTGCGAGGTGCGGAGGTGGGGCTGCCGATCGGTATTCCGGGAGCCCCCGACGAGTTGCCCGTCGAACCGCACAAGGGCGCGTGGACGGTGTGTGCGCTGCCTGCCGTGGAAGGCACCGGCCTGAAAGTGGCTCTGTTGCTGCGGGCCGACCCCACGCCGACGGCCGGGCCGGACGAGGCGGCGCTGGTGGCCGCCCCCGACGGCGTGACGTACCTGCTGTGGCAGGGGCGGCGGCACCGGGTCACCGACCCGGTCGTACTGGAGACTCTTGGCTACGGCGCCGTCGTGCCGACGCCGGTGACATTGGCCTGGCTCAACCCGATCCCGTCCGGGCCGGACGTCGCCGTGCCGGACACACCCGGCGCGGGGCAGCCCGGCCCGCTGGTGGACGGCAAACCGACCCGGGTCGGCCAGGTTTTCGAACTACGCAATCCGGCGACCGGGACGACCCAGCTGTACCTGGTGCGCGCCGACGGCAAGGCGCCGCTGAGCCGGACGGCGGCGGCGCTGCTGCTCGCGGCGCCCGCGACCCGCCAGGCGTACTCCGGGTGGCCCACGCTGATCGAGGCCGGTCCCGGCGCGCTGGCGGGGGTGCCAGAGTCGTCATCCGGGCCGGACCTGGTGGGCACCTTGCCGCCGTCGCCGCCGAAGGCCATGGTCCCGCCGCCGGACTCGGCCCTGTGCGGCCGGTACGACAGTGGTTCGGACGAGGCGGGCCGGGTCGCCTTCCAGTTCCTGCCGCGAGCGGTGGTGAACGCGGGCGCGGCCCCGGTGACCGAGCACGTCGGCGGTACGACCGTCGACCAGGTGACCATTCCGCTCGGCGGGGGCGCGCTGGTGGCCGGCGCGGCCACGGCGCAGGGCAGCGCCGGCCCGGTGCATCTGGTGACCGCGACCGGCACCCGGTTCCCGCTCGCCGGCCCCGGCGAGGTGAAGGCACTGGGCTACAGCGAGTCCGACGTGGTGCACGTCGCACCGCAGCTGATCGATCTGTTGCCCGCGGGTCCGGTGTTGCGCGCCCAGGACGCGCTACGGCTGAGCGGCGGGGTGGCGGCATCGTGAGCGTGCCGGTTCCGTTGCCGAGTGGACTTCCCCATCTTCACCCGGATGCACGGCAGACAGTCCGCCCCGCCGGGATCCGCTCTTACGGTGATTACGCACGGCGTCAGTTGGTGAACCGGTGGCGCCTTCGACCAATCGATCGTGACTACGGAGGTTCCCGTGACTACGGGTGTGAACAAAACTGAAGTCAATCACACGGCGAACGCCCATGCACATCTGGCTGATTCCGTGAGGAAAGAGGTCCAGATGATCTGCCAGCGGGCGGAGCAGCTTTCGGCGGAGAGCAAATCCAACATGACAATCGAGCTCGCCAAGGCCGCGAAATTCTTCGAGGAGAAGGTCGGCAAAGGCGTCGTTCAGGACCTGATCGACATGAGCGAGCTCATGCTGACGGCCTCGTCCAATCAGGTGGCGGCGGATGAAGAGAACGCCCGCATCGGCCGAACTGGAATCGATCTGTAAAACCTTGCCCGTGTCGTGAAGGTTGCGAATGGGCGACGGGTCACAGGCGACGGATTTGCCTGTGGCTGCGCACGACACCAGCTCGAAACACCGCGAGCTTCGACGCCGTGAAGGGGCCGCTTTCGCCCCGGGCGTCCCGCATTTCAACTGAGGACAGGAGTGTGAAGGCGTGTCAAGCCTTGATTCGATCCAGTACAAGTACGAGGCCATCGAAGATTGTGCGAGCGATATGCGACGCACCACCAACGAGATCAGCAATAAGGCCGAACTCCTGATTTCGCAGGCGGACAAGCTGATGCAGGACGGCTGGGCCGGCGATGCGGCCGATGGCTACCGGCGGGAGGTCGGCGAGCTGCGGAATAATCTGAATACTGCACGAGATTTTCTCACCGAGAAAGAGCAGCAAGTCCGGGAAGCCTCGGCAAATATGCAAGAAACCGACCGCAACGCCGCGAAGGGTTTCGCCTGATCGGTCTGCCCTGGAATCACCGGGGCGGGCGAACTCTTGAAGAACCTTGTCGGGTCAACCTGGAACCGGGCGAATGACCTTCGAAACCGGGACGGCGCCGAATGTGCGCCGGAAAAGGATCAGCGCGGTTTCGCGGGGAGTCGCCAATGGTGCGGTCCGGGTCGGCTATGGGCGTAATGCCACTTGACTTGATTCGTCAATCTGTGGCCAAGGACGGTGGCGGGCGTGGCGACGAGGGCGGATGTAGCGTCGGCCGCGGGAGTCGTGAGTGTTTTGGGTCGTTAGAACGACCCAGAACACTCACGACCTCCTGTGTCGACACCACATCCGCCGCGCCTGCGCTAACTGAGCAAGTGAGATTACTTTAGTCGGTCGGATCCGGTGGGAATTCGCGGTCTGACGAGTGTAGTGAATGGAACAGGAAGGGAGGCGCGAGATGTCAAAGGCGACTCAGGCCGATTTTGTCGTTCTCAAAAGGGTGGCGAAGCAGATTGGAGGATTGCTCGATGACATGTCCGCGTTCGAAGAATTAAAGGCATTCAAGCCGGACGCGGGTTCGTTTCCGATGGCGAACTGGCTCGAGGGTATCGTGCAGCGGCGTGTGGATGACATTGTGCTGCAGGGGGAAAATCTCAAGAAGGTTTACGAGCTGATATCGAGGAATTTAAAGGAGATTGCCGACCTGCTCGAAGGGCAGGATGCCGATAACGCGAAGGATATCGCGATCAAGGAGATTGTCGACGAAATGCCAAAGAAGATCTCGAAAGCCATCGGCGGCGACAGTGGTGCCACAGGTGAGGGCGACAGCGACGACGGGAAGGATGATGACGACGACAAGGATGAGGGCAAGGGCAAGGATGATGACGACGACAAGGAAGAGGGTAAGGGTAAGGACGACGACGACGACAAGGAAGAGGGTAAGGGTAAGGATGATGACGACGACAAGGATGAGGGCAAGGGCAAGGGCAAGGAAAAGGAGCAAGGTAGCAATGTATCGAAGGATCAGAAAGCTGCGCAATAGTTCCAGTGTGTAAGACTGTTCGTTATAGCATTTGCGTCACGGGCGGAAACAAGTCGTGGTTCTGGCGGAGAACTGCGAGTCCTCGCCCTGCGTGCGGCGACCGTATATGTGACATTGAATTCAGTGGATTAGCCACCATTGGTGGGTCTGAATACTTGGAGAAATCTGATGGCGGACAAGGGCACCGGCGGGTCGGACTCCTTCAATGAAAGCCCGCCGAAGCTGGCATCATACGAAGATCTGGGCGATCTGGAAGATGCGGTTGCCACGTTGATTTACTTGCCGGGCAGCAAGGATGCGCGGGCCTCGTCGGGCAATCATCCAGCTGGGCAGGAATGGCACGGTCTGGGTAGGGCCCTCGGAGCGGCGATCGAGGTGCTTGAGAGCGTCAACGAAGATTTCCGAAAATTCATCAAGAGTGCTGTCGTGGATGCGGAGTTCGCTGGTGAATCTGGTTCGGCTTTCGAAAGTTACGCCAACAGAATCCATAGCGAAAGTCGGAGTGTGCTTTCGGAGATCAATGGAGGGCGCCAGCCCTACTCGTACGAAGTCGGTGACATCGGGCATGACATGAAGGCTTTTGCCGACGATTGGTGGAGAAGAATCGATGATCTGAAGAAAGAAGAAGAGAAAGCAGTAAAGGATGCGGTCAATGCTGCCATGAGTGGAGGTGGCTGGAGTGCGGTAAAGGCAATGATCAAGGCGCAAAAGGGGGTGACGAGCGCATTCGAGGGCCTGCGTTTGAAGGTGATGAACAGGCTTTTCAAGGATCATCAGATAAAATACAGCAATCGGGGGCAGGAGTTGGTTCCGTTCGAACCGGTCACCGGTGCCGCCGGCTCAGGCGGCGGTAGCGGTGGGGGCTCGGGCAGCGGCAACAGCAAGGGCTCGGGCAGCGGCAAGGGCGGCGATAGCGACCACAAGGGCGGCAGCGGCAACAAGGACAGTGGCGGGAACGACAAGGGCGGTAGCGGCAACTCCGGTGGCGGGAACGACAGTGATGCCGAGCAGGAGAAGGCCGCCCAACAGAAGGCCGCGCAGGAGGAAGCGGATGAAGCGCTGAGGAAGCTGCGCGAGGGTGGCGGCGAAACCGGAACGGGCGGTACCGGGTCGAGCGGTGGCGGCGGCTCCCAGGCCAAGAAGCAGACCCAGTCGGACGGTCCGAATTCCAAGGGTGGCAGTGGCGGTTCGGGCGACGACCAGAAGGCCGCACAAGAAGAGGCCGCACAAGAAAAGGCCGCGCAAGAGAAAGCTGCCCAGGAGCAGGCCGCGCAGGAGCAGGCCGCCCAAGAGAAGGCCGCGCAGGAACAGGCCGCCCAGGAACAAGCCAAGCAAGAGGCGGATGAAGCGCTGAAAAAGCTGCGCGAGGGTGGCGGCGGAACCGTTGGGGGGACCGGCGGTACCGGGTCGAGCGGTGGCGGTGGCCCCCAGGCCAAGAAGCAGACCCAGCCGGGCGGCGACCAGGAGAAGGCCGACCAGGAGAAGGCGGCCCAAGAGAAGGCCGCGCAAGAAGAACAGGCCGCCCAAGAGAAGGCCAAACAAGAGGCGCTCGACGCGCTGGACGAGCTGCGCAACGGAGATCCCGAGAAGCAAAAGGCCATCGACGACGCCAAGGAAGCCATTGAGAAACGGTTCGGCGACGGCAAGAAGGACACGCCGGGCGACGGCGAGGTCGACCCGAAGGCGCTGGACGAGGCGAAGGACAGCGCGCAGGACGTGCTGAAGGAACTCGGCAAGAACGACCTGACGCCGGAGCAGCAGAAAGCTCTTGACCAGGCGAAGAAAGACATCGACGGGATGTCGTCCGACGACGACCCGAAGGACCTGGCCAAGGCCGAGAAGGACGCGCTGGACGCGCTGGACAAGCTCCGCAACGACGATCCGGAGCTGAACAAGGCGATCGACGGCGCCAAGGACGCCATCAAGGACCAGTTCGATAAGGCGCTCGGTGAGGATCGGGGCGGCTCCGGTGACGATCACTCCATGCCCGATTCACGCACCGTGGACCGAGCAGCCGACGAGGCCAAGGACGCGTTGGACGACGCCGCCGAGCACAAGCTGAACCCGGAGCAGCAGAAAGCCGTCGAGCACGCCAGGGATGCGCTCGACGATCTGCGCGAAGCGAAGACTCCGGAGGAACTGGCACAGGCCAAGGAGGATCTGTCGGCCGCGTTGGACAAGGTCGGCAAGTCGATCGACGACCCGGCCGTGCGCGCGGAGATCGAGGACGCGAAGAAGGCCGTGACCGGCCTCGGTGAGCACGAACCCTTGTCCACCCACCAGATGAAGGCGCTGGGCACGGTCGAAAAAGAAGCCATATCGGCGATCGACCACCTCGGCAAGGACACCGACGACCCGGCACGGCAGCAGGCGTTCGAAGACGCCAAGGAAGCCGTGCGCAAGTCGATCGGCCACATCGGACCGGAGGACCTCAACCCCCGTACTTCCGGCGGGAGTGGCGGCGGCGGCGGGAGCGGTGGCGACCATTACAAGTCGACCGGTCCGAACGGCAACCGGACGTCCGATCTGGACGACTACCTGCGCGGCAAGGGCCAGCACAACTCGCAGTACAACGGCAACCAGGGCGGTGGCAACCAAAGCGGCGGCAACCAGGGCGGTGGCAGCGGCAGTGGCTACGGCCGGGGCAGCGGTAGCGACGCCACCCGGTTCGATGTCGCGGCCAAGCAGTCGCTCGGCGCGATGACCGGCCAGCAGGGTGGGCAACAGACCACGTCCACCTTCCCCGGGTCTTCCGCGGGCGCGCCCCCGATGGGCATGCCGATGGGCGGTATGGGCGGCGGCATGGCGGGCGGCGGTGGTGCGCAGAACCAGGGCAGGGAGTCACAGATCTGGGTGCAGGCCGACCCGACCGTATGGGACGACAACACGGATAAGCCCACGCCGGTGCTCGGCAAGGGCGGGGCCGAACAGTGACCGACCCCGTATCGCAGACGCCGGCGCCCGACGGGCCGACCGTCGATCAGGTCGCCTCGCTGATCAACGGAATCGACGCAGGCGGTTTCTACGCGCTGGCAGCGGCGTTCGACCGCGCCCGCGACCGGCTCTCGCAGGTGAATGACGGGTTCCGCGCGGCCAACCGCACCGCGCTGGAGCGGTGGGCGGGATCGTCAGCCGACGCCTTCGACGGCCTGAGCCGCCAGGTCGAAGCGAACACGGCCGACCAACTCCACGTCCTGCGCGACCCCGGCCACGGCGCCCTGTTGCGCAAGGCGGGTGACGCGGTGTCGGACAGTCAGGCACGGATGCGTGTTCTGCTCCGAGCCCGTGCCGAACAGCCGGGTGTGGCGGGCGAACAGGCCGCCCGGCCGGAGGCGTGGCGCATTCTCAACGAGCTGGAGCAGGTCTACCTCGACACCGGCAGAGCCCTTGCCAGGCCGCCCGGCGAGGGCGGGACGACCACGTCCGGCGGGGGCGGTGGTTCGGCGAGTGGCGGTTCGCCGGTGAGCGTCGATCCGCCACCCGCCGGGTCGATAACGTCGCAGGAGAATCCCACGGCCCACGCCGGCGGTGGCGGCGGTGCGGGTGGCGTGATCTACACCCTGCTGGGCGGCGGCCGCGGGTACGGCCAGGCCACCGGTGGCGGCGGTGCGGGCGGCATCGTCGTCCGCACTGTCACCACATCGACCGGCGAGGACTTCCCGGCCGCCGAATCGGCGGTGCCGTTCGGCTGGGTGATGGGCAGGACCACGACCGGCGATGGGCACCGGCCCGGGGCGGGTTCCCCAGTCGCGAACGGCACCGGCCAACGCGGTGGTTCGGGCACGGGCTCGCCGGAGACCTTCGGCCTCTTCACCTCCGACCCGGATGGCTTCTTTTCCGGTTCGGGCGCACCCGGCCATCTCCCGTTGGGTAAGTCCGGTGGCTACGGGACGGACTCGCGCCCGGGCGGGTCCGGGCGATCCGGTTCCGGTGACGAGGAGTCGACGGGTGACGTGGTGGCGGCGACCGGAGCGGTCACCGGTCTTTCGGTGATCGGGACGGATAAGGCGGGTTCCGGCCGGACGCCCACCCGGTCCGCGGAGCGAATCCGCACGGCTGGGGGCGAGGTGAACGCGCCGGCCGGTGCCACCGAGCCGACCTCGAACCGGCAGGCCGCGAATCCGCAGACGGTCTCCTCGTCCGCGTCGGGATCGGCCTCGACGACCCTTCCGGTGCGCCAGTTGCCTTCCGAGCTGGCGTCGGTGCAGGGCGGGCCCGGTAGCGCCGCGTCGAGTGGAGGCCCGCTGGAGAGCAAACAGGTCCGGCCGTCCACCGGGGCGGGCGGTGCCGGTCATCCCGGCTACGGCATGGGCCCCATGTCCGGGGGAGCCGGGGCGCCGCAGAACCAGGGCGGATATCGGTCGGTGACCGAGCTGACCGAGCACCGGGACCTGTGGCGAGGTGGCGCCGATCCGAACGGGGTGCTGGGCAGGCCCGAGCCCACCCTTGCCGAGGACGACTCGCGCGACGACACGCAGCGCTACCTCGGCGACCTGTCGAAACTGCTGGACGAGAAAGGAGAAGGCCGATGACCTGGCCGGACAGTTCGGAACTCGATGAGATGCGGCGGATGAAGGACGAGGCGCTCGCCGCGCTCGACCAGCAGCGGGAGGTCGCGAGGGAGACCAGTCGTGTGTGGCGGGAGGAGACCACCACGGTCACGGCCGAGGACCGGTCGATGTCGATGGCCTTCGACGGCCGTGGCGAACTCACCGGCATCACCTTCAACGGGTCGAAATACCGGTCCATGGCGCCCGCCCAGCTGGCCAGCGTGATCGTGGAGATGGTGCGCAAGGGCCGGGCGGAGAGCATGGCCAAACTCACCGCGCACGCACCAGCGGTGCCCGGACTCGATCTCGACGGGCTGATCAACGGCACCACCGATCCCGCCGAAATGCTGGAGAAGCTTCTCGGGCCGATGTTCGACGGAATGGACAACCCGTCGTCGGCGAACGTGCGGAACTGGTTCTCCGACGACACACGGAAGGACTCTCGCGATGGCTGAACGGTTCTTCCTCGACGACGACGATGTTTCCGCGGCGGCCAAGGAGCTGCGCGCCCTCGGAGGGCGGCTGGACGATCTCTCGAAGTGGCTGGTCGGAGGGCTGGACATGACCCGCGGTTGCTGGGGTGACGACGATATCGGTAAATCATTCGCCGCGAACTACCTGCAATACGCCGGCGCTGGAGAAGCGGGTTCGGCGGCGGCTGCCGCCAACGCCGACGCCATGGGCGAGAACATCAGGAAACTCAAGGAGATGTTCGTCGGCCTTGACGAAGACGCGGCGCGACGAATGGACAAATCGATCAAGTTCGAAACCAAAAAGGACTGATCCGAGGGTTCGGTGCATGATGAAGGCGATCCTTGCCGTTACCGCGCGCGGTGACCTGCCGTCCCCTGGTCCGTGGGGGCGGGGATGAAGGGCGGCGTCGGCAGCGGCAAGGGAGGCGCCGAGCGTAACGGTCCTGGGGACGAGTCCGGCGCTTCCGGAGTCTTCAAGCCGACCGAGCTTCCGGACGATCTCCAGAGGTTCTTCCAAGTGGTCGTCGGCCTGCGCTGGCCGGAAGCCAACCTTGAAGGAATGATTTTCCTTCGAGATCTCTGGCGAGATTACGGCGCCGCGGTCGAGGAGCTGCTTCCGGAACTTCGCAGAGCCAGGGAGAAGTTCGACGACGGCATGGACGGGAATTCGTCCGGCCAATTGTTGCGGTATATCGACGACGAACTCATCCCGCAGGCCGAGGGGCTTGTCGAAATCGGCGCCGAGTTGAAGTCGATGGTCGGGCAGACCGCCGCCGATGTCGAAAAATCCATGATCTTGCTGGTGGCTTTCGCCGTTATCGCGCTGGTCTCGTTCATCGCTCTCCTTTATTCGGTCATGCCCTTTTTGGCGGGCCTTGTCGTCACGGCTTTCCGGGAGGTCGGGAAGGCGATTCTCAAGGGCGTGGTCCTGCGGTTGCTGCAGCAGGCGCTCGCGAAGGCAGGCCCCGCCGCGCTCGCGGGGCTCCGGGAGCTTTTCAAGAAGGCGCCCCACATTCTCTTGAACGCGGTCAAGTTCGGTGCCGGTGGTGCGGCGTTCATGGCCGGGCTGGACGCGTCGATCCAGGGCATACAGCTGGCGCCTGGCGGGCTGCGGGAGGAGTTCGACAGCAAGTCGGTCTGGAAAATGGGCGCCGGCGGTGCCATCGGCGGTGCGGGAGCCGGCATCGTCAGCGGTATAGGGCGGACGCTGTCGAAGCAGTTCCCCAAGGTCCCGAAGAACTGGCGCGCGTTCGGCCACGTCGCGCACGCGCTCGGCCAGGCACTCGCGATCGTGCTGACCAACCCACTGGTCTTCCTCGCCACCGGCGACGACGGCGAGTGGTGGGAGGGCATGCTCGGCGAGTTCGGCCCACTCGACCACGCCGGCAACCACGGCAAGAAGATCGCCAAGCACCTGCTGGAGCACCTCCCCGACCTCACGGACTCGCGCGGGCTCACCATGCGGATGGAGACCGACGCTCCACCGTCCGAGGGCGGCGGGCACGACACCAAACCCGCGCCGGAAGGCGACCGTGATTCCGAGGGCGGCCAGGGCTTCTCGGACAAGGCTGGGGCAGGCCGTGACGGCGACCTCACCGCGGAAGACGCGCGGACCCGCTCCGAGAGCGCGGGTCATGACGACAACCGGTCGGTATCGTCGGTCGACAGCGCACGATCCGAGTCGGCCGCGAACTCCCCGGCGACCGGTGCGCCCGGCGGCGCGATGCGGCACCTGCCGGTGACCGGAGCGGACAACCAGCGGTTCGGCACCGTGTTCATCCAGGAACAGGGCGGTGCTTCCGCGCAGCAGGTGCCGATCTCGAACGGTCAGGGCGCACAGGCAGGCAGCGCCGGTTCCGGGCAGCCGCGAGGTTCGCAGCAGTCCAGCCCTGGCGCGGACTCGCGCCCCGGACCGTCCACGAAAGGCGATGCCGGCCAGTCCGTCGACGCCGCGTCCGCACGGCCGGCTCACGGGAACGAGACAGGCCAGGAGACGCTGTCCCGGTCGGTCGGACCGCGCGAACAGGCGGTCTCCGGCGGAGCGGACTCGGCGCCGGACGGCGGGAAGCAGCCGCCGGGACACGAGTACGTGCCGGACGACTCGAACCAGATCCGGACCGTGTCGGAACGGGGGCCCGCCGCCGAGGCCGGGCAGCCTGACGGGTTCGCGGGACACCAAGGAAGTTCGCCGCGTCAGGAGAGCGGGGCGCCTCCGGTCTCCACTGCTCAGCGGCCGCCGAGCCAGCAGGGCACACCCGAAGCTCCCGCGGCCAGGGCGCCAGGCGGTGAACAGGGCCAGGGTATGAGCCCGGAACGGACGGTCGAATCGCGGCTTACCGATCCTGGCCCGGAGCACTCTCTCGACCAGCGGCGAACGGACGGCGAGCCGCAGGCCGCACCGGAGGGCTCGCCGAAGCCGCCAGGTCGCCAAGTCGATGTGAAGTACTCGGATCCGGCGGCCGCTCAGCGCCAGGACGGTCCGGGCACGGACCAGGCCGGCGCGCCGCCCGTCGTTTCGCCGGGTTCCGCGCAGACACCGGGCGGGGAGCAGCCCGTCGTGAGCAAGTCATCCGCCGGCAAACCCGACGGCTGGCAGCCCACCTCGCAGCCGTCGGGAAGGGCGAGTTCGGTCGGTGACGCGCTCGCGACCCAGCGGGTACCGGGCGATTCGGCAGTGGTGAAGGCGGCGCTCGAGTCGGATGGTGCCCCGGTGCCGGGCAGTGACGTCGAGGACGGGTCGGCGGGTCTTGTGGACGAAGCCGCTCCGCCGCCTTATGAGCCTCCGCCGCCGTCATATGCCGAATTGCTTGGCTTGCCGCCGGAGATAGGCGGTGGCAAGGGGTTGGGTGACAGGGGCTTGACGGTTTCGTCTGGGCCGGTGAAGGCGGGGCCTGGCCAGGATGTTGCGGGGTGGCTGGGGTCTCTGCTGGGTGAGCGGGACGGCGGGTTGACCGAGGTGGAGACGCGGGAACTGGTCGGCCGGACGGTGGGTGATCTCACGGTGTTCCCGGTGGGGCTGCCTGCGGACCAGCCGCAGGGTGCTGATGCCGGTGTGGGGAGTTCCGCTGCGGGTGCGGGTGGCGGTGGAAGGAAAGAAACGAAGGCGCGTGCTATCGAACTCGGGGTGAAGCTCCTTGGCGAGAGCGAAGCAGGTGAGAAAGTCGATTGGAGAAAATATGACGAGTACCTGAGGAAGAACGGAATCCCTGTCGACGAGATCTCCGTCGACATCAAGAAACACTGGTTTCGAGAGGTTAAGGAGCAGGCCGGTAAGCCGATTCGGGTTCTTGGGAAGCTTGCCGATCGCGCGGCTCTGAAGGCGCGTGCGATCGAACTCGGTGAGCAGTTTCTTGCCGAGAGCAAAGCAAAAGGCGAAAGAGTCGATTGGAGAAAATTTGACGAGTACCTGCGGAAGAACGGAATCGCGGTCGACGGGTTTCGCCCCGGAACCAAGAAGAAGTGGCTTCAATCGGTTAGGAGGAAGGTCAGTGAGCTGCGGGTTCGTGGGAAGGGTGTCGGTCGTGAGGATTTGAAGGCGCGTGTCCGGAGCTATTTAGCTACAAACCGTGATGCGTCGATGAAGTTGATCAGGTCGGCTTTGTTCAGTCAGCCGGTCGATGGTGTAAAAGAGGGCGTCGAGGACAGCGTCTTGTGGTCTGTTGTGCAAGAGGTCAGGGCCGAGCTGGGTATCTCGCGCAGACACTTGCCGAGCCTGTCGAAGTCGTCGTCGAAGCCGTTGGTGATGTCTCTTGTTCAGGGGTATTATGCCGAGGCTTTGCGGACAGGCGGGAGGCCTATTGGGGTTGGTCTTGTCAGGTATTTCCAGGCTGCCGGATATGGTTTGAGCGCGTATACTGCTCGCGACTATCTTCGGGAGGTTGGTAATGAGCTGGCGATTGCTGGTGTGAGTAGTGTTTTTGCTGCTTTTGTGTCGGGGGCGCGGGGGGTGGTGGATGTTCCTGGTGGTGATGTTGTGCGTGATCGGTTGGTTGGTGAGCTTAGGGGTAATTGGGGTCGTTATGTCGATTTGCCGAATGGTTCGGAGGCGATTACTGAGCTTGGTTCGGGTAGGTCGTTGGCGGGGTTGGATGAGGTGGTGTTGACGGCTTTGGCCAATGTGTTCGGTGTGGGTGTCCGTGTGTTGGAGGGGGGTGGTGGGTATCGGGATTATGGTGGGGAGTTCGTGGGGAATGGGACTGTGGTGTTGTTTCATGGCGCGGAGGGTGAGGGTTTTTATCTGGGTGTGGCGCAGGGTAAAGCTCGTGCCGAGGAAATTGTTGATGGTGGCGTGGAAGAGGGTGTTGCCGGCGGGCCTGGTTTTGCTGGTCATGGTCCGACGGAGGGGCAGTTGGAGTTTTTGGCTGGGTTGGGGTTCGATCCTGTTCCGGTGGCGCCGTCCGGTGATAGTTTGTTCGCTGCTCTGTTTGCTGTTATTCCGGATGCTGAAGCAGTGTATGGCTCGCCGGAGAGTTTGCGTAGCAGTGTGGTCGAGTATTTAAGTGAAGATTCACATGCTGCCCGTTTTAACGATGGTCTTGAAGAGATCTTTGAAGTTTATGTCGCTGCGCTGGGTCAGCCGGGTGTGCCTGTCGGGGGCCTGGCGGATTTGGTCGTGGACGCGGTGGCGGAGATGACCGGTTTTCGCGTGGCGGTGGTGGATGAGTCGGGTGCGGTGCGGTCGCATCAGTCCGACCAGTTCGGTGGTGGGCCGGACGCGGCGACTGTGATGTTGCTTCAGCGTGATTTGGATGGTGGGCATTTTCTGGAGGCGCGGCCGTCGCAAGGGGTTGGCGTGTCTGGCGGGGTGGTGGACCCGTTGGTGTTGCCGGGCGAAGGGCCTGGGTTGCGGGGTGGTGCGCCGCTGCCAATTCAGCAGAAGATTTTCCCTGGTGAGTCGCCTTCCGGTTCGTCGAGTGGAGTCGCTCGGCTGCCGGCGTCGCGGCTGGAGCCGGAGGGGTCGTCCGGTCCGCCGCCCGCGGCAGAGCCGGAGCCGGAGCTGGGGTCTGGTGGTTGGCGGGTTGAGGATTCGTCTGATCCGGGGTTCTTCTCGGAATTGAAGTTCGATGTGTTCAATGAGATCAGGAATGTTGTTCGTCGCACATATTCCGGTGATGTGGACGGGTTTGCCAACGGCTTGGTTCGTGGGGTGGATTTGGAGGCGCGGTATGCGTGGGTTGATTCGGCGGCGTTGCGGACTCCGGGGCGTCCCGCGACGATTATTGCCGACGAACTGCTTCGTGAGCGTAACCATTCTGGGGTAGCGGAGCCGGAATCGGAGGGTCCGGCGGAGCCTGGTTTGGTGTCTGGGAGTGACGTCGAGGATGGGTTGACGGATTTTGCGGACGAGGTTGCTCCGTCTGCTTATGAGCCTCTGCCGCCGTCTTACGTGGAGTTGCTTGGTTTGCCGCCGGGTGTGGTGGGCGACAAGGGTTTGGATGGTGAAGGTTCGACGGTTTCGTCTGAGCCGGTGAAGGCCGGGCCTGGCCAGGATGTTGCGGGGTGGCTGGGATCTCTGCTGGGTGAGCGGGACGGCTGGTTGACCGAGCTGGAGACGCGGGAACTGGTCGGCCGGACGGTGGGTGATCTCACGGTGTTCCCGGTGGGTCTGCCTGCGGACCAGGGGGAGGGTGCTGATGCCGGTGTGGGGAGTTCCGCTGCGGGTGCGGGTGGCGGTGGAGGGAAAGAAACGAGGGCGCGTGCGATCGAACTCGGGAAGCAGCTTCTTGACGAGAGCAAAGCAAAAGGTGAAAAAGTCGATTGGAAAAAATATGACGAGTATCTGAGGAAGAACGAAATCCCGGTCGACGAGACCCCCGTCGAAACCAAGAAAAAGTGGTTTCGAGAGGTTAAGCGGCAGGCAGGTGTGCCGTTTGAGGTTCGCGGGAAGGGCGTCGATATTGAGGATTTGAAGGCACGTGTCCGGAGTTATTTGATTAAAAACCCTGAGGCGCCGAAAAGTTCGATCAGGTCGGCTTTGTTCAGTCGGTCGGTCGATGGTGTAAAAGCGGGCGTCGGCAATAAGGTCTTGCGTTCTGTTGTGAGTGAGATCAGGGGCGAATTGGGAATCTCGGACCTGCGTTTGCCGGTTCTGTCGGCACCGTTGGTGATGTCTCTTGTTCGGGAGTATTATGCCGAGGCTTTGCGGACGAACAGGCAACCATCCGGAAGGGAACTTGTCGAGTATTCCCAGGCTGCCGGATATGGTCTGAACAGGAACACTGCGACCGGCTATGTTCGGGAGCTTGGTGGTGAGCTGGCGATTGCTGGTGTGAGTAGTGTTTTTGCTGCTTTTGTGTCGGGGGCGCGGGGGGTGGTGGATGTTCCTGGTGGTGATGTTGTGCGTGAGCGGCTGGTTGGTGAGCTTAGGGGTAATTGGGGTCGGTATGCCGATTTGCCGAATAGTTCGGAGGCGATTACTGAGCTTGGGTCGGATAGGTCGTTGGCGGGGCTGGATGAGGTGGTGTTGACGGCTTTGGCCAATGTGTTCGGTGTGGGTGTCCGTGTGTTGGAGGGGGGTGGTGGGTATCGGGATTATGGTGGGGAGTTCGCGGGGAATGGGACTGTGGTGTTGGTTCATGGTACGGGAGGTGAGGGTTTTTATCTGGGTGTGGCGCAGGGTAAAGCTCGTGCTGAGGACGTTGTTGTGGAAGAGGGTGTTGCCGGCGGGCCCGATTTTGCTGGTCATGGTCCGACGGAGGATCAGTTGGAGGTTTTGGCTGGTTTGAGGTTCGATCCTGTTCCGGTGGCGCCGTCCGGTGATAGTTTGTTCGCTGCTTTGTTTGCTGTTATTCCGGATGCTGAAGCAGTGTACGGTTCGCCGGAGAATTTGCGTAGCAGTGTGGTCGAGTATTTGAGTGAAGATTCGAATGCTGCCCGTTTTAACGATGGTCTTGAAGAGATTTTTGAAGTTTATGTCGCTGCGCTGGGTCAGCCGGGTGTGTCTGTCGGGGGTCTGGCGGATTTGGTCGTGGCTGCGGTGGCGGAGATGACCGGTCTTCGCGTGGCGGTGGTGGATGAGTCGGGTGTGGTGCGGTCGCATGAGGCTGGCGGTGTGCCGGGTGCGGCGACTGTGGTGTTGCTTCAGCGTGATTTGGATGGTGGGCATTTTCTGGGGGCGCGGCCGTCGCAAGGGGTTGGTGTGTCCGGCGGGGTGGTGGATCCGTTGGTGTTGTCGGGTGAAGGGCCTGGGGCGCAGGGTGGTGCCCCGCTGCCACCGCGGCAGGAGATCTTCCCTGGTGAGTCGCCTTCCGGTTCGTCGAGCGAGGCGACTCGACTGCCGGCGTCGCGGCCGGAGCCAGAAGGGTCGTCCGATCCGACACCAGTGGCGGAGCCAGAGCCGGAGCAGCAACCGACGGCCAAGGAGACAGCGGACGACGACGGCGCCGATCCCGGCACAGCGGCGGAGAACCGGCGGCACGACGCCGAGCCGGACTTCACCCCGGCCCGCACCCTGGGCGGTGCGAGCATGGCCGGCCGGGTCGCCGAAGTCGACCAGGCGGTCGGTGATCTGCGGCGGCTGCTGCCGGAGGCGTCGAAGATCACCGGCCTGGACGCTATCCAAACCAAGCTGGCGGAGCGCCCGGAGGAGCTGGCAGGCGGTACCGGGAAGTGGTTCGAGGTCACCGCGGGCAGCCGGAAGCTCGACGTCCTGGTACGCACGGAGTTCGATTTCGGCCAGGCTCGCGAGCCGGGTGCGGATTCGCCGGGACAGGTGTCCGGGCGCCACGAGTCGTCGGACAACACCGCCGTGCTGAACCGGACACTCCATCAGGACCGTGCGCACCGGGTGATCGCCGTCATGCCGACGCCGGGAGTCGGCTTCTTCGGTGCTATCAAGGCCGTCGCCACCTTCCTTCGTCCGAACACGACGCGGGACGAAACGGTGACGCGCGAGGCCGGCCACACCGTCGAGTACGAGGTGCCCCGGCGGTTGCGCAACGCGGAGGTTCCGTTCCGGACAGTGGTGTCCGTGTTCGACCGCGGCAACGCGATCGTGCAGGAGCGGACACTGGGCCGCTCCCCGATACCGGCGCCGATGACCGTGCCGGAGAGTCTTCCTGCGCCGCAGGCCGACGGCTGGCGGCCGGTCGGCCGTCGGCTTCCGCGCGCCGGGGTCATCGATGTGCACCTGGACCCCCATGCGCCGGCGACCCACAAGGGCAAGAACCTTCAGCAACCGGGGACCTTCGGCAAGGTCAAGTCCTACCTGCGGAAGGTGCTGCCCCGCCTCGACGAGGCTGAGCAGAAGATCGTCCAGGAGTTCCTCAGCGACGCGGTGATAGCGCAAAAACTGCAGTCGATGGAGATCACGCCGACACAGCAGGAGGACGGGGCGAGCGGGTGGGTGGACGTGGGCACCCTCGTCAAGGGCGCCAACAGGTTGAAGGCACGGCGGACCATCCGGGCGCAGGTGCAGATGCGGTTGGTGACCCGCCGACACCAGCATGTCGAGGACGTCGACGGGCTGAAGGTCACGCGCACACGGCGCGAAGGCGACGGCGTCGCGAACACCACCAGCGCCACTCACCAGAAGATGCTCGAACTCGCGGGCGGCGCGCTGGGCGATTTGGGAGTGGTCAAACCGGCCGGTGGGGGACAGGTGATGGGCTCGGGGGCGAATACCCACCAGTACACGTCGAAGGCGAAGAACACCGGCAAGGACGTCAAGACCACCACGGAGAACGGCGTCATCTGGTTCGCCGAGTCCGATGTGGAGGTTCGGGTGGTGGGCAGGCCGCCGATCACGTTCCGCGGCGCCCTCACCTCCTACCGGGTGACCACGGCCGAGGAGGCTCGGGCGACCGGAATCGTCGCCGGCCCCGCGGGGCCGACGACGGCGGGAGCGCAGCCGCCCGCGGTGCTGCACCGCGCGATGCTCGAACACACCGGGGCGGGCGACCGGCTGGCGAAGCTGGTCATCGAGACGCTGCGGAAGGTTCCAGGGCAGGGCGAAAGCCGGCTCTGGAGGTGGGGAGACACCGATTTCCTCGTCGATCCCGACGACCCGGCCGTCACCGGAAGGCTCAGCCGCGAGCTGGCGGAGCAGGTCGGGCGAGCCGCCGAGGCGCGGAGGAAGCTGCGCGACGATCAGCTCGGCGCGAGCCCGGTGACCACCCTGGCGTTCAGGCGCGAGGGCACGAGGTACACCGACCACGTGCTCATCGAGGTCACCAGGGAAATCGAGACCGCCGTGCGGGGCGACCAGGTCGACGGTCAGCGCGGCCCGGAGACCGTTCGCTCGACCGAGGGCACAACGGATGTCACCCGGCGAGCGAAGAAGTCTTTCGGCGGGGCGCTGGTCGGCCGCTTCTACTTCGCGGCTCTCGGGTTCACACAACTTCTGGACGTGAAGTCCGGCGTCACCACGGCCACCGACCGGTCCACGAGGATCGGCCGGTCGGTCGAAACGGAAACCACGAAAACGGTGGGCCATCCCGGTCCGGACGGCACGCTCGGCAGTGAGCCGTCCCGTCGTTACACCGGAACAGTGCGCTACCGGCTGGACGGCGAGTTCTGGCGGGAAGACAACGAGGTCGTCACGGAATTCCGTTCGCGGCGGGCCGGCGTACCGGAAGAACTGATCTTCGGCGACGGCTCGCCGGAGGCTTCCTCGGTCGAAGTGGACTTCGACACCCTGGTCTCGGACGTCGACACGCTGATACCCGAACTGAGCCGGCCGCGCGACCCGCGGATCAGCGAACCGAGCCCGCTCGATGACGTGGCGATCAACCACGACGGGCCTCCGGCCACGGACCGGCTCCGGCGCACCGGCGATCGCCGGCTCGACGGTGTGCGGACGGAGCGCGAGGACGGGGCAGGCCGCCGGGTGGCGCTGGGACAGGAGCTGGTCGGCAAGGTAGCCCGGTCGCCGTTGGACGGCAGCCAGCTCGCCAGGATCAAGGCCGGCCTCGGTGCCGCGAGCGGCTTCGGCAAGTTCAGCGTCTTCGACGTCTCCCCGCCTCCGGTCACCCACGGTTCCGGCCAGCGCATCGTCCTGGCCGAGTCGAATATGCTGCTCAACCCTCAGGAGCTGGGGTACCGCAGGTGGACTGAGACCAGCCACACCGAAACCGGTGCCACGGTCATCGAGTCCCAAGACGGACGGCAGTGGAGTTTCGACCCGCTGAAGCTCGAAGGCGTGCTCGTCACCATCGGTCCTCACAGCGGCCCCGGTGGTGCGGGAGTTTTCGAGGGCAAGCCGGTTTCCTGGCAGACATCGCGTACGGCGGGGCAGCGCGCCGAGCCCGCCAACATCACCACGCGCGGCTCATGGGCAGAGCCGGAATACCTGGTGAGCGTGACCAAACGGACCTTGCAGGTGGTGGAAAGCTCGTTCTACGGCAAGGCGGGCAGGCGTACGGTGAACCGGCACTCGCCTGCCTGGAAGCGGCTTTTCGAAGGGCCGGGACCACGGCCCAGGGACGAGATCACCCGCGCGGCCCACGAGTTCCACGAAGAGAACGTCCTGGTCTGGCTGACCTCCGACCAGCTCGCCGCGGTACGCGAGAACGCCGATCTGGAACAGCAGCGGCTCCTGCTGGAAGAGTTGCCGTTCCCGGAACCCGGTACGGAGACGCCTCAGGCAGCCGAGGTGAACGAACCCCCGGCCGCGACGGCCCGGACCACCCCGTGGCGGCCCGGTCTGAAGTCGCCGACCACACCGATCGACCTGACCGAGGCCATCCCCCGACTGCGGCGCGCGCTGGCCGAGCACTCCGACATCGGGCCGGAAACCGCCAACCGGATCTTCGAGCCCACGCCTGCCCGGAGCAAACACGACAACCACACCAGGGCCGAGGAGGTCCTGGCCAACGCGCAGCAGCACCTCGATGAGGCCGGCAGGGGCCACCTGGCCGTCCCGTTGCCGGTGGCGGAGAAGACATCCCGGCAGACCTACGAGTTGTGGATCCAGACCAGGCAGAAGGGGCTCGCGCGCCCCGGTGAACCGGCGCCGGGAGGTCTGGCCTTCACCAACCGGCTCCCGGAAATCAGCAGCCACGCGCGTGGGCGGAATTGGACGCACGCCGTGGTGGCCGCGACCACCTTCGGACTCGTCACCTTGTCCGGCGAGGACAGCGACGTCAGCCATCCCGGGTATGGGGCCGCCGGCGCCGGCGGGACGACCGAGCACCATTTCGGGGCCGTGAAGACGGAGACCGAAATCGAAACCGTCGGAACCGACGAGCAGACCGCCGCGATCTCCGGCTCGAGGGAGCGGACGACGGCCGAGCTCGAGTTCGACATCTCCGTCCGGCGCGGCGACACGGTGTACGCCCAGGTCCAGCTGGTCCGCGAGGTCGCCGTGGAACAGCCGGTGGAAGAGGAGTTCTCCCCCGCGCCCGCCGAAGAACGGCTCGGCACGGTCGGCGACCCCGCGATCCGGAAGCAGGACGTGTCACCGCAGGCCCTTCGCCGGTGGCACCGTGAGCCGGGCCACCTGGCAGCCCCGGACCCGGGAAAGTCCTTTGTGGAGGAGGTCTACCTGGACCCGGACCGGCTTGCCGCCATCGCGGGACAGGGGATCACCGAGGGCGGCGGTACCGTGTCGAAACAGCTTCGCCGGGAGCTGGCCGCATCCTTCGGTTACCGGATGACGAAGAACGGGCTGCTTCGCGCCATGGGCGACGACGGCCTGCCCATCCCGGGGAACCCCGCGCTCGGCCTCGACCTGGTCCTGCATGCCCGTCCCGGCAAGTCCGCGCGGCTGGGCGTACCCAGCGAGCGCGTCGAACTCGGCGGCAGGCCCACCGAGACCACGAAAGAGACGCACAAGACCGAATTCACTTCGCACCATCACGAGTCCGCCGTCCTGCTGGGACCGATGGGGACCGGCCTGCCGGTCTTGCCTGCCTTGGTGCGCCCGATCGCCGAAGGCAGAACCGTCAGCGAGAGCGAGCACACCAGGGAGCAGGACAACACCCCGCGGACCTGGGACAAGCTGTCGGCGGACGAAGCCAAGCTCACCGGATCCTGGCTGGAAGATCTCGAATTCCTGCTGGTGGTCAAGCCCACGGCGAAGTTCGGCCTCAAACATGCCGTGGTGGCCGAGTTCCCGGCCGAGAACGCCGCGCGGATCCGGCGCGCCGACCGCAACGATCGGATCCCGTCCTACCTGGCCGAGGCGACCAGGATCTTCGCCCAGCGGGACCAGGTATGGAACGACGCGGCACGGCGTTTCGCCGCCGCCCGATGGCGGGCAGAGCAGGCGGCTGAGCTGGACCGGCTGCTGTCGCTGCCCCGGCCGCACAGCGAGAACGACGCCGCCAAAATCGACGTGCTGACCAGCCAGGGCGTTCGTGCCGAGGACAGTACCGGTGCGGAGCAGGCCGCGCGGGACGCCGAAGACGCGCTCGCACGGGCAGCCGACGCACGTCGGCTGGCGAAGTCCGCGTATGGCGCGGCGATCGCCCGTGCCCACCAGGCCGTTGTGGTGAAGCCGGAGCCGGACGCGACGATCACGGCCGACCGGACCAACCTGCAACGGCTCGAAGACGACACACGGCTGACGCGGATCGCCCATAACCTGCTCGCCTCGAGCGGCGAGAGCCACGCGCCGCGACTGGAACTGCGTGGCTTCGGTGACCTCACCACGACGGACGCCGTCAAGGATCACCTGAGGGACGTCATCAAGCGGCTGGACGACCTGGTCGGCCTGGCGGGGTCCGAGAACGGGCACCGGCCCACCCTCTCCGAACTCGGCGTCCAGGTCCACATCAGCTACGTGTCCGCCGACGGGCCAGTCCAGGCGCAGGTCTGGCTGGACAAGGGAGAACGCGTCGATTCGCCGGGTGAGGAGGTGGACGAGGCGGTGCTTGCCGGGTACCGGGAGCGGCTAAAGGCGTTGTCGGGCCCTGGTGAGAGTACTGCTGTTTCTGGGGTGCGTGGGCCGGTGTTGCCGGAGGATCCTGGTGCGGGGAGCCGGGATTGGTCGTCGGGTGAGGTCGATGAGTTTGTCGCTCGGGCGCGTGAGTGGTGGTTCGGGTCTGAGGGGGTGGGTGCGGATCGTGGTTCGGCGGAGCGGTTGTGGCGGGATTTGGGGCCGGGTTTGGAGGGTGGTGGGGTTCGGTTCGATCCGGGGCGGCGGGACGCGGCGGTTGTGGCGGTGGCGTTCGCGGAGCGTTCGGGGTTCGGGCCGGATGGTCTGGCGGAGCTGGTCGGGCGGTTGCGGCAGTGGGCGTGGGTGCCGGAAACCGTCGGTGCTGCGGGGCCGGAGTCCGGCGGGTCGACCGTCCGCGGCACGGAAGTACCGGCAGAGTCACGGGAGCTGATTCGGAACTGGCGTCTTGATCCCGGTGATCCGCAAGCTCCTCTGACGCTGCTGGAGTACATGTCCAAGCTGCCGCTCGGGAATCTTTCGCTGACGACCTATGGCACACGCAGGATATTCCTGCCGGAGGTCGTCGAGCTGGTGCGACCCTGGGTTCTGGGCATGCACTCGGAGACGAATCCGGATACGCGCAGGCCGTACACCTCGGACCGGGTGGCGCTGTTGTCCGGAGGCGTGGTCGCCTACCGCAAGGTGGACCAGTGGTGGCTCGAAGCGTTCGGTGTCCAGCCGGTACCGACAGAGTCACAGGAGGCGATTCGGAACTGGCGTCCTGATCCCGGTGATCCGCAAGCTCCTCAGACGCTGCTGAAATACATGTCCAGGCTGCCGCTCGCGAGGCTTCAGCTGGTCACTGACGTGCGTGGGAGGTACCCGGCTGGGGTGATCGAGCTGGTGCGGCCGTGGGTACTGGCTATGAACAGTTGGCAAAACCCGGCTACCCGCGAGCTTGCCACCGTGAACGAGGTGGCAGCGTTCTCCGGAGAAATGTTCCAGCCGCGTACCGTAACGGAATGGTGGCGAAAGGCCGGGTTCAGGCAGCGCGGTCACGCGCGGGATTCCACGGCGGCTGAGGCGGGGACGAAACGTGCCGGCGAGGCTGACGAGGCCGAGGCATCGCGGAAGCGGCGGGCTGAGGATGGTCAGTCCGGGCCGGGACAAGTGCTGGCGATCCGGGAACGCGATTTGCTCCTGCCGGGAGCCGCCGGTTCCGGCAGCCGGATGCTCGATCAGGGGAGAACCGAGCTCTACCGCGCCGACGAGAGCGCAGATGAAGCCGACGACCTGCGGATCGTGCGCGTGGTGTCACACCAACTGACCCCGATGCCGGGAATGGACAACGCGTTTCCGTTCCGTGACCCGAATGATCCCCAGCGCCGGGTATACGGGCCTTACGCCGACGAGGATGGACAGGTACATCCCGCGGTGGTGCGCCGGGCCGACGACATCACCGCCGAGATGGTCGGGGCCAAGGCCCTGCTGAAGGGGATAGCCCGCGATCCAGACGACACGCGGTTGCCGGTCGCGGCGGCCACGGAGCTGACGGCGGTGTGGCCGGCGTTGGAGCGCGCTGTCGCCGCCGAGATACGGCGATTGGTCAGAGAGGAACCGCTGGCGACACCGGTGGTCAGGGTCGGTGAGGTGACCGAAAAGCACGTCCGGGAGCATGAGCGCGCCCTGGTCGGTGAGAACGGCTTGTTCCTGAGCCGACGGCCCGCCGACATCCCGCCCGCCGAACGGCCGTCACTGCGTAACGGCAAGATACTCGGCTTTTACCAGGGAGCCGTCCTCGATAGTGACGAAACCGTCGCGAGGTGGGAAGAGAAATATAGAAAATTCCCGAGTTACATCATGGAATTCGATACGGCTCGGTCGACCATGAGCGCTGAGGGATCAGCCAACTCCATCAATTTCGCCAACACGGCAACGGAGGATTCTGGTCACGGGCTGATCATCGATCATGATCGGGTCAACGCGGTATTCGTGAGCTTCAAGATCCACCTGTTCGACAAGGACGGCAACCCCAGGGCGCAGACCATAGCGGTCCTTATGGCCTTGGACAACGCGTTTGATCAGGAGACTAACCCCGATGGGGTGATCCTTGCCGACTACGGCGATGGCTATCTTCCGCTGCTGGAGAACCCGGTCAAGCCCGAGCCGGAAGCGGATCCCGATGTGAGCCGGTATGCCCAGGCGCCGGACGTCGGCGCGGAACTGGAGCCGGGTTCCACGGCGTATTTCTCGGTGCTGCACCACGCTGTAGTCAGTGAGGTGCGGAGGCTGGCCCGTACGGATTCAGGCGACATCGGGGACTTTGTCCGGGACCAGGTGACTCAAGTGGTGGTGGAGCGCTGGCTCTGTGAGGTAGAGCCGGAATCGAACCACCTGAACGGCTTCGCCTTCGAGATCGCGAAGGCCGTGCTGGAGTTTCATGGGTTGCTCGGTGGCGCGCCCGCATCCGTGGGCGGTCCAGCCGGTACCCGTGTGCGGTACCCCGCCGAGCCGGAGGCTGGGCCGTCCAGTATTCCTGGCGGTGACCGACTGGTCGGCGAAGCGCAGCCGGACGTCCATCCCGCCGCGGAGCCACGGCCTTCGGATTCCCCGGGGTTTGTGCGGGCCGAAGGCAACCGTGTGGTCTTCCCGGCGCCGGGAACGACGACGGAGACCGCTGGTTCGGCGGCGGCTCAGTTGCCGGTGTTCCCCGGGGTGCTCACGGTGGGCGCCCGGCTGGCGGCGGATGGCTTGGGGGTGTTGCGGTGGGACGGACAGGGCGTCCACAGCTTCGCCGAGTTCGCCGGCCTGCTCCAGCAGTGGCTTCCGGAATCGCCCGAACAGCGCAGGATTCTGCTGGTGTCGTGTTATGCCAGTGAACTGGCGGCCTCGCTCAGTCGTTTTGGCGCCTCGGTGATCGCGACAAGTGAACTGGTCTGGGAGTTCAACGGGGGGCAACTCGTCGCGGGGGACGTGCGATTGTCCGACGACGGCACGATGCTGCCCGCCGGCTCCCGGAACAGCCTCGACCGCAACCTGTTCGAGCTTCACGAGGATGGTGCTCCGGCTCGGTCCCTGGACACGGCGGTCGCCGGACAGGCTGTGTTGCGGGCAGGCTGGGCTTCCGCGGAAGCCCTCGCGGACGACAAGGCGAACGTGGGCGGCGATCGCCTTACCGAACCCCTCCATTGGGGCGATGAGTTCGGCGCGAAATGGCGGGAGGTTCAGGGTGCCCCCGCGGGCTGGCCGCGCACCATCGGGCTCGGGGACGTCACCCTGAATCACATACTCAAACTGCACAGTGGCGGATCGACGGTAGCCGGAAAGTCAAGGTTCCCCGTCGAGTGGACCGCAGAAGACGTAAAGAAGCACATCCTCGATGTCGCCAAGAATCCGGACGTGCCTCCCAGAGCGGGTAAGGGGAAAGAAGTCTGGATTGCCACCGGTGTCCGCGCCGGCGTTTCCATCGAGGTGGTGGTCGAGAGTCCGGGAATGATCCTCACCGGCTATCCGGTGAAGGGCAAGGGCGTCCAGGTGGACTCGGCTGTCTCCGGAATGACCGGAGCGGAGCTCGACAAGCTCGTCCAGGAGCACGAAAAGCGCGATTTGGGGAACGCGTGGTCACGGGCTTGGGGTGGCAGGACGCCGAAGTTGCTCTCTGTCCGGTTTGGACGCCTGGCGACGATACTGGAAAATACCAAAGATGTCGGCGAATTCGGTTCCTCCGCCTTTCCCCGGGACTGGAGCGTTACCGGGACTGTCGACCGGCTGCTCCACGTCGCGCGCGAACCCGATGAACCGCCAACCCCCCTCGACAAGGGGGGTTGGCGGGCGACCGGAACCCGAGACGGTATGCAGGTGGTCGCCTTCGTGACCGAACACGGCGAGGTGTTCGACGGGTATGCACGAACCGTCTCCGGTCAAGGCGGTGCCACAAGCTCGCGGAAGCGCCAGCGCCACGACCACGAAGAACCACCACGAGCGGTCCCCAGGCCGAAACGCGCGCTGGGCGAAGCCGCCCCGGCAGCGGGTTCCCGCGGCTTCACCTCGGTGGCGGAACTGGTCGGTCAGCTGAAGTCGAAGGCCGTCGACCCGCGTGACCACCAGGGCGAGTCGGGCCGGACGATGGGACCGGACTACTTCTCCCGGCGAAAGGCGCCTTCGGCGGCCGGCCCAGTTCGTGGCCACGACTACTCCGGGCTGAACGCCGCGGGCTGGCAGGCGTTGCTGGCGAAGCTGGATCTTGCCTCCCCTGTTCGCTTCGGCAGCGACGAGTACGCACCGGCCCGGATGACCGGCTTCGAGGACGCGGTGCTGACCAGGGAACTCACCGAGGCGGAACGGGAGCAGTGGGCTCCCACTTCGGACAAACCCCCGCTGCCCAAGGTGCTGGAGATGCCCAAGACCGTGACCTCGATCTGGTTCGGCAACCCCCTGCCCGATGCGCAGGCGCCGAATTTCCGGGCCGGCGTCGCCCGGATGGCGGGCGAATTCGGTCGCGACTCGGCTTTCGTTCATGTGACCAACGTGTCCAGGGAATCCGTCGAGCGCGCGAGAGAGGGCGAAAGCGGGAAGTACTTCGACGATGTGCGCGAACTGGTGGGCTGGGCGCGGGACAACAACATCATCCTGATCGACATCTACGAGGTGTTCACCAAGGACCACCCCATGGTCCTGCAGGAGTTCTTCGAAGCGGAAATGGCCCGGCAGGCGCCGGGTGGCTACGGCGCGGCGAGCAACATGGCCAGGCTCGAACTGCTCAAGCTGATGGGCGGTGTCTACCTCGACGGCGGCGACCGGCTGACCAACCTGGACCCGCTCAACGTCATCCATACCCGGCAGGCGTTCACGATCTGGAAGAGCGACGACGGCAAGGAGTTCAACCAGAACCTGCTGGCCGCGCCCCGTAACCACCCATTCCTTGAGCTGTATCTGGAACAGATCAGGAAGAACTACCTCGCCCACGAGGACGGCCGGAACGACCGGGACATGTGGCGCACCGGACCTCCGGTGCTGCACACCCTGCGGGACAGGCTGGGCTACCAAAGCCAACAGGAATGGCTGCGTGTCCTTGGCGTCGAGACCGATCAGAGCACGTTGAGCTGGGCGCCCGAACGGATGCGGCATGTGCGGGAGATCCCGGCGGACAGCCGGTCGGCGACGCTGCGGCTCACCCAGCGTGTGGTGCACACGCTGGTGTGGAAACTGCACAGCAGCGAAGGGAAGCTGGATCTCACCAAGGTCGAGTCCGCGCTCGACCGGCATCCGAAGCCGGGGCTGGTGCTGGGTGCGGCGCTGGAGTTCATCTTCGGCAGGCCCGAGCTGGTCGCCATGGTCAAGGAGGTCATCGAACCCGGACGTGAGTACTCGGTGCCCGTTCCGCGGAACGCGCGAGACCTGTTCAAGCGGAGTGGGCAGGACGACGCGCGGATCGGCGGATCGGCGGAGGTGTCGATACCGGTACGGACGCGACCCGCGGGCGCGCCGGAAAGCACACGACCGCCGGGCAACGCCGGTCCGGTGCCCGGCGGGCCGGACCGCGGTGGCTGGGCGTCCGCTACCGGGGCCCGGATACCCGGGCTGAATGAAATCGGGTTCGGGCCCGACAGCGTTCAGCACATCATCGACAACCACGCTGCCGGATCAGGGAAGCCAGGGAAGACGGAGTTCCCACCCAGCTGGAATCCGGGCATGATATTCGACAATGTGAGCGATGCCGCCAGGTTCCCTGACTCGACACCAGAGTTGCTGAGAACCGGAAAATGGCGCGTCCAAGGCGTGCGTGACGACGTGCTCATCGAAGCGATCGTCGATCCTTACGGCGGGATTCTCAGTGCGTTTCCGCAGTCCGGAGAAGGAGTGGCACTCAACGCACACCGCGGTCCGCGCCTGACAGACGCGACGGTCACCGAGCTCATCGAAAGGCACTCCAGAAATGGCCTCGCGGGTGAGTGGGCGAAGATGCAGGGGGGTTCGAGGTTCACGGAGGGCGTTGCCAAGCCGACGAGTGTCAGGATGAGCATGCGGACCGCGCGTGAAATCCTGGAAAATCGCACGGACGGTATCGCCCCGTCAGGGAAGACGACTTTTCCCGAAGGCTGGTCGGGCCTCCAGAGCATCGAACGAGTGCTCCAGGTGGCTCACGACCCCGGCGTGGTGCCCAGGCTTCGGCCCGATGGGCGCTGGGAGGTGATCGGCACCCGCGACGGAGTCGAGATCGAGGTGTTGCTCGAACCGGACGGCGCGGTGTGGAAGGCACGCCCTCGCTTCTCGACGGCGTCGAGCAGGGGCGCGAATGAACTCCGTTCCGCGTTGAGAAGGCGGCGGGGCGAAACAGCGGCAGCTACGGTAATGCGGTTCGACGCGGGCTTGGCGTGGGCGTATCGCCAGGTGCCGGAGAGGCTGCGGGCGAACCTGGAGGAGGCGGCCGACCGGATGGCCTCGGAGCTGCTGCGGGTACCGAAGGCGGTGCGGGACCAGTCGTTCGAGGCGAAACTCAAATCAGCGTTGAAGCGGTTGCTGAGCCCCGGCCGGGACAAGGAGTCGGTCGAGAGGCTCGTGCGGAAAATCTGGGCGTTCGATCCGGGACTGGCGTGGGCGTATGACTTGGCGCCGGAGGAGGTCTGGAAGAACCCGACGAGGCTCGCCGAGTGGATGGCCGAGATGCTGGTGGCCGGTCAGCCCCTGAAACTGCTGGGTGGTTCGGAACGGGCCGACGGCACGAGTGGGCCCGGTGCGCCTGACGGACCGTCGGTCGGCCAGCTACTCGAAGAGAGCATCGCCGAAGAACCGGACGGGCCCGATGTGGATCGGGAGTTCCGCCGTCGCTGGCATCACGAGGTCACTTCGGCCTTGCGGGCCCTGCTCGACCACGGCGACAAGACACAGGTCGGTCAGGCGACCACGCTGGCGCAGGGGCTGGTGGGCAGGCCCGAGCAGACTTCGGTGCTGGAAGAGACGGTCGTCGACGTGCTGGCGTGGCACATCCTGGACGAACTCGGCAAGGATCGGGGGCCGGTGGCGTGGGAACGCGCGGCTCGCGCGGCTTGGGAACGCACCAGCCGCATCCGCGCCGAGGGGCTGACCGGCCCGGCGCGGACAGTGTCCTGGGACGCTATCCGTTCCCGTGGCGGCGAGGCGCTGGTCGAGAACGGGATAGCCGACATTGAGCACATCTGGTCCCGCGAGGTGCGCCAGTTCATGTCGTATGTCGACGCGCACGGGCACGGGAGCGACTGGCTCAACGATGTCGTGTTCATGGTCGACGCCATGCTGGGGGCGCTGCGTGCCGGGACGGGCAACCTCACCAGGGAAGTGCACGCGCGCGTTCGGTTTGTGTTGGGGCCGGTGCTGGGCAGGCTGATGATTTCCTCGATGCAGGGGCGGTCTTCGCCGGACTTGCGGGACGCGAAGGACGCGTGGGACTCCACGGCCGGCTTGCGGGCCGTGATCGACGTGTTGCGGTCGTTCTCCACCGATACCGAGGCCCCTGCCGCACTCGCGCCGGAGCAGGCGGGCGTGTTCAGCGTCCCGTGGCCGGAGGTCCAGGCCGCGGCCGAGCGTGCGGCGCGGCAGATAGCCGGTATTCCCCCGGACGTGGCACGCAGGTTCGCCTCGCTGGAGGACGAAGTCGAGCGCCGCCGCCGGGCCACGGCCGAACGTGAGCAACGTGCGGGACAGGACTCCTCGGATTTGGTCGAGTGGACCGTTCCGCTGGTCGATGCCATGCTCGGGGGCCAACCGGAACCCGTGCCAGGGTTGCCGAGTCATCCGATGGCCGGGCAGGAGCGTCACGCCCTGCTGCACAGGGTGCTGGTCGGCGCCGTCTACGCCGCCGGTTTCGAGGGCACGGGCTGGAGCCGGACGGAAGCGGCCGTCGCGCAGGCGGCGTGGGAGTCGACCGCGCTGGTACGGGTGTATCTGGACTTGCTGCGGACGTGGGGTAGCCCCGGTGTCCACGCGCGGTGGGCGCTGCCGTGGGCAGGGAACGTGCCGGACTACTCCGAGAGTGCGCCGGGCGCCCCGCCGGGGTACTCCGAGTTCGCGCCGCACAACGCTCCGGCCGGGCCGCCAGGGTATTCGGAGGACTCACTGCGGCGCGACGGCCTCGAGGAGCCGCCGCCCGAGGGCACGCTGTGGTGGGTGCAGGGCGAGGACGGCCCTCTCGGCCTGCATCTGCGGCGCCCGGCCCAGCCGGGCGATGCCGACACGCCCCTGCTTTCCGTCGAGCAGAAGGCCGGACTCGAGGTGTTGGGCGACTACCTCGGTGTCCGTGGCGACGGGCCGCGCCAGGCGCACCGGATCAGCATCGTCGGGCACGGTCCGCGCGATAACGCGCTGCACAGGCAGATCGAGCAGGAGCTCAGAGAACACCTGAACCGGCACGACGCCGACACCTCGGAACTGGTGTCGATCCAGCACCGGTTCGACGAGGGCTCCGCCGGGGCGTCCGGGGGCTGGGTGGAGGTCGTGTTCGAGCCGGTGGCCGAGGGCGCGCCGCAGACTCGTCGCAGACGGTTCGGGGAATGGCTGCACGAACTGGGCCGTCGCGGACCGGCTAGCTCCGCGTCGGAGAGCGCGCCGGGCCCGTCCGGAAATGTCCGCTCGATCGCGTTCCACTACAGCGACGGCTCGCCGAAGGCCGTGGCGTTCCCGTTGGGAGAGGAGCGGTTCCACCAGCACACGCACAGGTCGGCCCCGGACAAAGGCTATGGCCGCTATACCCAGATCACCTCCGATGGCACGCCGGTGGCCACCGAGCGGACGCCCTACAAGGGCAGGCAGCTCGCGGTGGATCTGCACAGCGATGACGGGTTCTTCACCGTCGAGGACGCTGTCTCCGGGGAGACCCGGCGGATCAGCGGCCGGGAGCTGGCGCGGATCATGCACGCTTCCGGTGCGTTGAGCCCGGGGCGGCCGGTGCTGCTGATCTCGTGCGACCCGACGCGCGGAGAGTCCGCCGGCGAGTTCGTCGACGAGTTGCGCCGGCTGGGACATCCTGGCCGGACTTACGCGTTCAATCAGGCGGTCACGACCTCCCAGCGGCGGGATGCCCAGTTGCACGTGCTCGGCGGCACCAGCGGTCTGCTGGTCGAAGTCGGCGCCGGCCGTTCCACCGCGTCCGGTGGCGAGCCGCGCGGCCATGGGGACGTGTCGCTTCCCGCGGACTACGACCCGCCCCGCGCCGCCCCGCCCGCCGCGGTGCCACCGGTGACCACCGACTCGGCCGGATGGCTGCTCGCCGAGTTGAACGAGGCGACACTGACCGAACCCGCTCGCGGCGGGGTGCTGCCCGAACCCGACCTGTTCGGGCTGCTCGCACCCGCCGAGCCGCCGGAGTTCCTGCGTGGTCACGACCATTCCGAGATCACTGCCGGCCAGGGCCTCGACCTGCTGCGCAAGCTCGACCTGAAGCACCCGGCGCCGGACTGGTCCGATCTCGCCCCGGAAAACCTGCAGGATTTCGACGACTTCGTGCTGACCCGGGAGCTGTCCGAACAGGAGCGGCATGGCTGGGCGGCAAACGCCGGTCCGCTGCCAGCGCGGCTGCAACTCTTGCGTGCCCGTGCCTCCATCTGGTTCGGCGGTCCGCTGGACGCCGGCAGCGCGGCCAAGTTCGAGATGCGCGAGAACATCGCCGCATCACGAAGGGAGTTGCGAGGTTGGGCACCGATGGTGTTGTTCACCGACGTGTCGCGTGCGTTGTTCGAGCGGGCCGCGCGGTTCTCGGACGAGGCCGCCGACAGCTCGCTGACCGGAGTTCGCGAGATGCTCTCCTGGGCCGAGGAAAACGACGTGCTGCTGGTCAACGTGCACGAGGTCTTTCACAGCGGTTGGCCCATGCCGGTTCAGGAAGCGTTCCTGGCGGAGCTGGCCAAACAGTCCAAGCCTGGATACACGGCGGCGAGCGATCTGCTGCGGATGGCTCTCGGCCGGCGTTTCGGTCCGCTTTACAGCGACGGTGAGTACGAGACCGGGTGGTCGGAACTCGCGGAGATGGAGCGGGTACTGGGCTCCCCTGAAGGCTACGGAGTACACAAGAGGGGCGAGGCGTTCAACAACGACCTAGTGGTCGTACCCAAGGGACACCCGTACGCGGACGACTTCTTCGAGTCCATGCGCGAGAACTACGGAATGCGGCAGGCGGAGGTGCATCCGGCGCCCTCCTCACTCGGCGCCGAGGCATTCGTGAACCTCCCCGAACTTCGATCGAAACGCTATTCGGTCGAATCCCGGACCGGCCCGATCAACCACCGGAAGATCGTTCGGGAACTCGGCCACGATGACCCCGCGCGCGGGGCGATCAGCGGTCCGCGGATGACCACCGGCGGCCAGTGGCTCGTTCGTCCCCGTGAGCGGCCGTCGATCCCGCTGAGCGACCGCGAGGCGACGGTCGAGCTGACCAAGAAGGTCGTGCAGACACTCGTCCGGGAGCTGTACAACCGCGACGGTGACCTGCACCTGACACTGGTGGCCGACGGTGTACTGCGCCACGAAACACCGGAGGTGATCTGGACGGCCGCGCTGGGCTACCTCGCGCAGCGCCCCGAGTTCGCCGGGATGGTGCGGACCGTCACCGACCGGGAACTCGTCTTCAGCCCCGGGGGCTCGCACGAACAACGGCGCATCGAACTACCCGAGCGAGCCCAGCGGTACCTCAAGGACCTGCCAGGGGATGAGTTCCATCGGCTCGCAGAGTTCTCGCGGCCCACCACCATGGCCCCGGACTCCTCGGTGTTCGCTCGGGCAGGCGACGACCGCATCGTGTTCCCGCCGCCGGGGATCACCCTGGACACCGCCGGCGCAATGGCCGCCCAGCTGCCCACGCTGCCCGGCGTGCTCACCGTGGGCGCGCGGCTGACCGCTGACGGGAACGGGGTCCTGCGGTGGGACCGGCCAGGTGGGTACGGGTTCGCGGAGTTCGCGGAACTGCTACGGGAGCAGCTGCCGAAGTCACCTGCCGAGCGCCGGATCCTGCTGGTGTCGTGCGACAGCGCCGAGTTGGCCAAGGTGCTCAGCGAAGTGCTCGATGCCGAAGTGATCGCACCCGCCGAGCAGGTCTGGCAGGCCAACGGCGGACTGCTGCTGCCAGGGCCGGTGCGGATCTCCGAGAACGGCGAGATGCTTCCCGCCGGGCCCCGCAATTTCCCCGACAGCAGCCAGTGGCAGTTGTACAAGGGCGGGCATCTGCAGGGTCGCCTTGGCGCCGGGGACGCGCGGGAGGCTGTGCTGGAAGCCGGATGGCCCATCACCGAACACCTCCCGGACGGTCTCCAGCAGGTGGAAGGTGACCAGCTGGCCGAACCGATCCACTGGGGCGACGACGATTCCGACGGCGATGCGACCATGTCCGACGTCGCGGATTCCGACAGCGACGAGGAGGAAGCGGGGCAGTCCCGGGGCGATCTGACCGACGACGTCGTGATCGACTCGTTTCGGGATCACATTGCCGACCGGGTTGCCACGGCCCGTGCTGCCTTGCGCGAGAACGAAAACGTGTCGCAGCAGCTGAGGACGGTGGCTGGGACCTACGCCCAACGGTGGGCGACTGCCCTCATCGGACCGATGCCCGACGCGGCGGCCGCAGACGCGAACGTCCGGCGACTGGGTGACCTGCACCAGCAGGTCACCGACGTGCTGGCCGCTGAGATCCTGGACGCCGCGTCCGAGGCGGAAGCGGGTGCGCTGCGTCGCGCGTGGGAGGCCACGGCCGACATCCGGGGAGACTACGAGCGACTGCGCCGCTGGTTGCGGCTGGGAAGCCTTTCGGCGCTGAACGAACTGCGCGACCACCCGGACGTGCGGGCCGGCCTGGACCGGGTGCGAGCGGCCCGAATCGTCGCCGGTGGCGCCCTCGCCCGGTGGGCCGATGTGGGCCGGGCGTCCAGGCAGGACTGGCGACAACGAAATCAGTCGGGTGATACCGGTGCCCTCACCGAGAACCAGCTGTATGCCGGCGACGACGCAAGGCGTGCGGCAGAAGCACGCCGGCAGCAGGACCAGGTGGTGGCACAGTGGCGTGAGGATGGCCATCGTTTGCTCGGAATACCCGATGCCGAGCTGAACGAGCAGGAACGCGGGCTCGTCGATGAACTGGCCGAAATGCTGGGGCATCGGCTTCACCTGGCCAGAGATCAGCGTGATCAAGCCGTTCAGGACGCGGCGACCTGGGAACTGGCGGACCGGCTGCGGCACTGGTTCACCGCGCTGCGGAACCAGGAAGGCTCCGAACAGCCTTGGGAGGTCGCCGAGCAACGCCTGCGGGACGAGCCCGGGACTGTCCACGAGCTGATCGAACGAGCCGACTCCGCACGGCGATGGCTTGCTCAGGGGGCGCCCGAGCGGCAACGGCAGAACCGGGTACGGGGCCGCGCGGTGCTGGGACTCATCGACGAACCGGCCAACACGTTCCAGCTGACCCGGAGGCGCCTTCTGTCCATGCTGGGCACCCTGATGGCAGCCGTCGTGTCCGTGGAGAACACGACACAGGGAGCGGTGGAAGCCCAGTGGCGGGCGATCGCGAACCTGCGCACGAGGGTGGCCGCCCTGGTGAACGAGGGCGGCCCGCAGTGGGTCGACATCGATGTCTCGTTCGATGTCGCCGCCCGGCGGCTCCACTCCGTGAGCCTCGCCATGGCGGTGGCAGACTGGCACGAACACTGGAGCGGGGACATCGAGCGGGGCGATCGGCTGCTGACCCTGGAGCGACTGTCAGGGCAAGCCGCGCTGCGGCAGGAGGCGGAACGACTCCTCGGGCCGCCATACGAACCACGGCCTGGCGGGCCAGGGCCCGAGACGGCACGGTGGTTGCGGGAGCGCTCGGTCGCGGCGGTGGCTCACCGTGTCCACCTCGGAGGGGGCGCCGTCGGCGACGCAGAGGCCCTCGGCCAACGGGTGTGGAACCTGCTCGGTCACGCTGAAGGTCCGGCCATGCTCCAGACGTTGCTGCCGAGCGCCCGGCAGACCATATCCGAGCTGAACGAAACCATGCTGTCCGGGCTGCGGTCCACGGCCAGGGCGATGCTCGGTCCGCTTGGCGCGCCGACGCCCACGCCCGGTGCTGAGCACCCGATGCGGTACGCGGAGGTCTATCGCGCTCTGGTCGACGTGCTCGCTGTCCGTCTGCGCGCGCAGCCTTCGACCGAGCCTGGCTGGACGAGGACCGCTTGGGTTCGCGCCCTGCTCGAGACATGGTTCAACTGGGATGGCCGGCAGCGCGTCGACTTCGATGTCCCTTACCAGGTGGCCCAGCGCCGCCACGCCGCCGGTTCGGTCACCGAGCAGGTCGCGAGGTTCGAGAACGGCTGGGACGAAGCGCTGTCGGAGGGCGATGCCTACCTCGTTCGGCGGGACCCTTCCCGCGCCGGTGAGGAACTTTCCGAGGCCGATCGGCTGTTGGGCCTGCCCCCCGAGCCCCGCGAGGGGCTGGGACCGAGCGCAGCTGAGCAACAGCGGTTGTGGCAGCGGATGCGGGCCGCTGTCGCGGCGAAATGGCAGGACGATCAGGACGCCGCTGGTCCGCTCGCGCAAAACCTACGGGACGGTTTCGGTCGCCTGCACGGGTATGACGAGCTTGCCGGGACGACCGAGGCGATTCTGGCCAGCGCATCCGACGCGCACCAGTACGCGCGGCGCGCGCTGAACGCGGCGAGCCCGGAGCGGCAGGCCGAGGTACTTCGGTCCGCCGAGGCCATGGTCGGGCCGTCGGCGACGGTCGTGCCTGGGGTCGGCCCGGCTGCCGCGGCGCAGCAACTGCATCGGACCATGCTGATCGAGATCGTCGCCGGTCACTTGCTGACCGTCCGTGCGACCGATGGTGATGGCTTGCTGGACGTTTGGAGGCGGAGCGCGGACATCCGCCAGAGCTTGGAGTACCTGCGGACGTGGACGCCGTCCGGTCCCGCCGTCGCGGCGCCGGACGAAGGCTACCTGGTAGACGAGGACGCGGTCGCCGGGCGCGTCGAGGTCGCCGACCCGGGCGGGATCGAGCGGGCGGTCGCGAGATTCGAGCGCGAGTTGTCGGAGTACGCCATCGAAGGGGTAGCGCGGCTGGATGCGCTACGGCACAACGACGAAGACTTGCTTACCCGAGGAACTGACCGGATGCAGGCTGGGGACGTGGGCCGGGACGAAGGCAGGGACGAGCTCCTGCGGCTAATCGGGCACGGCGACGACCACCACGCGGCGACGGTGGCCATGCGGCGCCACTGGAACCGCCTCCGGATCGGCGAGCTTTCCGGCGAAGAGCTTGCCCATGCGATCGCCGAGTTCCGTCATCCGGCAGACTGGCTGGCCGCCGAGGGAGCCCGGTTGATGGGCGTCGCCGAACAGGACTTGCCACCGGCCCCGGCGGATACCCCGGAAGGGCGCAGGGTAGAGCTGTTGCGGGATATCGCTCGTGTGGTGCACGCGTCGTCGGTATCCGACTTCAACCAGAGTGCTTTGCGGCAGCAGTGGGAGGACCTGGGAATCGCCACCAGCGCCGGTGCCGTGCTTGACGAGCGGATCACCGAGTTCAGGACCGTCTTTTCGCACATTTTCGACCAGTACGCGATTCCCTGGGAAAACCTGCTTACGGCAGCTGAGTTCTTTGTGGCCTCCACCTTGGAGGGAAGAGCACGGCAACTGCTCGGCTCGTACGAACTGGCCGCCGTACCCGCGGATTCGGAGCTGACTCCGCAGCAGGCACAGGCGCTTTCCGGCATCTCCGCGCAAGTGGCAGAGCAGCTGTACCAGATGATGGTGTCGGCGCTGGTGAGACAGATAGCCCGACGTCCGACGGAGACCGGTTATCACCAGGTTCTCGCCGAGCAACTGCGTAGCGGACAGGTGCCGGGTTTGCCCAGCTTCAACTCCCTGCTGAGCTGGTATCGGCCCGAGCCGGAGCACGTCGCGGACGCGGATCCGGTACCGCCGTACATCGAAGACGCGCTACCCGACCACCGATGGCTTGAGTGGGCAGGGGAGGCACTCGGACCACGCCCCGAACTCAACCTGCGAACCGACGGGGAAGACGGCCGCATCCCGGCCAATGAGCGTGGACGGGTACTCGCCGCGGCCAGGCTGGCCAACCAGTACGACCAGATGTTGCACGCCGTGGCGCTGGCAGGGCAGTACGGCGGTGTCGAAGCGGCGCAAGCGCTGCTGGCGGCGTGGCGGGCACGGATGGAAGCCGACCGGCCGGGGCCGGGACCCGGCCAGGGAGGAGCAAGGCCTTCGGAGCACATCGATCTGGAGTGAATGCCCCAACGGGCAGCGGCGAGTAGCCGTGTGGCCTTGGCCCGATCGCGGCTCTTGTCACCAGGGCCGTCACGCCAGTTGTCTGGTCGTGCCCGCGAGGAGAACCGATGAGGACGGAGATGGCGCCGATGATCGGGACGGACACACGGCACTGGCCCGTGCCCGACCGCGCGGGGGAGGACACGGGGTCCAGTGACGAGTCCGCGATCGCCGTCCTGGTCGCTGTGCTGAGCGCGACGCCGGGGGCACGCGGCCTGTGGCGCACGCGGTGGGTCGACCTCGGCCGGTCGGGGCCGGACGGCGAGACCGAAACGGTGTACATCGCGCTCGCCGAGTCACACGCGCTGCCCGCGCTGGCGGACACGGTGCGCCTCGGCGGGGATGCCGCCGTCGAGGTCGTGTCCGCCGACGGGGACCTACCCCAGCCGACGCGGACCGCGCTCGCGTCCGGCACCCTGCTCTGGGCCGCCGATCCCGCTCCCGTCCTGAAGATCGCGCGGGTGTTCGACGGGGTGCAGGCCGACGGCACCCCGTTCTTCCTGCCCGACCACCCCGAACTGGCCGGAGCCCCGAAGGTCCTCGAGTATCTGCGCGCGGCCACCACCCTGCTCACGACACCGGACGCCATGGACGACGTGTGGGAACCGGGGCGGGGCCGGGTCGTACCGATGAACTTCCGTACCGACGGAACCTGGATCTGGCCCGACACCGTCGAGTACTACCTCGAAGAGCACGGTCTCGCGCCGGAAAGCAGGCTGCTGGCCCACGTGCACACCGCCGGTGACCGGCCGCCCCGGCTCGACCAGGTGGCGCTGCACCGGGCGATGACCGAGCTGTTCCGGCAGCGATGAGATCCGCCTCGGAGGCGACACGGATGAGCGATCAAGGCGAAGGCACCGGCCAGGAGGAGAACTGGTTCCTGCTGATGGACCCGGCATGGGTGCCGAGCGAGGACGACGACGTGCCACCGATGGAGTCGGTCGTCGGTGTCTGGCCTCTCGCCGCCGACGGCGCCGTCGGCCGTTTCCTGCCCAACCCGGACTACCGCCCGCTGAACCCGGACTCGCCGACCGACCCGCTGGACGCGGTGCTGCGCCGGATGGTCGAGGGCACCGCCGAACCGGAACACCTGCAACCACTGCTGCGGGACACCGAGTTCGACCTGGCGATGAACGGCGACGGGCGCCCGCTCATCGTCCTGGCACCCGACGACGTGCTGTGCGCGGTGATCGCGACCGCCGAACGGCATCGTGAGCGGGTGGTCGCGCCGATGTGGCGCCGGGTCGGCCTGCCGGACCTGCTCGAACTGCTGGAAGACCGGTTCGACCTGCTGATCAACCCGGACGGCCCGGCCGCCGTGCGACTGGTGGCGAGCCTCGTGCGCGCCGCCGGCGCGATGACCGACGACGAAGCCGCCGCGCTGTACCGCACCCTGGGCACCGGCGACACCGGCCTGGAGGTGGTCCGCTGGATCCTCCCGGCCGACACTCCGTCGTAGGGAGGGGTGAGGCGAACCTGCCGCGCGGTGCGGGGTCGTGAGTGGCGTTTCGGGTTATCGAGGAAAGTCAACCGTGGCGTGATCGGCCCCTTTGTCGCGCAGGCCGTTCTCGCGATGAGGTGGCCACCCTGGCCGGCAGGGTTCCGGACCGACTTGCGGCCCCCCGGCGCACATTGTCCACAAGGGACAAAGCGTGCCGATCGCACGCCTGGTTGATGTCGTGATGTCTGGTTTTCGCGGGGGGTCGTGAGTGGTAAAGAGGGTTAGAACGATCATTGCCACTCACGACCCCCGCGCAAAGTACTCAAATCGGCGTGCAGGGGAGTTTTGGTGTCCCTTGTGGACGATGCCCCTCACTGACCGTCTGTGCCGCTCACGAGACGCGCCCCACCGCGCCGTCGGCGCCCTTGCCACAAGGTGTGAAGGTAGTAAAGGCATCCTTGAGGGACTCGTCTTTGTTGGCCCACTGGTGAGGCAGGGGTCGAGCCTGAGGGGTTCGGGACGTTGAGGCGCTGGTGTTCTTCTACGCCTGGCGTTGTCGATGAAGGATTCAGGACAGATCCTTCATCAACGACACTCGGCCCGCCGCCGCGGATCGTGACCGGGCACGACCTCACTGCCTTCAGAGTAGGCGAGGATGCCTTCACGGAGCCACCTTTGCCTTCCCCCACAAGAACGCGAAACGCCACTCACGACCCCGGCGCCGAACACCGAAAGCGACACAGACCAGCGACCACCCGACTTTGCCGGAGCCTCGCGGCTCAGCCGAGTGAAGGGGCCTTCACGCGTGAAGCCCTTCGGGTCAGGACAGTCCGCCTAACTGGGCACGGACGTCTTCGGCGGCCGCGTCACCAAGGTGGTCGAAGAGATCCAGTGCGGCTGACAGCGCCTCGATGGCTTCCGCCCGCCTGCCGGGTAATAGCAGGTACGTCTCGCCGAGCGCGCGCAGCGAAAGCGCCTCCTCGCGCCGTGCTCCCACTATTCGCGCGAGCCGCCGGGCCTCGATGAAGTGGTTCACCGCCGGACGGTTGTCCCCGGCCCGCGATTCCAGCCTGCCGATTCCGCGCAGGCTGGAACTCTGCCCGGACAGGTCGCCCTGCTCCTCGCGTATCGCCAGCGCCTGTTCGTGCCGTTCCCGTGCCTCGCTGAGCCTGCCCAGCGCGGTGTAGGCCTCGCCAAGACACGCGAGAAGTCCCGGCAACCGCTTGGCGACCTCGCGGTGCTCTCCGGTCAACGCCTTCTCGAGCTGTTCCGCGGCCTCGGCGGGATGGTCCGTGCCGAGCAAGGCGTTACCGATGGCGTTGCGGACGTAGGGCCGCACCCCCGGCTCCGTGTTGATCTCGTCCGAGGCGAGTAGCTCGAATGCCTCCGCCAGTGTCCGGTCGAACTGGCTGACCTGGTTATACGCGATCAGCCGGTTGTATCGGCAGCGAACCTCCGCGTTCGGGTCGCCGAGGGCCCGGCACTGCTCGATCGCGATCGTCATCGTGTGGATCCATTCCGGGAAATGGCAGCGTCTGATGAAGAACCCGATCAGGAAGTTCGGGATCAGCCAGGCGTGCCTGCGAAATCCCGCCGATGCGGCCAGCTCGATGACAGCCAGCATGTTGGGCAACTCGGCTTCGCACCATTCCGTGGCCATCCGCTGATACGTGAACTCCGGTGGAGTGACGGCTTCCGGCAGAGGTTCCATCGGTGGGCCGGGCGCTCGTGGTTGCGGGGACAGCAGAGTGTCGGCCGCCTGTGCGCCGTGGAGATACCAGCCGACAAGCCTGCGCTGGGCCGATTTCTTGGCCTCCTCAGGTTCGTCGAGTTCGAAACGCTCCAGCGCGTAGGCGCGGATCAGGTCATGCAGCCGGTAGTAGCCCGCCGCTCGTACCTCCAGCAGGTGGGCTTCCTGCAACGCGCGGATCGCGCTCTCGGCATCCGGGGCCGCGCAACCCGCCATCGCCGCCGCCATCGGGGCCGAGACGTCCGGCCCCGGAAAGCCGCCCAGCAGGCGGAAGACGCGCGCGTGTTCCGGTGCCAGCGCGGCGTACGACCAGGAGAACACCGCCCGCAGGGACGTGCTGTCCTCGCCCACGGACAGCACGTCCAGCCGTCGATGGGCCTCGGTGAGCTCGGTGACCAGCTCGGCGAGGTCGCGGCGCGACCGCATCGCGGCACGCTCGGCGACTATCCGCAACGGCAGGGGCATCAACCCGCAGAGCCTCGCCAGGTCGGCCGCGGCGGCGGGTTCGGCGGCGACCCGCGGGTGGCCGATGATCCCGGCGAGCAACGCCACCGCCTCGGATTCCGCGAGCATGTCCACCGGCAGGCGCAACGCGCCCTCGCTGACGGCCAGCCCGCGCAACCGCCGGCGACTGGTGACGATTGTGAGGCAACCGTCCGTGCCCGGCAGGAGCGGCCGGACCTGTTCGGCGTCCTGGGCGTTGTCCAGCACGATCAGTGCCCGCTGGCCGGCGAGCAACGTGCGCAGGTAGGCCACTCGCGCGCCGTCGTGCGCAGGTATCCGGTCGGCCCGGGCCCCGATGGCACGCAGCAGCGCGCCCGCCGCGGCACCGGTCGACAGCGGCTCACCACCCGGTGCGAAACCACGCAAGTCCACATAGAACCGGCCATCGGGAAAAAGGCCGGCGACCTCGTTTCCGAACCGCACCGCCAGCGCGGTCTTCCCGGAACCACCCGCGCCGTGCAACACCATCAGCCGTGGGGAACCGGCAGGCGCGCGGGCGAACTCGTGCATCCGGGCCAGCTCGGCCTGCCTGCCGGTGAACGAACGTACGTCCGGGGGCAGGTGCTTCGGCGCGAGGTCGCCCGCGGGTGCCGTCTTCTGGCCACCGGTAATTTCGGCGAGCAGGGAACTCAGGTCCGCCGAGGGCGCCATCCCGAAGCGCTCGCGCAGTTCCCGCTCGACCAGTTCGTAATGGGTCAGGGCTTCGTGATCCTGACCGCACTCGTGCAGAGCCCGGATGAAGCACGCGGCGAGCCGCTCCCGCATCGGGTTGGCGGCGGCGGGCTCGCGCAGGGTCGCCACGACCTCCGCGGGTCTGCCGAGTTCGAGCAGGACGCGTGCCCAGGATTCCAGGACGTTCAACCGGTGTTCGATACAGGAGTTCCGCTGTGCTTGGGCGAACGGCCCCTGAACGCCCGCGAGCGGTTCACCACGCCACTTCGACAGCGCGGTGTGCAGGGAGATCGCCGCGTCGTCGAGCCTGCCGTCCGCCGCGGCCTGGTAACCCTCGTCCGCGAGCCTGGAGAACTCCTGGATGTCCACTGTTCCTGGCGGAAGGCGCAGCTGGTATCCGCCTCCTGTCCGCACCAGCAGCCCAGGCGGCTGGTCCCGCGGCCGGTTCGGCTCCAGCGCCCGGCGCAGGCCCGACAGGTAGGTCTGCATGTTGCCGGCCGCGCTCGACGGTGCCGCGTCCCCCCAGACGAGCGAGATCAGCTCGTCCGGCTGGACCACCTCGGGTGCGCGCATCGCGAGTGCGGCCAGCACCGCCTGCCGGGTGGGGCCGCCGAGCGACACCGGGCTGCCGTCGACGAGCGTCTCCACCTTGCCGAGCAGTCTGATCTCGATGGTCATCGCGTGCCCGCCCGGGTGAGCAGCCTGCCATACCTGCGTACCAGCGCAGGTACTCGATATCTGTCGCCGCCGAGGTGATCGAGCAGGCACGATTCGACCAGTTCCGCCAGTGCCACAGGTTCGTGTTCACGAGGCAGCCCGGCGATGTGCTCCTCTTCGCCGATCCTTGAACTCAGCCGGGTCAGGAGTGCCAAGGCGGGCGCGGACAGCGTCCGGGTGGTGTGCTCGAGTCCGGCGAGGACGGACGACTCGCTGTCGTTATCGCCCGGAGAAAGCAACTCCAAGAAATTTTCGTGGTTCCGGAGCCGCAGGGTGAACTGCCGGACCGTGTCGGCCTCGGCGAGGAGGACGGCGGCGGCCCGCACGGCCAGTGGAACGTAGCCGCATACTTCCACGATGCGGGCCACTCGCGGGTCGGAAAGCGGGACGTCCAAAGGGGTTCCACAGCCGCCGATCAGCAGCCGCTTGGCGGCATCGGGCTCGAGTGCGGGCAACGGCACCCGGCGCACTTTATCCAAAGTGGACAGGCGGCTTCGGCTGGTGACGATGGCGGCGCTGGTGGTGCCTTCCGGGAGCAACCGGGCCACCTGTTCCGCGTCGGCGGCATCGTCGAGTACCACGAGGACACGGCGAGCGGTCAGCAGCGAGCGCCACCGTGCGGCCTTCTGTTCCACTGTGCCCGGTAGGTCATCGGTGTGGACGCCCAAGTTCAGCAGCTGATGATCGAGCAGTTCACTCATCGGCGGCACGCTGGTGCGCTCCGAACCGCCGAGGCTGAGGTAGAGCTGGCCGTCGGGGAACCGGGGCGCCAGTTCGTGGGCCACCTGGCAGGCGAGGGCGGACTTTCCGATACCGGCGTGTCCGGTGATCACGATGGGCAGGTCCGCCGGATGGGAAAGCTCGGCCGTTTCGTGCTCCCTGCCGACGAACCCCCACGGCCGGTGGGGCAGCTGCGCCGGCCGGACGGCCCTGGGCGAACTGTCCGGCGTCGCCGATCTTCCGTCCGATGTGGACGGACTGGTCGCGGTGCTCACGGTGTCGACATCGCCGGTCAGCATCTGCTCGTAGAGCTCGTCGGCCTCGGCGCCGGGCTGGGTGCCGGTCTCCTCCCTCAGCCGCCTGCGGAAGGTGTCCAGCTTGCCGAGTGCCTCCGCCACCTGTCCGGCACGGTAAAGACTTGTGCTGTGCAGCACGGCGACCCGCTCGTCCAACGGATACGCGTGGGTGAGACTGGTGCACTCCGCCACCGCCTCGGCGACCTGTGACGTGGTGAGCAGCGCCTGCACGCGCAGCTTGCGCAGCGCGAGCCAGCGATCCTCCAACCTCCGCCGCTCGGCATCGGCGACCGGCCCCGCTATCTCCGGCAGCGGGGCACCGGTCCACAACTCCGTGGCTCGGTCCACGGCGTCGAAGCATGTCTCGACCGCGCCTCCGGACCAAGCGTGCGCCGCACGGTCGACCCAGCTGTCGAATTCCAGCGCGTCCACATCCTCGACACGGACGTCGAGCCGGTACCCGTCCCGATCGGTATGCAAAACCTGGGGTTCACCGAGTATTTTCCGCAACTCCGAAATGTAGGTGTGCAGGTTTCCGGTGGCGCTGGGTGGCGGCTCCTGGCCCCAGACCGTGCGGACGAGTTCATCCTGGCGTACGGGCCGCCCCGCGCGCAGGGCCAGGCCGGCCAGCACCGCGCCTTGCCGTGGCCGGTCGAATTGCACGGTGATTCCGTTTCGCCGTATCGCGATGGTACCGATCAATCGAATGGCAGGCTGTTCCTCAGCGTCCACGCTGATCATTACCGACCTTCCGGGCAAAGCGAGGATTCTTCATAAATACCTTGCTCATTTGAGCGGTCGTCCCTTCGGTGCCTGCCGTTCTGTGACCCTTATACTGTGTGGACGCGGCAGCCCGGGGAAAGGTTGGGGCCGAATGGGTGTCGATAGGACTCTTTCCATCGAACTCCTGCGCCCGTTACGGGTGCGGATGGCCGGCCGCGAAGTCCCGGCCGGGCCACCGCGTCAGCAGGCCGTGCTCGCCTACCTCGCCCTGCATGCCGGCACCGTCGTGTACCGGGACGAGCTGATCGACGCGATCTGGGGGGAAGCGGCCCCGCCCTCCGCGGTCGGAAACCTGCACACGTACGTGTCCGCGTTACGGCGAGTACTCCGCCACGACGATCAGGGCGACGGGCGGATCTTGCTGGCGTCGGGTTCCGGCTACCTGCTCGATGCGGCCGACGACCAGCTCGACCTTCGCCAGTTCGAAGGTGGGCTGGCGAAGGCGGCCCGGTGCCGGCGGGCCGGCTCGCCCGCTGAAGCCTTGCGGGAGTGGCGCGACGCCCTGCGGCGGTGGGTGGGCACGCCGTTCGCCGGCATGGAGGCGCCGTTCGTGAAGGTGGAACGGACCCGCTTGGCCACGCTTCGGCTGGCCGCGATCGCCGATATCGCCGAGACATCCCAGCGATACGGTAACGAGTCCGACATCCTCGCCGCGCTGACCACGCTCCGCCAGGCGCTCGAAGAGTATCCGCTGCACGAACGCCTCGCCGCACTACGTATCGACATCCTGAACTCACGTGGACGCCGCGCGGACGCGCTCGCGCAGTTCGAGCGCACGAGGCGACTGCTCGTCGACGAACTGGGGATCGAGCCTGGTGAGCGGCTGCGGAACGCTTATCGGCGCACCCTCGCCGGTGTGTCGACCTCGGCGGTCGCGAAGCCGTGGCCTCGTCGAAGTCCGGCCGGATCGACCCGGCTGCCGCCGAGGCCGGGCTCGTTGGCAGGCCGGGAGGCCGAGCTCGCCGAACTGGGTGAGAGCCTGGCCGAGCTGCCGTCGAGCCCGCTGGTCGTATGCGCCATCGACGGTCCTCCCGGCATCGGCAAGACAGCGCTCGCCGTCGAGTTCGCCCACCGGGTACGCGAGCGGTTTCCGGACGGATGCCACTATCTGAACCTGCGGGGGCTGCGCGGACCGGGCTCTCCACTGACCGTGGCCGAGGCGTCGCGGGCCTTGGCCACGGCCATCGGCGGCGTGGCGGTCGCGCCCGCCGACGGACTCGACACGTATCGCCGTCTCATGGCGGACAAACAAGCTTTCCTGCTCCTCGATGACGCCGTCGACATCTGCGAGATTCGCCAGTTGCTCGTCGCGGGCGCCGGAACGATGGTGGTGGTCACCAGCAGACGACGGCTGGGTGGTCTGGTCGTGCGGGACGGGGCGGTGCGGATGTCGCTCGATGTGCTGTCGCCCGGCGAAGCGGCCGACGTGCTGACCAGGCCTTTGGGGCGGTCCCGGGAAAGCCTGGACGGAGCGGAGGTGGACGAGGCCGCGCGGCTGTGCGGTGGTCTGCCACTGGCCTTGTCGCTGGCGGCCGAGCAGTTACGTGCCATGCCGAGTCCCGACGCCGCCCGGCTACGGGACTGGTTGCGGGACCCTCGTACCCGGCTGTCCAGGCTCAGCCCGGTTCCCGGTTCCGGCCCGTCCTGGACGGTGGAGGAGGTGTTCTCCTGGTCGTTCTCCGACCTGGACTCCGACAGCGTCGAGGTGTTCGGGCGTCTCGGGGACCTGGAGGGCGAATCGGCGACGGCCGAAGCGGTGGCGGGCGACTGGCCCCTCGAGCGTGCGGGGCGGGCCCTCGAGGAACTCGCGATGGCAGGCCTGCTCGACTGGGGCCCACGGGGCACCTACCGCATCAACCCCCTGCTGCACCTGTATGCCGCCGGTCTGCGACACGCGGGCGCCGTCCGGAACGGCCACGGCCGACCGGGCCGGCTCTTCGGCCCGGCACGAGCCGGTACGCCTACTCGAATCGAGGAAAAGCCGCGCGGCAACGCCCGGTAGGCCGCTTGTGAAGGTCGACGGTCATTCTTAATGGTTCTTCACGTACTGGAAGTCCAGAAAGGATCCCTTGGTGCTTACGTCCGTGAAGTCCGAGTTATTGGTGTAGCTGTATCCTTCGTCGAAACTTTGGTTGTTGCCGCGTGTCGACGTGACGTGCAGGTAATAGCTCTCGCCGCGGTAGCGGTTGCCCTTCCAGCAGCTGTTGGCGAAAGTAATGGTGCTGGAGAAACCGCCGCTGTCCGGGAACACGGCGGTCACCGCGTAGTCGCCTACTCCGTAGTTGCACAGGCTGAACAGGGTGCTCCCGGCCGGTGCGGCCGTCGCCTGTCCACTCATGGCGAGAGTGCCGAGGACGGCCGCGGTCGCGCCTACGGCGATTTTTCGGGTCAGTGATGACATCGGCTGCACGTTCCCTTCGTCGAGAAGTGAGAATGACCGGTACGTATTGACGAACCATATTCTTCCGGCAAATGATGGGACTACGCGACCAATTCGCCGCGTACTGCCCGTTCGGTACCCCGGATGGTGCCCGAACGCGTTGCTCAGTGATGTCGGGCGGCCGGATCTTGTCCTTCGAGACCCGGAACTCTGCTCATTTGAGCGGACGATGCCTGCCTGAAGAGGCTATGTGGTCTTTGTGGAGTGTGGTTGGAGCGTACGAGTGCACACTTGAGCACCTAGGGAGTGGTGCTCGCGGAGGTATGTGGTGGAGCAGACGGTTCAAGTCACGGTCGAGGCGCTGGATCCGATCACGGAGGCGGGGTTGGTGACACATTTGAAGTGCCTGCGTGAGGTGCGGGTCCTGCCGAGAAACCAAGCCGGTGGAGCAGACGTCGTCGTCGCGGCATTCGACCGTATGTCGACGGACGTGGTCACCGCTTTGCGCCGGGTGGGGAGTGAGATCGGCAAGCCCATCGTGCTGATCGTCGATGAACTCAAGGACGACGAGTTGTTGCTGGCGGTGGAGTGCCGGGTCGTCGCGGTGCTGCCCAGGACGGCCATATCGGACGGTACGTTGCCGCGGATCGTCCGCACCGCCGCCGAAGGTGGTGCCGCACTGTCCCCGGACCGGCTCGGTGAGCTTTTCGCGCATATGGAGCGGTTGTGGCAGCTGGTGCCGCGAAGGAGTGGGCTGAGGGCGACCGAGCTGGCCGGTCGGGAGATCGAAGTTCTGCGGCTGATCGCCGAAGGCTGGGAGACCGCCGAGATCGCGAACAAGCTGTGTTACTCCGAGCGCACGGTGAAGAACATCCTGTACGGCATCACGAGGAGGCTCAACCTCCGAAACCGTTCGCACGCGGTGGCTTGCGCGTTGAGGGCAGGCATCATCTAGCTGAGTGATTCCGTGAAGGTCGTGTGAGGCGTGGAACTCGTGTGCTCGGAACCGGAACTCGTCGTTCTCGGGGTTAAGTGGGACCGAGGAGCCTGGGCTGTCTCCGCACTGAGATGGCTCGCCTCCGGTCACGCGAGTTCCGGCTTCCCGCACAAGAGGCACGCGTGCGGTCGCACAAGAAACCGGCATCGAGACCCCGGCGGCACCCTTCACGGAATCACTCATCTGGACAGCGTCTCGTGAAACGCGTTCGGATGAGTGCCGCGCCCCGGCTCCCGGTCGCGAGGGCGCGCGGTGTGGGTGTTCGGCGGGTTCGCGCGGCGTGATCAGCGGGTGAAGGTTCGCGGTAGCCGCGCGGGTCGGTATTCGATGGCGAGCGGAAGCCCAAGCTGCCGAAGCGGGCCGAAACTCCTTCGCGAACTCACGCCCGGGTGCTCGCCCGGTCTGTGGCCGGTTGTCCTCTGCCACGGCCAAGGGGCCACGGCGGGGTCGCGAGTGGTAAGTGACGGTTTAACCTTTGCCGCTCGCGAACCCGTGTGAACCTGTGCGTATGGGCATCAATCGGACGTTCTCCGCAGAGAAGTGTTCTGTGTGAATACTCGGTGCACGGACGGACTCGTCGGCCAGTCCGGCCTGCGGTCAGACCGTGGATGCGCGGCGAAGTGACAGGCTGATTCTCGGGGGCAGCTCGGCGTGCCCGGACGGTAGCGGTCCTCCAACCGCCAGGTCGAGCAGAACCCCGCGGGTCACGATCCCAGCGGCGGAGGCCGTCGTCGAGCCGATGGTGACGCCCGCGGCCGTCACGACCTGGTCCCTCGGGCGGCCGGGGTAGACCTCGTTGTCGGTCGACCAGTGCGCCAACGCGTCGATGTACGTTGACTTCGCGTGGTGGTTTGTGAGCATTATCAGATCGGCCGCCGCGCCCACTCCGGTGCGAGACCACCGTCGAGGGCGCGAACGGGCTGCTGATCATCGGGTGGGCGTGATCGGTTGCGCCCGTGACACCCCATCGGCCGGTTCGCATCTCGGCGGCGGCGTTCGCGCGCACGTCGTCGGTGACGAGGTCGAGCGTGCCGAGTTCGTCGTCGGAGCCCCGCCGGCCCCGTTACCGGGCAGGTCGGACCGGTCATGCGGGTGGTACCTCTCCTTGGGAATCACCGTGATGGCGGGCGACGGCTCCGCGCGTCGAGACCGGAGTGCTTGACCGAGCGAGTCCGCTATCGGTGCTTGACTGGCGTACTCCACCGGCACTTGGGCTTCCCTGGCGGACGACACCGGTCTCCCCGGAACTGGCGTTGTTGTTCAAGTGCCGGACATTCAGATCGCTCCCGTTCGGACGGCGAAGGCCAGGGCGTGGGACCGCGAACGGAAGTTGTGCCGTCGCTTCAGTCCGGAAAGGACGCTCTTCACCGTGCGTTGCGAGTAGCCGAGTTTCGCCGAGATCTCATCGGTGTCCAAACCTTCCGCCACCAGGCCGAGTACCTCCCGCTCGCGGGTGTTCAGTCCGGACAGGGAGATCCCGCGTGGTTCCAGCTCGGTCCGCCGGAGGGCGTCCAGTTCGGCGAGCAGGGCGCCCTGGAGATCGGCGGGCAGGCAGGCACCGCCCGCCGCTATGAAACGCACCGCTGCCGCGAGCCGGTGACTGGTCGCGGTCGCTCGGTTCAGCACCCCGAAAACCCCGCTTTCGGGCAAGGACAGGGCGCTGGCCCGATCCACATGTTCGGTCACCACGAGGTAGCGAGGCCGCGCGGACGCCGGGAGCTCCGCGCGTTCCCGGTACAGCTCGCTCAGTGTGGCATCGTTGAGCACGGATACAACTCGGACCACCACCGTGGCAAGTCGGCGCTCGGTTGTGCCGACGATCCGCAGGCCACCGGCGCGCAGCATGTGCACGGTACCGGCCCGGCCAACCTCGTCGGCCGCTTCGACCAGGACTGCAACGTCGTTCACGACGCCTCCTTCGAGCTGCTACCGCTCAACTGTGCAGCTGTCGTCTTCAGTGCTTCTACAGGCGTGCCACATGGCACTAGTCTTCTGACGCTATTCGGCGGCTATCTGCTGCATCGTCTTTGACGAAGTTTGCTCAAATGAGCGAGCTGGTATCTCTCACGGGCCGGCTCGGTCAGTGCAGGCGGCGTCGATCGCGAGGCGGTGGCCGGGGTGGTCGAAGCCGGCCATCGACGCAGAGTTCGAGGTCAGCCGCATCGAGATGCCTTGGATTCTCGATTCGGTCCGGGGGCGTACGGGTCGAGTTCGATCTGCCGCAGCCGGTCGGTCACGCTGTGAGGCAAGTTGCGCGACGCATCCGGGGTGCGGCGTGTGGTGGTCATCACGTCGTCCGGTCGTACGCAACCGCGGTCCGTCCGGCGTCTGCCCGCGGCCCGAAAACGCTGATCACGCCGTGCGCGGTGCCCCGGTCATCGATGAACGGCGCGCTGACGGCGGCCAGGTCGTCGTCGCTCTCGCCATCGTGTTCGGCCGGCGCGGTGGTTGAGGATGGACTTGTAACCCTGGTCCATCCAGCACACCGACCTGCCCGGCGGGCAGCTACTGGACACCTCCACCGGGAACGCCAGCGTGGATGAATACCTGCGGCCGGGCACGGTCTTAGTTGCTCGCCTCGGTCAGCAGGGCCTGGGCGGACCGGCGAAACGCGGCCACCAGGTATGCGCTGTCCCCGGCGCGGGTGGCGAGCACCACCTGACATGGCTCGACCCCGTGCAGCGGGATCGAGGTCAGGTCCGGCCGGGTGCCCTCGGCGTGCAACCCGGCGGGCAGGATGGCGACCACCTGGCCGGACGCGATCAGCTCGAATACGTCCTCGAGGTGACTGACCAGCGGCCCTTCGGGTACCGGCGTGCCATCGGGACGGGGGTCGACACGCCAGAACGAGTCCCACTCGGCAGTGGGCAACCTCGGCACCGGCTCGGTCGCGATGTCGTCGAGGGTGACTGATTGGCGGCCGGCCAGCCGGTGGAACCGGGCGACGAGCAGCACACGGGGCTCGTGGTGCAGGACAGTGACCCGCAGTCCGTCGGTGGCGAACGGCAGCCGCGTCACGACCGCGTCCACCCGGTGGCCGAACAGGGCCGTCCGCACCTCCGCCAGCTCCAGGTGCAGTGTGTGCACCTCGGCCTCGGTGTGGTGGTGGCGCAGGTGCCGTACCGCCGGAGTGATGATCAGGCCGCGGGTATGGCCGACGGTGAGCTGATTCGGCACCGCGGCCGCACGGGCGTCCGCCGCGGCCAGTGCGGCGAGCGTCAGCAGTTGCCTGGCGTGGGGCAGGAACGCGGCCCCGGCAGGAGTCAGGCGGGTGCCCTGCCGGTCGCGGTCGAACAGCCGGGCTCCGACACGCTGCTCAAGGGTCCGGATCTGGCGGCTCAGGGTCGGCTGGGTGATGTGCAGCAGTGCCGCGGCACGGGCGAAGTGCTGCTGCTCGGCGACCACCGTGAAGTAACGGACCAGCCGGAGTTCGAACTCGGCCGACGGTACCGCGTTGGCTGTGTCCACAACACCGCAAGATAGCCCACTCGCGGCCCGTGATGCCCGGAACGCATCACGGGATGCGAAACAAGCCTTGGACGCGCCCCTGGGCAGCGTGGAGTGTGGGAACGGAGAGGAGGACGCCATGCGACTGATCTGCGTCGAAGAACATGCTGTCGCCCCGGAGAGCGTGCGGGCCGCCAAGTCCGCACATGGACCGTGTCTGCGGGCGACCGCGATGATCGCCGAGATGTTCCGAACCGGGCGACGGGGAAACGTTGGTCTTCATCGCTAGCGTGCGCTCCCCCGCTCTTTCAAGGCTTCCGGAGCTTTATCGCCACGTGGCTAATCGAGATAACGCGTCTGCCGATCGCGTCCTCGTTCTCTCTGACAGCCGTTGCCAGGGTGACCTTGTCGACCGTGCTCACAGTGCCCTGAGGGCTGGAAATCCGGACGTTGCCGACTTGGAGCGGGGTGACGGGATCGGGGTGAACTGATTCCCGCCATGCGCGACGACCGCTTTGTCAGAACTGATGTGGAGTGAAATCATGATCGAGTACCACGAGACCGTCGTTGTCGGCGGGGGTTTTGGTGGAATCTGCGCTGCGCACGACCTCCTGGAGGAGGGCCGGGGCGACTTCGTCATCCTCGAGCGTGCCGGAGAGCTGGGTGGGGTGTGGCGGGACAACCGCTATCCCAACGCGGCCTGCGACGTCCCGGCACATTTCTACAGCCTCTCGTTCGCGCCAAACCCGACGTGGACGCGCAGCTACGCGCCATGGGACGAGATCCTCGCCTACATCAACAAAGTGGCCGACGATCTGGGAGTCCGGGACCGCATCCGGTTCAACGCCACTCTGGTGTCGGCGAGCTGGGAGGAGCTCGCCGGTGTGTGGAACCTGCGTACCGCTGAGGGAGCATCGCTGTCGTGCCGGTTCCTGATCATGGCGAGTGGTTCACTCAGCACCCCTCGCGTTCCTGATCTCCCGGGCCGCGAGACGTTTCGCGGCGAGGTGATCCATACGGCGGAATGGGACGAACGAGTCTCCCTCGAAGGCCGGCGCGTGGTGGTCGTCGGTGCGAGTGCCAGCGCCGCGCAGGTTCTCCCTTACGCCGTCGACGTGGCCGAGAGCGTGCTGGCGGTGATCCGCACCCCGCCCTATGTGATGCCGAAGGACGAACAGTTCTACGACCTCGAGGCGCAGGCACGATTCCGGGACGAACCGGAGCGGATGGAAGCTATCCGCCTCGACGCCGAACACAGGTTCAACGTCGAGGCGGAAACACAGGCGGTCATGGACGAGGCCCAGCTCGCCAAGGTCGAAGGACAGTGGCGTGACTACATGGAGTCGGAGATCGTCGATCCCGGCCTGCGTAACCTCCTGACACCGTCGTACCGGTTCGGCTGTCGCCGGCCGGTCATCTCCAGCACGTTCTACCCTGCCCTCGCCGACCGCAGAACCACCGTCTGGTCGGCCGGGATCTCGTCCATGACCGCGACCGGCGTCGTGACCGACGACGGGCGCGAATGGGACGCCGACGTGGTCGTTCTCGCGACCGGCTTCACCGCGACCGACATGTACGCCGGGATAGAGTTCCACGGTGAATCCGCACGGTCGCTGAAGGCGGATGCGTGGCGCGAAGCGCCACATGCGTACAAGGGCACCCTCGTCGCGGAGTTCCCCAACCTCTTCCTCGTGACCGGTCCGCACACTCAGGCGAGTGGGTCCATCATCGCGGTCATCGAGGCGCAGATGAAGATGATCATGCAGTACATTCAGCTTGTCGACGAGAGCGGCGCCGTCTCCGTCCAGCCGTCGCAGACGGCTCAGCAGAGCTTCAACGACTGGGTCGACAGCGCGATGGCGGACTCCGTCTGGGAGGCCGGTGGGTGCCATAGCTGGTATCGCCTGGGCATGGCGGGCAAGGTCGTGACCAAATGGCCCGGAAGCCTTGCGAGCTTCCAAAAAATGACCAGCACGGTCGACCTGGGAGATCTCGTGTTGAAGTCTGGCGGGCCCGGGGCCCCGGCCCTGGCGGCCACGTCTGTCAACGACCCGGGTGCCCCGTAGGACGAGGACGTGGTGATGGTCGGTCGACACCGCAGGAACGAGCGGCGATCGAAGACCTCGCCGGAAGGCTTGAATCCCATCCCATCGACAAAGAGCCGCCGGGTGGCCTCGTAGTCCGCGGACCCGGCCACGACGTGCCCGAGCCACTCAGCTCGACCCGTCCCGGCCCGTGGTACAGGGCTGCCGTGGCCGGGATCCGCAGTACCACTCCCGCGCCCAGGATGCCGGTCATGATGCCAGCCAGGCGAGCCGGCCCGTGCGTAGTCGGAAGTACTCGGTGCCGGTCTCGATGATGGAGGCGTCGAACGTGAGCCGGTCAACGATCGCGGCGCAGAGGCGCGGGTCGGTGCAGGTGCGGGCCCATTCGCTGAACGCGGAGTTGCTCGCGATCGCGATGCTGGAGCGTTCCTCCCGCTCGGTGAAGACCTGGAACAGTAACTCGGCGCCGCGGGGCCAGGCGGGCCGCCGACGTGTGAGGTTTGTGTGGCCGTCGGTGTCCGCTCGGGATGTTGTGGCGCGCTGTCGTGCAGGTTTGCCCGTGAGGGTTCAGATGTGTGGCTGAAAGGCCTTTCCTTCGCTGACTTCATCGGTGTGCGGGTAGCGTCGGGCAAGTAGTTGATCATTGTTACGTGCTGCAGGAAGGAAGGGGCGTGGCGGATGTCCATGGTTCGCAGCGCGGGGCGGTCGGTGTGCTTACCGCTGTAGTGATCGGTGCTGTCGTATCGATGGCTGGAACGGCCGACGCGCAGTCGCAGTGGCCCCACAAGCAAGGGCACACGGGGCAGGTCGCCCCGGTCAGCTACCAGTGGCAGCACAAGGGCACCAGCGCCCAACGAGTCATGGCGCGCGGTAACCGGGCGTCGGTCAACACACTGGACGGATGGAAGGAAGATGGCTCGTGCGGGTGCGATTAGTGAAGTGCGCCACGTTTCCGCCGTTTATCTACGCAGGGCACACAGCACTCTGAGGTGCGGTCAATTTCTGACCGATATTGATCAGGTCTGTTGATTTACAAGTGCGGTCAGAACGCGCACATCTGCAGTCACTTCATACCGTCACAACCAACGCGGCCTGATCGCCGCGAGATCTGAAGGAGCGAAAGATGTCCCTAATTCGTCGGATTTCCTCAGCAAGCGTGCTTGCCGCGACGGTGGTAGGCGCCGTCCTGTCACTGGCCGGAGCGGCCAGCGCGGAGACTCCTGGAACGGACAGCACTCCGCCCGGCATCACCTGTTGTGCAATCGGCCATCCGTCCGTCGCCGCGCAGGGCACCGCCTACCCCGGCACCGAAAACTAGCCATGCCGCGCGGTCGTCGCCAGCTCCGAGTACGCCCTCGCGGCCCCGTGAGAGATCGCCTGGACCACCTCTGTCACCGCCACCACATCGTGAGCCCGAGCGGTGATAGTTGAGCTCGACGGTTGGCCACCGGTTCCTTCAAACAGCCAGTGTCGTCGAGTGATGGCCGATCGCGGCCGAGGAGCGCGCTGTCACACAAGGTCGTCACCGCAGCTACTGAACAGTAGCTGAAGTTCGCCCAGTCAATTCTCAAAGTGAAGCAGAACGAAAAAACCGCCTACCTCGGCACATGTGCCAGGTGGGCGGTGTTTCGTCACTGTGGAGCTAAGGGGACTCGAACCCCTGACCCCCTCACTGCCAGTGAGGTGCGCTACCAGCTGCGCCATAGCCCCGGAGCGGCGTTATTCTCCGCATCTCGTGTGTCCATACATTACACCGCCCGCGCAGGCCGTTCACGCGGGGGTCGCTCGATGTGTCCTTGGCGGGCGGAAATCGCGCTGACCTGCATCTTTGAGTCTTATTTTTAGCCTTGTATTGACTCTGCGTGTGACCGCCGTTACGTTTTCGACCATCGTGACGCCGAGGTCCCCGCCCGCTACGCCGCGTCTCCACTGGGCTCCGCCTCAGCTCGCCCCTGCCCGAATGACGCGGAGGAGGTCCCGATGCGGGCCAGAGCAGCCCTGGTAGCCCTGTTTTCCCTGGTCGGAGCGCTGATCGTGGTGGCTCCGGCGCAGGCGGCCATCGTCCCCGACACCTGGTACACGGTGTCGACGACCGGCGGGAAGTGCGTGGACGCGCGTGCCGCCGGAACGGCGAACGGGACGGTCGTCCAGCAGTACGCCTGCAACCAGACTTTGTCCCAGCAGTGGCAGTTCCAGCCCACCTCGGGCGGCTACTACCGGGTCAACACCCGCAACAACCCGGTACAGGTCTGGGACGTGGCCGAGGTGTCGACGGCCGATGGTGGGCTGATCCATCTGTGGGCCTATGGCGGCGGGAACAACCAGCAGTGGCAGCCGGTCGAGGAATCGAGTGGGGCGTATCACTTCGTGAGCCGCAACAGCGGCAAATGCCTGGACATCCCCGGTCTCTCGACCCAGGACGGCACGCAGCTCCAGCAGTACGCCTGCAACGGCACCGGCGCCCAGTCCTTCCGGCTCACCCCGGTCTCCGGCGCCGCGAACCCCGACCTCGGGCCGAACGTGCTCGTCTTCGACCCCGGTATGTCGCAGGCGGCGATCCAGTCCCAAGTGAACAGCGTGTTCTCGCAGCAGGAGACCAATCAGTTCGGCTCGAATCGCAAGGCGCTGCTGTTCAAGCCGGGTTCGTACAACGTGGACGTCAACGTCGGGTTCTACACGCAGGTGCTCGGGCTCGGGCTGTCTCCCGACAACGTGACGATCAACGGCGCGGTGCACGCGGAGGCCGACTGGTTCCAGGGTAACGCGACGCAGAACTTCTGGCGTGGCGCGGAAAATCTCTCCGTCACCCCCACCGGCGGCACCGACCGGTGGGCCGTTTCGCAGGCCGCGCCGTATCGGCGCATGCATGTCCGCGGCAACCTGCAGCTCGACGACGGCGGCTGGTCGAGCGGCGGGTGGATGTCCGACGTCAAGGTCGACGGCCAGGTCCGGTCCGGCTCGCAGCAACAGTGGATCTCGCGCAATTCGCAGTTCGGGAGCTGGAGCGGCTCCAACTGGAACATGGTGTTCGCCGGCGTCAACGGCGCACCTTCGACCAGTTTCCCGAATCCGCCGTACACCACGGTGAACACGACGCCGGTCGTGCGGGAGAAGCCGTTCCTCTACGTCGACGGCGCCGGCGCGTACCAGGTTTTCGTGCCTTCCAAGCGCACCAACGCCTCCGGCATCACGTGGGGCGCCGGGCAGCCGGGATCCTCGCTGCCGATCAGCCGGTTCTTCATCGCGAAGCCCGGCACGACGGCGGCGCAGATCAACGCGGCCCTCGCCGAAGGCAAAGACCTCCTGATCACCCCGGGTGTCTACCACCTCGCCGAGACACTCCGCGTCACCCGGCCGGACACCGTCGTGCTCGGCCTCGGCCTGGCGACGCTGATCCCGGACAACGGCATCACGGCGATGACGGTGGCCGACGTCGACGGCGTCAAAGTCGCTGGCGTGCTGATCGACGCGGGCACCACGAACTCCACCACGCTCATGGAGGTCGGCCCGGCGAATTCGGCGCAGGATCACGCGGCCAACCCGACCTCGCTGCACGACGTCTTCTTCCGCGTCGGCGGGGCGGGCGTCGGCAAGGCCACGAACAGCCTGGTGGTCAACAGCGACGACGTCATCGGCGACCACCTGTGGATCTGGCGCGCCGACCACGGCAACGGCGTCGGGTGGACCACCAACACCGCCGACACCGGCCTGATCGTCAACGGTGACGACATCACGATGTACGGCCTGTTCGTCGAGCATTACCAGAAGTACCAGACGATCTGGACCGGCGAGCGCGGCCGGACGTACTTCTATCAGAACGAAATGCCTTACGACCCACCGAATCAGACCGCTTGGATGAACGGCTCGACGCGGGGTTACGCGGCCTACAAGGTGGCGGACTCGGTGACGAACCACGAAGCCTACGGGCTCGGGAGCTACTGCTACTTCAACGTGAATCCGAGCGTGGTGGCCGATCGCGCAATTGAGGTGCCGAACACCCCGAACGTCCGGTTCCGCAGCATGGTCGCCGTCTCCCTCGGCGGGAACGGGACGATCAGCCGGGTGATCAACGACCGCGGCGGACCGGCGAACTCGGGATCGACCGTGGCGAATCTGGTCGCCTATCCCTGATGACCCCGGTGCGCGCCGGGATGGCGGTCGCGGCGCGCACCGGTCCTTCACTGCGGGGCGAACCGCGGGGGAGGCGGGGTTGCGAAAGCCACTTTCGCAACGTTGAAGGTTGCGAAAGTGGCTTTCGCAACGCTTGCCGGAGGCGGGAAAGGCCTCACCCCAACGGGTGGCGTGCCGCGCGCGGCCGCACAGGCGCTCCGATACTCGGGGCATGCCTCTCGCCGGTCTCACCGTCGTCGAACCCCGCCTGGCCTGGCCGCTCGCCGCCCTGCGCGGGGTTTTCGCCATCCTCTTCGGCATTCTCGCGTTGATCTGGCCGGGAACGACCGTCCTCGCCCTCGCGATCCTCTACGGGATCTACGCCATTTTCGACGGCATCGGCGGCATCATGCAGGCCTTCCGACCGGGTGACGCCGCCCATCGCGCCGCCTACGGGGTGCTCGGCGCGTTCGGGATCATAGCCGGTGTCCTGGTCCTGATCTGGCCGGGGATCACGGTGCTCGTGCTGGCCCTGCTGGTCGGCTTCTGGGCGATCTTCACCGGCATCGTCGAGATCGTCGCCGCGATCCGGCTGCGCAAGCAGATCGAGGGCGAGGCGTTCCTCATCGCGGCGGGCGCGCTTTCGCTGATCGCGGGCATCGTGATCGTGTTCAACCCGATCGCCGGCGCGTACGGGATCGCGGTGCTGGTCGGGATCTACGCCCTGATATACGGCGTGATCCTGCTCGTGCTGGCCTTCCGCCTGCGGAAGCTCACCCGAGCCTGAAAGCCTGCCGGAGATGGACCCGCGCTCCGGCGCGGCGCAGGTTCGACAGGCTCGGCGAGCCTTCCGCGGCGGTCGCGACGGCGAACCGGCGGCCTTCGCGGGCGGCCGCGGTCAGGCCGTGGAGGAGCAGCCGTGCCTGCGCGCCTTTGCCGCGATGCTCCCGCGGCGTGGCGGACCCGCCGAGGACGACACCGGAGCCGTGCGCACTCAGGGCCGCGGCGGAGATCGGCACCCCGTTCTCCATCAGCAGCGACCGCCTGATGCGCGGGTCGGCGTGTTCGGCGGCCATGAACGCCGTCACGACGTCGTCGCTTTCGTATCCGCCGAGCAGGACGCGGAGGAAGACGTCGAGGTCGGGTGAGTCGTCGACGTCCGCGTCCGACGCCGCGAAGGCGAGCGGAAGAGTCGCGATCGGACGGACACCGATGGGTACGAGACCGGCGCCGGGAAACAGGCCGGGCGGCAGCACCAGCGTCGGCGGGTCGCCGTTCCAGCACGACGCACCGGCCAGCCGGACGGCTCGCGGCAGGTTCGCTTCGGTGACGCCGGTGATCGTGCGCAGGAACCGCAACCCCGGGGCGGTGGCCAAGACGACGAACAGACCGTCTTCACGCCACGCGGAGAAGCTGCCCGGCAGATCCGCCGCCGTGGCCGCCTCGCACGCGACGGCGGCACGGGCGTAGATCACTTCTTCGGCCTCGGTCAGCATGACCCCAACGTAATAGGCTGATCCGGTGAGCCAGCCGATCCTGTTGACCGTCGACGACGATCCCGCCGTGTCCCGTTCGGTCGCCCGCGACCTGCGCAGACGCTACGGAAAGGACTACCGGATCATCCGGGCCGATTCCGGTGCCGACGCCCTCGAAGCGCTGCGCGAGATCAAGCTGCGCGGCGACGCCGTGGCCGCGATCCTCGCCGACTACCGGATGCCGCAGATGGACGGCATCGTCTTCCTCGAGAAGGCGATGGACCTGTTCCCGAACGCCCGCCGCGCGCTGCTGACCGCCTACGCCGACACCGACGCCGCGATCCAGGCGATCAACGTCGTCGACGTCGACCACTACCTCCTCAAGCCGTGGGACCCGCCGGAGGAGAAGCTCTACCCGGTCGTCGACGCGCTCGTGGAGACCTGGCGTGCGGTGGGGGAGCGGCCGGTCGACGAGATCAAGCTCATCGGCCACCGGTACTCCTCGCCGTCGTTCCACCTGCGCGACTTCCTGGCGCGCAACGCCGTGCCGTACCGCTGGTACTCCGTCGACGACGACGAGGGCCGCCGGATCCTCGAAGCGGCGGACGCCGCGCCGCAGGACATCCCGGTGCTGGTCACCCCGGACGGCACGGTGCTGCGCCAGCCGTCCGGGCCGGAGCTGGCCGACGCCGTCGGGCTGTCCACGCGCCCGGCGCAGGAGTTCTACGACCTGATCGTGATCGGCGGCGGGCCCGCGGGGCTCGGGGCGGCGGTGTACGGCGCGTCGGAGGGGCTGCGCACCGTCATCGTCGAGCGCAAGGCGACCGGCGGGCAGGCGGGTACCAGCTCCCGCATCGAGAACTACCTCGGCTTCCCGGACGGCGTTTCCGGCGCCCAGCTCACCGACCGCGCGCGGCGGCAGGCGCTCAAGTTCGGCGCCGAGGTGCTCACCGCTCGCGACGTCGTGGGCCTGGAGGCACGCGGCTCCGCGCGCGTGGTCATGTTCGGCGACGGGACCGAGATCTCCGCGCATTCCGTGGTGCTGGCCAGCGGCGTCACCTACCGGGCGCTGGAGGCTCCCGGCGTCGCCGAGCTCGCCGGCCGAGGCGTGTACTACGGCTCGGCAGCGACCGAAGCGCCCGAGTGCAAGGGCGAGCACGTCTACATCGTCGGCGGCGCGAACTCGGCGGGCCAGGCGGCGGTGTTCTTCGCCAAGCACGCCGCCGACGTCACCATCCTCGTCCGCGGCCAGTCGCTCGAAGCGTCGATGTCGCACTATCTGATCGAGCAGATCGCCGGGATACCGAACATCCACGTCCGCACCCGGACCACGGTGGCCGAGGCGCACGGCGACGATCATCTCGAACGGCTGACCCTGTGCGAAAACGGCGCGACCGAGACCGTGCCCACCGGGCACCTCTTCATCTTCATCGGCGCCGCCCCGCGCACCGACTGGCTCGGCACGGAGATCCAGCGTGACGACCACGGTTTCGTGCGGACCGGCCCCGATCTGCTCACCGACGGCGGCCCGCCGCCGGGCTGGCCGCTGGACCGCGACCCGCACTACCTGGAGTCGTCCATCCCGGGCGTGTTCGTGGCCGGTGACGTCCGGGCCGCGTCGGTGAAGCGTGTCGCGTCGGCCGTCGGCGAAGGCGCCATGGCGGTCACCCTCGTCCACCGATACTTGGAGGAGCAATGAGCGTTCTGCCCAGGGAGGAACTGCGCGGGCTCTTCCTCTTCGAGCATCTCAGCGAGGAACAGCTCGACTGGATCGACGAGCACGCCATACTGGAGCACTACACCGGCGGCGAGACGGTCATCCGCGAAGGCGAACCGGCCACCTGCTTCTATCTCCTATTGTCGGGCGCGCTGCGGATGACGCGGCTCGTCGGCGGCACCGAGGTCGAGACGATCCGGTCCGATCAGCGCGGTGCCTACTGCGGTGCGACGCAGTGCTTCGTGCACCAGGAGACCGAACACACTTACGGTGCTTCGGTGCACGCGGTCAGCGACCTCACCTTCCTGACCCTGCCCGCGGCCGAGTTCGCCACCGAGTTCCGACGCTGGTTCCCGATGGCGACGCATCTGCTGGAGGGCATGTACCTCGGCTGGCGCAACAGCGACACCGTGATCGGTTCGCGGCGGCGGCTGTTGGCGCTCGGCGAGCTTTCCGCCGGGTTGACCCACGAGCTCAACAATCCGGCGGCCGCCGCCGTCCGCGCGACGGCGGCGCTGCGGGAGCGGGTCGCCGGGATGCGGCACAAGCTCGCGATGCTGGCGAAGAAGAACGTCGACCCGACGCTGCTGGAGCAGTTGCTGGACATCCAGGAGCAGTTGGTCAAGCAGGTCGCCTTGGCCCCGAAGTTGACCGCCATGCAGCAGGCCGACCGCGAGGACGAGATCGGCGACTGGTTCGACGGCCACGGGATCGACCAGGGCTGGGACCTCGCCGACATCTACGTCCGCGCGGGCCTGACCGTGCCCGATCTGGACCGCCTGCTGGATTCGGTGGGCGAGACCTTCCTCGACGGCGCCGTCCGCTGGCTGGCCTACGCGCTCGAGACCGAGATGCTGATGGGCGAGATCGAGGATTCGACGACCCGGATCTCGGTGCTGGTCGGCAAGGCCAAGCAGTACTCCCAGATGGATCGGGCGCCACACCAGTGGATCGACGTCCACGAAGGACTCGACTCGACGCTGGTCATGCTCGCCGGGAAGATCGGGCCGGGAATCCGGGTCGTGAAGGAGTACGACCACGCGGTGCCGAGGATCCCGGCGTACGCGGGCGAGCTGAACCAGGTGTGGACGAACATCATCGACAACGCGCTCGGCGCCATGGGGACCGAGGGCACGCTGACCCTGCGGACGTCCAAAGTGGACGATCACGTGCACGTCGAGATCGGCGACACCGGCCCCGGTATCCCGGTGGAGGTGCGGCAGCGGATCTTCGAGCCGTTCTTCACCACGAAACCGGTGGGACAGGGGACCGGGCTCGGCCTGGACATCTCCTGGCGCATCGTCGTCGAACGGCACCAGGGCGATCTGCGGGTCGACTCGGCGCCCGGTGCCACGCGGTTCACCGTACGCCTGCCGGTCTCGGAGCAGTCCGTGATCTGATTTTCCTTCTACCCCAGCGTTTCGCCAGAAACTACCGACGGCTTCCGTTCATCGATCGTTCACTTCGAAATGGCTCACCCGCGCGTCAAAAGAGTCGAACGGGCTGAAAGATCGAGCTGGTGAACGAGGGGGTGGGCCGGTGAAACGCCGTCTGTCGATCGGCCTGGCAGTGGTGCTGCTGCTGGCCGTGGTCGCCGTGATCGTCTGGGGCCGGGACGGTGACGACAACACCGCGCGGGGTGCGGATCTCACCACGGTGCGTGGTGTCATCGGTTCGGAGAAGCTGGCCTTCTTCTCCGACAAGCGGGTGGCGGACGCGTTCGCCAAGCATGGGCTGAAGGTCGAGGCCGACACCGCCGGTTCGCGGCAGATCGCGAGTATGGACCTCGGGAAGTACGAGTTCGCGTTCCCGTCCTCGTCGCCCGCCGCGCAGCGGATCCAGCGCGACCACAAGGTGACCGGGGTGCACACGCCGTTCCAGTCGCCGATGGCGGTCGCGACCTTCGAACCGATCGTGAACCTCCTGAGCGCCAACGGAATCGTGCGCAAGGGCGCCGGGGACTACCAGGTGCTCGACATCGCGAAGTACCTCGAAGTCGCGCAGAAGAGCACGCGCTGGGACCAGCTTCCCGGCAACACCGCGTTCCCCGCTCGCAAGAACGTGCTGGTCACGACCACGGACCCGCGCGAATCGAACTCGGCGGCGATGTACCTGTCGATCGTCTCCTTCGTCGCCAACGGGAACAACGTGGTCAGCACGCCGGAGGCCGAGGCGAAGGTGCTGCCCGCGGTGTCGAAGTTGTTCATCGACCAGGGCTACACGCAGAACAGCACCGAAGGCCCGTTCGAGGACTATCTCGCCGCGGGGATGGGCAAGACGCCGATGGCGCTGATCTACGAGTCGCAGTTCGTCGACCGGCTGGTCCGCGCCGACGGTTCGATCCGGCCGGACATGCGCCTGCTCTACACGGCGCCGACGGTGTACTCCAAGCACACGCTGGTCCCGTTGAAGCCGAACGGCGACCAGGTGGGCAGGCTGCTGGCGACCGACCCGGAACTGGGGAAACTCGCCGCCACCTTCGGCTTCCGCACCGGGGACCCGCGTTTGTTCGCCGACGTCGTCGCCGCGGCCAAGGCGCCGGTCCCCGCGGATCTGGTGGACGCCGTCGAGCCGCCGTCGTTCGAAACGCTGGAACGGCTGCTCGACGCCGTGAAGAAGCAGTACTGATGGACGATTTCACGCTCACTCCACCCGAACCGGTGGAGGCGATCCCGGCCGAGCGGGCAGCGGGCCTGGTCACGCTGGCGCCGGAGGTCCACGCCGAGGTCGCGAAACGCGCCGAAGATTTCGCCCGCCGCCTCGAAGCGCTCGACGTCCGGTCGCCGGAGTTCACCCGCGTGCTGGACGAACTGCTCGCGGTCGGCGAGTCCGACATGCGGGCGGCGGCGACCGTCGCGGGCGCGCTGCTGGACCGCTCGACACGCGCGCTGGCGGAAATCGGGTCACCGCAACAACAGGCGGCGGTCAGCCTGGCCGGCCTCCGGCGGACCGTGGCGGAGATCGACCCGGCGAAACTGCCGATCACCGGCCGCAAGCTGATGGGCCTGATCCCGGTCGCGGGCAGCGCGAAGAAGGCGCTGGACCGCTACCGCGCGGCCAACGAGCCGGTGAACGCGCTGGTACTGGACCTGCGTGCGCGGCAGGACGTCCTGCGCCGGGACAACGCCGCGCTCAAGGGCGAGCGGGAACGGTTGTGGGTGACGCTCGGCAAGCTGTCGGAAGCGGCCGCGTTCGCCGAAGCCGTCGACACGGCGGTCGAACGCCAGGCCGGGATCTTCGACTTCACCGATCCCGCGCGAGCCAAGTCGCTGCGGGCCGACGCGCTGCATCCGATCCGGCAACGGCATCAGGACCTGCTGACCCAGCTCGCGGTGAGCGCGCAGGGCTACCTGGCGCTGGATCTGGTGCGGCGCAACAACGACGAGCTGATCCGCGGGATCGAGCGGGCGGTGTCGACCACGGTCGCGGCGCTGCGGGTCGCGTTGCTGGTGAGCGCGGCGCTCGCCGGTCAGCGGGACGTCCTCGACGAGGTCCGGGCCGTGCAGGCCACCACCGACGGGCTGATCAGGGTCAACGCGGAAATCCTGGAATTGCGCAGCGCCGAGATCCAGCGCGCCGGCAGTGATCCCGCGGTGGCGGTGGAGACGATCCGCGAGTCGTTCGAGCGGATCTACCGGAGCATCGACGCGATCGACGAGTTCAAGGCGGGTGCCGTCTCGACGATGGCGGCGACCGTGGAGGCGCTGTCCGGGGAGATCCGGCGGGCCGAAGACCATCTGCGCCGGTCTCACGAGACGGCGACGGCCGAGGGGGCATCGTGAAACGCTGGGCTGTGCTCACGGTGGCGGCGACCTGCGCGCTGTCATTGGTTTCCTGTGATTCGAGTGAAGGCGGGACGGGCCTGGGGGAGGCCGAAGCGGGTACGTTGCGGGTGCTCGCGGGCAGCGAACTGGCCGACCTTCAACCGCTGCTGGAACAGGAGGCGGCCGCGACCGGGGTCAAGGTGAAGTTCCAGTTCACCGGGACGCTGGAAGGCACCGAGTCGCTGGCGAACGGCAAGGTGGACGGCCAGTACGACGCCGTGTGGTTCTCGTCGAACCGGTACCCGGCGGCGGTTCCGGAGGCCGCGAAACGGCTGGGCGAGCAGGTGAAGATCATGAGTTCGCCGGTGGTGCTCGGCCTGTCCGCGTCGTCGGCGCGGCGGCTCGGCTGGACCGGGCGGCCGGTGGGCTGGGGTGAGATCGCCGAACAGGCCGGAAAGAAAGCCTTCACCTATGGGATGACCGATCCTTCCGCGTCGAACTCCGGTTTCTCGGCGCTCGTCGGGGTTGCGTCGGCGCTCGCGGGGGCGGGCAACGCGATCGACGCGCGGCAGATCGCTTCCGTCACCCCGAAACTGACCGAGTTCTTCAGCGCGCAGGCGATGTCCGCGGGCTCGTCCGGCTGGCTTTCCGAGGCCTACCAACGACGGGCGACCGGCCAGGACCCCGGCAAGAAGGTCGACGGCCTGATCAACTACGAGTCGGTCCTGCTGTCGATGAACGCGAGCGGGAAGCTCCCCGAGCCGCTGACGCTGGTGTACCCGTCCGACGGCGTCGTCACCGCCGACTACCCCCTGACGTTGGTGCAGAGCGCGAATTCCGATGGGCGGGACGCGCATCGCAAGCTGGCCGAACGGCTGCGCACGCCGGACACCCAGCGCAAGATCATGGAGACCACGCAGCGCCGTCCCGTAGTTCCGGGTGTCCAGCTGGGACAGCAGTTCGCGCAGAAGGACCTCGTCGAGCTGCCGTTCCCGGCTACGCAGCAAGCGGTGGACGCGTTGCTGGGCGCCTACTTCGACAAGATCCGGCGGCCGTCACGGACGCTGTACGTGCTCGACACCTCCGGTTCCATGTCGGGCGACCGGATCGAGTCGCTGCGCGCCGCGCTGATCGGGCTGACCGGCGCCGACGGCTCGCTGACCGGGCGGTACCGCCGGTTCCGCAGCCGCGAAGAGGTCACGATGCTGCCGTTCGACACCGTGCCCGGCAGCCCGGAGACGTTCACCGTCCCGGAAGGCGATCCACAACCCGCGCTGGACAAGATCAAACGGTTCGCCGAAGGCCTCGACGCGAACGGCGGCACGGCGATCTACGACAGCCTTCAACGCGCGTACGACATCATGGGTCCGCTGGTCGCCCGCGACCCCGATCGGTTCACCTCGATCGTCCTGATGACCGACGGGCAGAACGCGAACGGTTCCAAGTTCTCGGACTTCCAGCTGAGGTTCCCGTCGTTACCGGAGGCGGTGCGGCAGATCCCGGTGTTCACCGTGATCTTCGGTGAAGGCGACTCCGCCGAACTCGGCGAGGTCGCGAAACGCACCGGCGGCAACGTGTTCGACGCGCGAGGGGACGTCCTGCCCAAGGTGTTCCAGGAAATCCGCGGTTACCAGTGATCCGGTACCTCGGCTCCACGAAGAACCTCGCCGGCTGCGTCGGCGGGCTGATCGGGCTCGCGCTGTACCTGACCGGCGTCGTCGGCGGGCTGTGGCCGCTCGTCGTCGCGGGGCTGTACGCGGTGTTCGCCCTCCTCGCGCCGCCCGAGCGGGTCCGGCTCGTCTCGGCGGACGCCGTCGCCGAGGCCGGGCAGCTGCGCGCCGATCTCGGCTCGTTGGTGGGCAAGGTGACCGCGCGAGCGCAGCGAATGCCGGAGTCCTCTGTGGACGGTGTGCGGCGGATCGCCGGGGTGCTCGACGATTTGCTTTCGCGGCCGGAGCGGTGGGCGGCGAACCCGGACGTCCAGCACGCCGTCACCCGGTTGGCGCGAACCGATCTGCCGCTGTCGGTGGAAACCTACCTGAATCTGCCGTGGTGGTTCGCCGCCAAACGCCGGGCCGGCGGTGAGCCGAGCGCGTCCGATGAACTCCTCACGCAACTGGAGCTGCTGGAGACCGAAGCACACCGCATCGCGGAACGGTTCTACGCGGGCGACGTCCATCAGCAGGCCGACCACACGCGCTATCTGCGCGAGCGCGGCGAATCCGGTTGAGCGGTCCCGATCAGCGGTAAGCGAGAACAGGTCTGCCGGTCGTTCTGCATGGGCAAGGCGGTTTTCCGGTGGTGCACTGGTGAAGCCGATCCGTTCGGGGTCGGTTTCCGTCTTCCCCAGGGAGTTCAGACGTGCACAAGTACAGACTCGGGGCGGCCTTCCTGGCCGCTGTGGTGATGTGTCTCGCCGGCGGTGTCCCGGCGAACGCCGGCGAGCGCGGCGAGCACTGTGTCGCCGACACCGCGACCGGAGCCATCCGGTGCTTCGACAGCGTCGGCGAGTCCTTCGCCGCGGCGTCGGCAGGCGAGGTGGGCGCCTCCGCGACGGTGATCAGCGTGCTGTACGAACACGGGAACTTCGGCGGCGCGAGCCTCACCGTCACCGGATCACCGTGCGTCGACGGGACCACCCAGAACCTCGGCTTCCTCGGTGACTGGAACGACAAGATCTCCTCGTTCCAGACCTTCAACAACTGCTACATCACGATGTACGAGCACGCCGAATACCAGGGCGGCTCTCAGGAGTGGTACGCCAACGACAGCGCCAACTACGGGTCGAACATGAACGACAAGGGCAGCTCCGTGGTGTATTCGCGCGGGCCGTCCCGCGCCGAGCTGCTGAAGGACTGCGGCAACGCGACCAAGACCTGCAACGCCCACGTCGACCAGCGCGGTCAGGACTTCTACGGCAACTGGGGCCGGGTCGACACGGTGTTCAACTGCAGTGCCAACAAGATCACCCAGGTGATCGGCAAACGGGACACCCGAAGCGGGAAGAACACGGTGTCGAACGAGATCAGCGTGAGCGCGGGCTTCAAGTTCCTCGTCGACTGGTCGGTCGCCTACAAGCGCACGTGGGGCCAGGAATGGGGCTGGGAGACCAGCGAAAGCGTCGAGACCCGGATCGAGGTCAACCCCGGCTACTGGGCGGGCCTGGACCGCTCACCGGTGATGCGGGTGGCCAGCGGTTCGTACGACATGTGGTACGACAAGCGCAGGTGGGGTCACCACCAGTGGTACGTGTGGAACTTCAGCGGTGAAGGCCCGGCGCCCGGTGTCGTCGGCCAGACCAGGACCGTCGGCAAGAAGATGACTTCGGACGAGAAGAAGAAGGTGTGCGGGAAGTCGGCCGGTCTCGTGCGGTCATCCGCCGTCCCGCAGGCGGAAAGCGCCGCCGCGAAGCCCGCCGCGCCCGCGGTGCGTGTCGCGCAGGGACCGCTGCACAGCTAGCTCGGTGATCCGGCTCTAGCTCGGTGATCCGGCTCGGCGGCCGCGAGCGATCAGCGGCCGCCGAGTCCCGGCAGGGTCAGCGTGGCCACCGCCGTCGTCACCCAGCCCAGCAGGTCGCCGAGCGGGATGGTGGACAGCTTCTCCGGCCACTTCTCCGCCAGTGCGTGCAGGACCAGGTGTCCGTCGTGTGCCTCGACCGCGACGAGCCGGACCCCTTGCGGGAGTTCGGGCAGTGGCAGGACGATCGGCTTGAGCCGGGACGGCGGGCCGAACCGTCGGCGTCCGATGTGGACGGACATCGGCCGGAGGATGATTGCGTCGTCCTCCACAGTGGACTCCAGGGCGAGATGGCCCCAGCGGGGCCGCTTTTCCCAGCGGATGTGGAAATGCCCGTCCTCGCCGGGGGTCACGATGATGCCCGGCCGGACCTCGGCGGCGCGCGCCTGGAGGACTTCCGGTGACACGCGGATCGCCATCTTCACCTGCTCGGGGATGGCGGCCGGGGACGGGAGCGAGCGGAGCCGGACGTTCGACGCCAGCACGGTGATGCGTTCGAGCGGTGTCCCCGGCCAGTCGACGTCCTCGACGACGATACGGACGTCGCCGACCTTGCCGGTCGCGGCCAGGCTGAGGCTGTCGGCCTCGTAGTCGAGCCCGGTCAGGGTGAGCCCGACGTCGTGCCCGTCCACCTTGGCCGTCAGCCGCCGCCCGACCAGCTGTTCGGTGACGGTCTTCAGGATCGCGGCCGGGGTGACGGGCACGCTGGGCAGCAGCGCCCGCCCGGCGGCGGCCAGGCCGAACAGCTCGGGAAGCGGGTTCAGGTCGAACCATCTGCCGTCGCTCATCCGTCCAGTGTCGCCGAACGGGACGCCGATCGCCGCCGCAGGGGGTCAGCGGGCCGCGAAACGGGCGATCACACCCGCCAGGATCACCCAGAACGCGGCGGCCAGACCGTAGTCGAGGATGACCGCGAGATTCGGGTCACTCACCGGGAAGAGTCCCGGCCAGAACAACGCCAGCGGTTTGGCCAGCGCCTGGATGAAGATGAAGAAACCGTTGCCCGCGTTGGCTCCCGCGAGCACCATCACCATGTACAGCAACTCGATGAATGCGAACAGCGCGCCGATGCCGGTGATGACCCGCACGGCCGTGTTGCTCCTGCTGGTGGTTCGCCATCTGGACATGCCGGAAAAGTTCCCGGTTTCCCCCGTGGCAAACGCTTCAATCGGCAAGTTGCGCCGATTGGCCGTACCTCGCCCACTGCTCGGAGGCGTCCGGTGACGGAACGCCATTCTTTCGATATCGATTATCATTGTCGCTATGACTCTTGGGGACTGGCACGACCGCTGGGAACGGCTCATGGCGAGGTATCAGCCGGGACGGGAGCGGGCGATCGAGCGGATGATCGACCTGGTCGCGTCGCACTGTGACGGCCCGGCGCCGCGCGTGCTGGACTTGGGTGGCGGCACGGGCACGCTCTGTGCTCGTCTGCTCGAGCGCCTTCCCGCGGCGGAGATCACCTTGGTCGATCTGGATCCGGTGATGCTGACGATCGCCGGTGCGTCCCTGCCGCCCTCCGTAAGAGTTGTCCGGGCCGACTTGCGTGACCCGGATTGGGTCACGCGGCTGCCGTCCGGCGGCTATGACGCCGTTCTGGCGGTCATGGCGTTGCACTACCTGCCGCCCGGCAGGCTGACCGAGTTGTACGCCGAACTCGCCGGGCTCGTGCGGGCGGGCGGACTCGTGGCCACTGTGGACGACATGCCGGACGAGGACGCCGTGGCGACCACGAGCGACGGCGGCGAAGACCCCTGGAGTACTTGGTGGGAGCAGGCCGCGGCGGATCCGGTGCTCGGCCCCGCGGTGGTGGAACGGGCCCGGTTGTTCGGCGACGCGCCTTCGGCCGAATGGCATCCGCCGGCCGCGTGGCACCTGCGCGCCTTGGGGGCAGGGCCGGTCGAGAAGGCCGTTGTGGCTTGGCGGAACGGTATTCAAGCCGCTGTGGTGGCCTTCAAACCTCGCTGAGCGTTCGGTCACTCGCCGGGCGGTGCGCCTCGCCATTGCCATCCGGCTCGCGACGGACGGCCCGGTATCTCCGTTCGGTCCGTCGCCCACAGCAACGCCGTCCATGGATCGATGCCGGTGGCGTCCACCTCGGGGAACATCCGCGCGAGCACTCGCGCACAGACGTCGCTTGGCGGGTCGAGAGTGACGTCGAGACCCCTCGCCATGTCCTCCCCGTGGACCAGGACCTCGATACAGCCCATTCCGGCGAAACCCTCGAGGTCGGCACGGCCGCTCGGGTGGTACGCGCGGACGTCCGGGGCCACCGTGCGGAGGGTGGCGCTCAGGATTCCGCCGCCTACCGTGACGAACTCCAGCATCTCCGACGGCGTCGCGGCCTGGTCGGCGACGGACTCGAAGCAGACGAAACGCGGCGTCGACGGCCGGGCGATCAGCAGTCCCGCGTAGGAGATGAGGCAGTCGCCGAGATGCTCGGCCGTGTGCCAGGCGTCGAGTTCGCCGGTGCCCGGCGCGGCCTGCCAGTCACGGCCCGACGCCTCGCGCAGGCTGTCCGTCACGCTCGTGATCGCCGCGTCGAGGTCGTCGGGGGTGACAGTGCCTTCGGAAGTGCCGGTCATCGTGGCATCAGCTCAGTGGCCTCAACTCAGTGATCTCAACTCAGTGATCTCAACTCAAGGGCGTCGGAAACGCGACCGGACCGCGGCGGCCGTTCTTCCCGACCGCGCGCACACCGAAGAACACGTTGTCCTTCGACAGATCCACTTTAGCCTCGGTCCTGTCGCCGACCTTGATCGCGTGCGTCCAGTCGGGCGCGGTCGTCTCCCGCCACACGACCTCGTAACCGGCGAGATCGGGGTCTGTCCCGCGCCGCCACACCAGATCCGTGTCGTTCGTCAGCTGGTTCGTCCGGATCCGGACGTCTTCGGGGGTGCCCGGCGCGGTCGCCAGCGACCACATCGTCGCGGCGTTGACCCGCGCGACCCTGGTGATGAACGGGAAATCGCAGAACTCCGGCAGATCGCCGAACCGCTTGCCGTTCTCCACCCGGACGTCCTGATGCTGGTGCGCGTAATCCTCGTGCGGTTCGGTGAACCGCGCGGCCGGATAGCCCTGTTCGAGGAACGGGATGTGGTCGCCGCCCCGGAGGTAGCGGTCGCGCCGGTGGATCACCCGGACGGTCATACCGGTCACCTCGTTCTCCGCGACCGACCGCACGAACCGCGCCAGCTGCCGGGAGGGCGAATCGTTCTCCCCGCCGACCGCGCGCCGGATGTCGGCCTGCGCGGGCGTTTCCGACGTCGGCACACCTTCGGCGAACAACCGGATCGTGCGCGGGTCCCTCGTGCCGTCGTCCGCCCGGCTCGAACCGACGATGTCGTTGGTGAACATCGCCTGCACGTTCGTGCCCGCCGCCTTGTACAGCGTGGCCATGTGCCGCGCGCCGAACAGACCCTGCTCCTCGCCCGCGACCGCCGCGAACACGATGGTCGCCGCCGGGTGGCGAGTGGCGAGCACCCGGGCGAGTTCCATCGCGACGGCCACTCCGGAAGCGTCGTCGTCGGCCCCCGGTGCGTCCTTCATCGCGTCGAGCGGATCCGAACACCGCGAGTCGTAGTGGCCCGACACGACGTAGACCCGCTCCGGGGTGGTGGAGCCGCGCAAGGTGGAGACGACGTTGGTGATCGTGGTGGCGACCGGGATCCGGGGTGGAGCGGGCTGCTGGAGATACGACTGCAATTCGACCTTCATCCGGCCGCCCGACCGCTGCGCGGATTTCGTCATCTCCGCGAAGATCCAGTCGCGGGCGGCACCGATGCCGCGGACGGGGTCGGTCTGCGAGGACAACGTGTGCCGGGTTCCGAAAGCGGCGAGTCTGCGTACGGTGGCCTCGATGCGGTGTTCGTCTATCTCTCGGAGGATCGCCCGGAGCTCCGCGTTGGGGCGTTGCGGGGTGAGGCGTTCGCCTGGACCTCGAACTTCTGGTTCTCCGGCGCCGGCCGGGACGCTGGCTTGGGCTGTAGACGACAGGGCTGTAGAACCCAGGGCTGTAGTAGATAGAACAGTAGTAGACAGGGCGGCCGCCGAGAGCGCCGCCGAGGTGGACAGGAAAACTCGTCTGGACCTTTCCTCAACCATTCTCCTGTTCCTACGCGCCTTGTGGTCGGGCGTCTACCCGCGAAAAGGATGAGCGCGGCGCGCGGGAGATGGGAGACGATCGCCGGGTGATGTTCGGGAGAAAGAAGTCCGTGGCCGAGGCGCTCCGGGAAACACTGGAGAGCCGTGGGCGCCGTGTGGACGTGCTCGTCGATGCGCTCGTGCGCGTCGACAGGTCCGGCGATGCCGCCGAAATCGCGGCTGCCTTTGAGACGATCACTGAGACACCGGCGCTCATCGCGACACTCGACGAGTACTGGCGGTACGAGCGGGCTCTGGATGACGTCGCCCTGCCACTCAGGACCGGCAAGGCAGGGCTGCTGGCAACCGCGATCGCTGCTTCGCATCACAACGGTCGAATCCGGGAACTGGCGGTCACGAGACTGCTGGCGCGACCTCGCCCGGAGACGCTTCCGTTCCTGCTGTTGCGCATGACGGACTGGGCGTCGCCGGTCAGTGACCTCGCCCGGGCGGGTGTCGTCCGGCTGCTGCACGAGGATCCGGCGGTCTACCTGCGGCCGGCTGCCGAAACGATGCTTCACCTGGGGCGCCGTCGTCGCGGCGGCTTCGGCGTGCGACAGCTGTACGCGGCTGCTTACGACGCCCCCGTGGCAGTGCTCGAGCAGCTGATGTGCTCGGTGAGCTCTGTGGTGTCGAACTCCGCAGTGTCGAACTCTGTGGTCTCGAGCTCTGTGGTTTCGAACTCCGCAGTGCCGAACTCTGTGGTTTCGAACTCCGCGGTTCCGCGGTTCGCGTTCGAGGTGCGAACCCGGCGCGGCGATCTCGAACTCGACGAGTTGATCCGGCTCGCCCTGACGAATCCCGACAAGGGTATCCGCGCCCGAGCCGGTGAGGCCGTCGCCCGCGACGCCGTCTGGACAGGTCGCGTGGACGTCCTGCGCAAGCTGGCCACCTGCCGCCACGGCGAGGTACGGATCAGCGCACTGACCGGACTCGCGCGCCTCGGCCACTGGGAGGAGATCGTCGGTCTGCTGGACGACCGTTCCACGCTGATCCGTGCGCTCGCACGGGATGCCGCCCGGCGTACGGGCGTCGACGCCGTCGCTTGGTACCGATCCGCTGTGTCCGATGCGAACCCTTCCCTTGGCGCCATCGCGGGGCTTGCGGAGTCCGGGCGGGCCGAGGACGGGCAGCGGCTGTACCCGTTGCTGAGTCATCCCATGGCCAGGGTGCGGGCGCAAGCCGTTGGGGCGCTTCGGATTCTGGATGCCGTTCCGGTCGATTCGGTGCGGCCGATGGTCGAGGATCCTTCGCGACGAGTGGTCCGGGCGGCGTTGAAGGCGTTGAAGACACGGGCTTGAGTTTCGCTGCCGCATCGGTGGAAAGCGTTGCTCAGCCTTGAGGTTCGTCGTCATCGGGATCCGTGCGTGGTTCGTGGAACGGCTCTGGCGCTGTCTCGTAGGTATGACCGCTCGGCGTGGTGATGATCATGCCGCCGTCGCCGGTGGGCACGGCCGACCACCCCGGTTCCTCTCGAAGTAAGTTGTGGCCTTTGCAATAAATGTGACAGTTGTGCTGGTTGGTCTTGCCGTCGCGGGCCCAAGAGGTGATGTGGTCGATCTCGGAGAATTCGGCAGGCCGGTGACAGCCCGGTTGCGTGCACTCGCGATCCCGCGCCTTGATCAACCGGGCCAAGGACGCCGGTGACCGGTATTTGTCGGGGCAGGCTTCGAGCAGTTGGCCCGTGGTGGAGTCGGTGATCAGCCGCGACCAGGTCGAGCCGGGGTCGGCGGCGATCTCGCGGACCAGCCAACCGGGAATGGGCCCGTACCCGGCGAGTGTCGCGGGGTCGTTGCGCGCGCCGACGAGTGTCAAGAGATCGACATAGACATGGATGTGCGCACGCGGCTTGCCGTGTCCGTCCTCAGCCAGCAGGCGTTCGGCGAAGATATCGGCGCGATGCTGGTCGAGGGTGCGGGATTGGTCCTTGTTCCGCCGGGCTCGCGCGGCTCGGCTCAGCGACGCGTAAACGGAACCGGCGACTTCCGTGGGAAGATGGCCGGAGATCGTGGACATGGTCTCGTCGTGGTGTTCCAACGAGATATGTCGCAACGCGCGTTTCTTGGCGGCTCGTTCGCGATAGCCGTCGGGATCGAATTTCTGCACGGCGTGACTCACCGAGCCCCGGATCGCGCCAGGAGCACGATCGGCGAGACGTCCGATCAGCCAGGCGTCCACCTGCGCCGCGACTTCGTCCGATACTTCCCGTGTCAGTTGCATGACCTTGGAAGCCTTGTACAGGTCGATATCGCCACGCTCCAACGCTGCCAGCGTGTTCGGCAGGCGGGCGACAAGAGCGCAGGAGGTCTCGACGAGCAGGTACGCGTGATTGCGGGTGACCGAGAAGCGCAAGGCGACCTCCTCGGTCACAGATCTTCGGGACCCACCGCGAGCGGCGAAGTCGGCTAATGCTCGTACCTGACGTCCCTGTGTCCGACGAAGCGAAAGCTCTTCGTCGAATGCGGTGTCGAGAAAGCGAGCGGCTTTCGGGTTATAAGGGAGAGTTGTGGTCATGCTCATGATCATACTCGAACTTACGTTCGAACGCGACTGGCCGAGTGATCGAATTTACGCGGAGAGTGAACGGGACTTTCGTGCAGTCGGAACCCCGCTGACGGCCGCCCCATCCCGAGCCGGTCGGAATCGAGCAGCTCGAACAGCTCCTGTTTCTCGCTGTGATCCGGGCTCGCCGGGTAGCCCAGCGCCGGGCGGATACCGCCCGGCTCGCCTGCTGTGAACAAGTGAGTGAGCGAGGAGGCCGGGAGGCGCTGGTGGCGCGGAGCCGGCTCGACCGCTTTATGGGCGACGGCACGTCGAATAGCGGAATCGGCCACGGACGGACTCCGAGCCCGGCACGGCGGGCCACTGGTGAGGCGTAGTGTCGGATGGCCTCAGCATCCTGGTAGCGCCTGAGCTTGGCCGTCGATTTCGACCCGGCATGGACGAACAGCACTCGCTTACACCCGCCAATGTCAGGCCGGACTGGACCCGCGTGAGTGGATGACGACGAGCCGGCCAATCCTCCGCAGGATCGCGCGTTCGCCCGAGAACAATCCGGATCTGCTCGATGCCGCGGGCGGCAAGTCACGGCTGGGTGGGAAGAAGAAACCGGCCGACGGCGAAGTAGTGGTGAAAGCCGGCTGTCGACGGGAAGGATCCACATGTCAGAGGCGGACACATGACGGCGGGAACGGGCGAGCAGGTGACCGACGCCGACCTGGCCGCCCGGTTGCCGCAGGACCCGGAACTGTTCACCGAAGTGCACGATCGCTACTTCGCGGCCATCTACCGGTATGTGGCGGGCCGGCTGGACGCGCAGACCGCGGAGGACATCGCCGCGGAGACGTTCCTCGTCGCGTTCGACCGGCGCGGCACGTTCGACGCCGAACGCGGTGAGGTGCGGGCCTGGTTGTTCGGTATCGCCACGAATCTGGTGGCCAGGCACCGCCGCAGGGAGGCTCGCCACTATCGGGCGCTGTCACGGGCGAGCGTCGCACCGGTGGTCGAGGGCCATGAGAGCAGGGTGGTCGCGTCCGTGGCCGCCCGGCGGCTGCTTCCTCAACTCGCGAAAGCCTTGTCGCGGCTGTCCGCCGGGGAACGGGACGTGCTGCTGCTCGTGGCGCTCGGCCAGCTCGGGTACGAGGAAGTGGCCGCGGCGCTCGGTATCTCCTCCGGCACGGTCGGTTCCCGGCTCAATCGCGCACGCAAGAAGCTCAACTTCATCCTCACCCCGGAGGCACTCGATGAATGACCTGCAGACGCTGCGCACCGCGCTGACCCTGGACGAGCCGTCCCAGGACGTGATCGACCGCAGCAGGCACCGGCTCCAGAACCGGATACACGGCGGCCGGACCTCCCGGCGGCGGACCGGATGGCTGATCGCGGGGGCCGGGCTCACGGCGGCGGCCGCTGCCGTCGTGGCGATCGCGGCCATGCCGGCCGCGCCGGTCGACGGCCCGCCGATGCGGACGGTCAGTGGGCAGGAGATCCTGCTCGCGGCCGCCACCGCCGCTGAGCGTTCCCCGGAGGGCGCCGGCACGTACTGGCACGTGAAGGTGACCGTGGCGGACGGCGCTGTTGCTTCGAGTGCGTATGAATACTGGATCAAGCCCGACGGTCAGGCGTGGATGCGGGGAGCGAAGACGGGAGGCGAGGTCATGCCGATGAAGGCGCATTCAGCCACCCCGTTCTCGCTGGTCGCCGTCGATCTGACGCTCGAGCAGTTGCGTGCCCTGCCGGCCGACCCGGACGCGTTGAAGGCCTGGATCGCCGAGGCGCTCGAGCGCAGCGACGCCAGGACGAGCGCGGGCAAGCTCACCGCGAGCGACCGGGAACAAGCCGGCTTCCAGTCGTTGATCTCACTGGTGTCCACCCTGCCGGCCACACCGGCGGTCCGGGCCACGGCCTTGCGCGCGATCGCCGACCACCCAGGTGTGCAAAACCTCGGCACGGTGCCGGGCGGACAGGGCCTGTCGCTGCCCACGGGCGAGCGGCTCGTCGTCGATCCGGCGACCGGACGGGTGAACGGGACGTCGGTCTTCGTCACCATGGACGGGGCGGTGAACAAGGTGGCTGACCCCGCCGGCGCCAGGATCGACGCCGAGTGGACCGACACCCTGCCCGAGTAGGGGATCGGTGGCCGGGAGCATGTCCCGCTCCCGGCCGCCGACGACCACACGGGGCGTTCACCGATCCCGCCGAGATCCACGGCGTCGAAGCGATCCAGTCCGCGGAACGGATCAGCCCTTGTTCATGCGCAGGATCAAAGCGACCGCGTCCTCCGAATGGCCTGTCGGAGTCAGGGCCTCCTGGAGGAGCAGGCCGCGAATCGCGGCAATGGTGACACCGGCCAAAGTCAGCGCTTCCTTGGCGTCGAGCCCTTCGTGTTCCGCGAGTGAGGCCAGCATCTTGGTCAGGTCGTCGAGCGAGTCGATGAACTCGCGAAATTCCTCCGGGCTGTACGCGGCCAGGCCTACGACGTGAAAGAAGCCGCGGACACGCGACAGCTGCTCGGGACGGGTGTAGGCCCGCCAGATCGCCATGACGAAGTCGTCGAAGGTGCCCTGCCGGGCGGTCTCGAAAAGCGCCTCGTTGTCGCGGGAGCGCTGCGCCTTGAGCATGGCCGCCAACACGCCGGGGAGCGACCCGAAGTGGTAGCGCAGGAGGGCGTGGCTGGTCCCGGCCCGTGCGGCGATCTCGCGGAGTGACACCTCCGGCGCGGGAAGCGCCTCCTCGAAGGCGTCGAGAAGCCGAGCCAGGAGACGCTCGCGTGCGTCGCCTTTGCGTTCCGCGCTTGACAAGATCACTCCCACAGTTTATCCATTGGAAAAGAAAGCCGGTGGTGCCGTCACCCATGGTCGCAGCCGGCTCGCGACGGTGGAGGGAACGACTCATGGGACGTGTTCAGGTGGTCGGCGCGGCGGTCGTCGACGGGTCGGGTCGCGACCCGGTCGACGTCGACGTCGGCATCGAAGACGGGTACATCACCCAGGTCGGTGCCGCCGGCGCAGGCGGCGAGCGCTTGGAGGCCGGAGGCCTGACGATGACGCCCGGGCTGATCGACGCTCACGTCCACTTGGGCTTGTCGAGCCCGATCCAGCCGCAGTTCTCGTTCCGGCTGAGCGCCGCCGAGCTCGCGGCGGACATCTTCGCCACGGCCGGCGCGGCGCTCGATTCCGGCTTCACCACCGTTCGGGACACCGGCGGGATCGACGGCGGCGTCGTCACCACGATCGCCAAGGGCAAGGTCAGGGGGCCACGCGTCCTGTCCTGCGGACCGGTTCAATGCCAGATCGGCGGGCACGGCTACTACGGAGCCGAGTGGGAACCCACCGAGCTGTGGAACAGCCATCACGTCCCGGGTCTGTGCGCCCTGTCCATGATGTCGGGCAACGCGGACGAGCTGCGGCACAACGTGCGCGAAGCCTTCCGTCGTGGAGCGTCCTTTCTGAAACTCTGCGTGACCGGCGGAGTGGTCGGGGCGCACGACCGGCTGACCGACACCCAGTTCACCGTCGAGGAGATCGCCGTCGCCGTCCAGGAAGCCGCGGCGCGGGGCACCTACGTGACCGTTCACGCCCACAACAACGACGGAATCCGGAACGCGGTCGAGGCCGGGGTGCGCTGTGTCGAGCACGGCACCGACCTCGACGAAGCCACCGCCACCCTGATGGCCACTCGCGAGGTCGCCCTCGTGCCCACGTTCGCCGTCGTCGAGCAACTGCTGCATGACACCGCCGGAGCAGGCCTCGACGAATCGACCCGCGATCGTGTGCTGGGTGTCCGCGAGCGGATGACCGAGGCGCTCGCCGTCGCCAAGGAGGCCGGAGTGCGGATCGGGCTGGGTTCCGATCTCATCGGCCCGGCTCAGCACTGTCGAGGCGAAGAACTCAGGCTGCGCGCAGAGCTCGAAACACCGATGGAAGCCCTCGTGGCCGCCACCAAGACCAACGCCGAGATCCTCGGCCTGTCCGGCCAAATCGGCGTCATCGCTCCCGGCGCCCAGGCCGACCTCGTGTTGTGGAACGGGAACCCGGTCGAAGACCCGGAGCTGTTCGCTGATCCCGCCAACGCCGTCCTCGTTCTCAAGGCCGGCCGAATTGTGAAGGACCTTCGATGAGCACCATGTGGCACGGCTGCCTCGCCGACACCGACTACTTCGAGATGCGCTCCAGCGGAGGGCACGACTACGGCGTCTGGGTCACCACACCACCGGGCTACGACCCCGCCACGACGCGAACGCCTGCCGTGTACGTACTCGACGGCAACTTCGCCGTGGGCCAGACGGCTCCGCTCATCGTCACCCAGGCGGATCCCATGCAGCGGATCCAGCCCTACCTCCAAGTCAGCGTCGGCTACGCGGGCGAGGAAGCACAGCACTGGGATCGCCTGCGCAACAGGGATCTCGTGCCACCTGGCGAGCCCATCGCCAAGGAACTCGTCGAAGCCGTGGAGATGGGAGTTCGATCGGGCGCGAGGACCCGCGAGGAATCAGACGCCTACCTTGCCGAACTACGCGACACCCACGCCGATGCGTTTCTGAGCTTCCTCACCGCGGACCTGCACCCGCGGATCGAACGCGACTACCACACGGCCACAAGCGGTCACGGCCTTTTCGGCTACTCCTACGGCGGCCTCTTCAGCCTCTACGCCTGGCTCACCGGTTGCACGCTCTTCGAGAGCATCGGAGCGGGCAGCCCCGGCGTCGCCAGTGAAGACAGTCAGGTCTTCGCACAGCTCCAAAAGCTGGGTGACCGGCAGCAGGCCGCCAAGCTTCACGTGACCATGAACGACCGAGAGCTACTCGGGGACCTGGCCATTTACCAAAGCCTCGCGAAGAACACGGCCTCCGTCCTGCATCGCCTCACCGCGCGCGGCGAAGCCGTCACCAGCGCGGTCCTGCGCGAAACGCACGTGACCGGCCTGCAGGCTTCGTTCCTCAGCTACCTCAGGACTTGCCGTGCCCGGTAAGCGCCCGAGTGCGGATGCGGTCGTGATCGGGGCAGGGGTGATCGGTTCGTCGATCGCCCTCGAGCTGGCGCGGTCGGGGTACCGGGTGACCGTGCTCGATCGGGCCGCGGGGCCTGGACAGGGGTCGACCTCGGCGTCGAGTGCGATCGTCCGGTTCAACTTCTCCACCACCGCCGGGGTGGCGACGGCGTGGGAGGCGCATTTCGGCTGGCTCGACTGGGCAGGCCACCTCGGGCACGATGTCGGCGACCTCGCGATGTTCCGCAAGAGCGGGCTGGTCATGCTGGACGTCGAGGCGGCGCCGCGTACGTCTTGGCTTCCGTTGTTCGACGGGATCGGTGTTCCCTACGAGGAATGGGACAGCGTGACGTTGGCCGAGCGCGTTCCGGGTATCGACGTCGGCCGCTATTGGCCGCCGAAGCGGCTCGGAGACGAGGAATTCTGGGAAGACGCGAAACATTCGCTCGGTGGCGTGTACACCCCGGACGCCGGTTACGTCTCGGACCCGAGCCTCGCCGCCGTGAACCTCGCCGTGGCGGCCTCGGCGTGCGGGGCGGAGTTCTGCTTTCGCAGCACGGTGACCGCGCTGGAGACGGCCGGTGGACGCGTGACGTCGGTGCGGCTGTCGGACGGCACCCGGATCCCCTGTGCCGTCGTGGTCAACGCGGCCGGCCCGTGGTCGGGCGCGGTGAATCGGCTGGCCGGCGTGGGTTCGGACTTCACGGTCGGGGTGCGCCCGATGAGGCAGGAAGTGGCGCACGTGCCCGCCCGGGACGGTTACGAAGGGCCCGTGGTGGCGGACATGGATCTGGGCACTTATTTCCGCGCTGAAGTAGGAGGGGGACTGCTCGTCGGCGGAACGGAACCGGAGTGTGATCCGCTGCAGTGGACCGACGACCCGGACGCCGTCGACCTCAACCCGACGGCCGCGGTCTTCGACGCTCAGGTGACACGGGCCGCGCGGCGGTTGCCCGACCTGGCGGTGCCCAACCGGGCGCGCGGCGTGGTGGGCGTCTACGACGTCGCCGACGATTGGACTCCGATCTACGACCGCACCGAACTCGAGGGCTTCTACCTCGCGATCGGAACGAGCGGCAACCAGTTCAAGAACGCGCCGGTCGTGGGGCGGCTGATGACGGAGCTGATCGACCGGGTGGAGAACGGCGCCGACCACGACGCGTCGCCCGTCCGGTTCCGCGCGCCGCGCACCGGCCTGGAGATCGACCTGGGCGCGTTCTCCCGTAAGCGCGACCGAAACACCGCGAACTCGGGCACGGTGCTGGGCTGAGCATCACGGACCGGCCGCCACGCCTGGGGCCCCAGGTTTCACGAAATCCCGCCTGGACCGCGAGATCGACCAGTTCGATCCTGGCCCCGATGCTGGTAGGTGAACGAGCGACCGTAAGGCAGGAGTCGAATTCGATCGGTGCGCCTCGATCCGCCAGGCGCTGTTCGTCCGTCGTGACGTGCTTGGACCAGTAGCCGATGTGGTCGAAGCGGGAACCGTCGATCGCGTCCCACGGACTGCCGGTGGAGAACACGATGCTGTAGTCCCAGGGCATATCGTGGCCGGTTCGTCGCAGCGGACCGCGGCGAACCTCGCGGAGCGGTAGCCAGGCCCGAAGCGCCTCAGCCCTTGCCCGCGGGGAGCAACTCCCGCAGCATGGCCAGTAGCTCCCGCCGGTCGCCGGCGCCGAGTTTCCCCCGGATCCGCGCCATGTGGTGCTCCACGGTCTTCCCCGAGATGAACAGCTTGCTCCCGGCCTGTTTGTACGTCAGCCCGTCGACGACCAGCCGGGCGACCTCCAGTTCCCGTTCGCTCAGCGCGCTCAGCCCGGTGGCCGCGGTGGGTTCCGGTGCCCGCCCTTGGAACTGGCGGGCCGCTTCGAGCAGCTGGACCATCGCCTTCCGGTCCGAGGTCCGGATCGCCGCCTGCCCGGCCAGCCGCGAAGCGTCCCAGCAGAGCCCGAGTTCGTGCAGTTCCGAGGAGGACGCGGTGATCTCTTCGGGGTCGAAGGAGCCGGTCAAGACGGCGAGCCAGCCGGACGCGGCGGCCGCGAGCGCGGCCGGATAGCGGCCGCAGGAGGCGAAGTCGTCGAGCGCGGCCAGATGTTCGCCCGCCGACGCGTGATCTTCGACGGTGATGGCGGCGTGGAGTTCGTGCCAGCGCAGTGTGGCCGTCCACAGTGGAGGGTTGCCGAGCGCGTCGAGTACCGAGTGTGCCCGCTCCAGCAGGCCTGCCAATTTGGCGCCCGCGCCGCCCCGAGCGGCCGCGATGGCGAGTTCTCCCAGTGGCAGCAAAGAATACAGATCCGGCTGCTGGCGCATCGACGCCTGGTATGCCCGGTCCCAGGACCGTTGCAGGCCGGGAAGATCACTCGCCCGCCGCGCCAGTCCCAGCTGCAGGGTGGCGGCGAAAAGTTCGTCGCGCGCTTCGAGACCGTCCGGCGGCATCAAGGCCTCGGCGGCCGTCTTGAGGTCGCCCGCGGTCATCGCGACCCAGCCGAGCAGCAGCCGGTGCCGTTTCGCGAGCAGGTCGCCGCCGATCCGTCCGTCCACCGCGCGTCTCAGCACCGACTCGGCCAGCGCGAGTTCGCCGGAATGCAGGCCCACCAACGCCGCGAGGGCCGCCGGGCTGTCCGGGAGCGGCGCCGGCGCGCCCGCCGATTCGAGCATCGAGGCCGCGCCCAGCAGGGCCGACAGCGTCTCCGCGCCGCAGCCGGACACCGAGCCGGTGATCGCCCGTGCCATCCGTGAAGCGGCGCCCGCGAACAGGGTCGGGACCTCCGGAGTTTCCAGCACGCCTCGGGCGGCTTCGAGTTTTCCGGTGCCCAGCAACGCGATCGCGGCGAACGCCTTCGAGCCCGCCCGGCCCGACCATTGGTACAGCTCCGCGCTGTGCGCGAGTTCGCCGCGATGCGCCAGCACGGTCGCCGCCACTTCGGCGCCCGCGGCCCTGGCGTCCGTATCCGACGTGCTGCCGAGCATGCCGTCGCCGAGCCGGAGCGCGGTGTCGAGGTCCCCGGCCAGCGCCGCGGCGTGCGCCCAGCCGACGGTGAGCGCCGCGCCGCGCCCACCGGCCTCGGACGCGGCTTCGTAGAACCGCGCCGCGAGTTTCGTGTCGTCGGACATCGCCTCACGGGCGGCCGCCTCGAAGGCCGCCGCCGCGCTCGCGCCCGAACTTCCCGTGCCCAGCAGGGAACGAGCGAGCTCCAGTACCGGAAGCCCGTCCCGCAGCTGGAGTTCCACCAGCCGCTGCAGCACCGTCAGCCGCCGCCCTGGCGAACCCCAGGTCCGGATGGCCTCGGCGGCGATCGGCAGCAGCACGTCGTTCTCGCCGAGCAGCCCGGTCGCCCTGGCACTGTCGAAGACCTCGGGCAGTCCTTCGCGATCGCGGTTCAGCAACGCCGCCAGCAGATCGAGATTGCGGCCCGCGCCCGCCTCCGCCGCGATCAGGTAGCGGTGCACGTCGTCGTCCAGCTGCTCCAGTTCACCGCGGAAGTCCGCGAGCCCGCCGGTGACCGCGCGGAGCACGAACCCCGGGACACCGCCGGTCCTGGCGTGGACGGCTTCCGCCGTGGCCGCGTCGCCGCCGGCGTGCTCGACGAGCCGCCGGACGTCGTCGACGCCGAACGCGCCCAAGGCCACCGACCTGCCGAAGGAATCGGCGAGTACGCGCAGGGTCGTCATCCGCGCGGCAGGCCGGAAGGCCAGCACCACGGGCGCCGTGGTTTCTTCGGCCTGGGCCTTGATCTTCGCGAGTTCGTCGTCGTCGAGCTGATCGGCGTCGTCGACCAGCAGCGCTTCGACCCCCGCGTGCGCGTAGTGCCGTCCGAGCTGGCCGAGCAGATGGGTCTTGCCGTGCCCGCCGGGGGCGACGACGGTGACCCGCACCGGGAGTTCCGGGGCGGTGGTCACCTCGTCGAGCAGGCGCCGGGCACCGGGATGGATGATGCCGGGCTTGTCGAGCAGTGCGTTCAACAGCGACCTTCGGGAGTGGACGGCGTGGCACCGGGGGTGGGCGGCGCGCACGAGCTCGAAGTGGTGGGAGGGGCTTCGGGACCCTTGTCCGCGGTGGCTTCTCGAGTGGTCAGGGTGAGCAGCAGGGTGGCCGCGGCCAGGACCACGACCGCGGCCCCGGCGACGAGAGGCTTGCGCCGGCTGAGCAGTTTCGCCGCCCCGGTGCGTTCTGGCAAGGGGAAGGGTGTGATGTCCACCGGCGGCCGTTCGGGTCGCTCGGTGAGCTCTTCGGGTAGGTCGACCCGGGGGAGCAAGGTGGTTTCGATGGTGGCGACGGCGTTCGATCCGGCCCCGCCGGGTCGAGGAACGTCACGCCGCGCGGCGATGTTGGCCGCCCCGGTCGCCACCGTCAGCACCGGGTCGCTCGAAGCGAAGAGGGGGCACGGCGTCCGGCCGGGAACCGGTGGGGCCTCGCCGCAGAGCACGATGCCCGCCATCGTCCGCGGCGGGATGCCGGCGCCGTGCGCGAGTTCGAAGACCCTGCCGACGGCCTCGCCGGGGTCGACGCCTTCCACCGTCTTGACCGGCTGCCAGCCGTTGACCCCGGCGGCGGCGATCGTGACCACCGCGCCGTCCGGGCCGAATTCGCAGACACCGGCGGTGACGTCGCCGTGCGGGGCGAGGTACGCGTGCAGGGCGGCGATGGGCGCCGCCACCAGCCCGGCACGGGGGAACCCGGCCTCGGCCAGCGCCCGGCGCAGCAGGTCCCGGCGAAACGATCCCCAGCCGACGGGGTGCGTGAGCACGATGTGGCGCGGTTTCTCGCCGAAGCGTTCGGCCGCTTGATCCACCGCGGCGTCCACGAGGACCGCGCTGAGGGATTCGGGCGGGAACCGCTCACCGCCCACGATCACGGGGACGTCGTCGCCGACCCGTTCGTGGAACCCGGTGAGCAGGCGGGCGGGCGCGGACCGGCCCGCCTCGACCGCGGCGTCTCCGGTGAGCAGGTAACCGTCGTCGTCGAGGAACACCGCGGACGCCGCCGCCGGGCCGCGCGCGCCGAGCCACGACGGCTCGGGCACGCCCCAGCCGTCGCCGGAGTCCACGCAGGTGGCGGCGGTGGTGCGGGTCGAGGCGATATCGATGCCGAGGACGTAGGGCAACGAGCATCCTCCTTCGCTTGACCAGCCCCTAAGGACCAAATAGGGCCACTCACCCGAACGGCTTGACCCATCCGGGTGAGGGTTGGCATTAAACCCAACCGAGTGCGTCTCGGTTAAGCCCCTAACGCCCTAACGATGTCATACCGATCCCCTATCGGCTGAGTGAGTGACGACCAGGAGTGATCCCCGATGTGCCCAGTGGCACCGGCTCACTAACTTCGGTGACCTGCGCTCAGCCGTGCCCTCCGGCCGCTGTGCCTTCCCCGCCGACTAGACCTCCAGGAGAGTCCTTTCATGGGTTCCGTCCAGACCCTGCACGACTTCACGCTGAACCTGCTGAACGACACCGCGGCCCGTGCGGCGTTCGCCAACGACCCGCAGCAGGTGCTGGCCGACGCCGGCCTCGGTGACATCAACGCCGCCGACGTGCACGAGGTCGTCCCGCTGGTGCTCGACTTCGTCCCGGTCGGCACCGTCACCGACCTCACCGGGAACGCCGCGGCCACCGCCGACAACCTGGCGGGCTTCGGCGGCGTCACGAACGCCGTCAATGGCACCGACGGCGAGTGCGCCGACGGCGTCCAGGGCGCGATCGACCAGCTCACCGCGCTGACCGCCGGCCTGCCGGTCGCCGTCCCCGGTGCCGACACCCTCCCGGCCCTGCCCGAGACCGGTCTCCCGGGTGTCCCGGCCGTGCCGGGCCTGCCGGAGCTCGGCCTGCCCGCCGTCCCGGCCGTGGGCGACCTGCCGGTCGACGTCCCGGGCCTGCCCGCCGTCCCGGCCGTCTCCGACGTGACCGACGTGTCGAACGCCGCCGCCGGCGTGACCGCCCTCGCGCAGAACACCGTCGGCGGCTTCGGCCTGACCGACGACCTTTCGCGTGGCCTCGACGCCGCGTCCGTCGGCCAGGCAGGCGACCTCGCCAACGGCGCCGTCGACACCGCGACCGGCCTGGTCCCCGAGATCCCGGCCGTGGACGCCGTCCAGGTTCCGGCCGTCGACTCGGTTCCGGCCGTCGGCGACCTGACCGGTGACCTGCCGCGCACCGACGTAGTCGCGGGCGACGCCCCGAACTTCCTGTCCGAGGTGGGCGACCTGACCGGCACCATCGGTCACGTCGACATCGCCGACGTCACCACCAAGGTGCACGACATCGCGAACAACTACGGTGACGTCGCCAACAACCACGGCGACGTGGCCGGCGCGGTCACGGGCAACGTGGCCAACGAGGTCGCCAACGTCGCGAACCACGCGGGTGTCACCGAGGTCCACGACACCGTTTCCGACGTCACCGGCACCATCGGCAACATCGGTGACGTCACCATCGGCGCCGGCGACATCGCGTCGAACAACGACATCCACATCGGCTGATACGAACATCTTTCAGCTTTCTGCCAGGGCCCCGCGATCGCACCAGGTCGCGGGGCCCGCACGGCATGTTGGCCCATGCCACATTGATTCCGCGCTTGGTTAAGGGAACACTGCATCTCCGTGACAGCCCCCGCCTGGCTCGACGTGCTCAACGAGACCTTGGACGCCTGTGCCGCCCACGGTCGCGCCGATCTGGCCGAACGCCTCCGGCGCAGACGAGACCAGCGGGCGCCGGGCACCCGGATCGCGGTGGTCGGTTTTCCCAAGCAGGGCAAGGGTTACCTGCTCAACGCGCTGTTGAACGCGCCGGTCTGCGCGGTCGGGGACGCGAGTACGCCCGCGGTTCCCACCGAGATCGGTTACGCCGCCGATCCCGCCGCGACCCTGGTCGGGCACGCCAGGGAAAGCGTGCCGGTCGGTGAGCTGGCCAAGGAACTCGAAGTCCGGCCGCCCGGTTCCCTGCGCCGGGTCGAAGTCGGCCTGCCGCGCGAACTGCTCGGCACGGGACTGGTGCTGGTGGACACCCCGGCGATAGGGGATCCCCGATCGCCGCGCACGGCGGCCACGCTCGACGTCCTCGCCGACGCGCACGCGGTGATCCTCGTCTCCGACGCGACACAGGAACTCCAGCCCGCGGAACTCGCGCTGGCCAGGCATATCCGCACCTGGTGCCCGGCGCTGGTGCTGGCGCTGACCAAGATCGACGTGAGCCGGGACTGGCGGGAACTAGCCGCCCGCAATCGCGCGGCGCTGTCGGAGACCGGTGTCGTCGCCGACGTCTTCCCGGTGTCCGCGACGGTGCGCCAGGCCGCCGCGAAGGCCGGTGACGCCGTCCTCAACGGACGGTCCGGGTTCCCGGAACTGCTGAACTGGGTGGGAGAGCAGGCCGCGCGCGGAGGCGAACGCACCCGGGCGCTCGCCGCGGCGGTGAGCGTGCGGGCGGCGGCGGTCGAACTGGTCGAGACACTCCAGACGCGGCTCAACGCGGTCTCCCAGGACAACGGGGTCGACCAGGTCACGCTGCTGCACCAGGCACAACGGCGCGCCGAGGAACTACGGCGGCAGAACGTCCGCTGGCAGAACATGTTGTCGGACGAGATCACCGATCTGGTCTCCGACGCCGAGTACGACCTGCGCGAGCGGACGCGGATGATCGTGCGGCATATCGACCGCACCTTCGACGAAGGCGATCCCGTGCAGATCTGGCCGGATTTCCAGACCTGGCTGGAAGAGAGTCTCGCCGAGGCCGTCGAAACGAACTACAACTGGGTGTCGGACCGGTCGGAGTGGATCGCGCAAGCCGTCGCCTCGACCTTCGGGCCGCACTACGGCCAAGCGCCCGACCTGCCGCTGACCGGATCCGGCGTGGACTCGATCCCCGAGGTCGGCGCGCCCAAGATCGAGCGATTCAAGATCGGGCAGAAACTCTTCACCGGATTGCGCGGTTCCTACGGCGGCGTGCTGATGTTCGGCCTGGTCACCAGTCTCGCCGGGCTGCCGCTGATCAACCCGGTGTCGCTCGGCGCCGGGGTCGCGTTCGCGACCAAGAGCGTGCGCGACGAAGGCGGGACGCGGTTGCAGCGACGTCAAGCGCTGGCGAAGGCCGCGGCGCAGCGCCACGTCGACGACGTGTTCATCCGGTTCAGCAAGGAGATCAAGGACGAGGTGCGGCAGGTGCAGCGGCGCCTGCGTGATCATTTCGCCGCGGTGTCCGACCGGCTGTCGGAAGAGCTGACGCGGCAACGGGAACTGATCATCGCCGGCTCCGCCGAACGGGACCGGCGCACCCAGCGGGTCAAGAAGGAGATCGACCGGCTGGCCGCCCTGCACCGGAAGGCGGGGGCGCTCGGCACCGGCGCCACACCGCGCCGGGAGCTTTCGGCGTGACCCCCCTGGACATCCGGGAACTGCTGAACGAGGCCGCGGCGCATTACCGGGATCGTCCGCACGCGGTGTCGATGCTGCGGGAATGCCTGGAGCGCCTGGAAGAACCGCTGCGCGTCGGGTTCACCGGAACGCCGGGAACCGGAAAGTCCACTTTGGTCTCCGCGCTCGCGGAATGGCCGACACGGGCCTTGCGCGAAATCGAACTGCTCGACACCCCGGCCCCCGCCGAACACGTCGACGCGACGGTGCGCCTGGTGCGCTATCTCGAACCCGACGAACTCGCGGGCACCCGGCAGGTGGGCGGTTCGGCGTTCGCGCGGCAGACGGCGGTGAATTCCGTGCTGGTGCTCGCCCACGCGGACGAGGTCGGCGCGGGCCGGATCGACGCCTTGCTCACCGCGAAACAGCTGGCGCGGCGGGCTTGGCGCGAGAACCCGGACTGCGCGGGATTCCAGGGCGTCATCGCGGTCGCCGGGCAACTCGGGTACGCGGGGCGGGCGCTGCGGGACGACGAATTCGAAGTGCTGCGCGTGCTGGCGTCGGTCTCCCGGCCGGAGCTGGAGCGGTATCTGCTGTCCGTCGATTCCTTTGTGGACGATCCATTCCCGGTGGGGGTCCCGCCGGAATCGAGGAAGCACCTGGTGTCGCGGTTCGGGCTCTACGGGGTCCGGCTGGCGATCACCCTGATCCGCACCGGTTGCGAGAGCAGGCTGAAACTGTCGGCGGAACTCGTGCACCGCAGCGGTCTCGGCGACCTGAGGGACGCGCTCGCCGGGTGTTTCGTCGCGCGGGCCGAGGCGTTGAAGGCGCGCACGGCGGTGGTGCGGCTGGAGGGCCTGCTCGCCGCGGAACCACTTCCGCACGGCGACCGGCTCGCCGCCCGCGTGGAGCGTTTCGCCGCGGCGGCGCACGACTTCCGGGAGCTACGGCTCATCGCCGGTATCCGCGGCGGCCGCACGGCGTTGTCCGGAGAGGTCGCCGAGGAAGCCGTCCGGTTGCTTGGCGCGCAGGGGCTGGCGCCCACCGAGCGGCTCGGTCTCGAACCCGACGCGGATCCGGCCGAGATCCACGCGGGTGCGGAAAGCGCGCTCGTCCGCTGGCGGCACGAGGCGGAGCGGGCCGACGCCGCGCACGCCGAACGCGCGGCCGCCCGCGTGATCGTGCGCTCGGTCGAAGGGCTGCTCAGCCTTTTCGTGGCTTGACGCCCGTCGGTCCCCGGATCACCATAGACCCTCTCTATGGCGGCTCTGACCAGGCGAAAGGGGTCCGGCATGCCCGAGGCGGCTGTCCGCGGCGAACGACGAAACGGTTCGTGTGGCGCAGAAACGCGTGGACGACGCCCGGGTCAGGACGGTCGGGAAGGTGGTGGCCGAGCTGATCCCCGACCGGCGCCGCGCCGAGGTCGTGACTTCGCTCGGACTGGCGATGCCGGTCGGGTACCGGCAGGTGGCCTCGGCGGGCGGTTTCACCGACCTCGGCGAATACACCCGGTTGGTACTCGCGGGTTAGGCACTGTCCTGCATGTCTGATCGATGGGCCGCCTGGGCGCGAAGACCGCGGACACGACTTGCAGGACTAGCGCGTGTTTCACAAGTCAAGTTCGCGGTCTTCGCGCCCAGGCGGTCCCTGGCGGCACGGGCGGATGCGGCCGAGTACGACCCGGTACGAGGCCGATCCGCCCGCACCGTCAGGAACCACCTGGATCACGAAGCCCATCGAACAGACTTGTGAAACACGCGCTAGGCGTTGCCGAGCACCCGGGTCACGGTGATCTCGACGACCACGCGTTCCGGGTTCGGCTTGGGCTGCCGGTAGCGCGCGGCGTAGCGGTTCTCGGCGTCGAGCACCGACTCCGGGTCTTCGCGCAGCACGGCGCGTCCCTCCAAAGTGGACCATCGGGGCCCGTCGATCTGGCAGGCGGCGACCGGAATGCCCTGTTCGCCCGCTTCCTTGAGCAGGCGGGCCTTCTTGGACGAGCGGAACGTGATCACCCTGGCGATCCCGGCCTCGAAGTCCACCGTGACCCCCACCGCGACGACGTGCGGGGTCCCGTCGGGGCGGACCGTGGTCAGGGTGGCGAGGTGCCGTTCGGTCCAGAAGTCCCGGAAGGACTCGCCGCGCGCGCTCAGGTCGATCGTCATGCGGCCTACGCTAGGCCACCGTTCGCGAAGACGTCTTTTGAGGTAATAGTAAGGAAACTTTCTTAACTCTCTTGTTTTTGACGCGCCCTGGTGTCACTCTCGAAACGCGCCGCCGCCATCAACGACGTTTCCGGAGGAGCCGATGAGAAAGACCGTTCGGACAGTGCTGGCCGCGGCCGCGCTGACCGCCGGGCTGGTCGCCACGACCGCCCCCGCCACCGCGGTGACCACGCAGGGGACCCCTTACCTGCCGGGCGTTCTGCGTCCGTCTGTGGCCCAGTCGACACAGGACGCGGCGCTCGCCAAGTACTACGACTACTGGAAGAAGAACTTCCTGACCACCAAGTGCGGGGCGGGCACGTACGCGGTCAAGGCGCCGGACGCCGACCACGCCTTCGTGGCCGAGGGCCAGGGTTACGGCATGACCATCGCGGCGATGATGGCGGGCAAGGACTCGCAGGCGCGCACGGTCTTCGACGGCATCCTGAAGTTCGTCAAGGCGCACCCTTCGTCGATCGACAAGGACCTGCACGCCGCCGAGCAGAACGAGAGCTGCACGAGCGTCAACGGCGTCGATTCGGCGACCGACGGGGACCTCGAGATCGCCTACGGCCTGCTCCTCGCCGACAAGGTCTGGGGTAGCGGCGGTTCGGTGAACTACAAGGCCGAGGCGCTGCGGATCATCAAGGCGATCAAACGCAGCGAGGTGCATCCCACCACCAAGTTCATGCGGCTGGCGGACTGGGCCGACAGCGGCAAGTACATCAACAGCTCGCGTTCCTCGGACTGGATGCCGGGACACCTTCGCGCGTTCGAGAAGGCCACGGGGGACTCGTTCTGGGGTCAGGTCCGGACCCGGCAGGAGAAGGCGGTCACGCAACTGCAGCAGCAGTACGCGCCGAAGACCGGCCTGATCCCGGACTTCGTGGTCAACACGAACTCCACGCCGAAGCCCGCCCCCTTCGACTTCCTCGAGGGCAAGGACGACAAGTACAGCTACAACGCCTGCCGCGACCCGTGGCGCCTCGGGGTCGACGGCATCACCGTGTCGGGGAGCCCGGCGCAGGACCAGGTCCGGAAGATGAACACCTGGATCCAGCAGAACACCGGCGGCGACCCGGCCAAGATCACCACGGGCTACCTGTTGTCGGGCGCCAAGATCCCGGGGCAGACGGGTCAGCACCCCTGCTTCACCGCCTCGTTCGCCATCGCGGCGATGAACGACCCGGGCAGCCAGGCCTGGCTCGACAAGCTGTGGACGTCGATCACCACCTGGTCGCCGAACGCCAAGGACTACTACGGCACCGGCATCACCCTGCAGGTCCTGATCATCCTGTCGGGGAACTACATCGCGGTCTGACCTGGCTCGCGTAAAGGCCCCCTTCCCTCGGCTCAGCCGCGTGAAGGGGGCCTTCACGCGCGAAACGGACATCCAGCGGACAGGATTTCAACTGGTTGTTGACCTCTTCAACAGCCAGTTGTAGCGTCGGCGACCACCTGAAGCCCCCGTGGAGGTCCGTCATGCCGTCGACGCCGCTCACCCTGACCCGAACCTGGCGCCTGGCCGTGCTCACCGGCGTGGCCGCGCTCGTCACCGCGGCCTGCGGAGGTGGGCCCGACGGAGCCGGCGGCCAGGAACCCGCTGCTCCGGGCGCTCCCGCCGCGATCCCGGACACGACGGCGCTGATCGAGTCCGTCCAGAAGGACACCGCCGTCGCCGGCACCCTGCCCGCGAAGTACACGCAGGCCGGGATGCTGCACCTGGCCTCGAACCTGCAGTCCGCGCCCAACAACTTCTACGCCGCGGACGGCAAGACCCCGATCGGCTACGAGGTCGACCTCGCCAAGGCCATCGGCAAGAAGCTGGGCGTCGCCGTGCACCACCAGGACATGGCGTTCGGTTCGCTGATCACCAGCCTGCAGTCCGGCCGGGTCGATCTCACGATGGCCGCGATGAACGACACCAAGACCCGCCAGGCGCAGATCGATTTCGTCGACTACTTCTCCTCCGGCATCACGATCATGGTCCGCAAGGGCAATCCAGACCAGATCGCCGGCGCGGACACGTTGTGCGGCAAGAACGTCGCGGTGGTGCAGGGGACGAGCCACCAGAAGTTCGCCGAAGAACAGAACGGCAAGTGCGCGCAGGCGGGCAAGCCCGCGCTGACCGTGACCGCGACCGATTCCGACACCCAGAACCAGAACCAGCTCCGCACCGGCAGGGTCGCCGCCATCCTCAACGACCTGCCCAGCGCGGTGTACATCTCGCGGACCGCGGGCGAGGGCAAGTTCTTCGAGGTCGTCCCCGGCGAGCCGATCAACGGCGGGCCGTACGGCATCGGCGTCAACAAGGAGAACAAGCCGCTCGCGGAGTCGATCCAGAAGGCGTTGCAGTCCCTGATCGCCGATGGCGGCTACGGCAAGATTCTCCAGGCATGGGGCGTCGAGCAGGGCGCGGTCAAGGAGGCGAAGCTCAATGGCGGAAGTTGAGCCGCTGCCGATCGTCCGGCTGAGGCACTGGGGCCGCTGGGTCAGTGCCGTGGTCATCCTCGCGCTGCTGGTGCTGCTCGGGATCGCGCTCGCGAACGCGCAGATCCAGTGGGATTCCGTCCCGGAGTTCCTGTGGTACCGGGTGATGGCGGTCGGCCTGCTCAACACCGTGCTGCTCGCGGTGATCGCGCAGGGTTCGGCGATCGTCATCGGGATCGTGATCGCCCTGATGCGCCGCTCGGCGAATCCGGTGGCGCGCTGGTTCGCGGCGGGCTACATCTGGCTGTTCCGCGGCCTTCCGGTGCTGCTGCAGATCCTGATCTGGTACAACCTGGCGCTGGTCTTCGAGTTCATCTCGATCCCGCTCCCGTTCGGCGGCTACCTGCTGCACGAGCAGACCAACGTGCTGATCACCGCGTTCACGGCCGCGCTGCTGGGCTTGGCCCTCAACGAAAGCGCGTACATGGCGGAGATCGTCCGCGCCGGGCTGAACAGTGTCGACAGTGGACAGACCGAGGCGGCGAAGTCGATCGGGATGTCGCCGGGCGCGACGCTGCGCCGCGTGGTGCTGCCGCAGGCGATGCGGGTGATCATCCCGCCGACCGGCAATGACTTCATCAACATGCTCAAGGGGACGTCGATGGCGTCGGTGATCGGCGTGACCGAGCTGATCCACGCCGCCAACAACATCTCGTCCAACAACCTGCTGGTGATGGAGACACTGCTGGCCGCCGCCGTCTGGTACATGGTCGTGGTGACCGTCGCCGGGGTCGGACAGCACTATCTGGAGCGCGCCTTCGACTCCGAAGACCGGTCGAGGGGCCCGTTCTCCCGTGCCGCCAAGGCCTTGCGCACCGCGCCGCTGGTGAGGAGTGAACGTGTCTGAGCCGCTGCTCAAAGCCGTCGGTGTCCGCAAGAGCTACGGCCACACCGAGGTACTGGGCGGAATCGACCTTGAAGTCCACAAAGGACAGGTCGTCTGCCTGCTCGGCCCGTCGGGTGCGGGGAAGAGCACCTTCCTGCGCTGTGTCAACCATCTGGAGACGATCGACGCCGGTCAGGTCTGGGTCGACGGCGAGCCGATCGGTTTTCGGCTGCGCAACGGCAAGCTGTACGAGCTGAAGGAACGCGAAGTCGCCCGCCAGCGACGCGACATCGGCATGGTGTTCCAGCGGTTCAACCTGTTCGGCCACCGGACGGCACTGCAGAACGTCGTCGAAGGACCGGTGCGGGTGCTCGGCGTCCCCATGGCCGAAGCTCGCGTCCAGGCGATGGAACTGCTCGATCGGGTCGGCCTCGCGCACCGGGCCGACGCCTACCCGGCGCAACTGTCCGGCGGGCAGCAGCAGCGAGTCGCGATCGCGCGGTCGCTCGCGATGAAACCCAAGCTGATGCTGTTCGACGAGCCGACGTCGGCGCTCGACCCGGAACTCGTGGGCGAGGTGCTGGCGGTGATGGGTACGTTGGCCGCGGAGGGGATGACGATGGTCGTGGTGACGCACGAAATGGGGTTCGCGGCCGAGGCCGCGGACGAGGTGGTGTTCATGGCCGACGGCGTGGTCGTCGAGACCGGGCCGCCGGGGGAGATCCTGAGCGCTCCGAAGCACGAGCGGACCAAGCAGTTCCTGGCACGGGTCCTCGCATGACGCGGATCTCCCCGCGGTACCTGCTGCAATTCGACGAGCCGGCCGGGTACCTCGACTTCGCGCGGTTCGGTCCGCCGTCGCACGCCGTGCTCGACACGACGGCGAGCCTGCTCGACGCCTCCACCAAGGCCGGTCCGTCCACTGTGGACGACCTGATGCGGCAGGAGACCAGGGCCAAGGCCGCCGCCGCGCGGTTGTCGGGCAGCGACACCGATCACACGGTGTTGTTGCCGCACACCAGTCTCGGGTTGTTCCAGGCGGCGTTCAACGCGCCCGGTGGCGAGGCGCTGGTGTCGGCGGCGGAGTTCCCGGCCAACACCTACCCGTGGGCGCGGGCCGAACAGGCGGGACGGCTGACCGTGCGGCGGCTGCCGCTGGGGAACGTCACCGCGGACGCGGTCAAGGCGGTACTGACGCCGGAGACGTCGCTGGTCAGCGTGAGCGCGGTCGACTTCCGCACCGGGTACCGCGCCGATCTGGCGGCGATCCGGGAGGTGGCCGGCGACAGGCTGCTCGTGGTCGACGGGATCCAGGGCTTCGGGGTGACCGAGGCGCCGTGGGAGGTCGCCGACGTACTCGTCGTCGGCGGGCAGAAATGGCTGCGGGCGGGCTGGGGCACCGGTTTCGCCGTGCTGTCCGACCGCGCGCTGGAGCGGATGGAACCGATCCTCTCCGGCTGGACCGGCGCGCGCGATCCGGGACTGTTCGATGACGAGATCCACCCGGCCGACGAGACCGCGGCCTCGTGGTCTCTCTCCAACCTGAGCCCGATCACCTCGGGCGCGTTCGCGGCCGCGCTGGAACTGGTCGAGGAAGCGGGCGTCGGAGCCATCGCCGGACGGATCGCCGAACGGGTCAGCGAACTCGAAGAGGTCGTGAAATCCGTTGGCGGGGAAGTGGTTTCGGCCGTCGCCCGGCGGGCGGGGATCCTCGCCTTCACGTGGGAGGGACACGCGGCCGAACAAGTGGGTTCCGCGCTGGCGAACGCCGGGATCACCGCGACCGTGCGGCCGGAACACGTCCGGCTGTCACCGCACGCGTCGACTCCGGCGAGCGCGGCCGAACAGGTGCGGACGGCGTTGGAGCGGCTGAAGAAGCCGGTCACGGTGTTCGATGCGCCGGTCGTCGCTTCGGCGGCTTCGGGTGATCTGCTCACCGCGCTCGTCCCGGCGGTGCACGCGCTCGCGGCGATGCTGGGGCCGGGCAACGAGGTCCTGCTGCACGACCTGAGCAGGCTGCCGGACTCGATCGTCGCCATCGCGGGGGACCTCACCGGCCGGACGGTCGGCGGGCCGATGACGGATCTACTGCTGGGCCTGGTCCGCCGCGGCACCACGCAGGACCTGACGAACTACGAGACCCACGGCCCCGACGGGCGCGCGATCCGCTCCTCGACACTCTTCCTGCGAGACGCCGACGGGGTCGCGATCGGCTGCCTGTGCGTCAACCGGCTGTCCGACGGCGCGCCGAAGGCGAACGGGCACGAACCCGAGACGTTCCCACCGGACGTCGACAGCCTGCAGCGGTTCCTGGTCGGGCGCGCGGTGGCGAAGGCCGGGATCCCGGTGGACCTGATGAAGAAGCGGCACAAGGCGGCCGTGGTCCGGGAACTGGACGAGGCTGGGTTCTTCCTCATCAAGGATTCGGTGGACCACCTCGCCGGGGAACTCGACGTCACGCGGTACACGATCTACAACTACCTGAACGAGATCCGGGGCACCTGACGCGCGTGCCATGAAAGGTCCTTTCCTTGCAAAATTTGCAAGGAAAGGACCTTTCATAGCGCTCGGGTGGGGCTAGACGAGGAAGGACTCCACCGCGTCGGCGGCCTTGTCGATCCCGCCGTTCCCGCGCGTCTCGGCCCGCACTTCGGCGAGCCTCGCGGCCACCTCGGGCGACCCGGCGACCCGGCGTCGGCGGCCTTGTCGATCCCGCCGTTCCCGCGCGTCTCGGCCCGCACTTCGGCGAGCCTCGCGGCCACCGAAGGCGACCCGGCGACCCGCTCGACGGCGGCCCGCAACGTCGAGGCCGTCACCTCGTCGGCCGGAAGCTGCTCGCCGACACCGAGTTCCGCCAGTTTCGCCGCGTTGCCGAAACCGTCGGTGGCCAGCGGGATCGCAACGGTCGGCACGCCGTACCACAGCGATTCCGTGCTGCCGCCCATACCGGCGTGCGTGATGAACGCCGACGCTGCCTCCAGTACCGCGAGCTGCGGCACGAACTGATGCACCTCGATGTGCTCGGGCAGCGGCCCGAGCGCGGCCGGATCGGTCTGGCCGATGGAGATGACCACGTGCCAGTCCGAGTCGCGGAAGCCGTCGACACAAGCGCGGAACAGGTCGAGCTGGTCGGTGAACGCCGTGCCGAGCGACATCAGCAGGACCTTCCTGCCGCTGGACGGCGGGGTCCAGCTCCGGTCGGCGAGGCGTTCCGGGTCCAGCGCCGGGCCGACGAACCGGACCGACGACGGCACGCGCTCGACGTTCGGCTGCATGGCCTTCGGCAGCAGCGCGAGCACCTGGGGCGGATGGGAGATCCAGTCCCAGGCGTCGGCCTCGATGCCGTTCTCGTTCAGCCATTGGGTGAACGTGGCGAAATAGTCCTTCCCGGTCGGCGAGGTCCGGATCGAGGTCAGGATCTCGCCCATGTCCTCTTCGTAGCCTTCCCAGGCGACATATGTCGGGGAAAGCTGCACCGCCGGAACGTCGTACCGCCTGGCCAGCAGCGGAGCCGGGAGGCCGCCGATGTCGTACAGCAGCAGGTCCGGGCGGTTCTCGTCATAGAAGCCGGTGAGCACCGGCATCGCCTGGATGCCCTCGTCGAGGAAGACCCGCATCTGCGACGCCGGATCCTCCGGCCACGCCGCCTGATCGCCGAGGGGGAGGATCGACGGATGCGGGACGACCTCGGCCCCGGTCGGCTCGATCAGCCCGGTGAGCGGCTCGCCCACGGCGTAGGTGACCCGGTGCCCGCGAGCGACCAGCTCACGGATGATCGCGAGCGAGGGATAGATGTGGCTCGGCGCGGTGCTGCCGATCATGGCGATGTGCTGGTTCTGCATGATGTCCTGTCTGAATTCATGAAGGAACGTCAGACGGCGCGCAGAAAGGGGGCCACCCGATCGCGGGCGGCCCTGCGGTCACGCCGTCTCAGGCGGTGCGCATGCGGATGAAGTAGATCATGATCGACAGCCTAGCGATCCCCGCGAAGCCGCCCAACCGATTAACGGGTTGCCCGGTTTGCCGCGATCGGGACCCGCCGTTGGTAGGGACCTTTGCCGGAAGGCTTTCGCGGGTCACCGACGTGGATAGGGTTTCGGGGCTTTCACCTTTGGAGGAAAGGGAAAAACCTTGAGACGTGTGCTCATCACCGTGCTGGCCGTCGCCACGCTCGCGTCGGTCGCGGTGGCCGCGCCCGCCGTCGCCGCGGAAGAGACGCAGCCCGCCGAGACGATCACTTGGGGGGCCTGTACCGACCAGACCTTGATCAACGCCGGCGCCGAATGCGGCTACCTGCCTGTTCCGCTGGACTATTCGCGCCCGCGCGGCGAGAAGATCCAGCTCGCGCTCAGCCGCGTCAAGCACAAGACGCCCGACGCGCAGTACCAGGGCGTCATGCTCACCAACCCCGGCGGGCCGGGCGGTTCCGGGCTGCTGCTCGCGACCAGCGGGACGCGGGTGCCGAACCACGCGGGCGACGCCTACGACTGGGTCGGTTTCGACCCGCGCGGGGTCGGCTCCAGCAAGCCGGCGCTTTCGTGCATCCCGAACTACATGGACTACAACCGGCCGAACTACGTGCCGACGACGCGGCAGCTGGAGAAGACCTGGTTGCAGCGCTCGAAGTCCTACGCCGACGCATGCGCGGAGAAGAACAGCCGCGCGTTGCTGGAGAACATCAAGACGACCGACACGGTCAAGGACATGGAAAGTATCCGCAAGGCGCTTCGCGTGGAGCAGCTGAACTTCTACGGATACTCCTACGGCACCTACCTCGGCCAGGTCTACGGAACGCTGTTCCCGCAGCATGTCCGCCGGATGGTCCTCGATTCCACTGTGGACCCTCGCCACGTCTGGTACCAGGTCAACCTGAACCAGGACGTGGCATTCGACGTCAACCTGAACATCTGGTTCGGCTGGGTCGCGTCGCACGACGACGTCTATCACCTCGGCAAGACCCAGGCCGCGGTGAAGCAGGTCTTCGACGAGCAGCTGAAGAAGCTGGCGGCGGTTCCGGCGGGCGGCTACATCGGGCCGGACGAGTTCATCGACGTCTTCCAGCAGGCTTCCTACTACCAGTTGCGCTGGACGCTGCTCGGGGACGCGCTGGCGAAGTTCGTCGACGAGGGCGACTGGCAGACGATGAAGAGGTTGTTCGAGGCCTTCGGCGGCCGCGGTGACGACAACAGCTACGCCGTCTACCTGGCCGTCCAGTGCACGGACGTCAAGTGGCCGTCGAGCTGGCAGCAGTGGAAGCGCGACAACTGGCGCACGTATGAAAAGGCGCCGTACTTCACGTGGCAGAACGCCTGGTTCAACGCGCCCTGCCGGTACTGGCCCGCGAAGCCCGGCATGCCGGTCAAGGTCGACGGCTCGAAGGTGCCGAGTGTGCTGATGATCGGCGAGACCCTCGACGCGGCGACGCCGTACGAAGGCAGCCTCGAAGTGCGTAGCCGTTTCCCCGGCGCTCGCCTGATCGGTGAGCCCGGCGGCACGAGCCACGCCATCACCCCACGCGGCAACGCGTGCGTCGACAACCGGATCGCCGACTACCTGGCGACCGGGGCACTGCCCGACCGCAAGCCCGGGCGGACGGCCGACGTCGAATGCGCGCCACTGCCACTCCCGGTGCCGCCTCCGGCACCCGCCGCGGCTGCCGCTTCGGCCCCCGGCGCCGCGCTCTCCCGGGTGCCCGCCTAGCGCAAGTCCGTGAAGGCCTCCTTGAGGGACTCTGGGTCCCTCAAGGAGGCCTTCACGGACTTCTGGGGTTTCCGCAGCAGGGGACTTTGTGTTACAAAGTGCGGGTGAGCTTTGTGGTTCAGAGTGCTCGAAGGGGGAAAGTCACGGCGGACGCGTTCAGGCTCGAAGGGCTGGTCAAACGCTTCGGCGACGTCCTGGCCGTCGACGACGTCAGTGTGCGGGCCGCATCGGGGGAGGTGGTGGCGCTGCTCGGGCCGAACGGTGCGGGCAAATCGACCACCATCGACATGCTGCTGGGCCTGAGCAGGCCGGACGCCGGTCAGGTGCGGGTCGCCGGGCTCGGCGCGGCCGAGGCGATGGACCGGGGGATGGTCGGCGCGATGGCGCAGAACGGGACGCTGCTGAGGGATGCGACGGTCGCCGAACTCGTCGGCCTGTTCGCCTCGCTGCACCGGAAGTCGCTGCCGGTCGGTGAGGTGCTCAAGCGCGCCGGCGTCACCGAATACGCGAATCGCCGCTGCGGGAAGCTCTCCGGCGGCGAACAGCAGCGGGTGCGGTTCGCGCTCGCGCTGGTCGGCGATCCGGACCTGCTGGTGCTCGACGAGCCGACCGCGGCCATGGACGTCGACGGGCGGCGCCGGTTCTGGGCGTCGATGCGCGAGTACACCGAGACGGGCCGCACGGTCCTCTTCGCGACGCACTACCTCGCCGAGGCCGAGGACTACGCGGACCGTGTCGTGCTGATGCGGCACGGCCGGGTGGTCGCGGACGGCCCGGTCGGCGAGGTCCGGGCCGCGGTCGCGGGACGCGTGCTGCGCGCACTCGTCCCGCAAGCCACCGAAGCCACGCTCGCCGCGCTGCCCGGGGTGTCGCGCGCGGTGCTGCGCGCCGGGCACGCGGAGCTGAGCTGTGCCGATTCCGACGCCGCCATCCGCGGCCTGCTGCGCGAGTTCCCGCTCGCCTCGAACATCGAAATCACCGCTGTGGGACTGGAAGAAGCCTTCATCGCGCTGACCACGGACGCGCCTGAACGGGGAAACACGGCCGAGACCGAGGGGGCCTTGCGATGAACATGACCTACCTGACGCTGGAGATCAAACGCATCGTCCGCAGCCCGCAGTTCGCGTTGTTCACCATCGGCATGCCCTTGGCGATGTTCCTGTTGTTCGGCGGGATCTTCGGCGCCCGCGACATCGCTCCGGGGATCTCGACCGCGACGGTGACGATGGTGAACATGGCCGCGTACGGCGCCATGACCGCCGCGCTGTTCACCGGCACCCGGGTCGCCACCGAGCGCACCGACGGCTGGCAGCGCACCCTGCGGCTGACACCGATGCGGGCGTCCGGCTACCTGATGGTCAAGGTGTCGGCGGGATTGTTCGTCGCGTTGCCCGTGCTGCTGGTGATCTTCGCGGCCGGGATGATCCGCGGCATCCGGCTCGAAACCGGCCAGTGGCTGACCATCTTCGGCACGCTCTGGCTCGGGACGTTGCCCTTCGCGGTGCTGGGCCTGATGATCGGCCTGTTCGGCAAGGGGGACACCGTCCAGGCCGTGACCGGCGCGCTGATGCTCCCGCTCGGCATGTTCGGCGGATTGTGGATCCCGCTGCAGGTCCTGCCCGGCTGGATGAACACCGCGGGGCACCTCATGCCGACGTATTGGCTCGGTGAGATCGGCCGCGCGCCGGTGCTCGGCGGTGCGGGCACGCTGACCGCCGTCGCGGTGCTCGCGGCGTGGCTCGTGATCCCCGCCCTCGTGGTGATGGCGAGGTTCCGGCTCGACACGGCGAGACTGTGAACCCGTGTTAGTTTTCCGAAGTGGTGGAGGATGAACGGGACGGCGACGAGCGGCCGATGACGCCCGAGGAGTCGCTCGCGCTCATCGCCACGCAGTCGGAGAAGACCCGGCGCGAGATCGGGCCGAATCCGGCGGTGCTGCTCGCCGTCTGGGGACTGGTGTGGCTGTTCGGTTTCGGGCTGATCTACCTCTCCGCCCCGCCGACCGCGCTGATGCCGCTGTGGGCCGCCGGGGTGATCACCGTCGCCGGGTTCGCCGGGGCCATGGTGTATTCGGCGATCTACGGCATCCGGACCGGCCGAGGAGTGCGCGGTCCGTCCCGGCTCGTCGGGGCGATGTACGGGTGGAGCTGGATGATCGCGTTCGGCGGGCTGACGGTGGTGAACACCGCGCTGATCCGCCTCGGCCTCGACGCCGAGCTGATCCCGTTGCTGTGGTCCGGGACATCGCTCATCCTGACCGGCCTGATGTACCTCGCCGGCGGGATGCTGTGGCAGAGCAAACTGCAGTACGGCCTCGGCGTGTGGATCATCGCGTGCGGTGCGGCGAGTGTGCTGGCCGGAGGACCGCACAACTTCCTGGTCCTGAGCCTCGCGGGTGGCGGTGGCTTCCTGGTGGCGTCGCTGGTCTTCCTGGTGCGGACGCGATGAGCGAAGACGGGCTGCCCCAGCTCGACCCGGTGATCCACGCACAGGCACGGCTGCGGGTCACCGTCGCGCTGTCGAGCCTGGGGCCGGGGGACAGCATCACTTTCCCGCGGCTGCAGCAACTGCTGGACATGACCCCGGGCAACCTGTCGACCCATCTGCGCAAACTCGAGGACGCCGGCTACGTCGAGATCACAAAGGCGTTCGAGCACCGCACGCCGGTGACCCTGGTCGAGCTGACCAGCCGCGGTCGCGCCGCGTTCGAGGAGTACACGAAGGCCCTGCATCGTCTTCTCGAGGTGCCGGGCGATGGGCGGGCATGACCGGTGGGTCATCCACCTCGACATGGACGCGTTCTACGCCTCCTGTGAACAGCTGACCCGGCCGACCCTGGCGCGGCGGCCGGTGCTGGTCGGCGGTGCGGGACCGCGCGGCGTGGTCGCCGGGGCGAGCTACCAGGCGCGCGAACACGGGATCAAATCGGCGATGCCGATGTCGCAGGCCCGGCGGCTGCTGCCGCCCAACGGGGTCATCCTGCCGCCGCGGTTCAAACTCTACGAACTGCTGAGCACCCAGGTGTTCGACCTCGTCGCCCAGTACGCGCCCGTGCTGGAACGGATCTCCCTCGACGAGGCCTTCGCGGAACCGCCTTCACTGGCCGGTGCCTCCTCGGACGGGGTACGGGAGTTCGGTGCGCGCCTGCGGGAGCACATCCGGTCCGAAATCGGCCTGGTGGCGTCGATCGGGGCGGCGTCGGGGAAGCAGGTCGCGAAGGTCGCGTCGGATCTGGCGAAACCGGACGGGCTGCTCGTCGTCGACCAGGGCACCGAACGCGACTTCCTCGCGCCGCTGCCGACCAGGGTGCTGTGGGGGATCGGCCCGGTGGCGGAAGGGAAACTGCGGGCGATCGGCGTCCGGACACTCGGCCAGCTGACCGCGCTCTCCGACGCCGACGCGGTGTCCACCCTGGGCAGTGTGGTCGGGCGCGACCTGCGGCGGCTGGCCACCGGCGTCGACGACCGGCCGGTGTCCGACCGCGCGGAGCTCAAGCAGGTCAGCGCGGAGACGACGTTCGACCGTGACCTGATCGACCTGGTGAGCCTGCGCCGCGAGGTACGCGACCTCGCCGGGCACGCGCACCGGCGCCTCGTCAACGCCGAACGCGTCGCGCGGACGGTGGTGGTGAAGCTGCGGCACACCGATTTCAGCACCGTGACGCGTTCGGAGACGATGGCTTCGCCCACCGACGAAATCGACCAGCTCGCCGCGATGGCGGAACGGCTGCTGATCGATCCGGCCGAGTTCGGCGGGGTGCGGCTGGCCGGGGTGGCGTTCTCCGGGCTTTCGGTGCCGCATCAGGATCCGCTGTTCACGCTTTCCGTTCCGGTCGCCGAGACGCCCGTGGTCGAGCGAGCTCCGGCGCCGGTGGTGTCGTCGAGCTGGCGCCCCGGGGACGACGTCATGCACGAGTCGTACGGAACCGGGTGGGTGCAGGGCGCCGGGCACGGGCGGGTGACCGTCCGGTTCGAGACGCGTACCAGTGGGCCGGGGGTGGCGCGGACGTTCCCGCAGGAGGATCCGGCGCTGCGGCGGGGCGAGCCCGGCGACTGCCTGGCCTGAGGGTCTTGTGATCAGACGGACGACACGTGTGATTGAGCGGCCGGCACGTGTGATTGAACGGACGACACACGTGATCTGATCACGCGAAATCGTCCCGGTCAGCCCCGGCAGACCGGGACGAAGTTCGCGCTGGTCACCTTCACGTCGCGCGGGCAGTTGCGGAAGCCGAAAATGCACCAGTTCCCGTCGTCGCCTTCGATCAGCAGCGCGCCGTACGCGCGTTTTTCGTTCCGCTGGTCGTTGAGGACCGCCATGGCGGCCTGTCCCTTCTGGTCCACGCCGCCGACGGTGACCGGTGTTTCGCCGGAGACCAGCGCGTCCGGTGCGGCGGGCTTGTCCGGCGTGCGCGGGCAGGTCAAGGCCAGCAGCGCGGGATTGTCGCCGTCGGTCATCGCGTTCGCGATCGCCCCGGCGGTCCCGTCCGCCGTCGTTCTGTCGGCCGACGATCCGCAGGCCGCGGTCAGCCAGAACGCGGCGACGACGAAAGCGATCAGGCCGAACCGGGGGCGCGCGGTCATGGCAGCGATACTCCGCGATCAGGCGTGACGCTGTCCAGTGACCACCCGTAAGGCAGGATGGAGGGACCTTCACCCGATCGAGGGAATCGATGTTCAGCTCCCGTGCCCGTCAGACCACCGCCCTCCTCGGCGCCGCCCTCCTGCTCGCGGGCTGTTCCGGCGCGCCGGAACAGCCGCCTTCGCCCGCCACGTCCGAGGCGCCGGCGGCGAGCCAGGCGCCGGACGGGTCGTTCACCGTGGTCGCGACCGGTGACGTGCTGATCCACCCCGCGCTGACCGAGCAGGCGAAGGAGGACGGCGGCGGCAAGATCGACTACCGGCCCCTGCTGGCCGGGATCAAGCCGCTGATCTCCGGTGCCGACCTCGGCATCTGTCATCTCGAAACCCCGCTCGCGCCGAAGGGCGGGCCGTACAGCGGCTACCCGTCGTTCAGCGCGCCGCCCGAGATCGTCGACGCGCTCAAGGACACCGGGTACGACACCTGTTCGACGGCGTCCAACCACACGATCGACCAGGGCGTGGACGGCGCGACCAGGACACTCGACAAACTCGACGAGGCCGGGATCAAGCACACCGGTTCGGCGCGTTCGGCCGAAGAGGCGAAGAAGCCGCTGATCGTCGACGTCAACGGCGTCAAGGTCGCCCAGCTCTCCTTCTCCTACGGGTTCAACGGGATCAAGGTGCCAGCGGGCAAACCCTGGCTGGTCAACCAGACCGACGCCGAAGACGTGATCGCCGAGGCCAAGGCCGCCCGGAAGGCGGGCGCGCAGGTCGTCCTCGCGAGCCTGCACTGGGGCACCGAATACCAGCACGACCCGACCGCCGAGCAGCGCTCACTGGCGAAGAAACTCCTCGGCGACGACTCGATCGACCTGATCATCGGCCATCACGCGCACGTCGTGCAGCCGTTCGAGCAGATCAACGGCAAGTGGGTCGCCTACGGCCTCGGCAACAGCGTCGCCCGGCATTCGGAGCCGAAGGGGTCGACCGAACAGGGCGCGGCCGCGCGGTTCCGGTTCGTGCGGGACGGCGAACGCTGGAAGGTCGACAAGGCCGAATACGTCCCGACGCTGGTCCGGCTCGGTCCGCCGATCCGCCTGCTCGACCTGACCACCGGCCAGGCCGGGAACGCCGGCGCCGAAGCGCTCAAGGCCACCGACGAGGTCGTGCTCAGCCGTGGCGCCGGTGACCAAGGGCTGACCCGGCCCGGTCGCTGACCTGAGGAGGACAGGGGTGGGCCCTTCCCGCCCACCCCTGCCTTACCGCGCCCGCCTTCAATACCGTCGCCGCACCACCAGTTTCGCGAGGGCCGCGAGCTCGGCGCCTGGGCGGGGCACCGGGTTCGAGACGGCGAGGTGATGCAGCGCGCCGGTCAGGAGCGCGTCGGCCTGCTCCTGACTCCACGCCCGGCCGCCCGCCCGTTCCACCAGCTCGGCCGCATGGGGCAATTCCGCGGTGTCGAGGGTTTCCTTGCGGTACAAGGCATCCAGTTCTCGCCCGGCGTCCGTCCCCGAGTGGAGCGCGGCCACCACCGGCAGGGACTTCTTCCGGTTGGACAGATCCGAGTGGACCGGTTTCCCGGTCACCGCCGGATCGCCCCAGATCCCGAGGAGATCGTCGATGTGCTGGAACGCCAGCCCGAGCGCCCTCCCGTACTCGGTCAGCCGGTCGACCTGATCCTGCCTCCCTTCCCCGGCCAGCGCCCCGAGCGTGCACGACGCCCCGAGCAACGCGCCGGTCTTCCCTTCGGCCATGCGTACGCATTCGGCGGTGCCGACGTCACCGAGCTCCTCGAACTTCAGATCGGCGCTCTGGCCTTCCAGCAGATCGATCACGGCGGTGCTGAGCACCCGCAGCGCGGTTTGCCCGAACGGGGACAGCACCTCGAAGGCCCGGCACAGCAGGGCGTCCCCGGCGAGGATCGCCGCGCCGGTGCCGAAAACGGTCCAGGCCGTGGGGCGGTGCCGCCGGGTGGTGTCGGAGTCCATCACGTCGTCGTGCAGCAGGGAGAAGTTGTGCACCAGCTCCACCGCGACACCCACCGGGACGGCGATCTCGGCGTCCCCGCCGACCGCCTGCGCCGACAACAGCGCCAGCGCCGGCCGCAGGGCCTTCCCGCTGTCCGAAGTGGACGGACGACCGTGTTCGTCCCACCAGCCGAAGTGGTAGCCGGCGATGAGCCGCATCGATTCGGGCAGGCCGTCGACCGCGTCGCGCAGTGCCGGGTCGAGCAGATTCCGGCTCCAGCTCAGCACTTCACCGGCTGGCCGGGTGCCGGTATGGGTCTCGGTTGTCGTCAACGGACTCCCTTTCAGTCGACCCGGTGAACTGCTGTTTTCCGCAATTCGTGATACCCATTCGGGTAGGGCAGGGGCAAAGTCAACATAGCAAGGGGTAATGCCCGGACAAACAACTCGATCGGGTCTGCGGAGAGGTTCACCTGATTGCCGGGCTACTCCGGACGCGCGCACCGGAGACGGCCGTTCGGGCGCCGGAGCTCCGCGAAATGCCGGTATACGGCGGGGTCGGTGACGTCTCGTGGTGGCCGCTCACTCGGTCGTGAAGCCGAGCTCTCCGACCGGTGACGCGCCTTTCCGGCGCGTATCGAAAATTGTGCCGAGTGCTGAGAAATTGGGCCGAGCCGGTGATGATCCGCTTTTTGTTGTCCGCCGCTGGTATGAATTGATTCAACCGGTCTTTCTGTTCGGGGAAGGGTGAACTAGCTTCAGCAGTCTCCGCGGGAAGGACTCGAATGGGTATTTACCTGACCGGCATCGCCTGGGTCGTCGGCGCGGCGGCCCTCGCGTGCTTCGTCGGCTACCTCGTCCGCAGGTTCGGCTGGGACGAGGGGCGGCCCGACAACAACGACGCCGCCGGTCAGGTGTTCACCATCGTCGGCGGGCTGCACGCCGTCCTGGTCGCGTTCATCCTGATCTCGCTCTTCGACTCCGCGAGCGCGGCGCGCGAGGGCTCGTACCACGAGGCGGACAGCCTGGTCGCCGCGGTCTGGGCCGCCGATTCGCTGGGGACCGAGGTCAAGGACGAGGTGCGGAAGCTGAGCGTGGAGTACATGACCACGGTCGAGCAGAAGGAGTGGCCGCTGATGGCCGGCGGGGAGACGAGCATCCCCGATCTCGGCTGGACGCAGCTCGACAACCTGCGCAAGGCGGTGGACAAGGCCCCGTCGGACGACGACTGGGTCCGCGAGCGCAAGGCCGAGGCCGCCACTCAGCTCTGGCAGGTCTACGAGGCCAGGCAGGACCGGCTCAACGCGGTCGTCGGCGGTCGGGTCGGCGGTGTCGTCTGGTTCGCTCTCATTCTCGGCAGCCTCATTTCGGCGTTGCTGCCCAACCTGTTCGGTGGTACCCGCCTGGCCGCGCACCTGGTGATCGTGTCCACGCTGGCCGGCACGGTCACGTTGCTGCTGTTCGCGATCTACCAGCTGCAGAACCCGTTCGGCGGTGGTGTGCGGATCCCGCCGGACGCGTTCACCTCCGCGCTGGCGAGGATCTCTTGAGCCGGTGAGCACTGTGGACCGGGTGACGCGGACGGCGGCGACGGTGGCCGTCGCCGGTCTGGTGGGAGCGTCCGCCTTGCTGGCCCCGACGGCCGCGCGCGCCGCCGAGTCCTGTCTGGTGGTGCAGGCGGAGACCGGATCGCACGGGAAGTCGAAGCTGCGCTGGCTCGACGCCGGATCTGGGACCACGTCGCGCGTCACCGAGCCGGGCTACCGGCTCAACGCGCTCGGTTACTCCGCGAAGCGGAACCTGGTCTTCGGTGTCGCGGAAGGACTCAGCCGCGGCGCGCACGCGGTGACGATCGACCGTGACGGGAAAGCCCGGGACCTCGGGCCGATCACCCGAGCCGGGAACCGGCTGCCGTTGTGGAGCCCCGTCGCCGGAGTGACCGCCGGCGCGATCGGCGGGAATTCCTGGTACCTGCTCAGAAACGGCACACTGTACACAGTGGACTTAACGCCGGGAGAGCGATACCTGCGGGTGATCAGGACGGTGTTCCTGCGACCCATCACACTCGCGCACGACGTCAACGATTTCGCGTACCACAACGGATTGCTGTACGGCGTGTCCACCACCTGGCGCGGGAAGGGTGCCGTGATCACCATCGATCCGGCGTCCGGCAAGGTCCGCGAAGCCGAAGACGCGCGCTTCCCGCCCGCCGACGTCTACGGCTCGGTCGTGCTCGGCCGCGACGGCGCCCTGTACGCCACGGCGAACCGGATCGGCGGGCGCAGCGTGCTCTACCGCCTCGACCGAAGCGGCCAGGTGAACGTGGTGCGTTCGGGTCCGCCGCTGGCGGCTTCGGACGCCGCGGGCTGCCTCACCGCGCCCGAGCCGCCGAAACCGGAACCGCCCAAGCCGGAACCGCCCAAGCCGGAACCGCCCAAGCCGGAACCGCCCAAGCCGGAACCGCCCAAGCCGAGTCCGACACCCACGCCGACACCCTCTCGGACTCCGACGCCGTCGCCCAGCCCGTCTTCCACGCCCTCGCCCAGCCCCTCTCCGTCGCCGAGTTCGAGTCCTTCACCGACTCCCTCGCCGACGCCGTCGTCGAGCCCGGCGCCCACGCCCGCTCCTCCGGTGGTCCCGCCGCCCGCACCCGCGCCGAAGCCGTCTCGTTCGGCCATGCCCCGGGAACGGGAGGAGGCGGCGGAGACCGATTCCCTCGCCCGCACGAAGGAGAAGCGGCGGTGGGGATTGACCGCGCTGGTGCTGATCCTCGGCGGCGCCGCGGCCGCGGGCGCCGTCCGGCGGGCCCGGTGAGTCAGTGAGTCAGTACTTGAACTGGTCCACGTTCTCGCGTGTGATCAGCAGCGGGTCGCCGAGGAGCACGGTCTTCGTGGCCTCCTCGTACTTGATGGCGGGGAGTTCGAGGTTGACCTTGTTCGACGGGCTGAGCCGTTTGCCCTCGGCGATCTGCTTGCCCGCCCACGCGGTGAGGTAGCCGAGCGACTCGACGTTCCACAGCACCGACAGCGACGCGGAACCGTCCAGCAGATACGGCTTGATCGCCTGCGGCGTCCCGACGCCGACGGTGAAGACGCGGCCGATCTTCTGCTGCGACCGCACCGCCTCGGCGACCCCGGGCGCGGACGTCGTGCATTCGCCGACCAGGCCGGTGAGGTCCGGGTACTTGGCCATCAGCCCTTTGGCCAGCGCGGTGGCGTTGTCCTTGTCCTCGCCGGCGTAGACCGTTTCGACGAGCTGCGCATGGGGATACTCCGTAGCGGTATACGCGCGCTGGACGGCGATCCACGCGTTGAGGTTCTCGGCGGTCTCACCGCAGGAGACGATCGCGTACTTGCCCGCGTTCCCCATCTTCTTCATCAAAGCGTCGGTGAGCGCCTTGCCGATGCCTTCCGGGGTCGCCTGGTTGACGAAGAGCTCGCGATCGGTGCCGGGCGCGTCGGTGTCCGAAGTGATCACATGGACGCCCTTCGCCCGCGCCTCGGTGATCGCGGGGGCAATCGCCCTCGGATCGTTCGGCGCGACCGCGATGACGTCCACCTGCTGGTCGACGAGGCCCCGCACGATCGAGACCTGCGCCGCGGGGTCCACTGTGACCGGACCGGTCGAACTCCATTCGACACCGAGCTGCTTGGCCGCGGCCTGCCCGCCGGTGTTCATCGCCTCGAAGTACGGGATGCCCGCGACCTTCGGCACGAAGGCGATCCGGATCGGCTTCGCCGCCGTCTCCGCCGGTTCTTCGGCACCGCAGCCGGTCAGCCCGGACACCATGCCCAAAGCGAGCACAGCGGCAACGACGAGCGTCTTCGTCGGCCCTCGCATCTCCACCCCATAGTCACGGAACTACCTGAACCAGCCGATCGGTCTACGCGCGGTGGAGACCTCCGGCGAAACTAGGGGTCTTCGGTTACCCCGGTCAACCGGATGAGCGCAAAGGGTTACGGAAGTGAGTTCATCGACCTGGGCTGATTACCGGGTCGGCCTACGGGGGTGACGGTGAGCGATCGCGAGACGCGGATCACTGCGCCACATATACGGGTGGGGGGTATGGTGTCCCGCATGAACGAGACACGGCATGGAGCAAGCTGGTCGATGGCGGCGTCGGCGACCCTGCACTGCCTCACCGGCTGTGCGATCGGTGAGGTCCTCGGCATGGTGATCGGCACGGCGCTCGGCCTCGGCAACGTGGCGACGATCATCCTCGCGGTGGCGCTCGCCTTCGTCTTCGGCTACGCGCTGACCATGCGCGGCGTGCTGAAGTCGGGCCTGCCGTTCGCGACCGCGCTCAAGGTCGCGCTGGCCGCCGACACCGTGTCGATCGCGGTCATGGAGATCGTCGACAACGGGGTCATGCTGGTGGTGCCGGGTGCCATGGAGGCCGGGCTGGCGAGCCTGCTGTTCTGGGGCGCGCTGGCGTTCGCGCTGGCCGTCGCGTTCGTGCTGACGGTGCCCGTGAACAAGTGGATGATCGGGCGCGGGCTGGGGCACGCGAAGGTCCACGCGCACCACGGCGGGCATGGTGACCACAGTGGTCACGAGGGCCACGAAGGTCACCACGCGCGCTGAGCGCACTTCGCGGCCAGGCGCGGCCGGCCGGAAGGTCCGTGAAGGCCTCCTTCACTACCTTCAGGGATGCCGTGCCAGGAGCGGGCCGTTCCCAGCGCGCGGGGGTGCGCTGAGCCCGTCCACCAAGTGCGTTGCGAAAGCCACTTTCGCAACGTTGAAGGTTGCGAAAGTGGCTTTCGCAACGCACCCGGAGGGCCGCGACGCGGGGTCAGACGCTCGACAGGTCGATCGCCTTGTCGATCTCCGTCGGCATCAGCACCCGCAGAAGGCCCTCCAGCAGGTAGTAGTCGGCGTAAGGCAACGAAACCTCGACGCCGTCCTCGGCGCGGCGGTTGCGCGTCCCCCGCGCCACGATCGCCTCGGCGCGGCTGGACTTCGTGGTCAGGCAGGTGTCGCACAACGCGGTGAGGATCCGGATCGCCGCCTCGCGGTAGTGCGGCCGGTTCGCGACCTTCGCCAGGTCGAGCAGGCCGCACGCCATCACCGCGCCGGCCGACGAGTCCTTGATGTCGTGCGGAGCCTGCGGCGCGAGGTAGTCCCACACCGGCACGTTGTCCGGGGTGAGAGCGCGCAGCGCGAAGTCGGCCAAGCGTTGCGCGGTCCTCAGGAACAGCGGGTCACCGGACCGCCGGTACATCGTGGTGAACCCGTAGATCGCCCACGCCTGACCGCGCGACCAGCAGGACGTGGGGCTGTAACCCTGCACGGTGTCCGGGCCGATTTCGGCGCCGGTGCCGGGATCGAAATCGAACACGTGCGGCGTCGAACCGTCCGGGCGCAGGAAGACCCGTTCCGTGGTCTTCGCGTGGGAGATGGCGATGTCGAGGTACTTCCGGTCGCCGGTCTGCTTGCTCGCGAAGGCCAGCAGGTCCAGGTTCATCATCGTGTCGATGATGACCCGGCCGGCGTTGGTCGGCGTGCCGAGCGCGCCCCATGCCCGGATGAACTTCCCCTTTTCGTTGTAACGCTGGATGAGCGACGCGGCGGCGTTGAGCGCGCCGGCGCGCCATTTCTCGTCGCCGGTGAGCCGCCAGCCGGTCACCCACGACGGGTAGAAGAGGAAACCGAGGTCGTGGTCCCGCGTCTCGTACTGGCGCGGAGCGAGCTTTTCCGCCGACGCCATGGCGAGGGTACCGAATTGCGGGTCGCCGCTGTGGATCGAGGCGAGCCACAAGGTTCCCGGCCAGAATCCGCCGATCCAGCCACCGTTCTGCGAATAGGTCCATTTCTCGAATCGGGTGATCTCCGGAAAGGCCGTCACGCCGGGGGCGACGGCCCGCAGCTTGGTCACCGCGTAGTCGGCCGTTCGGCGGAAAGTCCTTAGGCCGTCGGATAATTCCTCGGCCGCGCCGGCGGCCGGGGTGATCGTCGTCGCCGCGACGGCGGCACTGGCGGCGGTGGTCAGCAGGGTTCGCCGGGAAACGCTCACAATGCCCGCCATTCGTCAGTGGGAAATGCGTCACGGGAGTTTCGCACGACGATCACGGCATTGTGAAGACCATTCATGGTTGTGAATAAAAGGCTCACTCAGCGGGACGGATGTTCGCGTTGTGCCGGAACACGTTGTCCGGGTCGTACACCGCCTTGATGGCGGCCAGCCGCGCGTACTTCTCCGCGCCGAACGCCGTGCGCACCCGGTCTTCGTCGTATTCGTTCATGAAGTTCAGGTAGCCGCCGTGGTTGTTGGAATGCGGCAGGATTTCCTCCCACAGCTTCCGCGCCCAGACGCGGTCCGCGGCCAGGAGTTCCGGTGTCGGGGCGGTGGCCGCCAGACTGATGACGAAGCCGGGCGTCCGCGGCCCGCCGAACGCGGTCGCGTCGTCGTGCACGGTCGAGAACGTGTCCTGCAACGGCACGATCGGCAGCACGGTCGTCGGCGATGCCTTGTCCGGCAGGCGGGTGGCGATCAGGTCGATGACCTTTTCGGACAGGGACGCGACGTAAAGCGACTTCTCGTAGGCGAGGATGCCCCGAGGCGCGGTCGGGTCGAGCAGCTTCTGCAACTCCGCGTACGGCATCGGGGTGACCAGTTCGAACGCCGCGGGCAGCCCGCCCCGGATCCGTTCGACCAGCCGGCCGTGCCGTTCGGGACCGTCGAAGCCGGCGACGACGAGCGCGAGACCCGGCGCGAGGTGAAGCTCCGGCGGGACGAACGGCGCGGGTGGCGCGTTGAGCCCGACGAGCATGGAACCGGTGCCGGGCGGCAGCGACGCGATCACGTCCTTCGCCAAGCGCATCGCCTCGGGCGCGTCCGCCAGCGTCCAGAAGAACATCCCGACCTCGGCGAGGCCGACCCGATGCAGCCGGAACTCGAATTCCGTGACCACACCGAAGTTCCCGCCACCGCCGCGCAGCGCCCAGAAGAGATCCGGATGCTGCGCCTCGGAAGCCCGGAGGATCCGGCCGTCGGCCGTCACCACCTCCGCCGAGAGCAGATTGTCGATCGTGAGCCCGTGTTTCGCGGTCAGCCAGCCGAAACCACCGCCGAGGGTGAGGCCGCCGACGCCGGTGTCACTCACCGTGCCGCCGACCGTCGCGAGCCCGTGCCGCTGCGTCGCCTCGTCGACGTCGGCCCAGACGGCGCCGCCGCCGACCAGCGCGGTGCGGGTGTCCGGGTCGACGGTGATCCGGCGCAGGCCGCCGAGGTCGATCACCAGACCGTCGTCGACCACCGCGGAACCGCTGAAACTGTGCCCGCCGCCGCGCACGGTGATCTCGAGGCCCTTTTCGCGGCCGAAGGCCAGCGCGGTGACGACGTCTTCACGCGTGGCGCATTCGGCGACCACCGCCGGGCGCCGGTCGATGTCCCCGTTCCACACGGCGCGGGCGGCGTCGTAACCGGGATCGGCGGCGGTGACCACCGCGCCGGACAGCCGGTGGCGCAACGTGGTCGTATCGGGCGCGTTCATGGGGACCCCCTCAGGTCGTGGCTACCGCCCAGTCTCGATGGCGGACGCCCCGGCCCCAGGTCCGCCCGCGCGGGAAAAAGGGCGGACGAAAGGGCGAAGGCCCGGCGTTATGGGGTACGCCGGGCCTTCGCGGTCTGTGTTCGGCCTTTGACCCCGCGACCGCGATCGACGTCGGCAGGCGAACGGGTTCAGGGGGTCAAGAGCACTTGGGCGCCACCGGCAGGTCCGAGCCGGTCTGCAGGTAGGTGTCGGAGATGTAGTGCCCAGGGCCGATCCGGTCCCAGACGTTGCTGGTGCCGAACTTGCCGGTGACGGTCTCACCTTCGACGTAGCACTCGATGTTGACCTTCGCGTAGTTCGCCGCGAGGCCCTTGATCGCCGCGCTGGTGCTCGCCGAGGCCCGGACGTTCATCGGGTCGCCCGCCGTGCTGACGACGCCGGTCGGGCCGGAGCCGGTCCACAGGTACGAGACGTTGACCCAGCCGTTGTCCGTCATCTTCAGGCCGTCCCAGAAGGTGCCGTCCGCGAGGTCGATCCCGGCCGGGTTGGCCACCTTGCGGCCGAACTCGTCCTTGCCGCCGTTGTAGCCGTCCTGGTACGCGGCCTGCGCCTCGGGCTTGCCCTGCGGCAGGTTCTTCCACATCTGGCGGGTGGCCGACGGGTTCCAGTAGTCGTCCTTGGTGTTCCACGGGCCGACGTCCCACACCGGCGCGTACTCGCAGCGGCTGTTGTCGGTGCGGCAGACGCGGACGGTGTAGTTGCCGGTGTTCTTCGGCGCGAGGCCGCGGCCCGAGGGGAGGGCGACGAAGTGGTCGCGGGACTTGATCACGTGGCCGTTGGCGGTGGTGCCGCCGACGAGACCCTCGCGGGTGCCGTAGACCTTGTACGTCAGCGCGGCGGCGGCCGCGCCGATCGCGTTGACCTGCGGGCCGAGCTCACCCTGAAGGGTGACGTCGCTGACCTTCGCGGTCACGCCGTCGGTCACCGTGCGCAGTCCGACGCGGACCTGGACCGTGGAGACGGAGGCGGACAGCTGGGCGGCGCCGCCCTCGGTGGGCGTCCACTCCGTCCAGTCCTGGGAGTTGAGCTTGCCTCGGACGTCGACCTCGACCTCGGTTCCCTTCGGCGCGTCGGCGGTCACCTGGGCGGTGACGCGGTTGACCGGCTTCCCGAGCTTCTGCTCGGCCAGCAGCAGGTAACCCTGGCTGCCGACGGAGTCGGGTTTTCTGTGCCAGGCGGCGTTTTGCAGGCTGAGCACGCCGCCGTCGCTGCGCACGTTGACGTCGTCGCCGTCCACAGTGGACAGATCGGCGCGCCAGCTGCCTTCGGGCGCGGCGTTCGCGGGGCTGGCGGCCAACGCGGTGACCGCCCCCACGGCCAGCACGGCCGCCATCACCCGGCGGGCCTTAACGGTCCGGACCATTCCGGTCTCCCTTCGAGCACTCTCGGTTGCTACGAAGGGAGCTTCGCCGGGGCGTGTACACGATCGATACAAAGCAAGCGTGCAAGGTTTCAGAACGTAGCCGGTTTGGAGCCGCGTCGAGTACATGAAGGCCCCCTTCCTGTACCTAGGCGCAAGGAAGGGGGCCTTCATGTACTCGACAAGGGTGTGAAGGTCGAGTTCCCTCGGCTGAGCCGTGGGAAAGGACTCCTTCACGGACCGGATCCACGTCCGTCCCGAACCGCGCGAAAAGGTCAGGCGCTCGCGGAATCGCCGTACGACGCTTCGGCCGACTCCTGAAGGCGCGAAGCGAGAGCGGATTCCTGTGGCCGCGCGGAGAGTTCCCGCCACAACGCCAGCGCGCGCTCCGAATACGTCCGCGACCGCTCGGGCTGGCTCAGCGCCTCGTGTAGTTCCCCGAGTAGTTGGGAAACCTCGGCCTCGGACCGGCGGTCCCCGTTGCGCCGGTGCACGCTCAGCGAATTGACCAGCAGCAGTTGCGCGTGGGCCAGGTCGCCGCTGTGCAGATACAGCTCGCCGAGGTTCTGGTTCGCGTAGCCGACGCAGTGGTCGTCGCCGAGTTCGTTGAAGATCGCGATGGCGCGGTCGACCCGCTCCCGCGCGCCCGCGAGGTTGCCCTGATGCTGGCGCAGCATGGCGAGCCGTTTCAGCGCGTGCGCCTCGCGGTGCCGGTCGCCGATCCGGGCGGCCTGGTCGAGAGCCTCGGTGAACCAGCGTTCCGCGTCGGCGAACCGGCGCCGCGCCAGCCACACCGCACCGATCGCGATCCGCGCGACGGCTTCGCCGTGCGGATCACCGGCCGCCGAGAACTGGTCGAGCGCCGCGTGGCAGTGCTCCAGCGCGACCGTGTCCTCGCCCTTGATCCGCAGCACGGTGCCGAGCCCGGCCAGCGCGATCGCCGCGCCCCGCGCGTCGCCGATCTTGTCGAACAGCAGTTGCGACTGCTCGAACGCGACCAGGGCCTCGGCGTAACTGTCCTGGTAGAGCTGGATCTGCCCGAGATTGCGCTGGATGATCGCCTCGCCGCGGACCTCGCCGGACCGGCGGGCGGCGGCCAGCGCGACGGCGTGCGTGTGCATCCAGTCGTCCTGATGACCGCGCTGGTCGAAGTACGGCGCGAGCGCGGCGGCGAGCCGCCAAGCCAGCGAGTCGAAGCCCAGATCGGCGGCCAGCGAGACGGCGGCGACACAGGTGTGCCGCTCGGCGGCGAACCACGCGGCCGGATCCTCGATCAGCTGCGCGGTGCCCGGCGGCAGCGTGGGCTGGACGGCCGTGTCGTCCCGGTAGAGCCCGAAGAAATGGATCGGCATCCGGTCCGCGGCTTCGACCGCGAGCGCGAGATAGCCCTCCAGCACCCGTTTCGTGGCGTCGCGCGCCTTCGACGGCACGTCCTGCGCCCGGAGTTCGAGGGCGTAACACCGCAACAGGTCGTGCAGGCGGTAGCGAGGCTCGCCGGTGGCGTCCGAGCCGCTGAGCTCGACCAGATGAGCGTCCACCAGTACATCGAGGACGTCCTCACCGTGTCTGCGGCCGAGCAGTGCCGCGACCACCCAGCCGGGGAACTGGACCGAGCCGAGCCCGCCGAGGCCGCGGAACGCGGTCGCCGCCGACATCGGCAGGAGGTCGTAGCTGAGCGTGACACTGGCCCGCACGGCGAGATCGCCGACGCGGAGTTCGTCCAATCTCCGTCTTTCGTCCCGCAGCCGGTCGGCCAGCACGCGCAACGTCCAGCCCGGACGGTGGGTCAGCTTCGCCCCGGCGACCCGGATCGCCAGCGGCAGATACCCGCAGTGGCGCAGGATCGCGGTCGCGCACTCCGGCTCCGCGGCGACCCTTTCGGTGCCGACGATGCCTTCGAGCAACTTCGCGGCCTCGGCTTCGGGCAGCAGATCGACGTCGACCGGGGTGGCCCCGGCCAGATCCGGCATCCGGACCCGGCTGGTGATCAGCACCGCGCAGGAACCCGCGCCGGGCAGCAGCGGACGGACCTGCGCCGCGCTGCCGGCGTCGTCGAGGACGACGCACATCCGCAGGGTCGCGAGCCGGGAACGCAGCAACGCCGCGCGCTCGGGAAGATCACGCGGCAGTCCCGCGTCGGGGACGCCCAACGCGCGGAGCAGCTCGGCGAGCACGGTCATCGGGAGGCGCGGCGAGGTCGACGTCCCGGCGAGGTCGACGTGCAGCTGACCGTCCGGGAAGTCGTCACGGACCGCGTGCGCCACCCGGATCGCGACGGAGGATTTGCCGATCCCCGGCGCCCCGGACAGTACCGCGATCGCGGGTTTTCCCTGTTCACGGCGGTCGTGAAAGAGGCCGACGAGTGCGCTGACCACTTCGTCGCGGCCGGTGAAATCCGGCAGGTCCAACGGCAGCTGGCAGACCGGCGTCATCGGCACGGTGAGGGCGGCGGCCACCGCGTCCTGGGTCGCGGACGGTGTGAGGACCAGCGATGCCCGCAGCTCCCGCAGCCGCGGTCCCGGTTCGGTGCCGAGCTCGTCGGCCAGCACCTTCTCGGCCGTCTCGTAGGCTTCGATCGCGTCGGCCGTGCGGCCGTCGGCCCGCAGCGCGACGATCAGCTGCTGCCAGAGCTCCTCGCGCAGGGGATGTTCGGTGACCAGGCCGCGCAGCTCGGCGACGGCCTCGGCGGTCCGGCCGAGTTCGATCCGCGCCCGTAGCCGTTGTTCCTGGACCGCGAGCCGCGATTCCGTCAGCCGGGCGACGGTCGCGCCCCAGCCGTGGTCGTGGGGGAGACCTTCGAGGACCTCGCCGCGCCACAGCGCTTCGGCCTGATCCAGCAGGCCCAGCGCGGATTCGGCTTCCCCGTAGCCGAGCGCGTCCTGCGCGCGGGCGGCCAATTCGCCGAAACGGATGTGGTCGATTTCGTCGGGGGTGGCCTTGAGGATGTAGCCGGATGCCCGGCTTCCGATGCGCTCCCCGAGTTCGGGGTCGTGATCGGCGAGGCGTTTGCGGAGTGAATGGACGTAGGTGCGGATGTTCGCCGCCGCCGAACGGGGAGCCGACGAAGGCCACAGGACCTCGATCAGCAGTTCGGTGGAGACGACGACGTTGGGCTGGAGCAGGAGAGCGGCCAGCAGCAGCCGGGGTTTTGGGCCGCCGAGCGGCACCACCTGCCCGTCCACCGCCACTTCGAGCGGACCGAGAACGCGAAACCCGAGAATAGTCACCTAAACCGCCAATACGGCAGGAGCCCCATATCCGCCGATAATATTGCCGTCCCGCCATGGTTGGCTAGATCCATTCGCATGCATGTGCAGACAGCCGTCGGCGTTTGTACGTGATGTGTACGACGCCGGTCGACGCTGACGCCATGAAGCGTTCAAGTGTCCGGCGGCTCGCCGGTTTCTTTCTCGTGCTGGTGACGGCGGGCGCCCTGGGCCTCGCCGGAGCCACTCCCGCACTGGCCGCGGCCACCGGGACGGTGAAGACGGCGGGTGATCCGCTGAACGTCCGCCGCGCCCCGAGCACTTCCTCGACCGCGGTGCGCACGGTGGCCAACGGTGCCACGGTGACCATCGACTGCCAGACGATCGGGACCTCGGTCACCGGTCCGCTGGGCACCACGACGTTGTGGGACTACGTTCCCGCGCTCGGCGGCTACATCTCGGACGGTTACGTCTACACCGGCTCCGACCAGCGGATCGCCCCCGACTGCGGAGTCGGTTCCGGCAGCGCCGAATGTTCCACCGGGGTCTGTGCGGGCGAGGGTCAGTTCCGCTCGTCGGACGCGCATTTCCTGGTCTACGACCAGAACGCCGACGGCAAGTCGGCCGTGGTCGCGTATTGGCTGAAGGGCGGCGCCGGCCCGTTCTACGTCTGGGCCTCCGGCGGCAACGGCACCCACGTCGACAAGGCCGTGCCGGTCGCGAAGGGATCTTGGGTCTATTACAAGGTCTGCGTCGCCGACGCCGCCGCGAATCCGGCGCTCGAGGCCTGTAGTAGCGGCATCACCGATTACGCCGCGTGAAATCCCTCCCCGTTCTTTCCCCACTTCGAAAGGTTGAATTTTCATGGGCCAGGTGAATCGGCGGGCGGTACTCCTCGGTGGGGCCGCGGCGGTTTCGGCGGCGGCGTTGTCGTCGACGGTGCCTTCGTGGGCGAACGCGAGAACACTGGCGGCGGCGCCCGCCATCCACGACCCGTTCCAGCTCGGTGTCGCCTCCGGTGATCCGTTGCCGGACAGTGTCGTGCTGTGGACACGGCTCGCTCCCGCCCCGCTGAACCCCGACGGTTTCGGCGGTATGCCGGACGCTTCGTACACAGTGGACTGGGAGATCGCGAACGACCAGGCGTTCTCCTCGATCGCGCAGAAGGGCGCCGCGACCGCGGCCCGCGCTTCCGGGCACAGCGTCCACATCGAACCGGTGGGGCTGGAGCCGGGACGGGAATACTTCTACCGGTTCAAGACCAGCGGCCACATCTCGCCGGTCGGCCGGACGCGGACCGCGCCCGCCGCCGGTGCCGCGGTGAACCAGCTGAAGTACTGTTTCTCCTCCTGCCAGCACTGGGAGGAAGGCTGGTACCACTCGTACAAGGGCATGCTCGCCGACAACCCGGATCTGGTGCTGTTCCTCGGCGACTACATGTACGAGCGGAAATCCGGTCGCGCCGCCGCCGACCGGAACCCGCGCAGGCTGGCCTTCACCGAGGACGTGACGACGCTCGCCCAGTACCGCGCGCGGCACGCCCAGCACAAGACCGACGCCGACCTCCAGAACGCGCACGCCATGGCGCCGTGGGTCGTGGTCTTCGACGACCACGAGGTGATGAACAACTGGAACAGCACCACCAGCCCGGCCACGGACGCGCGCAAGGCCGCCGGTTTCCAGGCGTTCTACGAGAACATGCCGATCCGGTCCACCGCCAAGCCGAGCGGCGCGTCGATCCGGCTGTACCGGCAGTTCGGCTGGGGCGACCTCGCCCGATTCCACATGCTCGACACCCGCCAGTACCGCAACGCGCAGGTGCCCGACCCGTCCGGTTCGGCGGGCCCGGCGTGCACCGACATGCGGTCGACGTCACGCAGCATCCTGGGCACGACGCAGGAGGCCTGGCTGCTGAAGGCGCTGGAGACGCATCCGGCGAAGTGGGACTTCCTCGGCCAGCAGGTCTTTTTCGCCACCCGTGACGGCGACGGCAACAAGGCGACCTGTGAGAGCCCCGATTCCTGGCAGGGTTACGAGGCTTCCCGCGACCGGATCGCGAAGGGCATCGTGGACCGCAAGGTGCCGAACCCGATCGTGCTGACCGGCGACGTCCACCGGCACTGGGCGGCCGATCTGCGCCGCGACTACTTCAACCACAGCGACCCGGTGTTCGGTTCGGAACTGGTGACGACGTCGGTCACGAGCAACAGCGACACCGCGACCGATCCGTCGTCGACGTGGCTGTCGAACAACCCGCACATCAAGTACTGCCGGGGAAAGCGCGGTTATGTCCGGGTGACGGCGTCGCAGACGCAGATGCGGGCGGACTTCATGACGGTTTCGGACACCAGCGAGTACGACTTCTCGAAGGTGGTCCTGGCCGCGGACCGTTCCTACGTCGTCGAGGCGGGGAAGCCGGGACTGCGGCGGGTCTAGTGGGGAGGGTGGCGAAAGCCACTTTCGAGACATCGAGTGTCCCGAAAGTGGCTTTCGGGATACCCGGGGGCGGCGGCGCGGGGGCAGCGTTGCGAAAGCCACTTTCGCAACCTTCAACGTTGCGAAAGTGGCTTTCGCAACGTGCCGGAGTCAGGACAGCAGATCCACCAGCGCGTCACCGCGAGGGGTCCGGACCACGAGGACCACCTGACCCTCGCGATGCCGCTGGATCAACCCCGCCGAGACCAGCTGTTCGCAGTGGTAGGTCGCGGTGCTCGCGGCACAGGACAGCAGATTCGCGATCTCACCCATCCGGGCGGGCTTTCCCAAGTGCCGCAACAGTTTCGCGCGGTGGGCGCCGACGACCAGGTCGAGTCCGTCGACACCGGGGGCCGATTCGGGCTTGCCACCGTCGAGCAGGCCGTCGAGTCCGGGCAGCGGGTAGCCGATCCAGACGGCGTCCTCTTCGTCGAAGTTGGCCACCACCGAGCGGCTGCCCGCGAGCATCGGGACGAGGATCAGTTTGCGGCCGCGGACGGTGTACTTCGCCGGCTCGGCGTCGGGCAGCAGCAGACAGCCGTTGCTGAACCGGAAATGGGGCCGCAGCAGGCCGAGCACCGCGTCGGTCCCGCCGCGGACCGACGCGACGCCGATCCGTTCGATCTCACGGTCGAGCAGGGGACGAGCCCGGCTCCAGAGATTTTCGGTCGCCAGCCTGGTCGCGGTGAAGGCGTCCGCGAGCGAGGCGGCCCAGCGTCTCGGATGGTCGGCGGCCTGCCGCCACTGCGCGGGCACTCGATCGCCGAAGACCTCTTCCAGGCCTTTCAGGACGTCGGATTCCGTCAGTTCTCGCAGCATTTCCGCCTGGGCCGCGGCGGAAGAGTCCTCGCCGGGACTGATCGGGACGATGAAGTCCGGTTGCACCGAGGTGCCGCGGCGGGCGAGTGAACTCGCCGCGAGGTATCCCTGCTCGGGGATCGCCGAACCGACCTGACGGCGGCAGACGGCGGGCAGGCCGCGGTCGTACCCGCCGACGACCTCGACGAGTATCGAAACCAGCGAGATGTGCGGGGAAACCGTCACACCGACCGGGATCGTGCTGGTGTCACCGAGTTCGAGCCGGGTATAAGAAGCCGGGGGCGGCGTCTCGCGCATCCGGTCGTCCCTCCTGGGAGTGGGCGTCGCAGCACGCGATGTTAGCGCCTCCGGTCAATACCCGGAATCCGGCCGGAAAACGGCCGAAGGGCGCTTTCCCCAGGTCGGAAGCGGGGAAAGCACCCTTCGGCCGGTGCGGCGACCTCAGCGGGCGAGTTGCTCATTCATGATGAGGAACGCGCCGAGACCGTGGAAATCGTTGGTGTTGCGTTTACGCGCGTAGTAATACGCCGTGTCGCCGACGTTGGTGCCTTCGGAGATGTTCGAGATATCGGTCAATCCTTCGGCTCCGATCGAAACCTGCGACAAAACCCCGCGATATCCCTTCGCGGCCACAGGCCGGTACTCGGCGCCGACGTAGCCGCGTTCCACCGCGCGGGAGAGGAGAAAGGTGTACATCGCCGAAGCCGAGGTCTCCAGCCAGTTGTCCTTGTCACCGCCCCGGTCGACGACCTGGAACCAGCGGCCCGAAGCCCGGTCCTGCCAGCGGGTGTATCCCGCGGCGAGGAATTTCACGACGTCGACGAGACGACGGCGGCGCGGATGGTCGCGGGGGAGGATTTCGAGGAGGTCGATCGCCGTCATCCCGAGCCAGCCGATCGCGCGGCCCCAGTGGAATTTCGAATGCCGTCCGGGACCCGACGCCCACGGTTCCGAGCCGTCTTCGTCGTAGGCGTGGTACAGCAGGCCCTTCGCGGGCTCCTTGAGCCGGTCGAAGTAGACGCTGACGTTCTTGGCGGCCTCTTCGTAGCAGTAGGCGGTATCGCCGAACGTCTTGCCGTACAGGGCGAGGAACGGCTGCGCCATGTACACGCCGTCCGCCCACAGTTGCCCGACCCTGCTCGTCGCGTGGAACATCCCGCCGTCGGACGTCCGGGGATAGGACGGGAACCGCGCGCGCAACTGATCCGCCGCCGTCTTGTACTTCGCCTGCCCGGTTTCGGTGTACAGCAAGGGGAACATCTGCCCGGAGCGCATCGCGTCCAGGTTGGTGAAATTGTTCGAGATCCCGCTCTCGGTGACGAACCGGTCGTACCACGCGAGGATGAAATCGAGGTAGGACTTCTCGCCGGTGCGCCGGTACACCAGGTACTGGCCGTAGAGGTAGAGGCCGCGGGTGTAGCCCCAGCCGCCGAGGGTGGCCGGGGTGTGCCGCTTCATCGTCGAATCGACGACGGCGCGCGACCAATCCACCGGCGCCGCCGCGGCCATACCGGGCAGGGCGAGCGCGCCGACGGCGCCCGCGGTTCCCGCCAGCACCGTGCGCCGGGAAAGCCGTGCCGCGCGAAGAGGATCTGGGGACATTCGAGGCCCTTCCTGCGCAGGGGAACCGGGGGAGTGAGTGGCCGGGGAGCCGATCCGTCGTCCGTCGCCATCCCGGCTGAACAACGTCTACTCGCGGCTTCGACGGCGAGTCAAGAGAGATCCGATCTCTTACGTCATATATCAGATACGCCACTCGAATGGGTGCTTCCGGTCGCCGGGACGGTCCCGGTGGGCGGTACTCACCGGCCGGGCGTCCGCTCGCCTACGATCGGTGCGTGAACGAGCTGACCTTCCGCGGGCGCCGCGTCGCCCGGGACCGCGCCCTGGTCATGGCGATCGTCAACCGTACCCCCGACTCCTTCTACGACAAGGGAGCGACCTTCTCGGATCCGGACGCGCTCGCCGCGGTCGACCGGGCGGTGGCCGACGGCGCGGACATCGTCGACATCGGCGGGGTCAAGGCAGGCCCCGGCGCGGAGGTCGACGTCGAGGAAGAGATCCGACGGGTGGTCCCGTTCGTCGAGCGGATCCGCGAACTGCACCCCGGCCTGGTGATCAGCGTCGACACCTGGCGTCACGAAGTGGGCAGGCGCGCGGCCGAGGCCGGCGCGGACCTGATCAACGACACCTGGGCGGGAGCCGATCCGCAATTGGCCGAGGTCGCCGCCGAGTTCGGCACCGGCTACGTCTGCTCGCACACCGGCAACGCCGTTCCGCGCACCCGCCCGTTCCGGGTGCGCTATCCGGACATCGTCGCGGACGTCGTCGCGGAGACCACCGCGCACGCCGAAGCCGTCGTCGCGCTCGGTGTCCCGCGTGCAGGGGTGCTGATCGATCCGACGCACGACTTCGGCAAGAACACGTGGCACAGCCTGGCACTGCTGCGGCACGCGCGGGAACTGGCCGACACCGGCTGGCCGGTGCTGATGGCACTGTCCAATAAGGACTTCGTCGGCGAGACGCTCGGCGTGGAACTCGCGGAGCGGGTCGACGGCACCCTCGCCGCGACGGCCTGGGCGGTGGCCGAGGGGGCCAAGGTGTTCCGGGTGCACGAGGTGCGGCGCACGCGGCAGGTGCTGGAGATGGTCGCGTCGATCCAGGGGACGCGGCCGCCGTCACGCGCCATCCGAGGGCTCGCCTAGCCGTTCAAGGGGATGACTGCTGAAACCGTGGTGCCCGAGCCGGGTTCGCTCGCGACGGTCAGTTCGCCGCCGAGCGCGCGGACCCGATCGCGGAGGCCGTGCAGCCCGGAGCCGCCGCCGATGTCGGCCGTGCCGGTGCCGTCGTCGTGGACGTCCACCCGCAGGCCGTCGTCCTCGACGCGGATGCACACGCGGACCTCCCCCGCCCGCGCGTGCTTCAAGGCGTTGGTGACCGCCTCCGAGACGACGAAATACGCCGTCGCCTCGACGGCACCGCTGAGCCGCGGCACGTCCGCGCCCGCGAGGTCGACGGCGAGCGGGACCCGGTCCAGCAGCGACCGGACCGCGGGGATCAGCCCGGCCTCGGTGAGGATCGCGGGCCGGAGCCCGCGCGCGAGCTCGCGTAGTTCGGTGACCGTGGCCTGCAGTTCGTCGATGGTGCTCCTCAGCAGTGTCGCGACGGCGGGAGTGAGTTCGCCCCCGAGCCGGCGCTCCGCCATCCGCAGCAGCAGGACGACGCTGACCAGGCGTTGCTGCGCCCCGTCGTGCAGATCCCGCTCGACCCGGCGCCGTTCGTCGTCGGCGGCGGCCACGATGCGGGCGCGGGAGGCCTGGACCTCGACGAGGCGCTCCTCCAGTTCCGCGGCGAGCCGCTGGTTGTCCAGCACCAGCCCGGCGGCCGCGTTGAGCGCGTCGATCGACCGGCTGTCCTTCCACACCTCGTCGTCCTGCACGAGCGCGGCCAGCCCGGTGCCGTCGCGTTCCAGCAGGAGCCGGATCATCTCCGCGTTGCCGACCCGCGCCCGCAGCACCCCGATCAGGAACGTCAGCGGCCACAGGCAGAACGAGATCCGGTAGACGTCCAGCAGCGGTTCGGAGAACGGGTGCCCGGAGCCGAGCGCGTTGCCGACCGTGGTGCTCAGCGCGCCGACCACGGCGATCGCGAGGACGGGGGAGAGCAGCCGCCGCTGCGGAATCCGCCCGGTGAGCCAGCGATAGAGCAGCACCACCACGACCCCGCCGCCGATCAGCGCGCCGACGAGCTCCAGCAGCCGTTTGACCAGCTGTTCGGCCTCCGGCGAGGCGGCGACCGCGGCGAGGTTCTTCGGATCGTCGTTGACCAGCAGGCCGAGGACGGCCGAGCCGAACACCACGGCGTACGCGGAGAGGGCGAGCACTCGTTCCCAGCGTGACCGGAGTTTCCCGTGCGGGAAGGCGAGCACGAGATGCGCGATCACCGGGCTGGACGCGGCGGACAGCGCCAAACCCGCCGTGTGCACCAGCGGCTGGCCGGCGAATTGCAGGTCCTCGGTGAACAACGCGAGCCCGGCCAGCGCGATGAGCAGGCCGATGGGGTTCGAGGCGCGGCGCACGTGCGCGACGGCGCCGGCGAGGAGGAAGAGGAACCCCGTCGTCGTGGACAGGGTGGTGTCGAGCACGGTGTGCGTGCCGTCGGCGATCTTGAGCGTCGACGCGACGACGCCCATGCCGATCCCGGCGGTCAGCACGCCCGCCATCGCGACGGTACGAGGGTGCGTCACCACTAAGCGTGATTCGCCCGTTCGGCCCGATCCGTTACACCGGTCCTGAAATGTGGAACAGGTGTTCCGTCTGGTGTCAAGGATTCTCAGCATCTTTCCCGTCATTCGGATGGCGATGCAGGTACGTGGGTGAACATGCGACTCTCGCGCCACCACCCGAGCCGAGTCGTACCTTCCGAAAGGCCACCTCCCGTGCGCACCCACCACAGAACCCGCTTGACGGCCGCGGCCTTCGCCGCCCTGACCTTGGCCAGTGGGATCGCCGGGTGTTCGCGTGCCGATCGGGGCACCGAAGTGGAGCAGAAGAGCCAGGGGGCCGCGGCCGAGGTGCGCGTCGGGTACTTCCCCAACGTGACGCACGCGCCCGCGCTGATCGGGGCCAAGAACGGCTTCTTCGCCAAGGAACTCGGCTCGACGAAGCTCACCACCCAGACGTTCAACGCCGGACCCGAAGAGGTCAACGCGCTGCTCGGCGACTCGCTCGACATCGCGTTCATCGGTTCCGGCCCGGCCATCAACGCCTTCACCAAGTCCAAGGGCGCCATCCAGCTGGTCTCCGGCGCGGTCACCGGTGGCGCCCAGCTGGTGGTGAAGCCGGAGATCACCGCGCCGGAGCAGCTCACCGGGAAGAACATCGCGACGCCGTCGCTGGCGAACACCCAGGACGTCGCGCTCAAGAAGTTCGTCGCCGAGAAGAAGCTGGCGGGAGTCAAGGTCACGAACCTCGACAACCCGAAGACGTTCGACGCCTTCAAGAAGGGTGAACTCGACGGCGGCTGGCTGCCCGAGCCGTGGTCTTCGCGGCTCGTGCTCGACGCGGGCGCGAAGGTCCTGCTGGACGAGAAGACGCTGTGGCCGGAAGGCAAGTTCCCGACCACGGTCGTGATCGTCCGCAGCGAGTTCCTGCAGCAGCACCCGGAGACCGTCACCGCCATCCTCAAGGGGGAACTCGCCGCCATCGAGTGGGCGAAGACCAACCCAGCCGAGGCGAAGAAGGTCGTCAACGGCGAACTCAAGGCGCTCGCGGGCAGCACACTGAGCGAGGCCGTACTCGACCGCGCGTTCTCCGGTATCGAACTCGGCATCGACCCGGTGGCGTCGACCTTCAGCCAGCTCGCGCAGGACTCGGTGACCGCGGGCGTGGTGAAGTCCGCGGTGGACCTCAAGGGGTTCGCCGATTTCGGCCCGCTCAACGCCGTGCTCTCCGAGCAGGGCAAGCCCGGCGTGAACGCGCCCGGGCTGACGAAGTGACCGGAGGGGATCAGCGATGACGACCACCTTGGAGCCCGGCCTGTCCACCGGTGTCGCCGTGCGCCTCGACGGGGTGCGGAAGGCCTTCGGGCCGACCGGCCGCGCCGTCGTGGCCCTCGACGGGATGGACCTGACGGTCGCCCCCGGCGAGTTCGTCTGCCTCCTGGGGGCCTCCGGCTGCGGCAAGAGCACCCTGCTGAACCTGGTCGCCGGCCTCGACCGGCCGACGTCCGGTTCGATCACGCTCGAGACCTCCCGGCCCGCGGTCATGTTCCAGGAGGCCGCGCTGATGCCGTGGCTGACCGCGGCCCGCAACGTCGAACTGCCGCTGCGCCTCGCCGGTTTCGGCCGGTCCGAGCGTCGCCGGAAGGCGGCCGAACTGCTCGAACTCGTCCGCCTCGGCGGCGCGGGCGACAAGCGGCCGCACGAGCTGTCCGGCGGGATGCGGCAGCGCGTCGCGCTCGCCAGGGCGCTGGCCGCGACCCTGCGCGTCGGCGGTGACCCGGAACAGTCGCTGCTGCTGATGGACGAGCCGTTCGCCGCGCTCGACGCCATCACCCGCGACGTCCTGCAGGGCGAACTTCTGCGCGTCTACCGCAGCACCGGCACGTCGGTGCTGTTCGTGACCCACGACGTCCGCGAGGCCGTCCGGCTCGGCCAGCGGGTCGTGCTGCTTTCGTCGCGGCCGGGCCGGGTCGTGCGGGAATGGCGCGACGTCCAGGCCTCCGACGCCGAAGAGCTGACCTTGGAGATCACCGGGCACCTCCGGGAGGTGATCAGTACCCATGCCGCGGCTTGACCGCCCCGAAACCGCGGCGGAAGACGCCGACGAGGCCGTCGGCGCGGGGCTCGACTCACTCGACACCCCCACCGGGGAACGCCGGGAAAGCCGGGGAAAGCGATTCTTGCGGGGCTTCGTGCCGCCGGTGGTCTTCCTGGCGTTGCTGGTCGCGCTGTGGCAGGCCTTGTGGGCGGCCGCGTTCTGGCCCGAGTCGATGCTGCCCGCGCCGCTCGCGGTGTGGGACGAACTCGTCGGCATCACCGTCGACGGTGAGATCTTCGAGTTCGTCTGGACGTCGGTGCACCGGGCCGCGCTGGGCTTCCTGATCGGCGTGGTCATCGGGACGCCGCTCGGCCTGCTGGTGGCGAAGGTCAAGATCGTCCGCGCCGCCGTCGGCCCGTTCCTGACCGGGCTGCAAAGCCTTCCGTCGGTGGCGTGGGTGCCCGCGGCGATCCTGTGGTTCGGGCTGAACGACGCCTCGATCTACTTCGTGGTCCTGCTGGGTTCGGTCCCGTCCATCGCGAACGGTCTCGTCTCGGGCATCGACCAGATCCCGCCGATCCTGCCGCGCGTCGGCCAGGTGATGGGGGCGAACCGGCTTTCGTCGGCGCGGCACATCCTGCTGCCCGCCGCGCTGCCCGGCTTCCTGGCGGGGCTCAAACAGGGCTGGGCGTTCTCGTGGCGTTCGCTGATGGCCGCCGAGCTGATCGCGCTGTCCCCGGCGCTGGGCAAGGGACTCGGCGCGTACCTGAACGAAGGCTCGTCGTTCAACAGCATGGAAGGCGTGATCTCGGCGATCTTCCTGATCCTGCTGGTCGGCGTCGGCATCGAGCTGGTGGTGTTCCGGCCGCTGGAACGGTCGGTCCTGCGTGCCCGTGGTCTCACCGCATCCCTATAGGACTTTGGCCAGGCTAGCCTTACCGGCATGTCCGTTACCGGGGTGCGGGTCAAGGCGAGCTTGACCGCGCTGATGATGTCGTTGCTGGTGGCCGGTTGCGGTTCTTCGCAACCGGTCGACGAGACCTTGGTGCCGCCGGAGGCCAGGGGCACCTTTCCGGTGACCGTCGAGCACAAATACGGGTCGGCGACGGTCGAGAAGCAGCCTTCGAGGATCGTCACGCTCGGCCTGTCCGATCACGACGCCGTGCTGGCGCTCGGAATCCGGCCGGTCGGCGCCGTCGACTGGTTCAAGGAGCGGCCGTACGGGAAGTGGCCGTGGACCCAGGCCCGCTGGGGCGACAAGCAGCCGGAGATCGTCGGCGAACGGGACGACTTCAACTTCGAGAAGATCGCCGCGCTGAAGCCGGACCTGATCCTCGCCCAGTACAGCGGGATGAAGAAGGAGCAGTACGACAAGCTCTCGCAGCTCGCGCCGGTCGTCGCGCAGCCGCCGAAGTACGAGGACTACGCGGCTCCGTGGCAGGAGATGACCCGGATGGTGGGCCGTGCGCTGGGGGTGCCGCAGAAGGCCGACGAGCTGATCGCCGGGATCGACCGGCGGTTCACCCAGGCGCGGGCCGAACACCCCGAGTTCGCGAAGCTGACGATGGTCGTCGCCGACACCTTCGAGGCGGGCAAGTTCTCCGCGTTCACCACGACCGACCCGAAGATGATCTTCATGACCGAGCTGGGCTTCCGGCCGTTCGAGCCGGTGAAGGCGTTGAGCAAACCGGAGAACAACGTCGTCGAGGTCTCGTCGGAACGGTTCGACCTGTTCGACGCGGACCGTCTCGTGTGGCTGAACTCCGACGTCAACGCGGAGAGTCGGGTGCGGGCCGATCCGGTGTACCGGAAGCTGAAGGTGTCGGCGGAGAAGCGGGATCTGTTCATCACCTACGAGGATCCGCCGGTCGGGGCGGCGATCTCGTTCAACACCGTGTTGAGTATCCCGTACGCGATCGAGCAGCTGGTGCCGAAGCTGGTGGCCGTCCCCGGCTCCTGAGCCCGCGACGTCCCGATTCCTTCAGGGAAGGCCAGACGTTGCGAAAGCCACTTTCGCAACCTTCAACGTTGCGAAAGTGGCTTTCGCAACACCCGTTCTCACCCTGTACCCGGCCCCTCCTGAGCGTTCACCTTCCGAAGGTGGCAAACCTACGACACCGTAAGTTACGGTGTCGTAGGTAGGCGTTTTCCGTACCCTGGAAGGACGAGACGCATGGCGGTCCCCGAAACCACCCGGCTGATGCTCGAGCTCGAGGGGACGGTGGAGGAGAACCTCAACCGGCATCTCACGGTCGCCAAGGAATGGATGCCGCACGAGTATGTGCCCTGGGACGAGGGCCGTAACTTCGCCGACCTCGGCGGCGAGGCGTGGGACCCCGAGCAGTCGCGGGTGTCGCCGATCGCGCGGACGTCGTTGGAGGTCAATCTCCTCACCGAGGACAACCTGCCGAGCTACCACCGCGAGATCGAGCGCGCCTTCGGCCGCGACGGCGCGTGGGGCACTTGGGTGCATCGCTGGACCGCCGAAGAGGGCCGCCACGGGATCTGCATCCGCGACTACCTGCTGGTGACGCGCGCGGTGGACCCGGTCGAGCTGGAGCGGGCGCGGATGCAGACCATGGAGGCCGGGTACGACAGCGGCGACAAGGAGCTGCTGAACGTCTTCGCGTACGTGTCCTTCCAGGAGCTGGCGACGCGGATTTCGCACCGCAACACGGGGAAGTACACGCAGGATCCGCTGTGCGAGAAGCTGCTCGCGCGGGTCGCGATGGACGAGAACCTGCACATGCTCTTCTACCGGAACCTGGTGCAGGCGTCGCTGGAGCTTTCACCCGACGCGATGATGCGCGCCATCACCGACGAGGTCGTCCAGTTCCAGATGCCGGGCGCGGTGATCCCGAGCTTCGTGCGGAAGGCCGCGCTGATCGCGAAGGCCGGCATCTACGACCTGCGCATCCACCACGACGAGGTGATCTGGCCGCTGCTACGGCAGTGGAGGATCTTCGAGCTCGAAGGCCTCGGCGAGGTGGGGGAGAAGGCGCGGGACGAACTCGACCAGTTCCTGAAGGCCCTCGACACGCAGGCTTCGCGCTTCGAAGAACGTCGCGCGGCCGCTGAAGCCCGCGCCGCCGCCCGCCACGCGTGATCCGCCCTCCGTCACGCGAGTTACGCCCCCAATCACGCGACTTACGCCCCCAATCACGCGAGTTACGCCTCCAGTCACGTGAGTTACGCCCCCAATCACGTGAGTTGCGCCCCCAATCACGCGTGTCCCGCCGGACGACACGTGTGATCACACGGACGACACGTGTGATCAGGCGGACGACACGCGTGATCAGACGGCCAACTCACGTGTCGGCCATCTGATCACGCGCGTCGGCCATCTGATCACACGTGTCGTCCATCTGATCACGCGAGTCGGCCACCGGATCACGCGTGATCGCAGGCGGATCACGCGTGATGGGGTCGCGGAGAGCTAGCGCGAGCGGCGCGAGCCGGCGCGGGTCCCCGAGGAGAACGCGGCGGCACCGCCCCGACGGGCCGGAGTACCGCCGGACTGGGTCCGCGAGGACTGCGACTTCGCGGCACCGGAGCCGCGGCGCGGCTGGGAGTCGGCGGCAGCGCGACGGCCCTGGCCACCGCCCTTGGGCGCGCCTTCGCGACGTCCGGTGGGCTCGGCCGCGCGACGGCTGCCCTGACCGGCGGGAGCACCGCGGCGGTCGCCTTCGGTGCGAGGCTGACGCGAACGCCCGTCGGAAGCGCCGCCGCGACGGCCACCGGAAGCGCCACGGCCACCGGCGGAGGGGCCCCGGCCACGACCACCGCGGCCGCCGCGTCCACCGCTTGCCGGACGCTCTTCGTCGTCGCCCTTGCCCGGGATGGCTTCACCGCTGGCGCTGACCCGCTTCGGCCGCGTGTCCACGATCGGCCGCCGCGGCGAAGCGGTGAACGAACGCTCACCGGGCGCCAGCTCCGACAGCAGCGGGTGGCCGGGGCCGAGCTGCGTCGTGGTCGGCTTGATGCCCGCCTTGCGGGTGAGGTCGCGGACGTCGCCGACCTGCGCGTCGGTCATCAGCGTGACGACGGTGCCGGACGCACCGGCCCGCGCCGTCCGGCCGGAGCGGTGCAGGTACGCCTTGTGCTCGACGGGCGGGTCGGCGTGGATGACCAGCGTGACGTCGTCGACGTGGATACCGCGTGCGGCGATGTCCGTCGCGACCAGCGTCTTCGCCGCGCCGGAGGCGAACGCCTCCAGGTTGCGGGTGCGGGCCGTCTGGCCGAGGTTGCCGTGCAGTTCGACCGCCGGCACGCCGGAGGCCATGAGCTTGCGCGTCAGCTGCTTCGCGCGGTGCTTCGTCCGGGTGAACACCAGCGTGCGGCCGGGCGCGGCGGTGAGGTCGATCAGCACCGGCAGCCGGTGGGTCTCCTCCAGGTGCAGCACGTGGTGCTTCATCGTCGAGACCGGCGACTGGGCCGAGTCGACGCTGTGCGTGACGGGGTCGTGCATGAAGCGCTTGACCAGCACGTCGACGCCCGCGTCGAGGGTCGCGGAGAACAGCAGCCGCTGCCCGCGCTCCGGGGTCTCGGCCATGATGCGCCGGACGTCGGGCAGGAAGCCGAGGTCGGCCATGTGGTCGGCCTCGTCCAGCACGGTGATCTCGATGTTGTCGAGTTTCACCTCGCCCGAACGCATGTGGTCGGCGAGCCTGCCGGGGCACGCGACGACGATGTCGACGCCGTCACGCAGCCTGGTGATCTGCGGGTTGGGGCTGACGCCGCCGAAGATCGTGGTGACCCTGAGGCCGAGCGGTTTGGCCAGCGGCAGGAACGACGCCTCGATCTGGGTCGCCAGTTCGCGCGTCGGCGCCAGGACCAGCGCACGCGGGCGGCCGGGGCGGCGGCGGGTCGGGCCTTCGGCGAGCCGGGCGAGGACGGGCAGCACGAAGCCGTACGTCTTGCCGGAGCCGGTGCGGCCGCGGCCGAGGACGTCCCGGCCTGCCAGCGAATGCGGCAGCGTGGCGGCCTGGATGGGGAACGGGCTGGTGACGCCCTGTTCGGCGAGCGAGTCCACGAGGGTCTTGGGCAGGCCGAGTTCGGTGAAAGTAGGTGTGCTCATAAGCGTGTGGGCGCACGGGCGCCCTGGTATCTCCGTAAGGATAGGAACGGTTGTCCTGCCCGGCGCAGACCTCGGGGGGCCGCGGCGCGTGGTCTTCGACAACGAAACGCGGCCCGAGGCAGAACTGAGCGGACCGCGTCGTTCAGTGTACTGGGTCGTGATCTCCCGGGCTACGTGATATCGCCCGCACCGGTCCGGTGATGTTCGTCGGTTCGGACGAGCCGGGCGTGGCGCCGTGGTGAAACGCTGGCCTGACCGGACGAAAGGGGACACGGGTGTCGAACGTTCAGGATCTGCGAGGGGTGCTCGACGAGGAGGCGCGTCGCGTGAGCGTCCCCGGAGCGGTCGTGGGGGTGACGTACCGGGGTGAGGAGTCGGTGTTCGCCACCGGTGTGTCCAGTGTGGACACCGGACTTCCGGTCGATCCCGGTACCCTCTTCATGATCGGCTCCACCAGCAAGACCTTCGCCGCGGCCGTCGTGCTGGCCCTGGTCGAAGACGGGGTGCTGGACCTGGACAAGCCGGTCGTCGAGTACCTTCCCGACCTCCCTTTGGCGGATCCGGTGGCGCGGAAGACGGTGACCCTGCGTCATCTGCTCACGCATTCGGCCGGTTTCCTCGGCGACGTCGACTTCACCACCGGCTGGGGTGACGACGCGCTGGCCCTCGCGATCGCGAAGTTCGGCGACCTGCCGCAGAACTTCCCCCCCGGCGAGGTGTTCTCCTACTGCAACGCCGGATTCCAGCTGGCCGGACGGGTCGTCGAGGTGGTGGCGGGTGAACCCTTCGAGGACGTGGTCCGCGCCCGGCTGCTCGAACCGCTCGGCATGACCGAGTCGTATTACCTGCCGTGGGAGGTGCTCACACGCCGTCACGCCGTCGGTCACGTCCTGCGCGACGGCGAACCGGCGGTCGAGCACACGGTGGGCCTGACCCGCGCGGACAGCGCGAGCGGCGGGCTGTGGTCGACGGCGGGTGACCAGCTGAAGTGGGCGCGGTTCTTCCTGACCGGCGAGGCCGAGGGCAAACCGCCCATCAGTGAAGCCACCCGCGACCTCCTGCGCGCGCCGCAGCGGAAGGCCGCGCTGCGGTTCGAAGAGGTCGGCCTGAGCTGGCTGCACACGACCCACGGGGCCGCCCGGCTGGTCCGGCACGGCGGCAACGTCAGCAACCTGCAGCTGTCGGAGTTCGTCACCCTGCCGGAACACGACTTCGCCGTCACGGTGCTGACCAACAGCGCGGGCGGGTCCGCGCTCGGCGCGAAGATCGTCGACTGGTGCCTGGAGGAGCTGGTCGGGTTGCCTCCGCTCCCGAGCCCGCCGCCGGTGCCGCAGCCGGACATCGCCGAGTACCTGGGCCGCTATCAGACCGGTGACCTGGCGTTCGTGGTCGAGGACCGCGACGGCGCCCTCTGGGCCCAGCTGGTCGCCGACGTCGAGGGCTTCCCGTCGCCGCCGCCGTTCGAGGCCGTTTTCGTGGGCGGCGACGCGATCGCCCCCGCCGCCGACACCCGCAAGCCCACCGCGCGCTTCCTGCGGAACGACCACGGGGAGGTGACTTCGATCGAGTTCGGTGGCCGGACGGCGAAGCGAGGCGCTACGGTTACCGGGTAGTAACTTCGGCTGACCAGGAGTGACCATGAGCGAAAAGGCGACCGCGTTGTTGCTGAACCCGGGTGGGTACGACCCACGGCAGTTCGACCCGGAGACGCGTCGCCTGCTGCGTGCCACCATCGAGTGGTTCGAACAGCGTGGCAAACGCAAGCTCGTCGAGGACTACCACGATCGGACCTTCTACGCGGACTTCATCGAGTTCGCGGGCAAGGAAGGCCTGTTCTCCACGTTCCTCACTCCCGGCGCCAACGCCGACGGGAACCCCGACAAGCGCTGGGACACCGCGCGGGTCGCGGCCCTGTCGGAAATCCTCGGCTTCTACGGCTTGAACTACTGGTATCCGTGGCAGGTCACCATCCTCGGCCTGGGCCCGGTGTGGCAGAGCGCGAACGAGGCCGCCCGCAAACGCGCGGCGGACTCGCTCGCGGCCGGCGGCGTCGCCGCGTTCGGACTGTCCGAAAAGGAGCACGGGGCCGACATCTACTCGTCGGACCTCGTGCTCACCCCGGACGGCGAGGGCGGCTACCGCGCGAACGGGTCGAAGTACTACATCGGCAACGGAAACTGCGCGCGGACCGTGTCCGTGTTCGGCCGCATCGACGGTGTCGAGGGGCCGGACCAGTACGTGTTCTTCTACGCGGACTCGGAACACCCGAACTACCGCGTGGTGAAGAACGTCGTCCCGTCGCAGATGTACGTCGCCGAGTTCGAGCTGAACGACTATCCAGTGTCCGAAGAGGACATTCTGCACGTCGGCGCCGACGCGTTCTCCGCGGCGCTGAACACGGTCAACATCGGCAAGTTCAACCTGTGCTTCGGCGGCATCGGGATGTCGACGCACTCGCTGTACGAGGCGATCACGCACGCGCACAACCGGGTGCTCTACGGCAAGAAGGTCACCGATTTCCCGCACGTGCGCCGGGAATTCGTCGAGGCCTACGCGCGGCTCGTCGCGATGAAGCTGTTCTCCGACCGTGCCGTGGACTACTTCCGCAGCGCTAACGCGGACGACCGCCGGTACCTGCTGTTCAACCCGATCACCAAGATGAAGGTGACCACCGAGGCGCAGAAGGTCATCGGCCTGGTCGCGGATGTGGTGGCGGCCAAGGGTTTCGAGGCGGACACCTACCTCGCGATGTCCAAGAACGACATCGACGGCCTGCCGAAGCTGGAAGGCACGGTGGCGGTGAACCTCGCGCTGATCGCGAAGTTCGTGCCCGCGTACCTGTTCGCGCCGCAGGCCTACGAGCCGGTGCCGACCCGTTCCGACGCGGCCGACGACGAGTTCCTGTTCCGCCAGGGCCCCGCGCGCGGGCTCTCGAAGGTGCGGTTCCACGACTGGCGTGAGGCGTACGCCAAGGCGTCCGCGATCCCGAACGTCGCGCGGTTCACCGAGCAGGCCGAGGCGCTGGTGAAGCTGTTCACCGACGCGGCACCGGACGAGGCTCAGCAGCAGGACATCGACTTCGGCCTCGCGCTGACCGAGCTGTTCACGCTGGTCGTCTACGGGCAGCTGGTGCTGGAGCAGGCCGAGATCACCGGCATCGAGACCGAGGTCGTCGACCAGATCTTCGCCATCCTGGTGCAGGACTTCAGCGTCACCGCGATCGATCTGCACGGGAAGTCGTCCTCGACCGAGGCGCAGCAGGCGCTCGCGCTGGCTTCGATCCGGAAGCCGGTCGTCGACGCGGCTCGCTTCGACCACGTGTGGTCGCTGGTCCGAAACCTCTCGGGCGCCTACGCCATGAACCCCTGACCCGACGGCTGCAATGAAGGGGCCTTTCATAGCAAAATTTGCTATGAAAGGCCCCTTCATTGCACGCCTGAGGGCTTACTTGCCGAAACCGGCTTTCCGGAGCGCGTCCGCCATGGCGCCGCCCCCGCCGCCGGAGTTCCCGCCCCGGTCCCGGCCGCCACCGCCGCGGTTGCCGCCGCCCTGACCACCACGCTGCCCGCCGCCCTGACGCTGGCCGCCACCGCCCTGGCCGCGGTCACGACCGCCACCACCGCCGCCCTGCTCGCGAGCGGGCTTGCCGGGTTCGTCGTCCAGCCGCAGGGTCAGCGAGATCCGCTTGCGCGGCACGTCGACCTCCAGGACCTTCACCTTGACGATGTCGCCGGGCTTGACGACCTCACGCGGGTCCTTGACGAAGTTCTTCGACAGCGCCGAGACGTGCGCGAGCCCGTCCTGGTGCACGCCGACGTCGATGAACGCGCCGAACGCCGCCACGTTCGTCACGACACCTTCCAGCCGCATTCCCGGCTTGAGGTCGCCGATCTTCTCGACGCCGTCGGCGAAGGTCGCGGTCTTGAACGCCGGACGCGGGTCGCGGCCCGGCTTGTCGAGTTCGGCGAGGATGTCGGTCACCGTCGGGAGACCGAAGGTGTCGTCGACGAACTCCGTGGGCTTCAGCGCCTGCAGTGTCCGCGAGTTGCCGATCAGCGAACGAATGTCGGTGCCGGTGGACGACAGGATCCGCCGCACCACCGGATAGGCCTCCGGGTGCACCGAGGACGAGTCGAGCGGGTCGTCGCCGTCCGGGATCCGGAGGAAGCCGGCGCACTGCTCGAAGGCCTTGGGGCCGAGCCGCGCGACCTCCTTGAGCCCGCTCCGCGTCTTGAACGGACCGTTCTCGTCACGGTGCGCCACGATGTTCTCCGCCAGCGTCGTCGTGATACCCGAGACGCGGGTCAGCAGCGGCGCCGACGCGGTGTTGACGTCCACGCCGACGGCGTTCACACAGTCTTCGACCACCGCGTCGAGCGAACGCGACAGCGAGATCTCCGACAGGTCGTGCTGGTACTGGCCGACACCGATCGACTTCGGGTCGATCTTCACCAGTTCCGCCAACGGGTCCTGAAGCCGGCGCGCGATGGAGACCGCGCCACGCAGCGAGACGTCCATGCCCGGAAGTTCCTGCGACGCGAACGCCGACGCCGAGTAGACCGACGCGCCCGCCTCGGAGACGACGGCCTTGGTCAGCTTCAGTTCCGGGTGCTTCTTGATCAGCTCACCCGCGAGCTTGTCGGTCTCGCGCGACGCGGTGCCGTTGCCGATCGAGATCAGGTCCACCTGGTGCCGGGCGCAGAGCGCGGCGAGTTCGGCGATCGACTGATCCCACTTGTTCGCGGGCTGGTGCGGGTAGATCACGTGGGTGCCGACGACCTTGCCGGTCGCGTCGACGACGGCGACCTTGACCCCGGTGCGGAAGCCCGGGTCGAGGCCCATCGTGGCGCGGGTGCCCGCCGGGGCGGCGAGCAGCAGGTCGCGCAGGTTCGCGGCGAACACGCGGACGGCGTCGTCCTCGGCCGACTGACGCAGCCGCATCCGCAGGTCGATGCCCAGGTGCAGCAGGATCTTCGTGCGCCACGCCCAGCGGACGGTGTCGCCGAGCCACTTGTCGGCCGGGCGGCCTTCGTTGGCGATGCCGAACTTGTGGGCGATGCGGTTCTCGTACTCGGTCGGCCCGGTGCGCGGCTCCGCTGACGACCCTGTGGGCTCCTCCGACTCCATCGTGAGGTCCAGGATCTCCTCCTTCTCACCGCGGAACATCGCGAGGATCCGGTGCGAGGGGAGTTTGGTGTAGGGCTCGGAGAACTCGAAGTAGTCGGAGAACTTCGCGCCCTCGTCGGCCTTGCCGTCGCGGACCTTCGAAGCCAGACGGCCTTCCGCCCACATCTTCTCGCGCAGCTCGCCGATCAGGTCGGCGTCCTCGGCGAAGCGTTCGACGAGGATCGCGCGGGCGCCGTCGAGCGCGGCCTGCGCGTCCGCGACACCCTTGTCGGCGTCGACGAACACCGCGGCCGCCGCCTGAGGGTCGGTGTTCGGGTCGCTCAGCAGCCCGTCGGCGAGCGGCTCCAGACCGGCCTCGCGGGCGATCATCGCCTTCGTCCGCCGCTTGGGCTTGTACGGCAGGTAGATGTCTTCAAGGCGGGACTTGGTGTCCGCCGCCATGATCGACGCTTCGAGCGCCTCGTCCAGCTTGCCCTGGCTGCGGATCGACTCCAGCACCGCGACCTTGCGCTCGCCGAGTTCCCGCAGGTAGCGGAGGCGTTCTTCGAGGGTGCGGAGCTGGGTGTCGTCCAGCATCCCGGTGACCTCTTTGCGGTACCGGGCGATGAACGGCACGGTCGATCCGCCGTCCAGCAGGTCGACGGCCGCCTTGACCTGCCCTTCGCGCACACCGAGTTCTTCGGCGATCTTCTGCTCGACTGTCTGCAGGCCCTGCACGCTCACTCCCACGCTCCTGAATCCGCCCTCGGGTGCTCTCGGACCCTGCATTCTGCCGCTCGTGCCGAGCCGACTTTCGTATGGCCTCCTCTAACCGAACCCTTGACAGTTGTATTGGTCTAGTCCACTTTGATGTGGCCGACATCACCCGTTCGTGGAGGCCAGTCGTGAAAGTGAAGCCGAAACACGCGTTCCTCGCCCTGCTGTCGTCACTGGCCGTGTGCCTGGGGGTGACTTTCGCGGTCTCGGGCAGTGCCTCGGCCGCCAACATCCTGACCAACCCCGGCTTCGAACTCGGGACCACGAGCGGCTGGACCTGCACCGGCGCGAACGTGGTGGTCACCACACCGGTCCATTCGGGCACCCGCGCGCTCAGCGCCACCCCGGCGGGGCAGGACAACGCCCGCTGCTCGCAGAGCGTGGCGGTGAAGGCCAACACCGCGTACACGCTTTCGGCGTGGGTGCAGGGCAGCTACACCTACCTCGGCGTCACCGGCACCGGGACGGGTGACAAGAACACCTGGACCCCGGGCGGCGGCAACTGGTCGCAGCTCTCGCTGAGCTTCACCACCGGCGCGTCCACCACGAACGTCGAGATCTACCTGCACGGCTGGTACGGCCAGCCCGCGTACTTCGCCGACGACGTGAACCTCGACGGCCCCGGCGGCTCACCCACCACGACGCCGACGACCCCCACGACGTCCACGAGCCCGACGACCACGACCAGCAACCCGCCGACGACCACGACGAGCACCCCGCCGACCGGGAACCTGCCGAAGCACGTGATCACCGGCTACTGGCAGAACTTCTACAACGGCGCGAAGGCGCTCAAGCTCGCCGACGTCCCGACGAAGTACAACATCATCGCGGTGTCCTTCGCGGACGCGACGGCCACTCCGGGCGCGGTCACCTTCACCCTCGACTCGGGGCTGTCGAGCCAGCTCGGCGGCTACACCGACGCGCAGTTCAAGGCCGACATCAAGACGGCGCAGGCGCGCGGGCAGAAGGTCATCCTGTCCGTCGGCGGTGAGAAGGGCACGATCCGCGTCGACTCCTCGGCCGCGGCGACGAACTTCTCCAACAGCATGAAGTCGCTCATCGCGACCTACGGTTTCGACGGCGTCGACATCGACCTGGAGAACGGTGTCAACGCGACCTACATGACGCAGGCGCTGCGCAGCATCCACGCGGCGGGCGGCACGGTCATCACCATGGCGCCGCAGACGATCGACATGCAGAGCCCGGCGGCGGAGTACTTCAAGCTGGCGCTGAACGTCAAGGACATCCTGACGATCGTCAACATGCAGTACTACAACAGCGGCACGATGCTCGGCTGCGACCAGAAGGTCTACTCGCAGGGCACGGTCGACTTCCTCACCGCGCTGGCCTGCATCCAGCTGCAGAGCGGTCTGCGGGCCGACCAGGTCGGGCTCGGCCTGCCCGCGTCGGGCTCGGCGGCCGGTGGCGGTTACCAGGCGCCCGGCAACACGGTCAACGCGCTGAACTGCCTGGCGAAGGGCACGAACTGCGGTTCGTTCAAGCCTTCGACGACGTACCCGACGATCCGGGGCGCGATGACCTGGTCGATCAACTGGGACGCCTCGCAGGGCTACGCGTGGTCGAACACGGTGAGCGCGGGCCTGGCCGGCCTCCCGTGACGCACCGCTAGACCGGGGTGGGGCACCGTCGTCGCGCGGGCGACGGTGCCCCGCCCTTTCCACTCTCTCCCCTCACGCATTCAGAGGACGAAATGCGTAGGGGTCAGAGCGGGGTGAGGGGGAGGCACAGGGCGGCCGGGGCGTGTGGGGGCACGACGGGCTTGAGCGGAGCGACGGGGTACAGGCGCCGGTAGGGGGAGCCGAGTGGCGGCCGCGGGTCGGCCTCGCCCTTGTTGGGCCACAACGACATCGCGCGTTCCGCCTGCGCGGTGATGGTCAGCGACGGGTTCACCCCGAGGTTCGCCGAGATCGCCGAACCGTCCGCGATATGCAGCCCGGGATGGCCGTGCACGCGCTGGTACGGGTCGACGACGCCGGTCTCGGCGCTGTCGCCGATCGCGCAGCCGCCGATGAAATGCCCGGTGATCGGGATGTTCGCCAGATCCGTCCACGCGCCCTGCGCCAGCCCGCCGATCTTGTCCGCCACCCGCCGCGTGACCTCGTGCCCGGCCGGGATCCACTCCGGGTTCGGCTCGCCGATGCCCTGCTTCGTGGTCATCCGGCGGCCGAGGAGCCCGCGTTTTGTGTACGTGGTGACGGAATTGTTCAGCGTCTGCATCACCAGCAACCCGACCATCCGCTCCGACCAGCGTCGCGGGTTGTGCAGCCGCACCAGCTGCCGCCGGTTCCGCCACAGCTCCCGCGCGCCCAGCACCCACCGGCGTTTTCCCGGCTCGGCGTCGACGAGCACCGTCGTCAGCAATCCCATGAAGTTGCTGCCCTTGCCGTAACGCACCGGTTCGACGTGCGTGACGGCGTCGGGGTGGATCGACGACGTGATCGCGACGCCGCGAGTGAAATCCGTGTCCTTGCGCAGGGAACGCGCGGCGAGCACGGCCTCGGAGTTCGTCCTGGCGAGCAAGCCGAGACGCGGGGACAGCTTCGGCAGCGTGCCCGAGTCCTTCAAGGAATGCAGAAGCCGTTGCGTGCCAAGGGAAGCGGCGGCGAAGACGACTTCGGAGGCGGTGAAGGCCTGCTTGCGCTTGCGAACCCAACGTCCTGTTCGGACGGTGTCGATCGCGTAGCCGCCGTCGATCGGCCGGACCGACACGGCGGTGGTCAGCGGATGGACCTCCGCGCCCGCTTTCTCCGCCAGGTACAGGTAGTTCTTGACGGTCGTGTTCTTCGCGCCGACCCGGCAGCCGGTCATGCACTCGCCGCAGTGCGTGCACGGCTTGCGCGGCGGGCCCTCGCCGCCGAAGAACGGGTCGACGTCGCGCTTGCCGAAGTGCACGCCGACCGGTGTGGGCCGGTAGGTGTCCGCGATGCCCATGTCCTGGGCGACCTCGCGCAGCACGCGGTCGGCCGGGGTGACCAGCGGGTTCTCCACCACGCCCAGCATGCGTTTCGCCTGGTCGTAATGCGGGGCGAGTTCGGCCTTCCAGTCGGTGATGTGCGCCCACTGCGGGTCTTCGTAGAAGGTGTCCGGGGGTTCGTAAAGCGTGTTCGCGTAGACGAGCGAGCCGCCGCCGACACCCGCGCCGCTCAGCACGAACGTGTTCTTCAGCAGGGTCAGCCGTTGAATGCCGTAGCAGCCCAATTTCGGGGCCCACAAGTACTTCCGCAGCCGCCACGACGTCTTCGCGAACTCGTGGTCGGCGAACCGGCGACCCGTCTCCAGCACACCGACGCGATACCCCTTCTCGGTGAGCCGCAACGCGGTCACGCTGCCACCGAAACCGGAGCCGATCACCAGTACGTCGTAGTTCATCGTGCTCCCGCCGTCCGGTAGTCGCCGAGATCGAGCTTCCTCGTCCGCCGGTCGTACTCGGTAACGAGGCCTGGCCAGTTCGTGCTCACGCGGCCGTTCTCCTGGCGGTACCAGCTGGCGCAGGTCGTCCAGACACTGCGGCCGAGCCGCCGCTGGATCTCCTCGTCGTATTTCTGCTCGACCTCGGGCACGACGTCCAGATAGGACACTTCGGGTTTGGCGAGGTGTTCGACGGCTTGGCGGATGTAGCGGGCCTGCCGTTCGATCATGTAGATGATGGAGCCCGCGCCGAGGTTCGTGTTGGGCCCGTAGACGCAGAACAGGTTCGGGAAACCCGGCACGGTCATGCCGAGGTACGCCCGTGCACCGCCCTTCCACGCGTCGGACAGCGCCCGTCCGCCGAGCCCCTCGATCCTGAGTTCGCCGAGGAAGTCGGTCGCCGCGAAACCCGTCCCGTAGACGATGACGTCCGCCTCGTGCTCGACGCCGTCCTCGGTGAGCACCCCGGACGGCGTGATCGCGCTGATGTGCCGCGTCTCGACGGCGACGTTGTGCTGCGCCAGCGCGGGCAGATACTCGTTGGTGAACAGGATCCGCTTGCAGCCCAGCGGATAGTCCGGGGTGAGTTTCTCACGCAGCGCCCGGTCCTTGATGTGACGGCGGCGCAGCTGGGCCGTCCGCAGCTCGAAGACCTTGGCCAGAAACGGATGCTTGGTCATCGCGTAGGTCGCGTACTCGGCGAGGAGGAAGATCCGGAGTCTGCCGAGCAGCTGGGTGGCAGGCAGCTGCCGGAACAGCCGCTGCTGCCAGCGCCGGTAGCCGGTGTCCCGTTTGGCCATGATGTAGGGCGCGGTGCGCTGGAACACCGTCAGCTCGCCCGCCTGGCGCTGGAGCTCGGGCACGAACTGGATGGCGCTCGCGCCGGTGCCGATCACCGCGACCTTCTTGCCGCGCAGGTCGACGTCGTGATCCCATTGCGCGGAGTGGAAACTGGCGCCCTTGAAGGTCTCTTGGCCGGGAATGTCCGGCTGGAGCGGGCGCGAAAGCTGGCCGACGGCGGGCACGAAGACGTTCGCTTCGAAGGTCTCGCCACCCGCGGTCTCCACCCGCCAGAGCCCGCGGTCCTCGTCGAAGGCCGCGGCGGTGACGCGGGTGCCGAACCTGATGTGCGGTTCGAGGCCGTAGCGGCGCACCACGCGTTTGAGGTAGGAGTGGATGTCCGGCTGCAGCGAGAACCGCTTCGGCCAGTCGGGATTGGGCTCGTAGGAGAACGAGTACAGCGGCGACGGGATGTCGCAGCCGGCGCCGGGATACGTGTTCTCACGCCAGACGCCGCCGGGTTCGTCGGCGCTCTCCAGGATGGTGAAGTCGTCGAATCCGGCGCGTTTGAGCTCGATCGCCGTCCCGACCCCGCCGAAGCCCGTCCCTACGATCAGCACGCTCGTCATGCCGATCGAAGTTACCCAGCGGTCACCCCTGGTGGAAGTACACGAGCGGCCACGCAATCGAGATTTTCGGCCACCCCCTGCCCGCATTTCGTCCTCTGAATGCGGTAGTTGGAAGCGCGAACTACCGCATTCAGAGGACGAAATGCGCAGAGTGGGACTCGGCCTTCGGGTGGGCCCAGGTCAGGAGCCGGTGGGCGGAGCCTTCAAGGGCGTCGAGATCGCGCTTCGGGACGCGCTCGAACGGCGTGATCACCACCGACGCCGCCTTCTTTGCCGTCTTGATCTCCCAGAATCCCTTCACGAACCCGCCGACCAGGATCGTGCCTTTGACCAGGCCGTTCTGCGTGATGACGACCTTGCGGTACTCGTCGCTGATCACCCGTGTGCGGTCGGCGTAGGACAGGACGGTCTGGTCGAACGGCCCCAGCAGCCGGGCGGGCGCGGGCGTGTCCGGATCGGGACGAGGGGCTTCGGGCAGGTCGAAGAGTTCGCGGCCGTTCTCGTCGCGGAACGTCCGCAGCTCCGGGCGCAGCCGCTCGGCGACGTCGCCGAGCTTCGTGATCCCGGCCCACGCCTGCGCGTCCTGCACACTGGCGGGCCCGAACGCGGCCAGATAGCGGCGAAACATCGCTTCCGGGGAGGGCGTCGCGTCCGGTTCGGCGCCCAGCCAGTCCCCGGTGGTCTGATACGTCGGCTGGCCGGCCTTGCCCCAGACGCCACGCGGCGGGATCTGCACCAGCGGCAGCAACGCCCGCGCGACGTGCACCAGCGCCGACGGGCTCGCGCTTTCCCAGCGCTTCGCCAGTTCCGCGCCGAGTTCGCCGGACGACAGCGGCCGCTCACCGAGCAGTTTGCGGGCGGTGCGGGCGATCTCCTGGTGATCGAGGCCCTTGATCTCCGGGGTGAACTGGGTGTTGTCCATTGAACGGTCGTAGAGGGGCTGCACGATCGGCCGCCATGCCAGCGCGTCCGACGGCGTGACCAGGTGCACCGTGCCCCGCATGAGCGCGATCCGCACGACACTCTTGTCCAGTAGCAGGTTCGCCAGCTCTTCCTGACGGAAACCGTGCAGCCGGGTCCACAGCGCGAAGTACGGCGGGTTCGGGGCCTGTGCCTGCAACCCGGCCAGCTGCTCGACCGCTTCGAGCGCGGTCATCTTCGAACGCCGGAGCAGCAGCTGCCGGTCCAGCATGGCGCGGTTCAGCGCGCGCCTGCTCAACGTGTCGGACATGCCGCTCACCCTAATCGGGATCAAGGACAGTTACGGTCCTCAATGCGCCGATCGTTGCCGGGATCCATAATCCCGGCCATGGAACTACCGCCGCCGGTTATCCGGGACTGGGACTACCCGCGCGGCACGGCGAGCATCGTGCTCATGGCCCGCTTCGCGGCCGAGAACGGCATCACCGGCCTGCAGTCCTACGAGCACGCTCCCGTGGACGGCCAGGTCGACGCCCGGCAGGAGCTCGCGGTGGTCCGGGCACTGGTCCGCGGGCTCGGTGGCGGGGACGACGTCGCGCTGCGGCTGAGCAGGCGCTACCGGGTCAGCGCGTTCGGCATCTTCGGCTTCGCGTGCATCAGCAGCCCGACGCTGGGGGACGCGATGCGCTTCGCCCTGCGCTACCTGGACCTGAGTTTCACCTTCTGCATCCCGCACGTGACCGTCGAGGCCGGACGGCTCGCGCTGGCCATGGACGACAGCCGCGTGCCGGGCGACGTCGCCCGGTTCCTGGTGCTGCGCGACCTCGGCGCGATCCACACCGTCATGCGTGACATCCTGCCGGAGATCTCCCTGCGCTCCTTGGCCTTCCGACACGAAACACCCTCCACTGTGGACGAATACGTGCGGACCTTCGGGCTGGCGCCGTCCTTCTCCGCGCCGTCGCACATCGCCACCCTGGATCCGCTCTTCCTCGACAAACCGTTGCCACAGGCCAACGATCAGACGGTTGCGGTCTGCGCCGCGCAATGCGATCTGCTGGTGTCGCGGAAACGGGAACGTTCCGGGATTGCGCAGCAGGTGCGGGAACGGCTGGTTCGGCTCGGCGGCGTCGACGCCGGGATGGACGAGGTCGCGCGGCAACTCGCGCTCAGCCCGCGCACGTTGCGACGTCGGCTGTTCGAGGCGGGGACCGGTTACCGCTCGCTGCTCGACGAGGTCCGGCAGGCGCTGGCGGAGGAGATGCTCGACACCGGCGCGCTCAGCGTGGAGGACGTCGCGCTGCGGCTGGGCTACGCCGAAGCGTCGAGTTTCATCTACGCCTTCAAACGCTGGAAGGGGATGACGCCGGCGGCCTACGCCCGGCGGAACGCGTTGCGAGCACGGCCGGGTAGGTGACCCGCAGCAGGTGCAGGATCGACTCGGTGAGGAAGACCCGCAGCTCGTCGCGGCCGAGCGTGCCGCGGATCAACCATTCGCGTGACGCGGCGCGCAGCATCCCGCCGTACGACCGGATCATCGCGCGGAGCTCTTCGCGCCCCTCGGTGACCTCGCTCATCAACGCGGCCGCGAGCACGCGGTCGGCGGCGATCTCGTCGGCCTCCAACATGATCCGCTCGATCTCCGGATCGCGGCCCACCGCCTCCGGGCCGATCGCCGTCAGCCACGCTTGCTCGTTGCGCTCGACGACCTCGATCCAGTGCCGCACGCTGATCGCGAGCCGCTCTTCGGCGGTCGTGTCGGGCAGGTTCTCGATCACCGGCGCCGGGACGATCATCATCTGCCGGACGACTTCCAGGTACAGCTCCCGTTTGCCGCCGAAGTAGTGGTTGATCAGCGGCCTCGCCACGCCGGCGGCCTTCGCGATGTCCGAGGTCGAAACCGAGGCGTACGTGCCCGCGCCGAACAACCGCCGGGCCGCGGTCAGGATCTCGGCGCGCCGGGCGGCCGGTTCGAGGCGCCGCCGCCGGGATTCCGGATCGGTGCTCATGGGCCGAGCGTAACCGTTTCAAAGTGACCGCCTGTCGTTACTCATTCGGAACAACCCACCGGTAACCCCCGGGACCTTCGCGGCGACGTTGGGGGCGGGGGGACCGGGTGTCATGGGTAGGGACGAATGGCCAGTGCCGAACGCGAGCCGGTCCGCCGTACCGGACGGTGGGTCAGTGTGCGGCTGCAGCATCGTGACGTCCGCGTCCAGGACGAATGCGTCTCCTACGCCGGGATCGTGATCACCAGTTTCGAGAACGGTGCCGAGGTCGGCGAACGCTGGATCCCGCTCGGGGTCGATCCGTCGGAGGCCGACGACGAACAGCTCATCCAGCAGTTGCGCGACGCGCTGATCTGGCAGGCGCGACGGCCGCCCAAGGCCGCGGGGGAGTAGCACGGGCGTGAGATGAAGGACGCTTTCATGGCAAATTTCGCAATGAAAGGCCCCTTCATCTCACGCGCCATCGACGCAAAGCCTCACTGGGTCCGCAGACCGTCGAAGGCGATCTTGCACACCGCGTCCGCCAGCTCCGTCCCGGCCGAACCCCGCCGCGGCCGGTACCACTCGATCAGCGAGTTCACCATGCCGTACAGCAGCCGCGCGGTGACCGCGGGATCGATGTCGGGCCGCACGTCGCCTTCGGTTTCGGCCTGTTTCACCAGTTCCGTGACGAGCCGGTCGAACTCGCGCCGTCGCGCCAGCGCCGCCCGTTCGATTTTGGTGTTGCCGCGCACCCGCAGCAGCAGCGTCACGAACGGCAGCTGCTCGACCAGCACGAGGACACTGCCCCGCACCAGATGCTCCAGCTTCTCGATCGCCTTGCCCTCGAAGGATTCCGTCTCGGCGGCGACGGCGAACAGGCCGTTCAACGCGCGGTCGACGGCGAGCCGCAGCAGCTCCTCCTTGCTCGGCACGTGGTGGTAGATCGCGGATTTCGTGATGCCGAGCTTGCGGGAGAGGTCCTCCATGCTGGTGCCGTCGTAACCGCGTTCGTTGAACAGTTTGACCGCGACCTGAAGCAGCGACTCGAGGTCGTAGCCGGGACGCCCCCGGCGGGCGGGGGTGCTCAACCGCGGTCCCGTTCGTCGAGGACGCGGCGCATCTTGCCCAGCGACCGTTCGAGGGTGTCCGGGTCGACGACCTCGACGCCGACGCTCACGCCGACGCCGTCCTTGACGCCGGCGATCAGCCGGGCGGCGGCCTCGGCGCGCTGCTCGGCGGACGCGTCCGGGCGCGCTTCGACCCGCACCGTCAGGTGGTCCATCCGGCCTTTCGTCGACCGGATCAGCTGGAAATGCGGCGCGAGCGCGGGGGTCACCAGCACGACTTCCTCGATCTGCGTGGGGAAGACGTTGACGCCACGCAGGATGATCATGTCATCACTGCGCCCGGTCACCTTCTCCATCCGCCGGTACGCCGGCCGCGCGGTGCCCGGCAGCAGCCGGGTCAGGTCACGCGTGCGGTACCGGATGATCGGCAGCGCCTGTTTGGTGAGCGAGGTGAACAGCAGCTCGCCCTCGGCGTCGGTGGGCTTTTCGGTGAACGGGTCGATCACCTCGGGGAAGAAGTGGTCCTCCCAGATGTGCAGCCCGTCCTTCGTCTCGACGCATTCCTGCGCGACGCCGGGGCCCATCACCTCGGACAGGCCGTAGATGTCGACGGCGTCGATGCCGACGCGTTCCTCGATCTCCGCGCGCATCTGCTCGGTCCACGGCTCGGCGCCGAAGATGCCGACCTTGAGCGAACTCGTCTGCGGGTCGACGCCCTGTCGTTCGAACTCGTCGAGCAGTGTGAGCATGTACGACGGGGTGACCATGATGATCTCGGGTTTGAAGTCGGTGATGATCTGCACCTGGCGCGCGGTCATGCCGCCCGACGCCGGGATCACGGTGCAGCCGAGCTTTTCGGCGCCGTAATGCGCGCCGAGGCCGCCGGTGAACAGGCCGTAGCCGTAGGCCACGTGGACCTTGTCGCCCGGCCGCCCGCCCGCCGCGCGGATCGAGCGCGCCATCACCGTCGCCCAGGTGTCGATGTCTTCGGCGGTGTAGCCGACGACGGTCGGTTTCCCGGTGGTCCCACTGGACGCATGGATGCGGCTGACCTGCGCTTCCGGCACGGCGAACATGCCGAACGGGTAGTTGTCGCGCAGGTCCTGTTTGGTGGTGAAGGGGAACTTAGCCAGGTCTTCCAGCGCCTTGCAGTCGTCCGGGTGAACGCCTGCCTCGTCGAACTTCCGTCGGTAGAACGGCACGTTGTCGTAGGCGTGCCGCAGCGTCCACCGGAGACGCTTCAGTTGCAGCGCCTGGAGTTCGTCGATGGTCAGGTTCTCGGCGTCGTCGCTGAAGGCGGTCATCGTGATGCTTTCTGGATGGTGCGGCTGCGGCCGCGGAATTCGGCGACGACCTCCGGCCCGTCGGGGGTCTCCCGGTGCACGGTGACGTCGTAGATGCCGTTGCGGCCGTAGCGGGTCCGCTCGGTGGCGGTGGCGATGAGGTGGTCGCCGAGTTTGCCGGCGGCGACGAAGGAGATCTCCGCGCCGGACGCGACGGTCACCGGCCCACGGCTGTTGCACGCGCAGGCGAACGTCGTGTCGGCCAGCAGGAAGACGTAGCCGCCGTGGGCGATGTCGTGGCCGTTGACCATCGTTTCGGTGACCCGCATGGTGGCGACGGCGTGCCCTTCGGCGGCCTCGACCAGCTCGATGCCCAGCGCCTTCGACGCCTGGTCGTCGGCGAACATCGTGTGCGCGGCGTTGCCAGTCATACGAGACCACCTGGTTACTGACCGAATGGACGGTTGTTAAAGGGTGCCGCAAGTAAAGGCGCGCTTCCGGGTGGATGTCAAGGATCCGCCGCCGTCCGGGGGTTTGCAAGACCCCGGACGCGAGCTACAGTGAATTACTGAACGGACGGTCTGTTAATCCACCATCGAAGGGTTCGGCCCCATGGCATTGCTGCGCAGCTACGTCTCCGGCGGATGGCACACGGCGGAAAACGACGGCGTTCCGCTGCACGACGCCTCGACCGGCGAAGAGGTCGCCCGGGTCTCGTCCGAGGGCATCGACTTCGCCGCCGCGCTGGAGTACGGACGCCGCGTCGGCGGCCCCGCGCTGCGTGAGCTGACCTTCCACCAGCGCGCCGCGCTGCTGAAGGCACTGGCCTCCCACCTGCGTGAACACCGCGAAGAGCTGTACGCGCTCTCGGCGAGGACAGGCGCCACCAAGAGTGACTCCATGGTCGACATCGACGGCGGCATCGGTGTCCTGTTCGCCTACTCCAGCAAGGGCAAGCGCGAACTGCCGAACGACACCGTCTACGTCGACGGCAACGTCGAGCCGCTGAGCAAGGGCGGCACCTTCGTCGCCCAGCACATCGCCGTCCCGCTGCGCGGGGTCGCCGTCCAGATCAACGCGTTCAACTTCCCCGTCTGGGGTCCGCTGGAGAAGTTCGCGCCCGCGTTCCTCGCCGGGGTGCCGAGCCTGATCAAGCCCGCCAGCCAGACCGCGTACCTCACCGCGCGGCTGGTCGAGATCATCATCGAGTCCGGCATCCTGCCCGAGGGCACGCTGCAGTTCGTCGCGGGCAGCGTCGGCGACCTGCTCGACCACGTCACCGCGCAGGACCTCGTCTCGTTCACCGGCTCCGCGTCGACGGCGCAGAAGCTGCGCGCGCACCCCGCCATCGTGCGCAACTCCGTCCGCTTCAACGCCGAGGCCGACTCGCTCAACCTGTCGATTCTCGGCCCGGACGCCAAACCCGGCACCACCGAGTTCGACCTCTTCGTCAAGCAGCTGACCACCGAGATGACGGTCAAGGCGGGCCAGAAGTGCACCGCCATCCGCCGCGCGTTCGTCCCCGCGGACCTCCTGGACGACGTCGCCGAGGCCGCGAGCGCGCGGCTGGCGAAGACCACCATCGGCAACCCCACCGCCGAGGGCGTCCGGATGGGCGCTCTGGCCAGCCTGGAGCAGCGTGAGGAGGTCCGGCGCTCGCTCAAGGCGCTGCTGGACGTCGGCACGGTCGTCTTCGGTGACCCGGAGCAGGTCGAGGTCGTCGGCGCCGACGCCGAACGCGGCGCGTTCATCTCGCCGGTCCTGCTGAAGGCCGACCCGGAGCGCTCCGAGCCGCATGAGGTCGAGGCGTTCGGCCCGGTGTCGACGCTGCTGCCCTACACCTCCACCGAACAGGTCATCGAGCTCGCCGCGCGCGGCGGCGGCAGCCTCGTGGGTTCCGTCGTCTCCGCGGACCAGGAGTTCGTGCGCGAGGTCGTCCTCGGGGTCGCGCCGTACCACGGCCGTCTGCTGGTGCTCGACGCCGAAGACGCCAAGGAGTCCACCGGTCACGGTTCGCCGATGCCGCAGCTGGTGCACGGTGGCCCCGGCCGCGCCGGCGGCGGCGAGGAGATGGGCGGCGTCCGCGGCGTGCTGCACCACATGCAGCGCACGGCCGTCCAGGGCAGCCCGAGGGTGCTCAGCACGGTCACCGGTCGCTGGGTCGCGGGCGCCCCTCGAACCGCAGGCGACGTCCACCCCTTCCGGAAGTCCTTGGCGGAACTCAAGATCGGCGACTCCGTCGTCGCCGGTCCGCGCACCGTCACTCAGGAAGACATCGACCACTTCGCCGAATTCACGGGCGACACCTTCTACGCCCACACCGACCCCGAGGCCGCGGCGGCGAACCCGCTGTTCGGCGGGATCGTGGCGCACGGGTATCTCGTGGTCTCGTTCGCGGCGGGCCTGTTCGTCTCGCCGGAACCCGGCCCGGTGCTGGCCAACTACGGCCTGGAGAACCTGCGGTTCCTCACCCCGGTCAAGGTCGGCGACTCGTTGACCGTGACCCTGACCGCCAAGCAGATCACCCCGCGGATCGACCAGGAGTACGGCGAGGTTCGCTGGGACGCCGACGTGACCAACGCCGATGGCGACTCGGTCGCGAAGTACGACGTGCTCACCCTGGTGGCGAAGGAGCAGTCATGACCGCGACATTGCCCGAGGAAGACCTCGAACGGCACTTCGAGCACACCATCGAGCGCGACCAGCGCATCGAGCCGCGCGACTGGGTGCCCGAGGGCTACCGCAAGACGATGATCCGGCAGATCGCGCAGCACGCGCATTCGGAGATCATCGGCATGCAGCCCGAGGGCAACTGGATCACCCGCGCGCCTTCCCTGCGCCGCAAGGCGATCCTGCTCGCCAAGGTGCAGGACGAGGCCGGGCACGGGCTGTACCTGTACTCGGCGGCGGCCACGCTCGGCGCCGACCGCGCCGATCTGACCGACAAGCTGATCAACGGCAAGCAGAAGTACTCGTCGATCTTCAACTATCCGACGCTGACCTTCGCCGACGTCGGCGTGATCGGCTGGCTGGTCGACGGCGCGGCGATCTGCAACCAGGTCCCGTTGTGCCGCAGTTCGTACGGGCCGTACGCGCGCGCCATGATCCGTATCTGCAAGGAGGAGTCCTTCCATCAGCGGCAGGGTTTCGAGCTGCTGATGACGATGATGCGCGGCACCGAGAAGCAGCGGGAAATGGTGCAGGAGGCAGTGAACCGCTGGTGGTGGCCGTCGCTGATGATGTTCGGCCCGCCGGACGCGGACTCGCCGAACACCGCGCAGTCGATGGCCTGGAAGGTCAAGCGGCACACCAACGACGAGCTGCGCCAGCGTTTTGTCGACATGTCAATTCCGCAGGCCGAGGCGCTGGGCGTCACCTTCCCGGACCCGGAGCTGAAGTGGAACGCCGAGCGTGGGCACTACGACTTCGGCGCCGTCGACTGGGACGAGTTCAAGAACGTGTTGAAGGGCAACGGCCCCTGCAACGCCGAGCGCATCGCGCACCGGCGGCGGGCCCAGGAAGACGGCGCGTGGGTGCGGGAAGCCGCCTCGGCGCATGCAGCGAAGAAGGGTTCGTGATGAAACACGACTGGCCGTTGTACGAGGTATTCGTCCGGGGCAAGCGCGGCCTGAACCATGTGCACGTGGGCTCGCTGCACGCCGCCGACGACGACATGGCGCTGCACCACGCGCGGGATCTGTACACCCGCCGCAACGAGGGCGTGTCGATCTGGGTCGTGCGCGCGTCGGACATCACGGCGTCCTCGCCGGACGAGAAGGACCCGTTCTTCGCGCCCAGCGGCGACAAGGTGTACCGGCACCCGACGTTCTACGACATCCCCGACAACGTTCCGCACATCTGACATGAGCTTCGACAACGCCTACGAGGCGATCACCGAGGAGAACGACTCCCGCTGGGCCTTCGGGACCGGGTTCGAGGATCCGCTGTCCGGTGTGGACACGACGGTTCCGTCCGGTGTGGACGGTGACCGGCTCGCGGCCTACTGCCTGATGCTCGGCGACGACGCGCTGATCTTTTCGCACCGGCTGCAGGAGTGGTGCACGAACGCGCCGGAACTCGAGGACGAAGTCGCGATCGCGAATATCGCGCTCGACCTGCTCGGGCAGGCGCGGCTGCTGCTCGCCCGCGCGGGCAAGGCCGACGGCAGCGACCGCACGGAGGACTCGTACGCCTTCTTCCGGAGCGAGCAGGAGTACCGCAACGTCCGGCTCGCCGAACTCGACGGCGGGCACTTCGGGCATCTGATCGCGCGGCTGCTCGTGTTCTCGATCTGGCGGCTCGCGTTGTTGCAGCGCCTGCAGTCCTCTGTGGACCCGGTGCTCGCGGCCATCGCGGACAAGGGAGTCAAGGAAGTCGCGTATCACCGCGACTACGCCGCCCAGTGGGCCGTGCGCCTCGGCGACGGCACCGAGCTGTCCCACGCGCGGATGCAGGAAGGGCTGGACGCGGTCTGGCCGTACGTCGACGAGCTGTTCACGGCGCACGAGGTCGAGTTCGTCGCTTCGCCGTCGCTGCGGCCGGAGTTCGACGCGATCCTGGACCAGGTGCTGGCCGTCGCCAAGCTGACGCGCCCCGAAATCGGTGCCATCGCCGGGGTTTCCGGCCGGATGGGCCGCGACGGCGTGCACACCGAACGGATGGGCTTCCTGCTGGCGGCGCTGCAGAGTGTCGCCAGGGAACACCCGGACGCGACATGGTGACCGCGTACGCCGTGGCGGCCACGGTCACCGATCCGGAACTGCCGATGCTCACCCTCGCCGACCTCGGCGTGCTGCGGGAAGTGTCCGAAGAGGACGGTCGCGTGGTCGTCGCGATCACTCCGACCTACACCGGCTGCCCGGCGATGGACACCATGCGCGACGACCTCGTGCACGCGCTGACCGGCGCGGGTTACGGCGAGGTCGAGGTGCGCACGGTGCTCCAGCCCGCCTGGTCGACGGACTGGATTACCGAGGACGGCAAGCGGAAACTGGCCGAAGCGGGCATCGCGCCGCCGGGTGCGGCGCCGCGCCGGACCGGGCCGATTCCGCTCACGCTCAGCCCGCCGGTGTCGTCGGTCCGCTGTCCGAATTGTGGTTCCGCGGACACCGAGGAGCAGTCCCGGTTCAGCGCGACGGCGTGCAAGGCCTTGCGTCGCTGCCGGTTCTGCCTCGAACCGTTCGAACACGTCAAGGAGATCTAGTGACAGCGACCCTGCGCCGCACGGGCTTCCACACCCTGAAGGTGTCCGACGTCCAGCGGCTGTGCGACGACGCCGTCGCGGTGACCTTCGACGTGCCCGAAGACCTCGCGGACACCTTTCGGTTCAAGGCGGGTCAGTCGCTGACCCTGCGCCGTGAGATCGACGGCCGTGACGAGCGCCGTTCGTACTCGATCTGCGCGCCCGCCGGCGCGGCGCCGCGGGTCGGCGTCCGGGAGGTGCCGGGCGGGCTGTTCTCGTCGTGGCTCGTGCACGACGTGAAGCCCGGCGACGAGATCGAGGTCGCGCCGCCCACCGGGAACTTCAGTCCTGATTTGGCAGCCGCGGGGCATCACGTGCTCATCGCGGCCGGATCCGGCATCACGCCGGTGCTGTCGATCGCGTCTTCGCTGCTCAGCGACTCCGACGCCACGGTGACCGTGCTCTACGGCAACCGACGGACGGACACCGTCATGTTCGCCGACGACCTCGCGGATCTGAAGGATCGCTATCCCGCTCGGCTCGAACTCGTCCACGTGCTCTCCCGCGAACCGCGTGAGGCGGAGTTGTTCACCGGGCGGCTCGACGTGGAGAAGCTGCGGCGGCTGTGCACCGTGCTGATCCCGGTCGAGGACGTCGCGCACTGGTGGCTGTGCGGGCCGTTCGAGATGGTGACGGGCGCGCAGGAACTGCTGCGCTCGCTGGACGTCGCCGACGAACGCGTGCATCAGGAACTGTTCTATGTGGACACTCCGCCGGAGCCGGTGCACCATATCGATCCGGCCGTCGTGGGTGCGTCCAGCGAGGTCACGCTGGTCCTCGACGGCCGGTCGACGACGATGACGCTGCCGCGCAGCTCGTCGCTGCTCGACGGCGCGCAGAAGTACCGCCCGGATCTGCCGTTCGCCTGCAAGGGCGGCGTATGCGGGACCTGCCGGGCGAAGATCTGCGACGGCAAGGTGGACATGCGGCGCAACTTCGCCCTGGAGAAGGCCGAAGTCGACGCCGGTTTCGTGCTCACCTGCCAGTCGGTGCCGATCTCCGACGCCGTCACCGTGGACTTCGACGCCTGAGACCCCCCGCATTTCGTCCTCTGAATGCGGTAGTTGCACACGCAAGTACCGCATTCAGAGGACTAAACGCCGAGGGGTAGCCACCGGGTGATGCCGATGTCGGTGAGGAACGGCCGGTCGTGACTGGCGACGATCAGCGTGCCCCGGTAAGCGAGTAGCGCCTCGGTGAGGCGCCGCACGCTCGCCAGGTCGAGGTTGTTCGTCGGTTCGTCGAGCAACAGCAGCCGCGGCGTGGGCTCGGTCAGCAGCAAGGTCGCCAGCGTGGCGCGGAACCGTTCCCCGCCGGACAGCGCCGCCACCTCCCGGTCGGCCGCCTTGCCCCGGAACAGGAACCGCGCCAGCCTCGCGCGGATCTCGTTGTCCGTGAGCGACGGCGCGACCAGCCGCACATTGTCCACAATGGACAGCGTGTCGTCGAGGACGTCGAGCCGCTGGGGGAGCAGCCTGGCGGGCACGAACAGTCCCACGTCGCCCGACTCCGGCGGGATTTCGCCGGTGATCGTGCGCAGCAGGGTGGTCTTGCCCGAACCGTTGGGGCCGACGAGCGCGATCCGCTCGGGACCCATGACGTGCAGGTCCACCGGCGGGCCGAACCGGGGCACGGCGTCGATCCGGAGCACGTCCGTTCCGCGCGGAACGGTCGTTTCCGGTAGTTCGACGCGGATCTCGGCGTCCTCGCGCACCAGTTCCTCGGCGGCCTTCAGCGCCTCGACGGCGCCTTCCAGCCGGTCGGTGTGCAGGTTCCGGTACTTGCCCGCGGCGATCTGCGCGTCCTCCTGACGTTTGCGCATCCGCCCCTTGGGTTCGCGTTTGGTGTCCCACATCTTCTGGCCGTAGCGGGCCCGCCGGGCGAGTTTGGTCCCGGCTTCGATCAGCTCCCGCTTCTGCCGCTTGACGTCCGACTCCGCCGCGCGCACATGCCGCCGCGCGGCCTCCTGCGCGACCTCGACGGCGTGTTCGTAGTCCGCGAGGTTGCCGCCGTACAGGGTCACCTCGTGGTCGCGAACCTCGGCGATCCGGTCGACCAGCTGGAGCAGTTCGCGATCGTGCGAGACGACCACGAGGATTCCGCCCCAGCCCGCCACCTCGCGGTGCACGAGCTCGCGCGCCCGCAGGTCGAGGTTGTTCGTGGGCTCGTCGAGCAGCAGCGCGGCGGGACGGCGCAGCAGGAGGGCGGCCAGCCCGAGCAACGTGAGTTCGCCGCCGGACAGTTCGCCCGCCCGCTGGTCCAGCCGGACGGCGCCCAGGCCGAGCCGGTCGAGGATCGCGTGGATGCGGTCCTCGACGTCCCAGTTGTCACCGATGGTGGCGAAATGCTCCTCGGCGGCGGAACCGCTCTCGACGGCACGGATCGCAGTGCGGATCGCGGTGACACCGAGTACGTCGTCGACGCGACGGCCGGTGTCCAGGACGAGGTTCTGCGGCAGATAGCCGAGCTCACCCGGTGCGGTGATGGAGCCCGTGGTGGCCCGCAGTTCGCCGGCGAGCAGCCTGAGCAGCGTGGACTTACCGGATCCGTTGGTGCCGACCAGGCCGGTGCGACCGGCCCCGATGGTGAACGAAAGGCGTTCGAACGCCGGGGCACCGTCGGGCCAGGTGAAGGTGACGTCGGAAAGCGTCAAGGAAGAAGACATGAGACTCCCTGCGAAGGAGGTGGGATGAGGGCGCAGGTTCGTCTCAGAAGGTCACCGCGACAGGCTAGCCGACCGTCGGCTTCGGTGCGACCGATTTCGTGCCGGTCGCCGTTTGCCGTTTGGTGGTAACGGGGGTGGATCTGGTGGGCTTGCTGGGTGTGGTTTCGCGGTCGGTGCGCAGGTTGTGAAGGCGATCGTCGGACGTCCGGTCGCGAGGGGGAGCGTTTCGTGGGGAAGCAAGGCAGTCGCTGGGTGAGTTGTCGTCGTTTGGTGGCAACGGGTCGGAGCTGGTGGGGTTTCGCGGTCGGGGCAGAGGTGTGAAGGCTATCGTCGGACGTCCCGTCGGGAGGGGGAGCGTTTCGTGGGGAAGCAGGCAGTCGCTGGGTGAGTTGTCGCCGTTTGGTGGTAACAGGGGGCGGGACTGGTGGGCTAGCTGGGTGGGGTTTCGCGGTCGGTGCGCAGGATGTGAAAGCGATCGTCGGACGTCCCACCGCGAGGGGAGCGTTTCGTGGGGAAGCAGGGCGTCGCTGGGTGAGTCGTCGCCGTTTGGTGGCAACGGGTCGGAGCTGGTGGGGTTTCGCGGCCGGTGCGCAGGATGTGAAAGCGATCGTCGGACGTCCCACCGCGAGGGGAGCGTTTCGTGGGGCAGCAGGCAGTCGCTGGGTGAGTCGTCGCCGTTTCGCGGCAACGGGGTCAGAACGGTGGTTCCTCGGCGCGGGGGGCGTGCAGAGGCGGAGGCGTGCTGTCGTAGGTCTGGCCCGTCGGTGTGGTGATCGTCAGGGTTCCGTCCGGTGCCAGCCGGTAGATCCACCCGGGTTCGTCCTTGAGCCGATGGTCGCGGCGGCAGAAGTCGATGAGGTCGCCGGCGTCGGTGTTCCCTTGGAACTGCCATGGGATGGAGTGGTCGAGATCGCAGGCCTGAGCGGGCCGGTGGCACCCGGGTCTTCGGCATTCGCGGTCGCGGACCCGGACGAACTCGTCAAGACCGGCCGTCGGGCGATACCGGTCCCGGCCGAGATCCGCGACCTGACCTGACAGCGGGTCGGTGATGATCCGCCGCAGCACCGTGTTCGGTCCGCTCGCGATATGCCGCGCCAGCGACGCCGGAATGTGGCCGTGGCCTGCCATTTCCGCCGGGTCGTCGTTCAGGCCGAGGTAGGTGAAGAGGTCCATGTAAAGGAATACTTCGGCGCGTTCACTTTTCCCGCCGCTGCCACCCAACAGCAGGTCGAGGGCGACGTCGGCGCGAAGCTGGTCCAGCGTGCGGGTCTCGTCGGCGGTCTTGAGCGCGCGGGCCTCCCGGTTGATCCGGTTGTAGGCGGCGGTGACCTTCTCCACCGGGCCGTCCTCGACCTCCAGCGAGGCCACGCCTGCCTCGCCCTGACTCACCACGAGCCGACGGCCTTCGCGGGCCTGCTCGCAGCGCTTGCCCGTGCCCTCACGATCGACAGTCGTCGCCGCGTGGTTCGCCGCTTTGCGGATCTGTTCGGCGTTCTTGCCGGGCAATCGGTCTTCCAGCAAGGCGTCGGCGGCGAGCGCGTGCTCGTCGGACAGCCACGCTGTCGCCGTCACGACTTTCATCGCGCCGAACCCGTCCACCTGGCCCTTGTCCATCAAACCAAGGGTGCGGGGCAGCCTGGTGGTCAACGCGTCGGCGGCGGCGACCAGCCCGGCCGCGTACTTGTCACCCACCGACAGGGCGAACGCGACTTCCTGAGTGACGCTACGCGCGCCTTCGCGATGCCGGTTCAGCTGGGAAAGAGCACGGTAACGGATCGCTTCCAGCCGGGCGATCCCCGCAGACGCCGCTTTCGCGAGGGCGACGGATTCGTTGTCGTCCAACGAATCCGCGGCGGTATTGATGGCCTTCAGGTTGTCGGGGCCGGTGATTTCCTCGAGTAGCGCCACTGCGGTGGCTCGGTAAGTGTCCACCCGGTCAACCTACGACCACCCACCGACAGTTCTGGATCATGCGGCTGTCGCTGTCGTCGCCGAAATTCGGCAATGTCAGTCGGCGCAAGGGGACACTGGGATGTGTGCGCTTGGTGATGTTCACCGGTAAGCAGTGCGCGGACAGGATTCTTGAGTGCTGTCCTTGGGGGCAGGGTGTCTCGTATTGCCGAATTTCGGTGGTGGTTCGGGTGTGTCGGTCGCTTGGGGTGTTTTGTGGGTCCGGCGGGCGGTTGTTGCCGAATTTCGGTAATGGCTTCGGCGGGTCGGTGTCGGTCACCGGGGGTGTTCTGCGGATCGGGCGGGCAGTGTTGTCGAACCTGGCGATGATTCCGGCGAGTCGGCGTCGGTCAATGAGGGTGCTCTGCGGATCCGGCGGGCGGTTGTTGTCGAATCTCGGTAATGGTTCCGGCGCCTCGACCTAGATCACCGGGCCTGGATCCGGCGGGCGACCGTCACCGTTTTCCGATAACGGCTCCGGCGCCTCGACCTAGATCACCGGGTCCCGGCCCCACAGGCGACCGTCGCCGATTTCCGGTAACGGCCCGGTGCGCCGACCCCGATCACCGGGCAGCCCCGGACCTCAAGCCCAGCCGTTGCCGAATTCCGGCAACGGAGGAACCCCACCGCCGCGGCACACGGTCCGTCGCCTCGGCGACCCGCGACCGGCCGGGGCATACTGGCGCCGTGACCGAACGCCCTCATGTCCTGCTGTCCGCCGCGGTCTCCCTGGACGGCTACCTCGACGACGCGAGCGACACCCGGCTGGTGCTGTCCAACGAGGAGGACTGGGCCAGGGTGGACGGGTTGCGCGCCGCGTCGGACGCGATCCTCGTCGGCGCGAACACGGTCCGCGCGGACAACCCGCGGCTGCTGGTCCGCTCGCCGGAGCTGGTCGCGGAACGGGTCGCCGCTGGACGCCCGGAGCAACCGGTCAAGGTCACCCTCTCGAGGAGCGGGTCACTCGACCCGGCGGCGCAGTTCTTCACCGTCGGTGACGCCGAAAAGCTGGTCTACGCCCCGCCCGGCGTCGTCACCGGGGTGAAGGCGACCGTCGTCGAACTGTCCGGCCTGAGCGAAATGCTGGCCGATCTCCACGCGCGAGGAATCCGGCGGCTGATGGTCGAAGGCGGCGGCGCGATCCACACCCAGTTCCTCACCGAAGGCCTGGTCGACGAACTCCACCTGGCGATCGCGCCGTTCTTCGTCGGGGACACGCGCGCGCCGCGCTTCGTCGGCCCGGGGGCTTTTCCTCGTGGGCTGACCCTGGTCGAAAGCACACGGCTGGGTGACATCGCCGTACTGGAGTACCACGCGACGCCGGAACCGTCCGAAGTGGACATTCTGCGCCTGCGCGAGGCCATCGCCCTGGCCGAGAACTGCCCGCCGCGTACCTTTCGCGTCGGCGCCGTCATCACCGCCGCCGACGGCGAAGTGATCTCCACCGGTTTTTCGGGCGACGGCGATCCCGCCGATCACGCGGAAGAAGCCGCCCTCGCCAAACTCGAACCGGGAGATCCGAGACTGGCGGAGGCGACCATGTACACATCGCTGGAGCCGTGCAGTTCGCGGACGTCACATCCGCGAAGCTGCACCCAGCTCATCCTCGACGCCGGCATCCCGCGCGTCGTTTTCGCCTGGCGCGAGCCGTCGGTGTTCGTCGACTGCGTCGGCGCCGAAACGCTGGAGGCGGCCGGACGCCGGGTGATCGAGGTAGCCGCCCTCGCCGCCGACGTCCGCCGCGCGAACACCCATATTCCGGGTGTCCACCTCTGAACTCCTACTTGCAGGCGTCGCAGCAGCCGCAGCCCAGACCGGTGCACGCCGAGCAGCAACCGTGGCGAAGCACGACCTTCAACAGACGCTTGATCATCGCTGTCCTCCCGATCATTGACGTCCCACCGCCCTTGTCACGCTAAGTTCTGCGCATACGACAGTGGTACCGCCGGGAGTGCCATGGCGCTGCTCCAGCGGGTGACGGTCAGGATTCGAGGTCGCCCTCCAACGAGAGGTAGACCTCGCGCAGCTGAGCCAAAAGATCGGCGTCCGGCTCCGCCCAGAGCCCCCGATCGGCCGCCTCGTTCAACCGCTCGATGATGCCGCGCAGCGCCCACGGGTTCGCTTGGCGCAGGAACTCCTGGTTGACCTCGTCGAGCACGTAGGACTCGGTGAGCTTCTCGTACATCCAGTCGCCGACCACCCCGGCGGTGGCGTCGAAACCGAAGAGGTAGTCGACGGTCGCCGCCAGCTCGAAAGCTCCCTTGTAGCCGTGCTTGCGCATCGCCGCCAGCCAGCGCGGGTTGACGACGCGGGCGCGGAAGACGCGGGCGGTCTCCTCGCCGAGGGTGCGCGTGCGGACCGCGTCCGGGGTGGTGCTGTCGCCGACGTAGGACGCGGGCGCGGTCCCGGTCAGCGCGCGGACCGTCGCGATCATCCCGCCGTGGTACTGAAAATAGTCGTCGGAGTCGGCGATGTCGTGCTCGCGGGTGTCGGTGTTCTTGGCCGCCACCACGATCCGCTTGTACGAGTTCTCCATGTCCTCGCGCGCCGGCCTGCCGTCGAGGTCGCGGCCGTAGGCGAAGCCGCCCCAGACCGCGTAGACCTCGGCGAGATCCTTGTCGTCGCGCCAGTTCCCGGAATCCATCAGCGGCAGCAGGCCCGCGCCGTACGCGCCGGGCTTGGAACCGAAGATCCTCGTGGTGGCCCGGCGTTCGTCCCCGTGCGCGGCCAGATCCGCGCGGGTGTGGGCGCGGACGAAGTTCTGCTCGTCCGGCTCGTCGAGATTCGCGACCAGGCGGACGGCGTCGTCCATCAGGCTGATCACATGCGGGAAGGCGTCGCGGAAGAAACCGCTGATCCGCACGGTGACGTCGACCCGCGGACGGCCGAGTTCGGCGAGCGGGATGGCCTCGATCCCGGTGACCCGTCGCGAAGCCTCGTCCCAGATCGGCTGGACACCCAGCAGGGCAAGAACTTCCGCCGCGTCGTCGCCCGACGTGCGCATGGCCGACGTGCCCCAAACCGAGAGCCCGACCGAACGCGGCCAGTCGCCCGTGTCCTCCTTGTAGCGGCGGAGAAGCGAGTCCGCGAGTGCCTGCCCGGTCTCCCAGGCGAGACGGCTCGGGATGGCCTTCGGGTCCACGGTGTAGAAGTTGCGGCCGGTCGGCAGCACGTTGATCAGGCCACGCAGGGGAGAACCGCTGGGCCCGGCCGGGATGTAGCCGCCGTCGAGCGCGTGGAGCACGGCGTCGATCTCGGCGCCGGTGCCCGCCAGCCGCGGCACGATCTCGGTGGCGGCGAAGGTCAGCACACGGGCGACCTCCTGGTGCTCTGGCACATCGGCGACGACCTCGGCGACCGCGGCGGGGGACCAGTCCCTGGCCTCCATCGCCTCGACGAGTGACCGCGCCTTCTGCTCGATGGCGTCCACTTCGGACAGTGGAGCGTCGCTGTTCTCCTTGAGCCCCAAGGCGGACCGCAGACCGGGTACCGCGCCCTGTTTGCCTCCCCACATCTGCTGGGCCCGCAGCATCGCGAGCACGAGGTTGATTCGCGCCTCGCCTTCCGGTGCGGCGCCGAGGATGTGCAGGCCGTCGCGGATCTGCGCGTCCTTGACCTCGCACAGCCAGCCGTCGATGTGCAGCAGGAAGTCGTCGAACTCCGCGTCGTGCGGACGTTCCTCGACACCGAGGTCGTGATCCAGTTTCGCGGCCTGGATCAGCGTCCAGATCTGCGCGCGGACCGCGGGCAGCTTCGCCGGGTCCATCGCGGCGATGTTGGCGTGCTCGTCGAGAAGCTGCTCCAGGCGCGCCATGTCGCCGTAGCTCTCGGCGCGGGCCATCGGCGGGATCAGGTGGTCGACGATCGTGGCGTGCGCGCGTCGTTTCGCCTGCGCGCCCTCACCCGGATCGTTGATCAGGAACGGGTAGATCAGCGGCAGATTGCCCAGGACGGCGTCCGGCGCGCACGAGTCGGAGAGACCGGCGGTCTTGCCGGGAAGCCATTCCAGCGAACCGTGTTTGCCGAGGTGGACGACGGCGTGCGCGCCGAACTCCTCCTCCAGCCAGCGGTACGCGGCCAGATAGTGATGGCTCGGCGGGAGGTCCGGGTTGTGGTAGATCGCCACCGGGTTCTCGCCGAAGCCGCGCGGCGGCTGGATCATCAGGATGACGTTGCCCGATTGCAGGGACGCCAGAACGATGTCCCCGTTGTCCACATAGAGTTCGCCGGGTGCGGGGCCCCAGTGCTCCTCCATGCCTTCGCGCAGTTCCGCGGGCAGTGCGGCGAACCACTGGCAGTACTTGTCGGCGGGCACGCGGATCGGGTTGCCGGACAGCTGTTCCTCGGTGAGCCACTCCGGATCCTGACCGCCCGCGGCGATGAGCGCGTGGATCAGCGCGTCGCCGTCGGGTTGGTCGGTGCCGGTGGGCTCGACGCCGGGGAACGGCTCTTCGCCCAGGTCGTAGCCCCGCTCGCGCATGCGGCGCAGCAGTTCGATCGCGGACGCGGGCGTGTCGAGACCGACGGCGTTGCCGACGCGAGAGTGCTTCGTCGGATACGCGGAGAGCATCAGCGCGATCTTGCGCTCCGGGGGCGGCGTGTGCCGCAACCGGGCGTGCGCCAGCGCGATCTTCGCGACGCGGGACGCGCGCTCGACGTCCGGCACGTACTTCGGCAGGCCGTCGTCGTCGATCTCCTTGAACGAGAACGGGACGGTGATGAGCCGGCCGTCGAACTCCGGGACGGCCATCTGGTTGCCCGCGTCGAGCGGGGAGAGGCCGTCGTCGTTCGCGGACCAGGTCTCGCGGTCGCTGGTCAGGCACAGGGCCTGGAGGATCGGGATGTCGAGCGCGGCCATCTCGGCGACGTCCCACGCCTCGTCGTCGCCACCCGCGCCGACCTCGGACGGCCGCGTGCCGCCGGCGGCCAGCACGGTGACCAGGAGCGCGTCGGCCTTGGCCAGTTCGGCCATCATCTCCGGCTCGCGGGTGCGCAGGGACGCGCAGTGGATCGGGAGCGCGCGGCCCCCGGCGTCCTCGACGGCGTCGGAGAGGGCGTGGACGAACTCGGTGTTGCCGGACAGGTGATGCGCCCGGTAGTAGAGGATCGCGATGACCGGACCCTCGGTGGTCTTGGGCGTGCGCTCGAGGACACCCCAAAGCGGCTGCACCGTGGGCGGCTCGAAGCCGTCACCCGTCAGAAGGAGCGTGTCGCTCAGGAAGCGGTGCAGCTGGGTGAGGTTTTCCGGCCCGCCCTGCGCGAGGTACGCGTGCGCCTCCGCCGCCGTGCCCGCCGGGACCGTGGACAGCTTCATGAGCTGCGCGTCCGGCGTCTGCTCACCGCCGAGGACCACCACGTGCGCGCCGCTCGCGCGGACCGTGTCGAGTCCCTCCTGCCAGCTGCGTTCGGAGCCGAGGATCCGGACGATGACGATCGGGGCGCCGTCGAGCAGGGCGGGCAACTCGGCCAGGTCGAGCCGGGCGGGGTTCGCCAGCCGGTATTCGGCCTCGCTGGAACGAGCGCTGAGCAGGTCGGTGTCCGAAGTGGACAGAAGCAGGATCACAGCAGTCCTCACTCGGGGTGTCCGCGCCCCGGGTCGTGCGGTCGCGCCGGCCGGAGTTCCTGGCTTCCCCTCCTTGACCAGGAGGGGTGACAGTGGCGGGACCGCCCCGGACTCTCACCGGGTTCCTCCACCTGCCGACGCGTGGGTTCTGCGGTTCACTCTCCGGTGCGGTCCGGCGGGAGTCAAGGTGATGTGTAGCCGGGGTCGAAGTCGTACCCCACACCTGGGACAGGGCCTGCTCACGGATGAGCACCTGGCCCTGGTGGCGGATGGAGAGCTCCAGGAGGGCGAACTCGCGTGAGGCCGGCTCCACGCCGGTGCCGCCGATGTCCGCGCGGCGCGTGCGCAGGTCCAGCGACGGCGGGCCCGCGTGCAGCGCGGTGGTCTCGGTCACGAGTTCGGTGCTGCGCAGCCTCGGCGCCGCCCTCCATTAAGCCAGCGCCAATAGGAACAGTTGCCACCGACGGGTGAATCGGGCTGTCGACGGAATCATCGCGCGTTAGGCGCCCGGCGGCTCAAGCCGACCGTTCCGACGAAGAATCACCGATTCGCGGGAAAGGGGCGGTGGAGAAGATGATCTCCACCGCCACCTCGAAGAACTCCGCGATCCGCAGGGCGAGGTAGAGGCTCGGGCTGTACTCGCCGCGTTCGAGGTAGCCGATGGTCTGATAGTGCACGCCCAGCGCGTCGGCGAGTTCGCGGCGGGAGATGCCCCGTTCCGCCCGCAACATCGCGATCCGGTTGTAAACGACCTCGCTCATGAACTAGCCAATTCGCTGCATCGCCTTTTCCCGTCGTTCCGCCACCGAGGACCCGGACTCGCGCCGCGCCATGCGCCGCAGGACGACCGGGGCCAGCGTCAATCCGATCACGGCCCACACCGACAGCACGCCGAGGGTCTCCCATGGCCGCCAGGACTGGCCGATCTCGACCATCACCGTCGACTCCGGCAGCAACGCCGACCGCATGCCGAGGCCGAGCCAGTACATCGGGAACACCTGCCCGATTCCCTGCAGCCATTCCGGCAGCGCGGTGATCGGGTAGAAGATCCCGGAGATCGCGCCGATGCCCAGTGTCGGCAGCATGATCAGCCCGATACTGCGCGCGTTCGAGGTCAGCGAGCCGAAGATCGCGCCGATCGGCATGGTGGCGAGCAGACCGAGCGCCAGTACCCACAGCAGGCCCAGCCACGACGTCAGCCCGCCGGGCGCGATGCCGTCGAACAGGATCAGGCTGGGGATCAGTACCAGCAGTATCCCGATGACGGTGCTCAACGACACCGTGACGACCTTGCCGACGAGGTAGCCGATCATGCCGTTCGGGGTGGCCTTGGCGCGCAGGAGCGTGCCGTCTTCACGTTCGACGGCGAGGACTCCCGCCATCCCGAGCATGCCGCTGAACACGATCGAAGCACCCAGCACGCTCGGCACGGTGGCGGCGCCGAGCGAGAACTCCGTGCCCGGCAGTTTCGCGCCGCGCATGAAGAACATGACGACGATGAAAATCACCGGGAACATGAAGGTGTTGAAGAGGTCTTCCCGGTTGGTCATCATCTGGCGGCCTTCGAGCCAGCCGCGCTGGACGCCCAGCCGGACACTGTGCTGAATCGTGTTCATCGCGCACCCACCGCCTCGGGGGATTCGGCCTTGCGGACCAGGGTCATGTACGTGTCTTCGAGCGACGCCCGCCGGACCTCCAGATCGCCGATGGCGTCCCCGTGCTGTTTGAACAGTTCGTGGACGTACTTCGTCGACTCCGTGGTCGAGTGCACGAACCGCTGGCCGTCCAGCGTCCAGCGCACCTCGGCCTCGCCGGCGATCTGCCTGCTCAGCGCGTCGGCCGAACCGTCGGCGACGATGCGGCCGTGGTTCAGGATCAGGATCCGGTCGGCCAGTTTCTCGGCCTCGTCGAGGTCGTGCGTGGTCAGCAGGATCGTCGTGTCGTCGTCATCGGTCAGCCGGTGCACGAGTTCGTGGAACTCGCGCCGCGCCTCCGGGTCCAGTCCGGCGGTCGGCTCGTCGAGGAACAGCAGTTCCGGACGGCCGACGATGCCGATCGCGACGTCGAGCCTGCGCCGCTGCCCGCCCGAAAGCATCCGGACCTTCTTGTCCGCGTGCTCGGTCAGGCCGACCGCGGCGACCAGTTCGTCCGGATCCCACGGCCGTTTGATGCGGTCCGTGGAATACGGCGCGTAGTAGCCGCCCAGGTGTTCCAGCAGCTCGCGGACCCGCCATTTCGCGTGGTCGCGCCAGGCCTGGAGGACGACCCCCAGCCGCGCCCTCCAGTTCTCGTCGGCGTGCGCCGGGTCGACGCCCAGCACGCTGACCTCGCCCTCCGATCGCATCCGGAAGCCTTCGAGGATCTCGATCGTCGTGGTCTTGCCCGCGCCGTTCGGACCCAGCAGGCAGATCACCTCGCCGCGATGCGCGGTGAAGTCGACGCCGTGGAGGACGTCGTTCGTCCCGTACCGCATCCGCAGATCTTGGACGGAGATCATCACGTCGTGTGGATCTCTCATTGGTCACCCCCATCTCAGTGCTGCGATCGAATGTAGCATACCTACTACATTCGGTCAGACAGGTGCTCTCCGCGAAACGGGCCATCTACAGTGAGCGCATGTCCACGAGCGCCCGTGTCCGAGCCGACGCGTGCCCTGGTGTCTTCGCCACGCACGACGCCGCCGACGGTCCGCTCGCCCGGGTCCGGCTGCCCGGTGGCGCCATCACCTCGGCCCGGTTCGAGGCGCTCGCGGACGCCGCCGACGACCTCGGGGACGGCGCACTCCACCTGACCTCCCGCGGGAACGTGCAACTGCGCGGCGTCACCCGGCCGGGTCTCGCGGGCAGGCTCGCCGCGGCCGGGCTCCTGCCCTCGCCGTCGCACGAACGCGTCCGCAACATCCTCGCGTCGCCGCTGAGCGGTACCGCCCAGAAACTCGCTTCGGCGCTCGACGAGGCCCTGTGCGCTGTCCCTGAGCTGGCCGAACTCCCGGGACGTTTCCTCTTCGCCCTCGACGGCGGCCAGGGCGACGTCGCGGGGGAGGGCGCCGACGTCTGCTGGCGCGACGGAGCCGTGCTCCTCGCCGGCGAGGACACCGGCCTGCGGGTGACCGCCGAGCACGCCGTCGAGACGCTGCTCTCGGTCGCGCGAGCGTTCCTTCGGACGCGAGGAACGGCATGGCGGATCAGCGAACTCGCCGACACGGAGCCACTGATCGAGGGCGTTCCAGGTCGAATCGTGGAACCGCGGGAGTTCCCGGTGAACCCCGGCCTTCCGATCGGCCCGATCGGCGAAGCGACCGGGGTCGCCCCGGTGTTCGGCAGGCTCACCTCGGCTCAGGCGCGCAAGATCGCGAAGGCCGGGAACGCCGTGGTCACCCCGTGGCGGTCGATCCTGGTCCACGGCACCGTGGATGCGGACCCGGGGCTGATCACCGATCCGGGCGAGCCGTCGCTCGGGATCAGCGCCTGCGTCGGGCAGCCGGGCTGCGCGAAGTCGCTCGCCGACGTGCGGGCCGACGCGGCGCGCGTCGGCCGGACCCCGAGGGTCCATTTCGCCGGATGCGCGCGGCGATGCGGAAAGCCGGCGCGCGAGCACGTCGACGTGCTCGCGACGGAGGACGGTTATCTGGTCGACGGGGCGTTCGTCCCGGTCGGCGAGCTGACGGAGATGTTGGCGGAGAAGGACAGCGCCGAATTGAAGGGACAGCAGTGATCGACTACATCCGGGACGGGGCCGAGATCTACCGGCATTCGTTCGCCACCATCCGTGAGGAGGCGGATCTCGCGATCCTCCCCGACGACGTCGCGGTGCTGGCCGTGCGGATGATCCACGCCTGCGGGATGGTCGACCTGGTCGACGATCTCCGCTACAGCCTGGACGTGGTGGAATCCGGTCGCGCCGCGCTCGAAGCGGGCGCACCGATCCTGTGCGACGCCACCATGATCGCCTCCGGGGTGACCCGCAAACGTTTGCCTGCCGCCAACGAGGTGCTGTGCACGCTGTCCGATCCGAAGGTGCCGGGGCTGGCCGAGCGGATGGGCACCACCCGGTCCGCGGCCGCGTTGGAACTGTGGCGCGACAAGCTGCCCGGTTCCGTGGTGGCGATCGGCAACGCGCCCACCGCGTTGTTCCGCCTGCTGGAACTGCTCGAAGAGGGGGTCGGCGCCCCGGCGGCGGTCATCGGGGTCCCGGTGGGCTTCATCGGCGCCGCCGAGTCCAAAGTGGAGCTCGCGAAGCGGGCACCCGCCCCGTACCTGGTGGTGCACGGACGCCGTGGCGGCAGCGCGATGGCCGTCGCCGCGATCAACGCGATGGCGAGTGAGGTCGAATGAGCGGGCTCGGGAAACTCTGGGGGGTCGGGCTCGGGCCCGGTGACCCGGAACTGATGACGGTCAAGGCCGCCCGGCTGATCGGCGAGGCCGACGTCATCGCCTACCACAGCGCGCGGCACGGCCGGAGCATCGCGCGTTCGGTCGCCGAGCCTTATCTGCGGGACGGCCAGCTCGAGGAGAAGCTGGTCTACCCGGTCACCACGGAGACCACCGACCATCCTGGTGGTTACGAAGGCGCCATCGCCGATTTCTACGAGCTGAGCGCGAAACGGCTCGCCGAGCATCTCGACGCCGGACGCGACGTGGTCGTGCTCTGCGAAGGCGACCCGTTCTTCTACGGCTCCTACATGTACATGCACGAACGGCTCGCCGACCGCTACGAGGCGACCGTGGTGCCCGGCGTGACGTCGGTCAGCGCGGCGTCGTCGGTACTCGGCCGCCCGCTGGTGCAGCGCGACGAGGTCCTCACCATCCTGCCCGGCACGCTGCCCGCGCCGGAGCTCGCGCGACGCCTCGCCGACACGCAGGCCGCGGCGGTGCTCAAACTCGGGCGCACGTTCGGCAACGTCCGTGAGGCGCTGGCCGAAGCCGGGAAGCTGGACGACGCCTTCTACGTCGAACGCGCGACCTGGCAGGCGCAGCGCGTCGAGCCGTTCGCCGACGTCGATCCGGATTCGGTGCCGTACTTCTCGCTGGCACTGCTGCCCAGCCCGGGCTACGCGTCCCGGCTCGCCGACGAACCCGAGGTCGCCACGAAGCAGGAAACGCACACCGGTGGCGAGGTCGTGGTCGTCGGCCTCGGCCCGGCCGGTCCCGGCTGGCTGACCCCCGAAGCGACCGAGGAACTGGCCGCGGCGGAGCACGTCGTCGGCTACGGCCCGTACGTCGCGCGAGTGCCGCAGCGCGCGGGCCAGCAGCGGCACGCGTCGGGCAACCGTGTCGAGGCCGAACGCGCTGTCGAAGCGCTGGAGCTGGCCGCGAACGGTGCCAAGGTCGCCGTCGTCTCGTCGGGTGATCCCGGCGTGTTCGCGATGGCGTCGGCGGTGCTGGAGCAGGTCGCCGCGGGGCACGGCGCCGGTGCCCGCGTGCGGATCGTGCCCGGCGTGACCGCCGCGCAGGCGGCCGCGTCCCGGGTCGGCGCGCCGCTGGGGCACGACTACTGCGTGCTTTCGCTGTCCGACCGGCTCAAGCCGTGGGAGATCATCGAACGACGGCTGGACGCGGCGGGCGCGGCGGATCTCGTGCTCGCGCTGTACAACCCGGCGTCCCGCACGCGGACCACGCAACTCGCGCAGGCCCGCGACGTCCTGCTCCGGCACCGCGCGCCGGAGACCCCGGTGGTCGTCGCGCGCGACGTCGGCGGACCCGAGGAGGACGTCCGCGTGGTCACCCTCGGCACCCTCGATCCGGCCAGTGTCGACATGCGCTGCCTGCTGATCGTCGGTTCGTCGAAGACGCGCGCCGAGAACGGTGTGGTCTGGACGCCGCGCACCTATTAAGGGTAAGGCGCACCGACCACTGACGTTGCGAAAGCCACTTTCGCAACCTTCAACGTTGTGAAAGTGGCTTTCGCAACGTCACACCTTGGCCACGCCGCGCACCTACGAGTGATGCCCGAGGCCCGCGTTGCGGGCTTGGGCGAGCAGCACCTCCCGGTCGTCCGTGCCGGCCTTGGCGTGGATCGACGAGACGACGTTGCGCACGGTCTTGGGCGCGAGCCCCAGCCGCCGCGCGACGGCCGGGATCTCCAGCCCACCCGCGAGGAGGCCGAGCACCTCGTGCTCGCGTGAGGTCAGCCGCGGGAACGCCCGCATCGGCTGCGACGCGGCGAGCAAGCCGTAAAGCCGGTCCGCCGCGCGCTCGCCGAACACGACCGCGCCCGCCGCCACCCCGCGGATGAAGCGGACCAGGTCGTCGTGACCGGCGCTCCGGGACAGGACGCCGCGGGCGCCCGCGAGCATCGCGGCGACCACGAGTTCGCCGTCGCCCGGCGGGGTCAGGACCAGGACGGCGGTTCCCGGCACGCGGGAAGCCACTTCGCGGGTCACGGCGAGTCCGTCGAGCGCGGGCGGGTGGACGGGCAGGACGAGGACGTCCGGACGAAGGGCCGTGGCGTGCCAGACCGCTTCGCGTTCGTCGGGGGTGTGGGCGACCACCTCCAGCCCCGCCAGTTCCGCGGACGCGGGCGGTTCGGGGACGCCCGCGAGGACCACGGTCACCGCTTGGGTTCGAATCTGCACGCCATCGGTTGTAGCGCAGAACTTTTGTACAGTGTCGGGCCGTTTTCGGTGAACAATGTCCCTTCGATAACGCTTGATGTCACTTGGTGAACCCGCGGCCGCGATCGACGTCGGCAGGGCGCTGCCTGGTCATCCATCTCATGGTGGCGGACAAGGCGCCCCGCCACCGCGATAGCGGGGCCTTCGGCCGGGGCGGGTTCACGCGTTCGGTTGTTTTCCAATGCGTCTGCTGCTCCGCCAACAGGCGCTTCGACGATCAGGGGGCCTGGTGCCGAGACGCGAGCGCCCGCTGGGGCCGGGCGACGACGTCGTCGTGAGCTTCGCGGCGGACCTTCGGTTGCTTCGCGAGAAGGCCGGCGGGCCGACATACCGCGAGCTTTCGACGCGCGCCGGCTACTCCGCCGCCGCGCTCTCCGAAGCCGCCGGCGGACGGAAACTGCCGGGGCTCGCGGTGACGACCGCGTACGTCACCGCGTGCGGCGGCGACGTCCCGGCTTGGGAGGAGCGCTGGCGCACGGTCGCCGCCGGGCTCGCCGCGGCCGCGGGTGAGCGCGACGACGCCGAGCTCCCGTACCTGGGGCTGGCCGCGTTTCAGACGTCCGACGCCGCCCGGTTCTTCGGCCGCGAGCGGCTGGTCGCCGAGCTGACCGGCAAGCTCGCGGAACGACGGCTCGTCGGTGTCTTCGGCGCTTCGGGTACGGGGAAGTCGTCGGTCCTGCGCGCCGGATTGGCGGCGGTGAGCGAGCGTCCGGCCGTCATCCGGACGCCTGGAGCGCATCCGCTCGAAGAGGACCTCGACGCCGAGGGGCGGCTGCTGATCGTCGATCAGTTCGAGGAGGTCTACACGCTCTGCCGGGACCAGGCCGAACGCGAGAAGTTCGTCGACAAGCTGCTCGCGCTCTCCCGCGACGAGCACGGGACGCGGGTCGTCCTCGGTGTCCGCGCGGATTTCTACGGTCACCTCTGCCGTCACGCCGGTCTGGTCGATGCGCTCACCGACGCGCAGGTGATGGTCGGCCCGATGACCGCCGACGAACTCCGGACCGCGATCGTCGAACCCGCCGTCCGCGCGGGCTGCCGGGTCGAGGCGGCGCTGGTCACGACGCTCGTCGCGGACGCCACCGGCCAGCCCGCGATGCTCCCGCTGGTTTCGCACGCGTTGCTGGAGACCTGGCGCCGTCGCCAGGGGATCACGCTGACGAGCGCGGCCTACGAGGCGGCGGGCGGGATCCTCAACGCGATCGCGCAGACCGCGGAGGCGGTCTACACGGATCTGGAGCCGGATAGACAGCGCGTCGTGCGGCAGATCTTCCTTCGGCTGACCGCGCTCGGTGAAGGCACCGAAGACACGAAACGCCGTCTCAACCGCCGCGAACTCGACGACGACCCGGCGACCACGGAGGTCCTCGAACGCCTCGCCGACGCGCGCCTGCTCGTCCTCGACCGTGACGGGGTCGAGATCGCCCACGAGGCGTTGATCCGCGGCTGGCCTCGGTTGCGCGACTGGCTCGCGGAGGACCGCGAAGGGCACCGTCTGCATCGCCAGCTCGCCGAAGCGACCGAGCTGTGGGAGTCGCTGGATCGCGACCAGGGCAGCCTGTACCGGGGCACGCGGCTGGGTCTCGCGGCCGAATGGGCGGAGCGGGAGCCGGAAGCGCTGAGCGCACGCGAGCGGCAGTTCCTCCAGGCCGGGCTCGACGCCGAAGCCGAGGAGACCGCTGTCGGCCGTAAACGGACGCGAAGGCTGCGGAGACTTGTGGCGCTCCTCGGTGTCCTGCTGCTTCTGGCGGGTGTCGCCGTCGGGTACGCCGTCGATGCCGGACGGACCGCCACCGACCAGCGGAACGTGGCCCTCGCGCGCAAGGCCGTCGTCGACGCGAAGGCGATGCGGGACTCGAACCCGGCGCTGTCGACGCAGCTCAGCCTCGCCGCGTACCGGCTCGCGCCGATCCGGGAGACCCACGACGGCCTGCTCGCGGCCATGGCGGCGCCGTTCCCCACCCGGATGGTCTTCGACCCCGGCGAGGTCACCGTCGTGCTGAGCGGGCAGCTCATGGTCACCTCGGACAACTACCGGGCGACGCAGGTGTGGTCGATCGCCGACACGCGGCATCCGGCACTGCTGGCGACGCTGCCCGGTTCGGAGGAGGTACGCGGGCCGCTGGCGTTCAGCCGCGACGGGCGGGCGCTGGCGACCACCACCCGGGACCACCGGGTCCGGCTGTGGGATCTGACCGAGCCGCGGAACCCGGTGCGGAAGGCGGACGTCACCGGGCATCGGAACACGTTGCTGTCCCTCGATTTCAGCCCGGACGGGCGCCGCCTCGCCACCGGCTCCGTCGACCGCACCGTCCTGCTCACCGACGTCGGAGACCTCGGCGCGCCGAAACCGCTCGGCGGCATCCCGGCCCCCGAACTCGAACGTGCCGTGTTCAACCCCGACGGCACGATGCTCGCGGTCACGAGCACGAACTGGACGGCGGAACTCTGGGACGTCACCACCCCGTCCGCGCCACGGCGGCGCTCCGTCCTTTCCGGACACAAGGACCTCCAGCTCACCCCGGCGTGGAGCCCGGACGGGCGGCGGCTGCTCACCACCAGCTGGGACCGCACGGCGAAGCTCTGGGACGTCGCCGATCCGGTGGCGCCGCGGGCGCTGTCGACGTTGACCACCCCGGCCGTGGTCTGGGCGGCCGGGTTCAGCCCGAGCGGCAGGCTGGTGGTCACCGCCGGGGACGACCAGTCCGTGCGGCTCTGGGACGTCACGGGACCGGCGAAGGAACTGCCGCCGCTGTCCGGGCACACGAACGCCATCTGGTGGGCGGGTTTCTCCCCGGACGGCAAGACCATCGTGTCCACCAGCGAAGACCGGACGGTCCGGCTGCAGGACCTCGGCGAACTGGCGCTGGCCTCGAGCGCGGGCTGGAACGCCGGCACGTTCACCGAACAGGGGCGGATCCTCGTCACCGCCGGGGACGACGTGCGGCTCTGGGCGATGGACGATCTCCGTGCCCCGCGTCAGCTCGCGAAACTCCCCGGCCCGGCCACCGTCACCGCCGTCGCGCTGAGCCCGGACCGGCGAAACCTCGCGCTCGCGACGCACGACGGCGCCGGGGTGGCCGGGAGGTTCCTGCTCCAGCGCTGGGACATCGCCGATCCCGTGGCGCCGCGGCTGCTGGCGTCGACCGAGGTGAAACCCACGTATTCACTCGCGTTCAGCCCCGACGGGAAGACCTTCGCCTCCGGCCACGACGACGGACCGGTCCAGCTCTGGGACGTCGGCGATCCCCGGCGGTTCGCCGAACCCCGGGTCCTCCCGGTCGGAGACGGCACCGTGTGGTCGCTCGCGTTCACCCCCGACGGGCGAACGCTCGTGGCGGCCCAAGGGCCGGACTCGTCGTCGGTGACCCTGTGGGACGTCACCGATCCGCGGCGCCCGGGGCCGGCGTCGACCCTGCGGCCGGACTCCGGGGCCGTGTACAAGGCGGCCGTCAGCCCGGACGGCCGCACGGTGGCAGCGGGCAGCAGCGACCGGAACGTCTACCTGTGGGACATCGCGGATCGCGCGCGTCCCGTCCGGCTGGCGAAACTGGGTGGCAATCCCGAAGGCGTCGGGCATCTCGCGTTCGGGCCGTCCGGCCGGGAACTGGCGGCGTCGGCGTTCCGGACGGTGCGCGTCTGGGATGTCGCCGATCCGCGGAAACCGGTGGAGAAGGCGCAGCTCACCGGCTTCGCGGCGACGGTCAACTCGCTGGTGTACCGGGACGACGGGCATACCCTCGCGATCGGCAGCAGTGGTGTCCAGCTGTGGCAGACGAGCACGGACCGCGTGAGCGAGGAGATCTGCCGTTTGGCGACGCCGAGGATCACGAGGGAAGAGTGGGAGAGGTACTTCCCGGGGCTGGACTACGCGCCGCCGTGCGGATGAGGGGAGGCTGGACAAGGACTGCCACCTGGGCCGCCTCTCGCGGTCCGCGCGTCCGCTGACGTTGCGAAAGCCACTTTCGCAACCTTCAACGTTGCGAAAGTGGCTTTCGCAACCTGCCGCCTGGGCCTTACGGCTCGATAGACGCCGACGACCCTGGGCTTGAGACTTGTGGACAGAGGGCCGACGGGGCCAGATGTGAACGAAGGTGACTCCCTCCGTAATAAACATATAGCGCATGGGGGGACTTGCCACAAGACCCCGGTCATGCCGCAGACTCACTCGCCGTAGCCGAAACCTGGTGAAATGGGAGTCTGTGTCAACTCAGGGTCATGAAGAAGAGTTGCGGTCCGAACGCGAATACGTCGCCGGGCTCTACACGCGCCTGGACGCCGAACGCGCGCGGGTGAAGGGGGAGTTCCAGGCGGCGCTGGGCGGTACCGGCGGGACGGCCATGGAGCGCGACGTCGAGGTGCGGGCGCTGGCCAGGGAGTCGCGGCGGCTGGACGTCGTCGACAACGGCCTGTGTTTCGGCAGGCTGGACAGTCTCGCGGAAGAGACCTCGTACATCGGCCGCATCGGGCTCTTCGACGAGGAGAACGACTACGAGCCGGTGCTGCTCGACTGGCGGGCACCCGCCGCCCGCCCGTTCTACACCGCGACCGCCGCGACGCCGGAGAAGATGCGCCGCCGCCGTCAGTTCCACACGCACGGACGTGAGCTGCTCGGCTTCACCGACGAGCTGTTCGGCCGTCCCGGCGGTGACGCGGAAGGTGACGCGGCGCTGCTCGCGGCCGTCAACGCGCCGCGCGGCGAGGGGATGCGGGACATTGTCGCGACGATCCAGTCCGAACAGGACGAGATCATCCGGCACGAGCACCCCGGCGTGCTGGTGATCGAGGGCGGGCCGGGCACCGGCAAGACCGTGGTGGCGCTGCACCGCGTCGCGTACCTGCTCTACACCCAGCGCGAGCGGATGGAACGCCACGGTGTGCTCGTGGTCGGGCCGAATCCGGCGTTCCTGCACCATATCGGCCGGGTCCTGCCGTCCTTGGGCGAGACCGACGTGGTGTTCATGACCACCGGCGATTTCGTTCCCGGCAAGCACGTCACGGCCGAGGACGGCCCGGAAGCCACCCGGCTCAAGGGTTCGCTGAAGATGCTGGACGTCCTCAAGGCCGCCGTCGCCGATCGCCAGCGGCTGCCGGAGGAGCCGGTGCTGATCGACCTCGCCGACGTCACCGTGCGGATCGACGCCGAGACCGCGGAATGGGCCAGGGACGAGGCGCGCAAGAGCGGGCTGCCGCACAACGAGGCGCGCGGGACGTTCACCGACATCGTCACCTACGTCCTGACCGAGCGGGCGATCGCGCGGATCGGCCGCGGCTGGCTCAGCCGGGACGACCGCGACGAATGGGAGCGGCTGCGGAAGGACCTGCTCAAGGAACTGGCGGAGAGCGAGACGTTCACCACCGCGCTCAGCGACCTCTGGCCGATCCTGACGCCCGAAAGCCTGCTGGGCTCGCTTCTTTCGTCGTCGGAACGCCTTCGCGCGGCCGGTGCCGACCAGGCGCTGCTGCGCGAAGAAGGGGAAGCCTGGACGGTGTCGGACATGCCGCTGCTCGACGAACTCGTCGACCTGCTCGGCCGCGACAAGACGGCGGACGAGGCGGCGGAGAAGGCGCTCGCGCGGGAGAAGAAGGCCGAGGCCGAGTACGCCGAAGGTGTGCTCGACACGATGAAGCTCGATCGCGAGGAGATGGACGAGGACGTCATGCTTTCGGCGGAGAACCTGCTCTTCGCCGACGAACTCGCCGACCGGTTCGTGGAGCACGACACGCGCAGCCTCGTCGAACGCGCCTCCGCCGATCGGGACTGGACGTACCGGCACGTCGTGGTCGACGAGGCACAGGAACTGTCCGAAATGGACTGGCGGGTGCTGATGCGGCGCTGTCCCAGCCGGTCGTTCACCGTCGTCGGTGATCTGGCGCAGCGCCGGTCCGAGGCCGGGGCGCGATCGTGGGACGCGATGCTGAAGCCGTACGTGCCGGGCCGCTGGGTCTACCGGTCGCTGACGGTGAACTACCGCACCCCGGCGGAGATCATGGCCGTCGCCGCGTCGGTGCTCGCCGAGTTCGCGCCCGACGTCCGGGCGCCGGAGTCGGTCCGGTCCAACGGCGTCCGGCCGTGGGCGCGGCAGGTCGACGCGGATTCCCTGGCGGGCGCCATCGAGGAGTTCGTCAAGGACGAAGCCGGGCGCGAAGGCACCAGCGTCGTGATCGGCCCGCCCGGAGTGCCGGGCACAGTGCCCGCGTCGGAGACGAAGGGGCTCGAGTTCGACGCCGTCCTCGTCGTGGACCCGGAGCGGATCCTCGCCGACGGCCCGCGCGGTGCCGCTGAGCTCTACGTCGCGCTCACGCGCGCTACGCAGCGGCTAGGCGTCCTGCACGAAGGCCCGCTGCCGCCCGCACTGGCAGGCCTGAACTCGTAACTCGCGTGATCAGAGACCGCACTCGCGTGATTGGAGGCGTAACTCACGAGTTACGCCTGCGATCACGCGAGTTACGGCTTCAAGCACGCGAGTGACGCCTAGCGCGTCGGGTCCTTGCCGTTCGGCTGCCGTGGTCCCGGACCCGGCGACCACCAGCCGGGGACGACCTTCTCGCCGTGGACGATCGTCGGCGCGATCCCCTCGGTGAACGGTTCCACCTGCAGCAACTGGCCCCAGGACTGGCTCGGCTGGCCGATCAGGTAGCTGGGCACCTCGGGTTCGGCCGCGACCTCCTCGAGCCAGCCGATCGGGCCGCCGTTGGTGCTGGACGCCCAGTTCGCCTCGTCGGCGACGGTGCCCGGGGTGATCCGGTAGTCGGGCACCTTCGAGATGCCGTCGTGCGAGGTCACCGGCTGCACGCACGGGTAGACGAACGACGCGGGCCAGTCGATGTACACCTGCTTGCCCGCGATCTTCTCGGTCAGCGTGGTGAACGTCGGCACCCGCGGGGCGGACGCGGCGATCCAGCCGTCCTCGGTGAGGTCGTTGTCGACGATGTTGATCCGCACCGACGTCGTCTCGGCGGGGAGGTCGCGCAGGTTGATCCGGGTGTCGTTCCAGCCGTTGGTCCCGGCGCCCGGCGGCAGCACGAACTGGCTGCGGACGACCCTCACGCCTTCGCCGGTGTTGACGCCGTAGTCGAGGCTCACCGACGCCGGCCGCCGGGCCGCGCCCGCGGTGGCGACCACGATCTGGCCGTCGGCGGGCTTCTCGGAGAGGGCGTACCAGTCGCTGCGCAGCCGCCCGGCCCGCGTTTCGGGGTCGAGGAAGCTGCTCCACATCGGGACTTCGTCGGGTTTGAAGCCGTGTGGTGGCTCGGCGAGCGGGTCCTTGTCGTCGATCGCGCGGGTGTGGAACCCGGTCTGCACGCGGCCGTTGTCCTGTACCGGATCGGGCAGCGGCGGAGTCTGCCCGGCGGGCGGCTCCTCCTTTTCGACCGGCACCGTCCGCTGTTCGGACTGGGCCCGCAGGATGCTGGTCGCGGCGTCGCGTTCCACCATCACGTGGTCGGAGAGGTTGCAGCTCTTGCCGAACAGATGCCCGAAGTTCGCGGCGCCGAGGCTGTAGGAACCCTGCTGGTTGTGGATCGCCCACGCCATGCTGACGAATTCGCCCGTGGCCATCAGACCGCAGACGACCACCAGCGAGAGCGAACCGAGCCGCAGCGACCGGCTCCGTCCCTCCTGCGGCCCCGCCTGGAGACCGGGCCGGTGCGCGCGGACGTTCTCCACGAACGCGTACACCCCGGCGATCGCGGCCGCGATCAGCAGGATCGTCGACAGCGGGATCCCGCCGATCGACGGTGCCACGGCGGTCCACTGCACGCCGAGTTTCGAGACGAACCAGAAGGAGTTGGGCCCGGTCGCGGCCAGCGCGCCGACCACGAGCAGCCCGGCGAGGAACGCCGCCCGGTTCCGTCTGGACCTCAGCACCGTCGAACTGGTCGCCAGCGCGGTCAAGGCCGCCATGGCCGCGCCGACCGCGGCGAACGCGCCGAAGTGGTGCGTCCACTTGGTCGGGGTGAGCGCCAGCAGCAGGAAGAACAGGGCGACCGTGCCGATCAGGCGGCGGCTGGGGCCGAGCGCGGCGCCGGGGATCCGGCCGCGGCGCAACAGCACCACCAGGCAGGTCCCGGTGCACAGCAGCACCAGCAGCACGGGGAACCGGCGCGGCACGGAGCCGTCCGGCAGGCTTTCGAAGAGCAGCTGGTAGCGCGCGAGTTCCTGGAACCACGACAGGTTCGGGCCGACCAGGGTGCGGATCCGGGTCGCCTCCTGCACGGTGGCGAAGGTCTGGTCGGCGAACACCACGACGAGCACCAGCAACCCGGCGGCCAGCACCGGCGCGAGCACCGGCAGCCAGCCGTTCTCGGCGCGCTGGCGGACCAGTTTGTACAGCGGGCGCGCGGCGACCAGGAACGGCGCGACCGCGATCAGCCCGGTCGGCGTCGCGGCTAGGGTGAACCCGGCAGCGGTCAGGCCGAGACACAACGGCAGCAGGCGGCGGGTCACCAGCGCGCGTTCGACGGCGCAGATCGCCAGCAGCGAGCCCAGCGCGGCGACCGGTTCGGGCCGGACACCGTTGTTGAACGGCATCCACCAGACGAGGAAGACCGCGGCGGCGGCCCAGCCGGCCGCGCGGCTCGTGCGGACCTGCGTACCCAGGCGCGGCATGACCTCGCGGCTGATCAGCAGCCAGCTCAGCACGCCGAGCAGGAACGAAGGGAGCCGGATCCACGGCGGCACCGTGCTGACGTGCGCCATCAGCTGGTACACGTGGTAGAACCAGCCGAACGGCGCTTCGGCGACCCCGAACCACCGGTGGTAGTTCGTGAGGTAGCCGGTCTCTTCGGCCACTCTCGACATCGTGAGGATGTAGCCGTCGTCCGAGGTGACCGGGCCGATGAAGACCCACGCGCCGAGCGCGATGATCACCGTCGCGTCGCGGGCGGTCAGCCGCCACCAGCCGACCGGCGCCCAGCGCGGCGCGCGGCGGGCGAACCCGGAGTCCATCCGCCACACCGCGATCAGGCAGCCGATGAACGACAGCGCCGCGATGACGCCGATGATCCACTTCCACACCGTCGGCGAAGTCTGGTAGCGGGTGTCCGGGACGACCGAGACGTGCAGGCCGCCGATCGGGTCCTTGCCCGCGTTGATCGACGAGTAGATCCCGACCAGCCGTGGCCGGACGTCGCCCTCGGCGTGGAACACCACGGTCTCGGCGACGGTCAGCGTCATCTGGTTCGCGTCCGCCGACAACTTGACGTCGCAGTTGTGCTGCGACGTTGACTGAGGAGGCAGCGGCTGCTGCACGATCTGCTGACCCTGGCTGGACGCGAGCAGCACGCCGTTGTCGATCCGCAGTTGCAGGCCGACGCCCTTGCCGGCGCGCGGGTCGGTGCGGCCGTCGGGCACGGTGGAGAACAACAGCGCCTGGCCCTGCGAACGCGCGTCCAGCGACCGGACGGTGGTGCACGGCAGATCGACGCGCAGATCCTGCGCCCAGTACCCGGTCAAGGGCGCGTTGACGGAGCGGGTGTCGCCGCCCGTTGGCCAGACGACCTCCGCTGTGTCCTGCACCACCGGCAGGAAGGGGAAAGCCAACGCGCACAAGGCGGACAGCAACCCCAGCGTGACAGCGATCAAACGCATCGGCGCAACGCTAACGGGTCTGGTCCGAACGGCTTACGCAGGGCTGCCCTTCACCGTGCCGCTCAACCAGGTTATAGCGCCCTGAACTGTCGTTACGCTGGCCGTTTCCGGTCGCGGCGGCCGCCGGACGACGACCACCGGGAGGCCGAGCGCGCGGGCCGCCGTGAGCTTCGCCGCGGTCATCTCGCCGCCGCTGTCCTTGGTGACGAGGACCTCGACGCCGTGGGTCTCCATGAGCGAGCGTTCCTTCTCCACCGTGTACGGCCCGCGGTCCAGCAGGATTTCGTGACGGCGGGGGAGTGGCGCCTCGGGCGGGTCGACGCAGCGGATCAGGAACCAGAGATCCAGCCCGGCGAAGGCGGCGAGCCCTTGACGTCCGCTGGTGAGGAACACGCGTCCGCCGAGCGACGGCAGCAGCCGCGCGGCGTGGTCGAGGTCGTCGGCCCAGTGCCAGGTGTCGCCGGGCTGTTCGGTCCAGCCGGGCCTGGCGAGCCTGAGCAGCGGCGTTCCCGTTTCGCGCGTCGCGATGGCCGCGTTGGCGCCGATGCGCTGGGCGAAAGGATGGGTGGCGTCGATCACCGCGTCGACGTCGTTCTCGGTCAGCCAGCGCGCGAGGCCTTCCGGGCCGCCGAAGCCGCCGACGCGGACTTCGCCGTCCGGCAGCTTCGGGCGCGCGACGCGGCCCGCGAGTGAGGACACGACGTGCTCGCCGCGCGCCACGAGTTCCTTCGCGAGTTCGCGTGCTTCGCCGGTGCCGCCCAGGATCAGCAGCTTCATCGGGTGATGGCCGCCCGCCACCGCTCCAACGTGCGCAGGTTGGCGAGCGTCTCCGCCCAGTTGAGTTCGGGTGCTTGCCGGTCTTCGAGGTGCGTGGCGACGTGGTCGGCCTCGCGAGCGAAGAGGCCTTGAGTCGCTTCGACCTCGATCACCTCGGGCTCGCCGCCCTCCGGCGTGAGGATGATCTGCGACGTCTTCGGCTTGCGCATTTCGTGGATCCACGCCGGTTTCGGCACGTACAGCTGCCCTTCCGAGCCGTACACGCGGATGTGGTCGTCCTGCGTGAGCCGGAAGCCGCAGGCCAGTTGCGCGAGGATCCCGCCGGGCAGCCGCAGCAAGCCGAACGCGACCTCGTCGACGCCGTTCTCGTCGAGCCTCGCCATCCCGAGCACCTCTTCGGGCTCGACGACGTCCTGCCCGGTCGCCGCCTGCGAGACCAGCCGCGCGAGCGACGTGCAGTAACAGCCGACGTCGAAGATCCCGCCGCCGCCCAGCGCGGGATCGGTGAGCCGGGGGACGGCGAAGTTGTAGCTGAAGGCGACGTCCACGGCGCGGACCTCGCCGATGGCGCCGCAGGAGATCAGCTCGGCCAGCCGCCGGATCTGCGGATGCAGCCGGTACATGAACGCCTCCATGAGGAAGACGTCGTTGGCGCGGGCGGCGTCGATGACCTTCTCGGCCTCGGCGACGGACATCGTCAGCGGCTTCTCGCACAGGATGTGCTTGCCGGCTTCGGCCGCGCGGATCGCCCATTCGCCGTGCAGCGGATGCGGCGTCGAGATGTAGATCGCGTCGACGTCGGGATCGGCGAGCAGGTCTTCGTAGGCGCCGTAGCATTTCGGGATCTCGAAGCGGCTCGCGAATTCGGCCGCCCGGTCACCGGATCGCGCGGCGACGGCTTCGAGGACACCGTGTTTGCTCTCTTCGACGCCCGCCGCGAACTCGGCGGCGATGGTCCCGGCGGCCAGCAGGCCCCAGCGAACGCTTTTAGGATGACCCAGTTTCACAGCGACTCCGGTTGGTTGGCGCGATCGCGGGTGGCCGAGTACAGGAAGCTGTCGGGAAACCCTTCGGCGGCAAGGGTTCGTCCGACGAAGATCAGCGCCGCGCGGTTGATCCCGGCCTCGCGGGATTGCGCCGCGATGGTGCCGAGCGTGCCGCGCAGCACCTGCTCACCGGGCTGGCTCGCCAGCGCGACGACCGCCGCCGGGCAGTCGTCGGTGTAGAACGGCCGCAATTCGTCGACTACTTGCTCGACGCGGTTGATCGCCAGATGCAGCGCGAGGGTGGTGCCGGTGCGCGCGAAGTTCGCCAGCGTTTCCCCCGGTGGCATGGCCGTGGACCGGGCCTGGGCCCGCGTGATGACCAGGCTCTGCCCGACCTCGGGCACGGTCAGTTCGCGGTTGAGCAGTGCGGCCGCGGCGGCGAACGCGGGGACACCCGGCGTGACGTCGTAGGGAACACCGGCCGTGTCGAGGCGGCGCATCTGCTCGGCGACCGCGCTGTAGATCGACGGATCGCCGGAACAGAGCCGCGCGATCTCGTGGCCCTTCCCGTGGGCCTCGACCATGCGCTCGACGATCGCGGGCAGGTCGAGGTTCGCGGTGTCGACGAGTACCGCGTCGTCCGGGCAGTACTCCAAAAGCGCTGTCGGCGTCATGCTGCCGGGGTACAGGCAGGTTTCGCAGCGGCCGAGCAGGTCACGGCCCCGCACGGTGATGAGATCGGCCGCGCCGGGTCCGGCGCCGATGAAGTGCACTGTCACGGTTTGCTCCGATAGTTCCACTGTGTGACGACCCGCGCCGGGGTCCAGCCGGTGAATCCGCCCAGCGGCGCGGCCTGTTCGACGGCGACGCGGATCAGCTCCCCGCCGTGTTCGCCGTACGCGCGGGCCAGTGCCTGTTCGGCTTCGAGGGTCACGCCGTGCGCGACGATCCGCGCGCCGGTCGCCAGGCAGGCGTCCAGCACACCGGGCACGGTCAGCCCGCCGCCGATGAAGATCGCTTGCGGCCTGGTCAGCCCTTCGAGCGCGTCCGGCGCCGCGCCGATCACCACGTCGAGTTCCGGGACGCCGAGCGCGTCCGCGTTCCGGGTGATCCGGGCGGCCCGCTCGGGCGACCGCTCGATCGCGATCGCCCGGTTCAGCTGATGCACGCGGGACCACTCGATCCCGACGCTGCCCGCGCCCGCGCCGACGTCCCACAGCAGTTCGCCGGGCGACGGCGCGAGCCTGGCCAACGCGGACGCGCGGAGGTCGCGTTTGGTGAGCTGGCCGTCGTGCTCGAAGGCGTCGTCAGGAAGGCCGGTCAACGGCAGCGCGGGCCCGTCGGCCTCGATGGCGAACACGGTCAGCGAGCCGGGGCCGACACGTTCGTCGGGACCGCCGAGGTCGGACAGCGCGGTGACGCGGCTTTTGCCGTAACCGCGGGCTTTGAGCAGGTCGAGGAGGTCTTCGGCGTTCGCGCCGAGGACGAGGATCTTCCGGCCGGGCGCCAGAACGCGGTTCACCCGGCCGATCGCGCGGCCGACGACGGTGACCACTTCGGTCTCCTCCGCCGACCACCCGAGCTTCGCGCGGGCGAGCGTCACCGAGGACAGCGCGGGCAGGACCTCGACGTCGTAGCCGCGCTGGATCAGCGTCGTGCCGATGCCGGACAGCAGGGGATCACCGCTGGCCAGGACGCAGACGCGGCCTTCCCGCTCAGCGAGAAAGGCGTCCAGGCCGGGAAGGAGCGGGCTCGGCCAGGGCTCGCTTTTCGTCCCGGCCGGCAGGTACGCGAGCTGACGCGGCGAACCCACGACCACGTCGGCGTTCAGCACCGCTTCCCTGGCCTGCGAGGACAGACCGGGCCAGCCGTCGGCCCCGATCCCGACGACCGTCAGGGGTGATTTTTCGCGCACCTCGGTCACGGTAGATGACGGAATTCCTATGCGATGATCGGCCGGAGGTCGTCGACGACAGGAGAGCTGTGAAGCCGTACCCGTTCACCGCCGTTGTGGGGATGCCGGATCTGCGCCTGGCGCTGGTGCTTTCCTCGATCTCGCCCGCCGTCGGCGGGGTGCTGGTGCGCGGCGAGAAGGGCACGGCGAAGTCGACGATGGTGCGCGCGCTGGCCGGTCTGCTGCCCGGCGTCGACGTGGTGGACGCGTGCCGGTTCTCCTGCGACCCCGTCGAGCCCGATCCGGGCTGCCCCGACGGTCCGCACGCCGAAGGTTCGCCCGCGCACCGCCGTCCCGCGCGGCTCGTGGAGCTGCCGGTCGGCGCGGCCGAGGACCGCGTGATCGGTTCGCTGAACCTGGAACGCGCGCTCGCCGACGGCGTCACCGATTTCCAGCCCGGCCTGCTCGCGGCCGCGCATCGCGGGCTGCTGTACGTGGACGAGGTCAACCTCCTGCACGACCACCTGGTCGACACGCTGCTCGACGCCGCCGCCATGGGGCGCGCGACCGTCGAGCGCGAGGGTGTCTCGGTGTCGCACGCGGCCCGGTTCGTCCTGATCGGCACGATGAACCCCGAGGAAGGCGAACTGCGGCCGCAGCTGCTGGACCGCTTCGGGCTCACCGTCGAGGTCGCGTCCAGCCGGGATCCCGAACTGCGGGTCGAGGTCGTCCGCCGCCGGCTCGCCTACGAGGCGGATCCCGACGGTTTCGCCGGTCAGTACGCCGCGGCCGACGCCGAACTCGCCGCGGACATCGAGGCGGCACAACGACTTCTGCCGTCGGTCAAACTGCCCGACGACGCGCTGCGGCAGATCGCCGAGGTCTGCGCGTCCTTCGAGGTCGACGGGATGCGCGCGGATATCGTGACCGCGCGGACCGCGGTCGCGCACGCCGCCTGGGCCGGGCGCACCGAGGTGACCACCGACGACGTCCGGGTCGCGGCCCGGCTCGCGTTGCCGCACCGTCGTCGCCGGAATCCCTTCGACGCGCCCGGGATCTCCGAGGAGCAGCTGGAGCAGGCGCTTCAGGACGCCGAGCCGGAAGGTCCCGGTCCCGACGACGACGGCCCCGGTTCGGGGACCCCGCCGGAGGGCGGCGAAACCTCGGGCCCGCCGCCGTCGGAAGGCGGCCAGGAGCCGTCGGGTGGCGGCCAGAGCGGCGGTGACCAGAAGCCGGTCGGTGCCGGGGAAGCCTTTCGTGCCAGGCGTTTCGAGGTGAAGGGCACCGGTGAGGGTGCCGCCGGACGGCGCTCGCGGGCGATCACCGACAACGGGCGGACCATCGGCGTCCAGCCCGCCGGGACCAAGGACGGGCATCCGCATCTGCTCGCGACCGTGCGCGCGGCCGCGCCGCATCAGCGGTCCCGCGGCCGCAGCGGCGCCGGGCTCGTGGTGCGGCCCCGGGATCTCCGGTTCGCGCGGCGGGAAGGGCGCGAGGGCAACCTGGTGCTGTTCTGCGTCGACGCGTCCGGCTCGATGGGCGCGCGGCAGCGGATGCGCGAGGTCAAGACCGCCGTGCTGTCGCTGCTGCTCGACGCCTACCAGCGGCGCGACAAGGTGGGCCTGGTGACCTTCCGCGCTTCCGGCGCCGAACTCTCGCTCCCGCCGACGATCAGCGTCGACGCCGCCGCGTCCCGTTTGGACGGTCTCGCGACCGGCGGCCGCACGCCGCTGGCCGAGGGACTCCTTGAGGCGGCGCGGGTTCTGCGGATCGAAGCGGTCCGTGATCCGCTGCGCCGTCCGCTGCTCGTCGTCGTCACCGACGGCCGCGCGACCAGCGGTGCCGACGCCGTCCAGCGCGCGAAACAGGCGGCCGGGCTGCTGGCCGGGAACGTGACTTCGATCGTGATGGACTGCGAGAGCGGGAAAATGCGGCTCGGGCTCGCCGCGGAACTGGCCGAACACCTTGGCGCGGAACACGTCCCGGTCGCCGAGGTCGCCGCCGACACCCTTGCGGGCGCCGTCCGCAGTCGTATCTCCGGAAAGGCGGCGTAATGCCCCAGGGCAAACCGGAGACGGTGCCGAACGACGGGCTCACCACCCGCCAGCGCCGCAACCGTCCGCTGCTCGCCGTGCACACCGGCGAGATGAAGGGCAAGTCCACGGCCGCGTTCGGCATGGCGCTGCGCGCGTGGAACCAGGGCTGGTCGACCGGCGTGTTCCAGTTCGTCAAATCGGCGAAATGGCGCGTCGGCGAGGAAGCCGCGTTCCGCGCGCTCGGCAAGCTGAACGAGGACACCGGCCAGGGTGGCCCGGTCGAGTGGCACAAGATGGGCGAAGGCTGGAGCTGGGCGCGCAAGTCCGGTTCCGAGGAGGACCACGCCGAGAACGCCCGTGAGGGCTGGGCCGAGATCAAACGTCGTCTCGCCGCCGAGACGCACGACTTCTACGTCCTCGACGAGTTCAGCTACCTGCTCAAATGGGGCTGGCTGGAGGTGGACGACGTCGTCTCGACGCTGACCGCGCGCCCCGGCCACCAGCACGTGGTGATCACCGGCCGGTACGCGCCGCCCGAGCTGATCGAGGCCGCGGACCTGGTCACCGAGATGACGAAGGTGAAGCATCCGATGGACGCCGGGCAAAAAGGCCAGCGAGGCATCGAATGGTGAATCGCGTGGTCATCGCCGCGCCCGGCTCCGGGCACGGCAAGACCACGATCGCCGCGGGCCTGATGGCGGCGTTGCGGGCGCGAGGACTGAAGGTCTCCGGGCACAAGGTCGGCCCCGACTTCATCGACCCGAGCTACCACGCGCTGGCCACCGGACGGCCCCCGCGCAACCTCGACCCGTTCCTCCAGGGGGAGGATCGGCTGATCCCGTTGCTACGGCACGGTTCCGCCGGTGCGGACATCGCGGTCATCGAAGGCGTGATGGGCCTGTTCGATGGGGCGCTCGGCACCGAAGGGTACGCGTCGACGGCGCATGTCGCGCGGTTGCTGGACGCGCCGGTGGTGCTGGTCGTGGACGCCTCGGCCGCGTCGCGCAGTGTCGCCGCGACCGTACTCGGGTTCGCGCAGTACGACACGCGCGTCCGGCTGGCCGGCGTCATCCTGAACAAGCTGGGCTCGCAGCGGCACGCGGACGAGATCGTCACCGCGCTGGAGGCGACCGGCGTTCCGCTGCTGGGAACGTTGTACCGCAACGAAGAGATCCACGCGCCGAGCCGTCACCTCGGCCTGGTCCCGGCGGCGGAGCGGGCTAGTGAGTCGGAACGGCTGCTGCCGGAGCTGGCGGGATGGATCAGCGAGGGCGTGGACCTCGGCGCGATCGTGCAGGTCGCGCGATCGGCGTCTCGGCTCTCGGGGGAGCCTTGGCGGCCTCCGTTCGCGTATGACGGGCGCCGCACGGTGGTCGCCGCGGCGGCGGGTCCCGCGTTCACCTTCCGCTACACCGAGGCCGTCGAACTGCTCGCCGCCGCCGGTGTCGACGTCGTCGACGTGGATCCGTTGCAGGACAAGCAACTCCCCGAAGGCTGCGCCGGGCTGTACTTCGGCGGTGGCTTTCCCGAGGTGCACGCCGAGGAACTGTCGGCGAACGTCCCGCTGCGGACCGCGGTCGCGCGGGCCGTCGGCGACGGGATGCCCGTCGTGGCGGAGTGCGCCGGGCTGCTGTATCTGTGCCAGGACATCGACGGGACACCGATGACCGGCGTCCTCGACGCGTCAGCCACCATGACGAAACGCGGGAAACTCGGCTACCGCAAGGCTTTCGCGCCCGTGGACAGCGTGCTCGCCGTCGCGGGGCAACGCGTCACCGGGCACGAATTCCACCGCACGATCATCGAGCCCGGCAGCGGGCCGACCCCGGCCTGGGGCTGGGATCGCACGCCCGACGGGTTCGCGTCGGCGTCCCTGCACGCGTCGTACCTGCACGTCCACTGGGCGGGCCATCCCGAACTCGCCGAACGGTTCGCCACCGCGGTACGCGACCATGGCTGATTACGACCTCTGGCACCACGGCGATCGCGAGGTCGGCGAAGGACTCGTCGACCTCGCGGTCAACGTCCGTCTCCCGGCACCGCCCGCTTGGCTGCGCGCCGAACTGGCGGCCGCACTGGACGACCTGGCCGCCTATCCGGACGTGACCGCCGCCACGGCCGCGGTCGCTTCCCGGCATTCGCTGCCCGAGTCCCAAGTCCTGGTGACCTCGGGCGCGGCCGAGGCGTTCACGTTGCTGGCCACGGCTTTGCGGCCGTCCCACGCTGTCGTCGTGCACCCGCAGTTCACCGAACCGGAGGCCGCGTTGCGCGCGGCGGGCCATCCCGTGCACCGGGTGCTGCTGTCACCCGGCGACGGCTTCCGGCTGGGCGACATTCCGGAGGAGGCGGACCTGGTCTTCGTCGGGAATCCCACAAACCCGACTTCGGTGCTGCATCCGGCCGCGGACCTGCTCGCGCTGGGGCGGCCCGGCCGGCTGGTCGTCGTCGACGAGGCCTTCCTCGACGCCGTCCCCGGTGAGACCGAAAGCGTTGCGGGACAACCTGGTTTCGTCGTACTCCGCAGCCTGACGAAGACCTGGGGAATCGCCGGGTTGCGTGCCGGGTACGTACTGGCCGAAGAGTCCGTTGTGGACAGTCTGCGCGCGGTCCAGCCCCCGTGGTCGGTGTCGTCACTGGCCGCCGTCGCCGTGGTGGCGTGTTGCCGTCCGGCCGCGCTGGAGGAAGCCGAAAAGCTGGCGGTGGCGGCGGAAGCGGACCGGGAGTACCTGGTTTCGGGGCTGACCGCGCTGGGTGTCGAGGTGCTGGGGGAGCCGCGGGGGCCGTTCGTGCTCATCCGGCTCCCCGACGCCGACGGCGTCCGGGAACGGTTGCGGGAGAAGGGGTTCGCCGTCCGGCGCGGGGACACCTTCCCGGGGCTGGACGCGCGGTACCTGCGGATCGCGGTGCGGGACCGGGAGACGGTGGACGCGTTCCTGGCCGCGCTCGCCGCGGTCAGGAAGCGCCCTTCTTGAGGACTTCCATCACCGCCAGGTAGCTGCTCTCGCCGAACCCCGCCGCGACGGCCTGCTCCAGCAAGCGCAGGGTTCGCGACCGGGATACTCGCCGTTGTCGATGGTGGGCGCCTCGGCTTTGAGGATCTCGCCGATCACTGAGGGCAGGAACCAGTCCACGGCGGGCTTCGTGAACTCGGCCACCGGGACCCCGGCGCTGCCGACGAGCGCGGCGGCGTGCGGGAAACCGTTCATCGACGAGTACATCATGCTCAGCAACGCGGTCGCCGGGCGCCTTTCGCCACCCATCGGGCCGAGTCTGATCGGTCACGGGGCAAGGCTGAAGTCTCTCATCGGTGTGAGAGTCAGCTCCTGATCGTGTATTGGTTGTTCTCATGCGGATCGGTGAGCTGGTGCGGCGGACGGGCGTGCGGGAGCGGTTGCTCCGCTACTACGAGGAACAGGGCCTTCTGCATCCGGTGCGAAGGCCTAGTGGGTACCGCGAATATTCCGAAGGGGATGTCGCGCGGGTGCGCAACATCCGCACCCTCCTGTCCGCGGGGCTGGGCACCGCGACCATCGCGGGGGTGCTGCCGTGCATGGTCGATCTGGGGGACGGGCTCGCGCCCGCCTGCGTCGACCTGCTGCCCGAGCTGTACCGGGAGCGGGACCGGATCACCACGGCGATCGACGAAATGACGGCGACGCGGAAGGTGCTGGACGGCATCATCGCCGCGACCATCCCCCACGCCGACGAGGTGGCCGAAGCCCTGGCTGGTGAGCGGTGAGGAGAGCGGGAACTCACGACCATCCAGCACGCGGGAATGGTTGGATGGGCCGGTGAACTTCGCGATCGGCGTCTTCGATCTCTTCGCCTACACCATCCCCGGCGCGCTGTACGTCGCGTTCTTCGGCTACCTCGGGACGAAACTCCACATCCTGACGGCGGCGAGCGTCGCCGGCGTGCCGACCGTGCTGCTGGTCGTCGTGATCGTGGTGCTCAGCTTCCTGTTGGGCTACCTGGCCTATCCGCTCGGCGAAGCGCTGGAGCGGATCGTGCCGCGCAGGCGGAACCGGAACGCCACCGCGGAGTTCGTCCGCCGGATGCCCGCGGCCGAGGACCGCGCGTTCCTGAAGGAGAACCCGCATCTCCTGCTGTGCGCGCTGCAACTGCACGACAAGGAGGTCGCGGCCGACATCACGCGGCTGCGCGCGTCCGGGCTCATGGTGCGCAACTGCGCGCCGCCGTTGCTGGCCGGGGCGGTCGCCGCGATCGTCGACATCTTCGCGGGCAAGCATCCGTTCATCGCCGCCGTGATCGCGGCGCTGCTGCTGTTCGCGTCGCTCACGTTGGTCGCGCAGGGACGGAAATTCGGGCTCTGGGCCGGGATGAAGACCTTCGAGCTGTGCTTCTGGCTGCCGGAGATCGACGAGAAACTGGCGGCTCCTCAGAAGGACGAAGCCAGCAAGACGCCCGCGACGGCGACCTCCACGCAGCCGCCGAGCACGTCCCCGGTGACCCCGCCCAGCCGCTGAACGCACCGTGCCAGCAGCGCCGCCGCGGCCAGATAGCCCAGCGCCACGGCGGCGAGCCCTTGCCACCACGGGAGTATGAGCGCGGCCGCGCCCGCGAGCACGGTGAACACCGCGGCCGCCGCCCACACCGGCACCGAACCGGCGACGGTCGCGCCCAGCCCTTCTCCCCGGGCCGAGGGGACCCCGCGCGCGCAGCACAGCGAGAGCACCCCGCGTCCGGCGATGACCGCCGCCGCGACCGCCACGATCCCGTGCCCGGCCGAGATCGCCCCGGCCAGCGCGCCGGTCTGCACGAGCAACGTCAGCACCAGGGTCGCGATCCCGGTCGGCCCGGAATCCCCGCGCCGCATGACCTCCAGGGCCCGTGCGCGGTCGTACGAAGCACCGAGCCCGTCCGCCGTGTCGGCGAGCCCGTCCAGATGAAGGCCGCGGCTGCCCAGCGCCACCGCGCCCACCGCGAGCGCCGCCGACGCGAACGCGGGCAGACCGAGCAGCCCACCCAGGAAGACGATCAGCGAGGCGGCGGCCGCGAGCGGCACGGCGGCCAGCGGGGCGAGCACCATCGCGCCGCCCGCCACCCGCCGGTCGATCACCCCCGGCGCCGGCACCCGGACGGTGGTCAGGGTGCCGACGGCCATCTTCAGCGCGTCGGCGATCAAGCCAGATCCGCCAGCAGGCCCATGTCCGCGAGGATCGCCCGCGCCGCCCTCAGCACGGGTACCGCCTGCACGGCGCCGCTGCCCTCGCCGAGCCGCAGCCCGAGGTCGAGGATCGGCTCCAGGTCGAGCGCCTTCAACGCGTACGCCTGCGACGGCTCGGTCGACCGGTGCCCGGCCAGCCACCACTGCTCGGCACCGGGCGCGATCTCGCGGGCGACGAGCGCCGCGGCCCCGGAGAACACGCCGTCGAGCAGCACCGGCACCCCGCGCACCGCCGCCTGCACGAGAAAGCCCGCCGTCGCGGCGAGACAAGCGCTGCCGAGCGCGGTCAGCACCGTGAAAGGGTCTTTCACCGCACCGGCCCTGATCAACGCGGCCTCGACGACCGCGACCTTCCGTGCCCGCCCGGACTCGTCGATCCCGGTGCCCGTACCGACGACGTCCTCCGGGAAAAGGCCGAGCACCGAGGCGACCACGGCCGCGCAGATCGTCGTGTTGCCGATCCCCATGTCGCCGGGGATGAGCAGATCCGCGCCGCCGTCGATCTCCTCGTCCGCGATCGCCAGCCCGTGCTCGAACGCCGTCCGCGCCTCGCCCTCGGCGAGCGCGTCCTCGACGTCGATCGCACCGGAACCCCGCCGGACCTTGTGCGCGGTGACCTCGGCGGGGACGTCCGCGCCTTCCCAGTCCACCGCGATGTCGCATACCCGCACCGTGGCCCCGGACAGCTTGGCCAGCACGCCGACACCGCTCTTCCCGGCAAGGAACACCCGCACCATCGCCGCGGTGACCTCGCGCGGATACGCCGACATCCCGGAAACCCCGTGGTCCCCGGCGAAGACGACCACGCGGACGTCGTCGAGCGGCCGCGGCGGGACGACGCCGTGCGCCGCGCTGAGCCAGGCGGCCAGGTCTTCGAGCCGTCCGAGTGAACCCAGCGGCTTGACCAGACCGTCCAGCCTGGCGCGCGCGGCCGCTTCGGCGGCGGCGTCGGGGATGGCGATACGCATGTCGACTCCTGAGTGTCTGGTGAACCCGCGTCCGCGATCGACGTCGGCAGGGCCCTGCCTGCCCTCCACGTCACGGATGCGGACTGGGCGCCCTGCCACCGCGATAGCGGGGCCTTCGGCCGGGGCGGGTCACGCGTGTGGTTGCTTTCCGGACAAACCCTCAGCTCCGCTCACAGTTCCTAGGGCAGGTCCAGCATCCGGCCGGCGACGACCAGCACGGTCCGGTCGGACACGGCGGAAACCCGGTTGTTCACCGCGCCCAGCACATCACGGAACACGCGTCCGGACACCGTCGCGGGCACCACACCGCTGCCGACCTCGTTGCTGACCGCGATCACCGGCACGTCGGCCTGCGCCCACGCCGCCAGGAAGTCCTCCAGCCGGTCGTCGAGCCGCCGTTCCCAGCCCTCGCGCTGCTCCCAGGCGCCGACCTCGTCGAGTACCCGGCTGATCCACGTGCCGAGACAGTCGATGAGCAGCGGATGCGTCGCCGTGCGCAGCACCGTGGCCAGGTCGGTGGTCTCCAGCGTCTTCCAGTTGGCGGGCCGTCGCGCGCGGTGCGCGGCCACCCGGGCGGCCCATTCGGGATCTTCGGCGCTCGGCGGCAGCCCGGGCGCGACGTAGGTCAGGTGCGGGTGGCGGGACGCGAGCCGCTCGGCGTGGTGTGACTTCCCAGAGCGGACGCCGCCCAGTATCAGCACCTTGCCGTCGTCGCGCGAGTAGCGGCGAAGTGCGCGCGCGAGGGTCTCCAGGACCTTCGCGAGGCGGTGCGTCAGCTTGGTCATACCCCGCATTCTCGTGCACGCGCTACGGTTCGCCACGTGCCACTCCGACAAGCCGCCACCGCAGCCGGACTCGTGACCGGTTACGTCGCCGACGCCGTGTTCGGAGATCCGCGGCGGAGGCACCCGGTCGCGGGCTTCGGCCGGGCCGCGCAAGCCCTCGAACAGCGGGTTTACGCCGATTCGAAGGTGCGGGGCGCGGCGTACACCGCGGTCTGCGCGGGCACCGTCACCGGATTGGGGGTCGCGGCCCAGTTCTTGACCCGGAAGCGCCCGTTCGCGCGGTTCGCGCTCACCGCGGCGTCCACCTGGGTGGTTCTGGGCGGCAAGGGGCTCGCGGCCGAGGGCACCCGCATGGCCCGGTTGCTCGACGACGGCGACCTGCCCGCCGCGCGGCGGCGGCTTTCGCATCTGTGCGCCCGCGACGCCACCGGGCTCGACACCGAACAACTCGCGCGGGCGACCACCGAGTCCATCGCCGAGAACACCTCGGACGCGGTCGTCGCGCCGCTGCTGTGGGGCGCCGTCGCCGGGATCCCCGGCCTGCTGGGGTATCGCGCGCTCAACACGCTCGACGCGATGGTGGGCTACCGGTCCCCGAAGTACGCCAACTTCGGCTGGGCGTCGGCGAGGACGGACGACCTGGCGAACCTGGTGCCGTCCCGGGTCGGCGCGGCGCTCACCGTGGCGTCGGCGCCGCTGGCCGGCGGTTTCGCCAGACCCGCGTTCCGGATCTGGCGCCGCGACGGGAAGCACCATCCGAGCCCCAACGCGGGCCAGGTCGAGGCGGCGTTCGCCGGCGCGCTCGGGATCAGGCTGGGCGGGACGAACAGCTACGGCGGACGTGCCGAACGCCGCGGCGTGCTCGGCGACGGCCGCGAGCCGGAACCGGTGGACGTACGCCGCGCGGTCCGGCTGTCGAGGGCGGTCGGTCTCGCCGCGCTCGCCGTCGCGGTGGCGGTCACGCGGTGAGCGGTCTGCTCGTCGCGGGGACGACGTCGGACGCGGGCAAGAGCCTCGTCACCGCCGCGTTGTGCCGCTGGCTCGCGCGCCGGGGCGTGCGGGTCGCGCCGTTCAAGTCCCAGAACATGTCGAACAACTCGATGGTGTGCGCGGACGGCGCCGAGATCGGCCGCGCGCAATGGCTCCAGGCGCGGGCGGCCCGCGTCGAACCGGAAGCCGCGATGAATCCGGTGCTGCTGAAACCGGGGAGCGATCGCCGCAGCCACGTCGTCGCGCTCGGGAAACCGTTCGGCACGCTGGAAGCGGGGGAGTACGCCACGGGCCGGGCCGGGCTCGCGGAGATCGCCTTCGACACGTTCTCTACGTTGCGAAGACGCTTCGACGTCGTGCTGTGCGAGGGCGCGGGCAGCCCGGCCGAGATCAACCTGCGCGAAGGCGACTACGTCAACATGGGGCTTGCGCGCCGCTTCGGCCTGCCCGTGGTCGTCGTCGGCGACATCGACCGCGGCGGCGTCATGGCCGCGATGTTCGGCACCCTCGCCCTGCTGTCCGCCGAAGACCAGGCGCTGGTTTCGGGCTGGCTGGTCAACAAGTTCCGCGGTGACGTCGGCCTGCTGCGGCCGGGACTGGAGACGCTGGAAAAGCTCACCGGCCGCGCGGTCTTCGGCGTGCTGCCCTGGCTCGACCAGGTGTGGATCGACTCGGAGGACGCGCTCGCCGCCGCGGGCTGGGGTGCTTCGGGCGGGTCGCTCCGGGTCGCCGTCGTGCGTTTTCCGCGTGCCTCCAACGCGACCGACGTCGACGCGCTCGCCGCCGAGCCCGGGGTCTCGGTCGCGCTGACCGCCGACCCGGACACGGTCCTGTCCGCCGACGTGGTGATCCTGCCGGGTTCCCGCGCGACCGTGGACGACCTGGCGTGGCTGCGTGCGCGCGGCCTGGCGGACGCCGTCCATGCCCGGGCCGAAGCAGGGCGTCCGGTGCTGGGCATCTGCGGCGGGTACCAGATGCTGGCCGCCGAAATCGAGGACGACGTCGAGTCCGGCGCCGGAACGGTCCCCGGTCTCGGTCTGCTGCCGACGCGCGTTTCGTTCGGCGCCGACAAGGTGCTGGCCCGGCCCTCGGGCTCGTGGCGTGGGCAACCGGTGGCGGCGTACGAAATCCACCACGGCACCGTGACCGCCACCGGCCCCGCCGAGTCCTTTTTGGACGGATACCGGCGGGGCGCGGTGTGGGGCACGATGTGGCACGGCGCCTTCGAGAACGACGGTTTCCGCCGCGCCTGGCTGGGCGAGGTGGCGGACTGGTCACCCGCCGACGGCGCACCGGGGTTCGGGGCGTTGCGGGAGAGCATGCTGGACCGGCTCGCCGACGCCGTCGAGGAGCACGTCGACACTGCCCAGCTCCTGCGCCTGATCGAGGAGGGCGCCCCCGGCGATCTGCCTTTCGTCCCGCCCGGCGTCCCCTGACGCATTTCGTCCTCTGAATGCGGTCCTTGCACACGCAACTACCGCATCCAGATGACGAAATGCTATTGCGGGGTAAGGCGAACGTGGCGTGTTGCGAAAGCCACTTTTGCAACCTTGAACGTTGCGAAAGTGGCTTTCGCAACGTCGGCGGGGTCCCGAAAGTGGCTTTCGCGACACGAGCACCGGGCGCCGGCTTCGAGAGAACGCCCGCCGTAGAGGTGCCGGACACGCCACGTTTGCCTTACCCCTCAATAACCCTCTGTGGACGCTCGGACATGGTCGTCCTACGTCATCCAGTCCGCCCTCACTAAGCGGTCTGAACTACCGCCTTACGCCCCAACGCCTTCTCGGCCAGAGCCCCGAAGGTCAGGCCGAGCGCGGTCCAGAGCACCACCTGCGTCCCGACCGAAGCGAGCCGGAAGGTCCACAGCGTCGAACCCGGGAAGCCGTCGGGGACTTCGTCGATCGACGGCAACAGCGCCGCCGCCACACCGATCAGCACGACGTACCCGCCCGCGGCGATCAGGCCGCCGCGCCACGCGCCGAGCTTGTCGGCCAGCTTCCGGCCGAACGCCGCCGCGAGGATGCCGACCAGCAGCGAAAGCGCGACGAAACCGAAGTACAGCGAAGTCCGGCTCCCGATCGTGCCCGCCTGACCGACCGCGGGCGGATTCCCGGGGTACTTCAGGAACGGCACCAGGAACACGACCACGAAGGCGCCACCGGCGAGCAGAGCCGCGGTCACCCGCGGTCGCAAAGTGCCGAGGCGCCCGAAGACGAAGGCGAACGCGAGCGAGAACAGCCCGCCGACCGCGACGCCGTAGAGGCCGACGCCGGTCAGCAGGCCCACGGTGCTCTGCACACCGCGGGTGACGAGCTCTTCCTCCTCGGCGGCGGCGTGTTCGTGGGCACCCGGGGCACTGTGCGAATGAGCGGCGGTGCCTTCGAGACCGATGGCGGTGTCGACGGAAGGCTCGCCGAAGAAGTACGCGAAAAGGGTCGCCAGGACACCGGCGACCAGGCCCGCGAGCATGCCGCGGACCAGCAAGGTCCTCATCATGGGGCGCGTGCCGCCTAGTGGCACGGGAAGGCCAGCAGGTGCCGGCCGTCGTGGACGAACTCGTGGACGTACGAGTTCGCGAACACCGAAACCGCGCCCTGCTCGGCGCTGACGAAGTACAGCGCGATCAGCGAAAGGAGGATGACGAGCACCGCCCAGGGCAGGATCTCGCGGACGGGGATCCGGACGGGGACGGGTACTGCGGCTACCGCTTCGGACATGGCGGTGGGACCTCCTCGGGCTAGCGCGGCCTCTTCAGGGGTGTCACGACGGCTCCGGGTCTGGCTTCCCCGATGGCTCGGGGTCACAGTGGCGCGACCGCGCGGATTCTCACCGCGTTCCGGGTGCCGTCGTCTGGCCGGTCGAGCGTAGGTGGCCACGAAGCGTCCGGTCAATGTGACGGAACCCGATCGGCGCAGGGTCGTGACCCAGCCCCCATCCACCGATCGGTTGATGGGGACTCCACCGTCGCCCGCCGGGATCGTGGCCACGCGGTTGATTCGGCGGACCCCCGTCGCGCGGCATGGTCTTCGTATGGCAATCATCGAGGTGGAAGACCTCGTCAAACGCTACGGCGACCACACCGCGGTCAACGGGGTCGGTTTCGCCGTCGAACAGGGCGAGATCTTCGGCATTCTGGGCCCCAACGGGGCAGGCAAGACCACGACGGTCGAATGCGTCGAGGGGCTGCGCGTCCCGGACGGCGGGACCATCCGGGTCTGCGGGATCGACCCGCGCCGCGAAACCGGCGAGCTGCGACAGCTGCTCGGCGCGCAGCTGCAGGAAAGCGAGCTGCCGGACAAGCTCAAGGTCGGCGAGGCGATGGAGCTGTACGGCTCCTTCTACCGTGAGCCGGCCGACTGGCGGGAACTCCTCGGCATCCTCGACCTGACCGACAAGATCGACACCCAGTTCCGCAGGTTGTCCGGCGGGCAGAAGCAACGGCTGTCGATCGCGCTCGCGCTGATCGGCAACCCGAAGGTCGCGGTGCTCGACGAACTCACCACCGGCCTGGACCCGCAGGCGCGCCGTGACGCGTGGGGCCTGATCGAGCGCGTCCGCGAACGCGGCGTCACGATCCTGCTGGTCACGCATTTCATGGAGGAAGCAGAACGACTGTGCGACCGGCTCGCGGTGATCGACTCCGGCCGTGTCGTCGCGCTCGACACCCCGGCCGGGCTGGTGGCCGGCGTCGACGACCGGCAACGCGTCCGGTTCCGTCCGTCCGCCCCGCTGGACCACTCCGTGCTGACCGCGCTGCCCGAGGTCACCGCGGTCGACCGCGCGGGCGACCAGCTCGTCGTGACCGGCACCGGGAACCTGCTGCTCGCCGTCACCACCGTCCTCGCCCGCCACCAGGTCACCGCGGCCGGCCTGCGGGTCGAGCAGGCGTCGCTGGACGACGCGTTCGTCGCGCTCACCGGCCGCACCATCGACTCCTGAGGAGAACACCATGTCCGCGCTCGCCCGGCTCACCGTCGCCGAGACCAAACTCTTCTTCCGTGAGCCGATGCTCGTGTTCTTCGTGCTCGCGTTTCCCCCGCTCCTGCTCGTCGTCCTCGGCGCGTTCCCCGCGCTGCGAGAACCCAGCGAAGACCTCGGCGGCGCCAGGGCGATCACCCTGTACCTGCCGATCATCGTCACGATGGGCCTTGCCCTGTTCGCGCTCAACAGTGTGACCCAGCTGCTCGCCACCTACCGGGAGAAGGGCGTGCTGCGGCGTATGCGGACCACCCCGGTCAAACCGCACGTCATGCTCGGCGCACAGCTGCTGATGTCCACGATCATGTCCGCGGCGACGATGCTGGTCCTGCTGGCCATCGGCAGGGTGCTGTACGACGTGGGCCTGCCCCGGCAGCTGCCCGCGTACCTGATCGCCTATCTGCTCACGGCGCTGGCGATGTTCGCGATCGGCCTGCTGGTCGCGTCCGTCGCGCCGACCGGCAAGAGCGCGGGCGCGATCGGGACGCTGCTGTTCTTCCCGATCCTGTTCTTCGCCGGTCTCTGGGTGCCGCGCGCCGAGATGAACGACGTCCTGCGGACGATCAGCGACTTCACCCCGCTGGGTGCCGGCGTGCAATCATTACAGGACGCCGCCGCCGGTCACTGGCCGCAACCACTGCAGGTGGCGGTCTTGCTGGGGTGGACGATCGTGGCAGGCGGGCTGGCCGCCCGGTACTTCCGCTGGGAGTGAGACGTGGGCATCGAAGCGGAGCTGCGTGCAGAGTTCGACCGCTGGGAACGGGTCGAAACGAAGGTCTTCAACGTCCTTCCGTACGTCCTGCTGGCGATCGACGTCCTCATCTCGGTGCTGCTGCCGATCTGGCGGGTGCCGGTGCCCCTGCCCGCCGTGCTCGCGCTTTCGGCCGGGATCCTGGCCTGGTCCTTCTGGTTCCACACGCTTCATCCGGAATGGCACCGGAACGGCCCGCTGATGGGCCTGTACTACACGGGGCTGATGGTGCTGACGGGCTGCCTGGTCGCGATCGCGCCGTGGTACGGCCTGTTCGCGTTCATCGGCTACCCGCAGGCGTTCCACTACCTGAAAGGACGCTGGCGGTACGCGGGGGTCGCCGCCACCTCCGCGATTTCGGCGGTGGCGTACCTGGGTGGGCTGAGCGGCATCCAAAACGAGCACATGTGGCCGGCGTGGGCGGCGCTCAGCGTGATCATCACCGTGCTGGCCGGGGCTTTTTCCCGGATCGCCGAGCAGTCGGACCAGCGCAACCTCAAACAGAAGCAGGCGCTCGCCGAGCTGCACGAGGCGAACACCAGGCTGGAAGCGGCGCTGGAGGAGAACGCCGGCCTGCACGCCCAGCTGCTGGTCCAGGCCAGGGAGGCCGGGGTGCTCGACGAGCGGCAGCGGATCGCCAGGGACATCCACGACACCCTGGCCCAAGGCCTGGCAGGCATCCTCACCCAGCTCCAGGCCGCCGAGCAGACCCTGGACGAGCGCCCGGTGCCGCACCGGCACGTGACGAACGCGATGAACCTCGCGAGGGAAAGCCTGACCGAGGCACGCCGGACGGTGCACGCGGTGCAGCCGGAGCCGCTCGCGGAAGGCAGGCTCCAGGACGCGATCGGCGATGTGGCCCGACGCTGGTCGGAGGTGCACCGCATCGAGGCGGTGCTGACCACCACCGGCGACCCGCGGCCGATGCACGCCGATGTCGAGGTGACGCTGCTCCGGGCCGCGCAGGAAGGACTGGCCAACGTGGCCAAGCACGCGAAGGCGGGCCGAGTCGGCCTGACCCTGTCCTACATGGAGGATCTGGTGACGCTCGACGTGCGTGACGACGGGGTGGGCTTCGAGCCCGCTGAGCCCGCCGCCAAGCGCGCCAACGGTTCCGCCGACGGCGGGTTCGGGCTGGCCGGTATGCGGCAGCGCGTGCAGCGCCTCGCCGGCCGCCTCGACATCGAGTCGGAGCCGGGTGGGGGCACCGCCATCTCGGCGTCCGTGCCGGCGATCCCGGCCGGAGCCGAGCGGTGATTTCGCTGCTGATCGTCGACGACCATCCCGTGGTACGGGACGGGCTGCGGGGCATGTTCAGCGCCGATCCGCGCTTCGAGGTCCTCGGTGAGGCCGGGGACGGCGAGGAGGCCATCACCGCCGGGGTGAAGCTCCGGCCCGACGTGATCCTCATGGATCTGCGGATGCCCCGGCTCGACGGCGTCGCCGCCATCGAGGAGCTGGCGAAACGCGGGGTGGCTTCGCGGATCCTCGTGCTCACCACGTACGACACGGACAGCGACGTGCTGCCTGCCATCCAGGCCGGTGCCACCGGCTACCTGCTGAAGGACGCGCCGAGGGAAGAACTGTTCCGCGCGGTGGAGGCGGCCGCGCAGGGGAAGGCGATGCTCGCTCCCTCCGTCGCGACCCGGTTGATGGGGCAGATGCGGCAGCCGACCTCAGGTCCGCTCTCACACCGGGAGCTGGAAGTCCTGGAACTGATCGCCCAGGGTTCGACGAACCGCGAGGCCGCGAAGAGGCTGTTTATCAGCGAAGCGACGGTGAAGACACACCTGCTGCACGTGTACGCGAAACTCGGCGTCAAAGACCGGGCGGCCGCGGTGGCCACGGCGTTCTCCCAGGGGTACCTGACCCCCCGTGGCTGACCGAGCCCTGCCGTCCACGGCGGGGCGCATGCCAAAATCCAGCTATGACTCCAGCGGTGGCGGCACTCGATGTCGGCGGAACGTCCATCAAGGCGGCCCTGTACGACGCGGACCTGAAAGACCTCGCCAGCCTGCGCGAGCCGACGGCGCGCGGAGCGGATGGCGAGGCGCTCGCGGACCAGGTCGCGCGGATCGTCGAAACGCTGGGCAAGCAGGCGGGGACCGGGACGCCGGACGCCGTCGGCGTGGTCATCCCCGGCATCGTCGACGAAATCGGGCGAGTGGCCCGGTTCTCGGCGAACCTCGACTTCCGGAACGTGCCGTTCGGCGAAATGCTCGACAGCAGGCTCGGGCTGCCGTTCGCGTTCGGGCACGACGTCCGCGCGGGCGGGCTCGCGGAGTTCCGCGTCGGCGCGGGCAAGGGCTGCACCGACGCCGCCTTCATCCCGGTCGGCACCGGGATCGCGGCCGCGCTCCAGCTCGACGGGAAGCTGTACGCCGCGGGTGGGCAAGGCGGCGAGATCGGGCATATCGACGTCGGCCACCGGCTGCCGTGCGGATGCGGCGCGACGGGATGTCTCGAGGCGATCTCCTCCGCGTCGGCCATCGCCCGCCGCTACAGCGAGCACACCGGACGGACGGCCGACGGTGCCGAGCAGGTGGTCGACGCCGCCCGGCACGGCGACGAGGCCGCGATCTCCGTGGTCAACGACGCCCTCGAAGGGCTCGGCCACGGCATCAAGACCCTGGTCACCTTGCTCGCGCCCGAAGTCGTCGTCCTCGGCGGCGGCCTGTTCACCGCGGGCGACTACGTCCTCGAACCCGTCCGCGCCTGGCTGGCGGCGAACCTGCAGTTCCAGCGGATGCCCGAACTGCGGATAGCGCAACTCGGCGACGAGGCGGGCAGGCTCGGCGCGGCGCTGCTGGCGCTGGACCGGCTCAGTGGCTGATGGTGAACCCGCGTCCGTGATCGACGTCGGCAGGACGCTGCCTGGTCAGCCACCTGCCGATGGCGGTCAGGGCGTCCTGCCACCGCGATAGCGGGGCCTTCGGCCGAGGCGGGTTCACGCGTTCGGTTCTGATCGCGGATCCGTTCCCGCTTCGCCGATCGGCTCAAGCCGTGACCACCCGCACGCCTTCCTCCTCGAAGGCGTGCACCCGCTCCGGATCCGCGCGGCCATCGGTGACGAGCACGTCGACGTCGGTGGTCGCGCAGATTTTCGCGAAGGCGTGACCGCCGAGTTTCCCGCTGTCGGCGAGCACGACGACCTGCCGGGCACGGGCGGCCATCAGCCGGTTCGTGCTCGCGTCGCCCTCGTGATGTGCCTGCGCGCCGTGCACCGGATCGAAGGCGTCCACCCCGAGGAACACCAGATCCAGGGAGATCTGGTCGAGGAACAGATGCGACAGCGGCCCGGACAGGTCGAACGACTGCTGCCGCGCGACCCCGCCGGTCACCACGATCTTGATATTGGGGCGCACGGCCAGTTCGTGGGCGATGTTGAGCGCGTTCGTCACCACGGTGAGCGACGGCCCGCCGGTCGGCTCGCCCATGTCCGGCCGGGTCGCGAGCGCGCGGCCCACCTCGGTGCTGGTGGTGCCGCCGTTGAGACCGACCACCATGCCGGGGTCGACCATTCTGGCCGCGGCGGCGGAAATCCGTTGCTGTTCGGGCGCGTTGCGCGCCGCCTTGTGCCGCAACGGAAGGTCGTAGGCGACGTTGCTCGCGACGGCGCCGCCGCGGGTGCGCACCACGAGATTGCGACCCGCCAGGTGATCGAGGTCCCGGCGGATCGTCGCGGGAGAGACACCGAGTTCGCCCGCCGAAACCTCGACGTCGACTTTTTCCCGCTCCCCCACCATGTCCAATAAGGCCGTGAGTCGTTCATGCCGATTCATCCCCAGCTCCCTCCCCGAAGCCCGATGTCGCTTACCGCACCGGACAAAGTACTACGCGTCGCGAAAGGGGCGGGTCCGGGACGCCGGGGAGAAAGGGGAAAATGGGCGGGCGCCGGCCACCCCCAGTGTGACCGGCGTCCGCCCGGTGGCCGGCACGCCCAGGACCGGCCCGCTTCGCAGGCTATCTGCGCCGACTCCGGATCGATATCGGATTTACGCCCGTTCCGGTGACGTTCAGCGGATATTCGCCGCCTGATCAGCCCTTTCCGCCGAGGCCGCGCAGGAAGGCGAGCGACGGCATGAAGAAATAGTCGCCGCCCTTCAGCGTCACCGCCTGCGGGATCGGATCCGCGGTCACCGTGTGCGTGCCCGCCCATTCCGAGGTGTAGACGGATTCCGGCCGCGGGCCCTGGCCGATGACCGGATCGAGGCCCGGGGGCTTGACCCCGACGGGCGGGATCGGGAACCCTGGGTTGTTCGACCAGGTCGCCTGGGTGAACTCGAACTGGTTGCCCAGCACCGAATTGAACGCCATGAACAGCAGTCCGACGCCGCCGCTCGGCCGGGCCGACGGCGGCAGATCGGCGTTCGGGTCGTCGGCTCGTTCGCCGTAGGGCACGCCCCGTCGCGCCATCAGGTGCAGTCGTTCTTCCGGCGGCAGTTCCGCGCCTCCGCTGCCGCGCGGGTTCGTCTTCCGGATGTGGGCCTGGAAGGGGCATTTGGCGCCGGCGGCGTCACTTCCGTAGTCGAAGTTGTTCGGTACCGGACTTTCCGCACCCTCTTCCCGTTGCGCGGTCAGCGGGGTGCCGTCTTCGAAACGGCCGACGATCATCGCGCCCGCCCGTTCCCGGTCTTCGCCGACGAGACCCAATTGATCCGCCAGAACCTCCTCCGACTGCTTGAACCGCCGCACATTCTGTTCCAGTTTGCGGAAAACGAAGTAACTGCCGAAATGCACCCCGGGATCGGGGGCGGCGTGATCCGGCACGAGCACCTGGTTCAGCGGTGCGGCCGGATCCCAGACACTGATCCCGTCCGTTTCCGTCTTTTCCGCGTGGATGTCCTCGACCAGGAACAGCGGCTGGCTCCGGCCGTCGACGTAGCCGAAATGCTCGATTCCGTCGCCGTTGGCGTTCACCCGGCCGAATCCGGTTTCCTCGGCGACGACCGAAACCGTCGGCGGAATCAGTGCCAGAACCTCGTTCCGGCGCGCGGTCATCGGAGCGTCCTCGGCGTCGCCGATGATGACGACCGCGTGGATCTCGTCGTGGTATCCGCCGTCGAACGTGGAGCGCGGCGGGTCGTTCAGCTTCTCGCGGGTCTCCTGCGCGCGCATGCCGAGACGGAACGATTCGTCTTGCGGCACCTCGATTTCCAGGAATCGGTAGCCCGCCGCGGTCAGCCCGGTGCCGACGTAGGGCGAGCCCTTCACCCCCTCGGTCTTGAAGCGTTCGACCTCGGTCAGGTGGGTTTTCGCGGACTTCATCAGCGGGACGAGCGACGCGAGGAACTTCATCGCGCCCGGTGCCTCCGAAAACCGGAGGAACAGTGCGGAAAAATGATCGCGAGCGTGTGCTTTGACGATGTTCGGCTGTAGTTCTTCGAGCATCTTCGCGGCGTCGCCGGTCGCGGTCTTCCATTCCAAGGGCATGGTCAGATCGACGGACATGGCAAGGAACCCCCTCCTTGAGAACCCCGACCGGCGACTTCGCCGCCAGTGCGGGTCTTATCCCTTGATACAACCGATACCGAAAGCTCGCTGTCATCACCCGCAAGTACACTCTTCCGGCGGTTCTTTCACTCGAAAGGACCAGTGCGCCGATTACACCCCGCGTTTAGTCCTCTGCTTGCGGTGGTTGCACGCGCAACTACGGGCTGCCCCCACCGCAGAGCCGCTGACGCGCTTTTCGTCCTGAACGACCCCTCATGACATCCGGGGGCCCGCTCTCCCGCCGCGAACTCGGGCCGCGCGGGAGCGGTTGCGAAAGCCACTTTCGCAACCTTCAACGTTGCGAAAGTGGCTTTCGCAACGGCCTTCCCTCGCCGAACCCGACACCGCGTCCCCAAGTACATGAAGGCCCCCTTCCTTGCGCCAGGCGCAAGGAAGGGGGCCTTCATGTACTTCAGGAAGTCGCCTAGGTGAGGGGCCGGTCGGTCGGCGCGATCGGGGCGGGCAGCACGTCCCGCCCGGTGAGGAACGCGTCCACCCCGGCCGCGGCGGAGCGGCCTTCGGCGATCGCCCACACGATGAGCGACTGGCCGCGGCCCATGTCGCCCGCCACGAACACGTTGTCGACGCTGGTCTTGAAGGATTTGTCGCGGGCGACGTTGCCGCGCTGGTCCAGTTCGACGTCGAGCGACTCCAGCAGGCCTTCCCGCTCCGGGCCGACGAAGCCCATGGCGAGCAGCACCAGCTGCGCGGGCAGTTCGCGTTCCGATCCGGGAACCGGGACGAACTTGCCGCCCTCGTTGCGCACCTCGACCAGCTTCAGCGCGCGCACGCGCCCGTCGGCGTCGGCGGCGAAACTTTGGGTGTTGACCGAGTACAGCCGCTCGCCGCCCTCTTCGTGCGCGGACGAGACGCGGTAGATCATCGGATACGTCGGCCACGGATGCGCGTCGGACCGCGAAAGCGGCGGCTTCGGCATGATCTCCAGCTGCGTCACCGACTTCGCGCCCTGGCGGTGCGAGGTCCCGACGCAGTCCGCGCCGGTGTCGCCGCCGCCGATGACCACGACGTCGAGGCCCTCGGCGCTGATCGGCGAGACGTCCAGCTCGCCGGCGGCGACCCGGTTGGCGTGTGGCAGGAACTCCATCGCCTGGTGGATACCGGCGTGCTCGCGGCCGGGGATCGGCAGATCGCGCCACGCGGTCGCCCCGCCGGCGAGGACCACCGCGTCGTAGGAGGACTTGAGTTCCTCGACGGTGAGGTCGACGCCGACGTTCACCGAGGTCCGGAACTCCGTGCCCTCGGCCCGCATCTGGTCGAGGCGCCGGTCGAGGCGGTGCTTCTCCATCTTGAATTCGGGGATGCCGTAGCGCAGCAGCCCGCCGATCTTGTCGGCCCGCTCGAAGACCACGACGCTGTGGCCCGCGCGCGTGAGCTGCTGCGCCGCGGCGAGTCCCGACGGGCCGGACCCGACCACCGCCACCTTCTTGCCGGTCTTGACGACCGGCATTTCCGGCGTGACCCAGCCTTCTTCGAAGGCCCGGTCGATGATCGAGATCTCGACCCGCTTGATGGTGACGGGATCGTCGTTGATCCCGAGCACACACGCCGTCTCGCACGGCGCCGGGCAGAGGGTCCCGGTGAACTCCGGGAAATTGTTGGTCGCGTGCAGCCGCTCGGCCGCGTCGCGCCAATCGTCACGCCAGGTCAGCGTGTTCCACTCGGGAATGAGGTTCCCGAGCGGGCAGCCCTGGTGACAGAACGGGATGCCGCAGTCCATGCAGCGTCCGGCCTGCTTCTGCAACTTCGACGTCGCGAAGTCCTCGTACACCTCGCGCCAGTCCATCAGGCGCAGGTCGACGGGACGGCTCTTGGGCGTCTCGCGAGTGGTGGTCAGAAAGCCCTTGGGGTCAGCCATGTGCGGCCTCCATGATCGCCTCGTTCACGTCACGCCCGTCACGCTCGGCTTCAGCCTGAGCCGCGAGCACGCGCTTGTAGTCCTTCGGCATGACCTTGCCGAACCGGTCGACGGCGGCGTCCCAGTCGGCGAGCAGCGCACGCGCGACCGCGGACTCCGTTTCGTCGTAATGCTTTTCGAGCGTCTCGCGCAGGAAGTCCACATCGGACGAATCCAGCGGGTCGACGTCGACCATCTCCGGGTTGATCCGGTGCGCGGGCAGGTCCAGCACGTAGGCGACGCCGCCCGACATACCGGCCGCGAAGTTGCGGCCGACGCCGCCGAGCACGACGACACGGCCACCGGTCATGTACTCGCAGCCGTGGTCGCCGACGCCTTCGACGACGGCCAGCGCGCCCGAGTTGCGCACGCAGAACCGCTCGCCGACCTTGCCGCGGATGAAGATCTCGCCGCTGGTCGCGCCGTAGCCGATCACGTTGCCCGCGATGATGTGCTCTTCGGCGTTGTACCGCGCCACCTCGGGCGGCCGCACGATGAGCCGTCCACCGGAGAGGCCCTTGCCGACGTAGTCGTTGCCGTCGCCGTAGAGCCGCAGCGTGATGCCCTTGGGCACGAACGCGCCGAACGACTGACCGGCGGTCCCGGTGAAGGTGACGTCGATCGTGTTGTCCGGCAGTCCTTCGCCGCCCCACCGCTTGGTGAGCTCGTGGCCGAGCATGGTGCCGACGGTCCGGTTCACGTTGCGGACCGGCAGTTCCAGCCGCACCTTGTCCCCGGACGACAGCGCGCCCTCGGCGAGCTGGATCAGCGTGTTGTCGAGCGCCTTCTCCAGCCCGTGGTCCTGCACCGTCTGCTGGTGCCGCAGTCCGGCCGGGGCCATGTCGGGCACGTGGAAGATCGGCGAAAGGTCGAGCCCGGCGGCCTTCCAGTGATCGATCGCCTTGCGCTTGTCGAGCATCTCCGCGTGGCCGACGGCCTCGGCGATGGACCGGAAACCCAGCTCCGCCAGGTACTCCCGGACCTCCTGGGCGATGAACTCGAAGAAGTTCACGACGTACTCGGCCTTGCCGCTGAACTTCTCGCGCAGCTTGGGGTTCTGCGTCGCGACGCCGACCGGGCAGGTGTCGAGGTGACACACCCGCATCATGATGCAACCGGACACCACCAGCGGCGCGGTCGCGAAACCGAACTCCTCGGCGCCGAGCAGCGCGGCGATGACGACGTCACGGCCGGTCTTGAGCTGGCCGTCGGTCTGCACGACGATCCGGTCGCGCAGCCGGTTGGCCAGCAGCGTCTGCTGCGTCTCGGCGAGCCCGAGTTCCCACGGGCCGCCCGCGTGCTTGATCGACGACAGCGGGGAAGCGCCCGTGCCGCCGTCGTGCCCGGAGATGAGCACGACGTCCGCGTGTGCCTTGGACACACCGGCCGCGACCGTGCCGACACCGACCTCGGACACGAGCTTCACGTGGATCCGCGCGGCCGGGTTGGCGTTCTTGAGGTCGTGGATCAGCTGGGCGAGATCTTCGATCGAGTAGATGTCGTGGTGCGGCGGCGGCGAAATCAGCCCGACACCCGCCGTGGAGTGCCGCGTCTTCGCGATCCACGGGTACACCTTCGCGCCGGGCAGCTGGCCGCCCTCGCCGGGCTTCGCGCCCTGCGCCATCTTGATCTGGATGTCGTCGGCGTTGACCAGGTATTCGCTCGTGACCCCGAACCGGCCGCTCGCGACCTGCTTGACCGCGCTGCGGCGTTCGGGGTCGTAGAGCCGTTCCGGATCCTCGCCGCCCTCACCGGTGTTCGACTTGCCGCCGAGCCGGTTCATCGCGATGGCAAGGGTTTCGTGCATCTCCGCCGAAATCGAGCCGTAGGAGATCGCGCCGGTGGCGAACCGCTTGACGATCTCGGAGACCGGTTCGACCTCCTCGATCGGCACGGCGGGCCGCTGCCCGACCTTGAAGTCGAACAGCCCGCGCAGCGTGTACAGCTTCTGCGCCTGGTCGTCGACGGACTTCGTGTACTCCTTGAAGACCTCGTACTTCCCGGCACGGGTGGAGTGCTGCAGCTTGAACACCGTCTGCGGGTTGAACAGATGCGGCTCGCCCTCGCGGCGCCACTGGTAGTCCGAGCCGGTCTCCAGCTCGCGGTGGTTCGCGCGGAAACCGTCACGCGGGAACGCCCGGCGGTGCCGCTCGGCGACCTCCAGCGCGAGCGTGTCGAAGCCGACGCCGCCGAGCCGGGAAGTGGTGCCGGTGAAGCAGTTCTGGATGACCTCGTCGCCGAGACCGACCGCCTCGAAGATCTGCGCGCCGGTGTAGGAGGCCACTGTGGACACTCCCATCTTCGACATCGTCTTGCGGACGCCCTTGCCCAGCGCCTTGATCAGGTTCGCGGTCGCCTGCTTCGCGGTGACGCCGGGGATCAGGCCCTGATCGGCCATCTCCTCGACGGTCGCCATCGCCAGATACGGGTTGACCGCCGCGACGCCGTAGCCGATCAGCAGCGCGATGTGGTGCACCTCGCGCGCGTCGCCCGCCTCGACGATGAGGCCGACCTGCGTGCGGGTCTTCTCGCGCACCAGGTGGTGGTGCACCGCGCCGGTGAGCAGGAGCGACGGGATCCCCGCGTGGTCCTCGTCGATACCGCGGTCGGACAGCACGATCAGCCGCGCGCCCTCGGCGATGGCCGCGGACACCTCGGCCCGGATCTCGTCGAGCCGCCGCACAAGCGCCTCACCGCCACCGTGGACGTCGTAGGTGCCGTGCACGGTGACCGCCTGGAACTCCGGCAGGTCGCCGTCGTCGTTGACGTGCACGAGTTTCGCGAACTCGTCGTTGTCCAGCACGGGGAACGGCAGCACGATCCGGCGGCACGACTTCGCGCCGGCCTCCAGGAGATTCGGCTCCGCGCCCAGCTGGGTGCCCAGGGAGGTGACCAGTTCCTCGCGGATCGCGTCCAGCGGCGGGTTGGTCACCTGCGCGAAGAGCTGGATGAAGTAGTCGAAGATCAGCCGCGGGCGGCTGGACAGCGACGCGATGGGGGAGTCGTTGCCCATCGAGCCGATCGGCTCCGCACCGGTGCGGGCCATCGGCTGGAGCAGGACGTCGAGTTCCTCTTCGGTGTAGCCGAAAGCCTGCTGACGGCGCACGAGCGCCGCGTGCGGCGGGATCTCGCGCTCACGCTCGGGCAACCCGTCGAGCGGAAGCAGCCCGTCCTCGACCCATTCGTCGTACGGGTGCTCGGTGGCGAGGTCGTTCTTGATCTCCTCGTCCTCGACGATCCGGCCGGCGGCCGTGTCCACGAGGAACATGCGGCCGGGCTCCAACCGTCCTTTCCGGACGATCGTCGACTGCTCCAGCTCCAGCACGCCGACCTCACTGGCGAGGACGACGAGGCCGTCTTCGGTCACCCAGTACCGGGCGGGGCGCAGGCCGTTGCGGTCGAGCACCGCGCCGATCTGGGTGCCGTCGGTGAAGGAGACCAGCGCGGGGCCGTCCCACGGCTCCATCAGCGTCGAGTGGAACTCGTAGAACGCGCGGCGCGCGGGATCCATCTCCTGATGGTTCTCCCAGGCCTCCGGGATCATCATCAGCACGGCGTGCGGCAGCGGCCGTCCGCCGAGGTGAAGCAACTCCAGGACCTCGTCGAAGGACGCCGAGTCGCTCGCGCCGCGGGTGATGATCGGATAGATCCGCTTGAGATCACCGGGGATCAGGTCGGATTCGAGCAGCGCCTCGCGCGCGTCCATCCAGTTCCGGTTGCCGCGCAGGGTGTTGATCTCGCCGTTGTGGGCGACGTACCGGTACGGGTGCGCCAGCGGCCACGACGGGAAGGTGTTGGTGGAGAAGCGGGAGTGCACCAGGCCGATGGCGCTGGTGACGCGCTCGTCGGTAAGGTCGGCGAAGAACTTCTCGACCTGCGGCTCGGTGAGCATTCCTTTGTAGACGATCGTGCGGGAGGACAGGCTGGGGAAATAGACGTCGTCCTCGACGAGCGCGTGCTCGGCGCGTTTGCGCACGACGAAGGCGGCGCGTTCCAGCGCCAGGCCCTCCAGGGCGTCGTTCCCGGCCAGGAACAGCTGGCTGAAATGCGGCATGGTCTCGGCCGCGCCGGTGCCGACGTGTTCGGTGTGGACGGGAAGGTCGCGCCAGCCGAGGACGCGCATGCCCTCTTCGGCGGCGACGCGTTCGATGGTCGTCATCGCCCGGCCGCGGGCGTTTTCGTCCTGCGGAAGGAAAGCCGTGCCGACGGCGTAGGCGCCGGGCGCGGGAAGGGCGAAGCCGACGACCTCGCGATAGAACTCGTCGGGGACCTGGATGAGGATCCCGGCGCCGTCGCCGGTCTCCGGGTCGGCGCCGCGGGCCCCGCGATGTTCCAGGTTCCGCAGCGCGATCAGCGCTTTGGCGACGATGCCGTGATCGCGTTTACCGGAGAGATCGGCGACGAACGCGACACCGCAGGCGTCGTGCTCGAACTCCGGGTCGTACAGGCCTTCGGGGGCCTTGCTGCCCTTGTTGCTGGCATGGTGGGTCACGGCTGGCCGCCTCCCAAGGCGTCGGCGCGACCGGTACCACTCCGTTCGGGTGGTTCGTGCGTGAACCAGTTAACGGAGTGGTCCGGGACCGCGATGGTCAGTCGAGAGGGAACGATCCCGCCCGCGGAAACGGGGGCAGGCCTCGTAGAGCCGCACTGCACTGGGCGGCCGATGCGCATATCGGTACTGCTGTGCACGTGGATGCCGTCTGGCCACTGTGGTGGGCGGCTGACGGGTACACGTGTTACTCCCGGGTTCGCCGGTCTTATGACGATAGTGTGAAATCGCTGTTATCGACATACGTCGCTTGGTCGGGGTGGGAAATGCCACGCGGGCGTTGACTTCACCCGTCATCTGCCCACTGGCTGGAATGAGACGTCCACTGAGTGGAGCATCAGTGCGCTGACCTGCGCTTCTGCATGGCCTGCTAGGCCAGAAGTGTGACCTGGGTCGCGCAGGAGAGTGGGGTTCGCCGGTGTCGCGGTGACCGCGGGTGACCGTCGAATCGCCCGAACGGCAGAGCGTCCCGCCCGGTTTGAGAGGCTTGGCCGATGGCGGATCGTTATCTCACCGTGGCGGGCACCGGGGTCCACGAGATCGAAATCCGGCGGTCGCGCTTCCTTTGCGCGCTCGCACCGGTCACCTCGGAGGACGCCGCCCGCTCGCTGATCGCGGGCCGCCGGAAGGCCGAACCCTCGGCCCGGCACCACTGTCACGCGTTCGTGTTGGGCGCCGAAGGGCGACTCGGCCCCACGGATTCTCGGCGGGAAAGAGTGCCTCGAATCGAGCGTTCCAGCGACGACGGCGAGCCCGCGGGCACGGCGGGCACCCCGATGCTCGAGGTGCTCCGCCGCCGCGAGCTGACCGACACCGTCGCGGTGGTGACCCGGTACTTCGGCGGGGTGCTGCTCGGCGCCGGCGGCCTGATCCGCGCGTACGGGCAGGCCGTCTCGGAGGCCGTCGACGTCATCGGCGTCCGGGAGTACCGGCGGCTGCGGCTCGTGGAGGTCGTCGTCGACTACGACCGGGCCGGACGGCTGGAGAACGACATCCGCTCGTCGCCGTACCTCCTGCACGCGACCCGCTTCGAAGACGTCGCGCACTTCGACGTCGGACTCGCGCCGGACCAGGGTCCCGCGTTCCACGCCTGGCTCGCCGACCTCACCGGCGGGGAGGCCCTGGCCGAGGAAATCGGCGAGACGTGGCTGCCCACCCCGTGACCAGACGCGTCACTCACGTGATCAGAGCCTTCAATCACGTGAGTTACGCCTTCAATCACGCGAGTTACGGGTGGGAGCGGGTCTGCCACTCCTCCAGGGTGATGGCGTACTCGACCTCGCCCTCCTCCGTGCCGGGGATCGGGTTGTCGAAGTGCTCGTGAAAGGTCCGGACGTACCGCATCCCGATCTTCTCCATGACCCGCCGCGACCCCAGGTTCACCGCCATCGTCGCCGCCCAGATCCGCCGGGCCCCGAATTCGGTGAACCCCTTCTCCAGGATCGCCAGCGAACCTTCGGTCGCGTACCCCTTGCCCCAGGAAGACCGGTTCAGCCGGTAGCCCAGCTCGGGATCGTCGGTGTGATGACCGCGCAACGGGCGGAAATGGAACCAGCCCAGGAAATCCCCGCTCGATTTCTCGATCGCCGCCCAGAACCCGTAACCGGGGAAACGCTCGTAGTAACCGAGAAAGGCGGGAAGGTCGTGGGTTTCGATCTCCGCGCGGTCGGCGGGCTTGCCCCCATTGAGGTAACGCATGACCTCCGGGTCGTCGTAGAGCGCGAACAGGTGGTCGACGTCGGCGTCGGTGAACTGTCGCAGCAGGAGCCGCTCGGTCGCCAGGAAAGCACGCATCGGCAAAGCGTGGCGCCGGAGAGGCCGCTCGGCAACCCGTTTTACGCGGCCGCCCCAGGGCCGGCGAACTCGTCCAGCGCCGCCGCTCCGGCCTCGGTGAGCAGGGCGGGCACGCGTTCGCCCCACCGGCCGTCCCTGGCGGGCGCCACCAGGCCCAGATGGGCGAGGCGATGCGCGGTGTGCTGGTCGCAGCAGGCGAGGCCGTCGACGAACAGGTCCGGCTCGCGGCTGCAGCTGATCTCGGCGTGGCCCTCGGCCACGGCTCTGAGGGTGGCCCGCTCACGATGGTTGAGGTCCGTCCGAAGGTCCATGGCGTGCCTCCTTTCCGTCCCGCACTGAACAGTCAAACCCATACCCCCGACAGTTTCCGTCTCCTTGAATGCGAAGTCCGGGATTTCGGGCGGACTGAAGGGCGGCGAGTCGTCCACTAAGGGGTTTCACCCGGTATTCGCGGCGGAAGCGGTTCCAGTTCGGTCTTGCGCAGATGCCGGAAAATGATCGAACTGCGGAAACCGATGATCTCCTTGCGCTTCGCCAATCGATCCACCAGGAATGCGTGGAGCTGATCGACGTCCTGCGCGGCGACGTGGATCAGGAAATCATCACTGCCGGCGGTGACGAAGACCGAAAGGACTTCCGGCAATTCCGCGACCGAACGCTGGAAGGAGTCGATCACCTCCCGGCTCAAGGGCCGCACCTGCGCCGAGACCATCGCCTGGACGCCGCGGTTGAGGCTGCGCAGGTCGATGTCGGCGTGATACCCGCGGATGACGCCGCGCTCCCGCAGCAGCCGTGTGCGTTCCAGGCAGGTCGACGGCGCGACGCCGACCTTCCGGGCGATGTCGCGGTTCGACTGCCGCGCATCCGCCTGGAGTTCCCGGATGATCGCCGAATCAAGTTCGTCCACGTCCACTCCTTCACCCTGTCTGCCGAATATCGTTCGGTGTAGTCCCCGAAAGCCTGCGCGTCAGCCTAACTTCAGCGCAATTAGCCGACTAAATGCGTGAGAGGAAGCGAGATGTCCGTACAGGAGTTGGTCGTCCGGAGAGGACGGCGGTCCGGAGTGACCACGATGGTCGCCGTGCATTCGAGCACGCTCGGCCCGGCCGTCGGCGGCTGCCGGTTCAAGGTCTATCCGCGGATCCACGACGCCATCGACGACGTTCTGCGGCTGTCCGCGGCGATGACGCGCAAATGCGCGGTCGCGGGCCTGGACTTCGGCGGCGGCAAGAGTGTCGTCGCTCTCGACGCCGTGCCGACCGCCGAGCAACGGCGCGAGATCCTGCTCGACCACGCCGACCTCATCGCGTCACTCGACGGTGCGTATCTCGCCGGCCCGGACGTCGGAACCGGCCCGGCGGACATGCTCGTGCTGCGCGAGCGGACCCCGCACGTGTTCTGCCTCCCCGAGGAGCACGGCGGGACCGGTTCGTCGAGCGGGCCGACCGCCGTCGGCGTCCTCGCCGCCCTGCGCGCGGGCGCGCGGGCCGTCTTCGGTGACGGCGAGATGCACGGCCGCAAGGTGGTCATCAGCGGATACGGCTCGGTCGGCGCCCAGCTGGCCGCGGGATTGGCCGGGCAGGGGGCGGAGGTCGTCGTGTCCGATGTGGACGAACGACGCCTCGCGGCGGCCCGCGAACAAGGCCTGCCCCTGGTCCGACCGGACAAAGTGCTCGGCATCGAGGCCGACGTCCTGATCCCGGCCGCGGTCGGCGGCGTTTTCGGGCCGGGAACCGAGGTCAACACGCCGCTCGTGGTCGGCCCGGCCAACAACCAGCTCACCGACGACACCGACGACACAGTGGCGGCGAACCTCGCCGCCAGGGGAGTCCTGTGGATCCCCGATTTCGTCGCGAGCGCCGGGGGAGTCGTCTACACGCTCGGCAGGGAAGCCCAAAATCTCACCCACGAACAGGCGCTGGACCGCGTCGAAGCCCTGGAGGAGACCACGCGAAGGATCCTCGACGCCGCTTCGGCCAACGGCACCACGCCGTTGGCCGAAGCGAACGCACTCGCCGAAGCGAGACTCACTTCTGGTGCGGAGCCACGTACTCCTTCGCCTCGGGAGCCTCGAACAGCGGCTTGACGTAGCGGACCCCGCCCTCGGCCGACGCGTCCGGTGTCGCCGCGTACACCTGGCGTGTCGCCGGGGTGCCCGCCTTGGAGAAGTCCAGTGCCGCGACCAGGTCACCCGTGCTCGCCGACGTCGTCTGCTTCAGCGCCGCGGCGATGCCGTCCCGGGTCAGGTCCTTGTTCTCACAGGCCTTCTTCAGCACCGTGCCCCAGACCTCGCCGACCGCGTAGCCGTAGGGGATCCCGCCGTTCGGGGTCTCCTTGTACGCCGCCTTGTACTTCGCCGCGACGTCCTTGGCCTTGGGGATGTCGGCGGAGAACGGCACGCTGCTGGCGACGATCGTCAGCTTGTCCAGCGCGTTCGCCGCCGGGCTCTTCAGCAGTACGGGATCGAACACCGGGTTGTTGCCGAGCACGGGGACGTTCAGCCCGAGCGCCTTGTTCGCCGCGAGGGCCGAACCGGTCTGCGCCGGCGTGGTGGTCAGGACGATGGCCTTGACACCGTCGCCCTTGAGCCCGGTGACGATGTTGGTGAGGTCGTTGTCCGTGGAGGTCACCTTGACCTCCTTGACCGTCAGATTGTGCTTCTTCGCGTAGAACTGCGAGCCGCGCAGGCCGTTCTTGCCGTACTCGCCGTCGATGTAGACATGCCCGATCGTGTCGCCGTCCTTCACCAGGCCCTGTTCCTGGAAGTACGACAGCCCGTCGATGATCTCCAGGTCGTACGTCGTCCCGACGATCATCACGTACTGGTTGTCGAGCAGTTCCGAAGACCATGACGCGGGCGCGGCGACGGTCTTGTCCGACGCGATGTTCTGCTTCAGCGCGGCCACCACGGGCGAGCCGAGCAACTGCACGAAGCCGAGGACCTTCGGTTCGATCTGCGGATACAGCGTCTTCGCCGTGTCCGCCTTGTAGCCGTGGTCGACGGTCTCGAGTTTGACCTGACGGCCGCAGGCCCCGCCCGCGGCGTTGAAGTCCTTGGCCCACAACTCGTTCCCCTGCGTGATGCCGAGCCCGAGGTTCTTGAACACCCCGGTCTTGTCGGTCATCACGCCGAGGGTGATCTCCGACGCCGTCACTCCTTTGCCGGTCTTGACGCCCGAACCGTCCGCCCCCGAGGACCCCGAGTCGCCCGCCTTCGTGCTGCACGCCGAGAGGGCGAGGACCGCCGCCAGCGCGACGGCCGGATATGTGCGCTTCATTTGTGTTGCTCCTCCGGGAGATGAGGTTTCCTTGCTGACGTGATGCGGCGGCCGATCGCGGCGAGCCCACCCGGTTCGAAGAGCACCACGAGGATGATCGCGGCGCCGTAGACGAACGAGCTGACCAGGATCGGGGTCAGTGCGCCGTCGCCGGTTCCGGAGAACCAGCCCAGATCGGCGGAGTACAGCGAAAGCACCTGCGGCAGCCCGTTGACGATCAGCGCGCCCACCAGCGCGCCGGGCACCGAGCCGAGTCCCCCGATGATCACCATGGCCAGGAAGGCGATCGAGATGTTGATGCCGTACGTGCCGAATTCGCTCTCGTCGGGTTTGAGGATGTCGAACCACAGCACGGTCATCGCACCCGCCAGCCCCGCGTACGCCGACGAGACGGCGAACGCGCCGGCCTTGGCGCGCGTGACGCTGACGCCCATCACGGACGCGGCGGCCTCGTTGTCCCGCACCGCGCGCCACGACCGGCCGACCCGGCCGCGCACCGCCGCCTTGGCGACCACGAACGCGAGCACGGTCAGCAGCAGGAACAGGTACCACAGCCGTTCCGCCTGCCGGATCGGCACGCCCATCAGTTCGATTTCGGGGCCGCCGTTGGTGAACGGGAAACCGAACAGCGAGAACGGCTCGGGGCTGCGGCCGGTCGACGTACCACCGGTCAGGGTCTCGGCCGACTGTCCTAAATAGAGCCCGAGGAACACCAGCGAAAGCGACGCGACACCGAGGTAGATCCCGCGCAGCCGTCCGGAAACCGGCGCGAACGCCAGTCCGAGCAGCGCGGCGACGACCACCGCGCCGACCAGTGAGAGACCGGGATCGAGGCCGAGCCCGAACACGCGCTCGTCGTCGACCGGTCCGGAAAGGACGGTGTACCCGGTCGCGCCCGCCAGCAGGAAGAACGCGTGCGCCAGGGACAACTGCCCGGCCTGCCCGACCAGCATGGTCAGCCCGATCGCGCCGACCCCGCCGATCATCATGTACTGCCCGGCCTTCAGCCAGGCGGCGTCGAGGTACAAGGGGATCGCGAGCAGGACGACCAGCAACGCGATCCAGGCCAGCGCCTTGAGCAGCCGTCCCCGATCGCGTTTCGCGGGCGGCGTCGGCGGGGCGGCGGGTGGGGCTTTCACGGCGGTGTCAGACACGTGTGCTCTCCCTCGTCCCGAACAACCCCGACGGCCGTACCACCAGGACCACGAGCATCACCAGGAAGACCGCGCTCTTGGAGAAGTCGAACGACACGTACTGCGCGGAAAGCGCCTCGACCAGCCCGACGACCAGGCCGCCCACCACCGCGCCCGCCGTCGAGTCCAGCCCGCCGAGGATGGCCGCGGGGAACGCCGCGAGCGCGATGGAGTGCGTGCCGCGGGACAGGCCCGCGCCGGAGAAGTCCTGCGTGGCGATGAAGAGCACCGCCACCCCGGCGAGCACCCCGGCGACCACCCACGCCGTCGCCGTCACCCGGGAACTGCGGATACCCATCAGCGCGGCGGCTTCGCGGTTCTCGGCCTGCGCTCGCATCGCGACGCCCCAATTGGAGTACTTGAACGCCAACGTGAACGCGGTGATCAGCACGGCGGCGACGAGCAGCGCCACCAGATGCGTGCGGAACAGGGTGATCCCGCCGATCCGGAAGGGCTGCGCGTCCCAGGCGTCGCCGAGGAACGGCAGCGTGACACCGAGGCGCCGCACGATCTCCTCGGTGATGATCACGTCCACGCCGATCGTCAGCAACGCCAGGCTGTTCGCGTCCGCGTGCCGTGAGCGGGACAACAGGAACCGTTCCAGCAGCAGCGCGAGCAGACCGGCCGAGACGATGCCGACCAGCGAGGCGCCCGCCCAGCCGAGCGATTCGCGGGTCACGACGACCAGGTAGCCGCCGAAGAGCGCGAGCGAGCCGTGCGCGAAGTTGACCACTTCGGTGGCCTTGAAGATGATCACGAAACCCAGCGCCAGCAACGCGAACACCGCGCCCTTGCCGAGTCCGTTCACCACGAGTTGCAGAAAAGTGTTCACGCCGTGGCCTCCGTGCCGAGATATGCCCTGATCACGTCCGGATCCGACTGGATCTCGGCCGGTGTGCCGTCGGCGATACGCCTGCCGAAGTCCAGGACGGTGACCCGGTCCGCGATGCCCATCACCAGCCCCATGTCGTGTTCCACCAGCAGGATCGAGATGCCGAGCTCGTCACGGACGTCGCGGATCGTCCCGGCCAGTTCGGCGGTCTCGGTGGCGTTCATGCCCGCCGCGGGTTCGTCGAGCAGCAGCAGGACCGGTTCGACGGCGAGCGCGCGGGCGAGGTCGACGCGTTTCACGGCGCCGTAGGGCAGCGCGCCGACCGGGAGATCCATCAGCGCGCCGATGCCGAGGAAGTCGCAGATCTCCTTGACCCGCGCGGAATGCCGTCGTTCGGCGCGGACCGTCCACGGCAGCCGGAGCCCGCAGGCGAGGAAGCCGCCCTTGGTCAGCGCGTGCCGTCCGAGCATGACGTTGTCGAGCACGGTCGAGCCGGGGGAGAGGGCGGCGTTCTGGAACGACCGGCCGACGCCGAGGCCGGCCAGCCGGTGCGGCGGAAGTCCGGAAAGGACGGCGTCGCCGAGCCGGACACGGCCGGTGTTCGCGCGGTAGAGCCCGCTGATCACGTTGAAACAGCTGGACTTGCCGGCGCCGTTCGGCCCGATGAGCGCGTGCAGCGATCCGGAATCGACGGTGAAGGAGACGTCGTCGAGCGCCCTGATCCCGCCGAAGCGCAGGGTCACGTTCTCGACGTGCAGTTCGGGAGGCGTCATCCGGCCCACCTCGACAGGCTCCGGCCCGCGAGCTGCTTGCGGGCGTCGGCGGCTTCGGCCTCGGCGGTGGCCTGCGATTCGGCGTGGCCGCCGAGGTAGAGCCGCTGGACCTCTTCGCTCGCCGCGAGTTCGGCCGTCGTCCCGGCGAGCGCGACCCGGCCCACCTCCAGGACGATCGCGTGATCGGCGACGCGCAACGCCATCACGGCGTTCTGCTCGACCAGCACCACGGCGGTGCCCTGTTCGTGGATCTCGCGGATGATGGCGCCGATCTGCTCGACGATCTTCGGCGCGAGACCGAGCGAGGGTTCGTCGAGCAGCAGGAGCCGCGGGCCGGACATCAGCGCGCGGCCGATCGCGAGCATCTGCTGCTCGCCGCCGGAGAGCAGGCCCGCGCGTTGTCTGGCCCGTTCGGACAGGACCGGGAAGAGCTCGTCGACGCGTTTGCGGGCGGCGGCGCGCTGCTCGGGGGAGCGGGCGCCGATCCCGCCCGCGCGCAGGTTCTCCTCGACCGTCATCCGCGCGAAGACCTGGCGGCCCTCGGGGACACCGACCACGCCGAGACCGACGATGCGGGCCGGGTCCAGTTTGGTCAGTGGTTTGCCGTCGTAGCGCACTTCGCCGGCGGAAATCGCGCCGCGGTGCATACGCAGCGTGCCGGAGACCGTACGCAGCAGGGTCGATTTCCCGGCACCGTTGCTGCCGAGGACGGCCAGCACTCCATCAGGTGAAACGTCGAGGTCGACCCCGTGCAGTGCGGCCACCGATCGGCCGTACCGCACCTGAAGATCACGGACACTCAGCAAGCCGCCTCCTCCATCCGTGTGACCCGAGTCACGATCGGTGGCGGTCATCCTGCGTGGGCACCCTCCGCCGCGTTACCCCCACCTGGAGACCCACACGGCTACAAAACGGACACAGCGCATTTCGTCCTCTGAATGCGGTCCTTGTGCGCGCAACCACGAAACGCGGGCTTAGAGGAGGCCGGCCTCGGACGCTTTGCCGATGGCCTCGACGCGGTTCCGGGCGCCGAGTTTATGCAGGGCGGACTGCAGGTAGGTCTTCACCGTGTTCCGCGCCAGGCCGGTCGATTCCGCGATCTCCGGATTCGTCTGTCCCTGCGCCGCCAACCGCAGGACCTCGTACTCGCGCCGCGTCAGGCCGCTGCGGGCCAGCGCGTCGGACCGCTGGCCGTCGTCGGGGAAGATTCGCGGATCGACGACGCGCTCACCCTTGAGCACCTGCCGCAGCGCCGCCACCAGATCCGTTCCGGCGACGTCCTTGAGCAGGCAACCGTGCGCCCCGGAGTCCAGCGCGGCCCGGACGCCCTGATGGTCGCCGTGCGCGGTGAACACCACGATCCGTCCGGCCGGGTGCACGTGCCGGAGCTCGGCGATGACCTCGGGCGCGAGCATGTCCGGCAACCGCAGGTCCAGCAGGATCAGCGCCGGTTTCAGCTCACCCGCCCGCCGGACCGCGGACCGGCCGGTCTCGGCCGAGCCGACCACGGTCATCGCCGGGTCGTAGCGCAGCAGCAGGCTCACCCCGTCGCGGACCACCGGATGGTCGTCCACGACGAGGACCGTCACCGGCGACGGCACGGTTCCGGCACCCAGGCGCGCAGCGTGCACCCGTCGTCCTCGTCGCGGACCAGGCTGACCCGGCCGCCGAGCCGTGCGGCGCGTTCGGCCAGCGCGCGCAGCCCCATCCCGGTCCCCGGCTCGGGTTCCTCATCTCCGGAGCGATGCCCGGTCCCGTCGTCGGCGACGACCACCTGCACGCCGTCCTCGCTGGGCAGCAGGCTGACCACGACGGACAGCGCTTCGGCGTGTTTCTCCACGTTGAGCAGGCCTTCCCGGACGGCCGCCACCAGCAGGCCGGTGCGTTCGGCGTCCAGCCGAGGCACCGGGGCGAGCTGGACGAACCGCGCCGGGACGCCGCAGCGGGCCTGGAACGAGCGGCAGTGCTCGGCCAGCTCCACCGGCAGCGCGCGTTCCGGGCTCGACTCCGACAACGCCAGCAGCGACTCGCGCAGCGCCCTCGACGCGGCCGACACGTCACCCTCCAGCCGCCGCAGCCGCGATTCGAGCGCCGGGTTGTCGCTGATGTCCTCGTGCAGGTTCCGGACCTGGACGCCGATGGAGAACAGCAGCGCGCCGACCGAATCGTGCAGCGCGCTCTGCATGCGGAGCCGCTCGGAGGACAGCGCGGTCTCACGGTCGGCTTCGGCGACCGACGCCAGTTTCAGCGCCCGGCCTGCCTCGGTGGCGATGTCTTCGAGGGACTGGACCGCGTCGTCGCCGAAGTCGCGCCGCTCGCGCATGGCGGCGTACGCGATGGCGACCGTCTCGGTCCCGCTGACGATCGGGACGGCGATCATCGCGGCGAGGCCCTCACCTCGCACCTGCGCGTCGAACTGGTGGGTGATGCTCGGCGAGTTGACGTAGTCGTTGACCCTCACCGGCTTGCCCAGCGCGAGCACCCGTCCGCCGATGCCCTGGCCGATGGGCACGGCGAGGTCCTGCAGCGCGTCCGTGCGCGTGCCCGACATCCAGCGGATCACCGCCTGTTCGGGCCCGGTCAGCTCGGCCACGAAGCCGGAATGCGTGCCGATCGACTCGCGGATCAGGCGCGCGGTGCCGTTGAGCGCCGCGACCCGGTCGAGGGTGGCGAGCAGCTCTTCGCGCTCGCGAAGAAGCCCGCCGAGCACCGCGCTGTGCTCGGCGGCGAGGTCTTCCGCGGCGTGCCGTCTCGCCGTCACGCGCTCACGATCGCATATCGGACGTGGTTTCCGACACACCCGTCCGGAGAGGTTCGCCGATGCGTTCCCGCCCGCGGTTGTCTTGAATGGACCCGTGGAGATCCTGGCCGACGCCGCGACACTGGCGCTGTATACGACCGACGCCTCCAACTACCGGCACGTGCCGAAGGGTGTGGTGCTGCCGCGGAGCGCCGACGAGGTGATCGCGGCCGTCGCCGCCTGCCGGGAGGCCGGGCTGCCGGTGATCGCCCGCGGCGGCGGCACCAGCGTCGCGGGCAACTCGTGCGGGCCGGGGGTCGTGATCGACACGTCACGCCATTTCGGCGGCGTCCTCGGCCTCGATCCGGTGGCGCGCACGGCGAGGGTCGCCCCGGGAACCGTCCTCGACGACCTCCAACGGCTCGCCGCGCCCCACGGCCTCCGGTTCGGACCCGATCCGTCGACGCATTCGCGCTGCACGATCGGCGGGATGATCGGCAACAACGCCTGCGGCTCGCATTCGGTGGCCTGGGGCCGCACGGTCGACGTCGTCCGGGAGCTGGACGTCCTGCTCTACGACGGCACCCGGCTCACCGTCGGGCCGACCTCGCCGTCCGAAGTGGACGCGCGGGCGGCCAAGCCCGGCACCGAAGGCCGGGTCTACTCGGAACTGCGCGCGCTCGTCCACGACAACCTGGCGTTGCTGCGGACCGAGCTGTCCTCGTTCAGCAGGCGGGTGTCCGGGTACGGACTGGAGCACCTGTTGCCGGAGAACGGTTTCGACGTCGCCAAGGCGCTGGTCGGCAGTGAGGGCACCTGCGTCACCGTGCTGGAGGCGACGGTGTCCCTCGCCGAGGTGCCGCGACGCAAGGTGCTCGCGGTGCTCGGCTTCGAGTCCGACATCGCCGCGGCCGACGCCGTCCCGGAGATCCTGCCGTGGTCGCCGCTGACCGTCGAGGGCGTCGACGCGGACCTCGTCGCGCTGCTGGAGCCGGGCCGAGCCGACGGGCTCCCGCCGGGCGGCGCGTGGCTGTTCGTCGAGATGGCCGATCCGGACAAGGCGCGCGGGCTGATCGACGGGTTGCGCGGCGCGTTGACCGGATCCGCGCTGCTGGACGACGTGGTCGCGCAGAAGCGGCTGTGGCGGATCCGGGAGGAGGGCGCCGGCCTCGCGACGCGGTTGGCCGGGGGTGAGGAAGCCTGGCCCGGCTGGGAGGACGCGGCCGTCCCGCCCGCGCGTTTGGGCGCCTACCTGCGGGAATTCAAGCAGCTCATGCGCGAGCACGGCCGCAAGAGCGTCGTCTACGGTCACTACGGCGAGGGCTGCCTGCACCTGAGGCTGGACTTCGATCTCCTTTCAGCGCAAGGGATCGCCGGGTTCCGGTCGTTCCTCGAAGAAGCGGCGGACCTGGTCGCCGCGCACGGCGGGTCGCTGTCCGGGGAACACGGCGACGGGCAGGCCCGCTCGGAACTGCTGACCCGGATGTACAGCCCCGAAATCCTCGCGCTTTTCGCGCGGTTCAAGGGAATCTTCGATCCGGCGGGCATGATGAACCCGGGCATCCTGGTGAATCCCAGGCCGGTCGACGCCGATCTCCGCGTCCGGCGCGCGCCGCTGGAACTCGAAGACGTCACCGCGCTCGCGTACCCGGAAGACAGGGGGAGCTTCGGGCAGGCGATGCGGCGCTGCGTCGGCGTCGGGAAATGCCGCAACACCACCGGCGCGGGGGTGATGTGCCCGAGCTACCGCGCCACGCGCGAGGAGAAGCACTCGACGCGGGGACGCGCGCATCTGCTTGCCGAAATGGTGAACGGTGAACTGATCACCGACGGCTGGCGCTCGGAAGAAGTCGCCGAGGCGCTGGATCTCTGTCTGTCGTGCAAGGGATGCCTGTCCGATTGCCCGGTCGACGTCGACATGGCGACGTACAAGGCGGAATTCCTGCACCAGCACCACAAGGGACGGCTGCGCCCGGCGTCGCACTACTCGATGGGCTGGCTGCCGCTGTGGTTGCGCGCGGCGTCGCTGGCGCCCCGGCTCGCGAACACGATGTCGCGGCGGTTCTCCGGGCTGCTGAAGAAGTTCGGCGGGATCGCGCCCGAGCGGGACCTGCCGACGTTCGCCGCGGCGCCGTTCACGCGACGTCGCGCCGACCTGAAGCGCTGGGCGACTGGCTCCCGGCCCGTGGTGCTGTGGCCCGACTCCTTCAACAACTACCTCACGCCGGACGTCCTCGACGCCGCGGCCGAGGTGCTCACCGCCGCCGGCTACGACGTCGTGCTGCCCGATCGCGGCGTCTGCTGTGGCCTGACGTGGGTGTCCACCGGACAGCTGGATGTGGCGAAGAACGTGTTGCGCCGCACGCTTTCCGTGCTCGAGCCGTACCTGCGTGCGGGATATCGGGTGGCCGGGCTGGAGCCGAGCTGCACCGCTCTGTTCCGCAGTGATCTCCCGGAGCTCCTACCCGGCGACCCGGTGGCGGAACTGCTCGCCGAACGGACCAGGACCTTCGCTGAACTCGTCGAGGACTCGCCGCTCGAATTCCGGTCGCTGGATGTCGAAGCGCTCAGCCAGGTGCACTGTCACCAGCACGCCGTGCTCGGCTTCGACGCCGACGAGGCCGCGATGCGCGCCGCCGGTGTCCACAATTCCACAATGGACTCCGGCTGCTGTGGACTGGCGGGCAACTTCGGCTTCGAACGCGGACACTACGACGTTTCCGTCGCCTGCGCCGAAGACCGCATGCTGCCCGCGATCCGTGCCGCGGCCGAGGGCACCGAAGTGGTCGCGGACGGCTTCAGCTGCCGGACGCAGATCGAGCAGCTGGACGGACGGCGGGCGCTGCATCTGGCCGAGCTGTTGAGGCGCGCGCTGCCTTGAGCGCCGCGGTGTTCGCGCTGCCTGTGGCGGACGGCGTGGGAGGTGTTGCGAAAGCCACTTTCGCAACCTTCAACGTTGTGAAAGTGGCTTTCGCAACGTCGGTCTGGAAGAGCGGTCGGCTTTCTTGCCGCTCACGAGATGTGACCGGGGTGTGCGCTGCCTTGAGTGTCGCGGTGTTCGCCTGTCTCGTGGCGGGTGGCGTGGGAGGTGTTGCGAAAGCCACTTTCGCAACCTTCAACGTTGTGAAAGTGGCTTTCGCAACACCCTCCGGAAGAGCGATCGGCCTCCTTGCCGCTCACCGGACGTAACCGAGGCGCGCGTCCCGTTCGGCGTACTTCTTCAACGTCAGCAGCTGTTTCCGCATCATGACCAGGTCGCCCCAGCCGAGCACGAACTCCTTGAGGCGACCGCGGAACCCCTTCGACGTGACGACGATGCGGCACAGCATGCGGCACGACTGCTCGTCGATCGGCTCGACCGAGTACGTGGCGGCCACCGGCCCGAACAGCTTCTCGGACTTGGCGAAGGTCCGTCCGGTGAGGCTGTGCCCGCGGTCGACCTCGGACAGCTCGAACACGATCAGCGTGTCGCCGGGAGCGAGTTCGTCGGCGCCGGGGGTGAGGCTGTCCGGGCTGCGGCGTCCCAGGTTGTCGAGCAGGTCGTAGCTGTAGGGCGCGACCGAGAGCTGGCAAAGCCAGCGGTAGGCGAGCGCGGCGGGCGCGCGCACGGTGACCGCGCGGTCGAAGCGGGCGACCGGGCCGTCGAGCAGAGTGTCCGCCGGCTGCGCGCGGCGGCGTTCTTCCGGGGTCGCGCCCCAGTTCGCGGGTGATCCGAAGGGCATGGCCGCCTCCGTACGGTGCCGTATGTTTTTCCATACGGTAGCGTACGGGGCGTGAAACGGAAGCTCGCGCGGGAAGATTGGGCCGACGCCGCGCTCGAAGCGTTGTGCGACGGCGGGGTCGCCGCGATCGCCGTCGAGCCCCTCGCGGCGAAGCTCGGGACCACGAAAGGCAGCTTCTACTGGCATTTCGCGAATCGCGGCGCGCTGGTCGAAGCCGCCGTGCGCCGATGGGCGGAGCAGGACACCGAGGCGTTGATCACGCTGCTGGACGGGATCTCGGATCCCGAACGAAGGCTGGGCGAACTCTTCACCCTCGTCTTCGGGGGCAAGGACGACGAGCGGGCCGAGCTGGCGCTGCTCGCCCACGCCGGCGACCCGGTGATCGGCCCGCTGCTCGCCGACGTCACCGCGCGGCGCGTCGATTTCATCGTCCGGTGCTTCCGGGAAATGGGCCGCCCGGAGACCGAAGCCCGGCATCGGGGCTTGCTGGCGTACACGGCCTTCATCGGTTTGATCCAGGCGCAGCAGGCGAGCGGCGGAACACTCCTGCCCGCGACGGAACGGCAGGGCTACCTCGAGTTCCTGCGCGGCATTATCACCCCGTGATAAGGATCTTCGGCTCTTCGGGCGGGTGACCGGCCGGATCCTTCCGGCCGCGACGGCCGCCGCCCATCATCATGCTCCATGACAGCCACGTATCCCGCGGCGAAGGACGACCCCGCGACCCCGATGGGCGCGATCTACGCCGACCATCCGCCGATGTCCAGGGTCGTCTTCCCCAGCGGTTGCGAAGGCTGGCTGGTGACCCGGTACGAAGACGTCCGCCTGATCTTCTCGGACACGCGGTTCTCCCGGAACCTGCTCGCGCCGGGCGCGCCGTGCCTCGTCGAACCCGGCGACTTCTCCACCGGCGAGCACAGCATCCTGAACATGGACCCGCCGGACCACACACGGCTGCGGAAGCTGACGGCGCAGGCCTTCACCGTCCGCCGGATCGCCGGGCTGCGGCCGCGGATCCAGGAGATCGCGGACACGCTGCTGTGGGCGATGGCCGAACACGGTCCGCCGGTGGATCTGGTGGAGCTGTTCGCCTTCCCGCTGCCCACCGCGGTCATGTGCGAGATCCTCGGCGTCCCTTTCGAAGGCAGGGAACGATTTCGCCAGTGGTCACGCGTGATCGTCACCCCCATGGCGTACGGCCCCGCGGAAGTGGCGCAGGCCCGGCGTGACGGAGCGGACGACATGGCGGCACTCGTCGCCGTCAAGCGGACGACGCCGGGGGAGGACCTGCTGAGCGTCCTCGTGCACGCTCGCGACGAGGACGGCGATCGGCTCACCGAGGCCGAGCTGATCGATCTGGCCACCCAGCTCCTGCTCGCCGGGCACGAGACCACGGTCAGCCTCATCGCGACCGGGATCGTGCTGCTGGCGGGACACCCCGATCAGCTCGCCGCGCTGCGCTCGGATCCGAGTCTGACCGAGGGGGCCGTCGAAGAGATCATGCGGTTCGACGGGCCCGCCGACGCGTCGCTGCTCCGGGTCGCGCTGGAGGACGTCGAGCTGAGCACCGGGGTCGTCCGGCGCGGTGAGGCGGTACTGGCGCACACCGGCGCGGCGAATCGCGACGAGGCCGCCTTTCCCGGCGCGTCGCGGTTCGACATCCGGCGCCGGAACGCGCCGCAGCTCGGTTTCGGGCACGGCCTCCACTTCTGCCTCGGCGCGGCACTCGCCCGGCTCGAAGGGGCGATCGCGTTCCGGACACTGCTCGACGGCCTGCCGGGGCTGGATCTCGCGGTTCCCGCTTCGGCCATCGCCTGGCGTCCGCCGCTTTCGATCCGCGGCCCGGAAGCCGTGCCGGTGACGTGGGCTACCACCAAGCGCGGCTGAGGCTCTCCAGTGTCGGTTCCTCCGGTGCCGGAAGAACCCTGAAGTACCAGGTGAAATTGCTGTAGACGTGCAAAAGGGCGTAGGCCAGGCAACGCCGGGAGAATTCCTCGTCCGGCTCGGCGCCGTATCCGGCCAGCAGCCGCCGCAGGAAGTCCTTGTCCCCGCCCGAAACGAACAGGCCGACCGCGACGAAGTCGTACTCGGCCGCGCCTCGCATCGCCGGTTCGAAATCGAAGAGCCCGGTCAGCCGCGGGCGTCCGCCGTCGTGGGCGACCATGAGGTGGTCGCGCATGAATTCGGTGTGCAGCGGGACGATCGGCGGGCTGCCCAGGTCGACGGAGTCGAGGAACGCAGGGATCTGCGCGATCCAGCTTTCGTCGAGCCCGGTCCGGCGATGGTGCTCGACGACCTTTTCGCGCTGCCCGGCGACGAACGCGGCCCAATCCGGCGGGCCGAGGACGTCGAGCCGCGGGTCGTGCAGCGAATGCAGGGCGGCCAGCGTCTCGCCGAGTTCGGGGGCGAGGCGGTGTTTGTCCTCTGTGGACAGTTTCGGCCAGGCGTCCTTCAGCGTTTCGCCGCGCAGGCGCTCCATGAGCACGTAGCCCCAGCCGTCCCGTTCGCCGGCGTCGTGCACGGCCGGGGTCGGGATCGGCAGCTTCCCGTGCAGGACCTCGAGCATCGTCCGCTCGATCGGGAGTTCGTCGCGATGCACCGGCGGGAACAGCTTGAGCACCAGATCTTCGCCGACGGCGTACACCGGCAGCGACCCTTCGGTGAACGGGACGGCTTCGCCAAAGCCAAGCGACGTCACCGCCGGAAAAAGGTCTTGCCTGGTCAGGGCGTCGAACTCGGCTTCGGTGCCGGCGGGCGGAAAGGGGGTCACGGCACGACCGTAGAGCAGCGCGCCGCGGACGGCGACGGAATTACCCGCTGCGCTCCAGCAACGTCCGCGCGGCGCCGAGCACCAGACGGCAGACGTCGTCGGGATCCGCGCTGGCCAGCGGTTCCTTGCCGGTGATGTCGCGGACCAGGCCGATCCCGAGCAGCCAGGCGAGGATCAGGTCGGCCCGCAGGTCCGCGTCTTCGGCGTCGGTCAGCGTGGCGAGCACCTTGGCGTACTCCTCGCCGAGCTGCCGCCGGACCGCGGCGGCGGCACTGTCGTGCCCCGTCGAGCGCAGGTAGGCGTCGAGGGTGCGGTCGCGGCCGGTGTCGGCCTCCAGCATGCTGCGCAACGCCGTCCCGAGCAGTTCGTCCGGTGAGGTGGTGGCGATCTGCTCGCGTCCGCCGCGCGCCAGGACCTCCTCGAACAGCGCGTCCTTCGAACCGAAGTAGCGGAACAGCAGGGCCTGATTGACCCCGGCGTGTTTCGCGATGTCGCGCACGGTCGTCCGGTCGAAACCGCGTTCGGCGAAGAGAGCCGCCGCCGCGTCGAGCAGGGCCGCCCTGGTCGCGGCCGCGTCCCGCTTGCGGACCTGCGGTTCTTCCGTCATCGCCAAAGGCTAGCCGGGCGTCGCACGGTAGGCGCATTGACGCTCACCGTGATCATGGCTAGCGTTGTAAGCAGTTGCTTACAAACCGCCGAGCGGGGGGTTTCCGGATATATGACCACCACAGACACCGAATTCGTCGCCTATCCCTTCAACGAAGACGCCGGACTGGAACTCAACGAGGCGTACGCGGCGGCCCGCGCGACCAAGGGCATGCTCCGGGTCCGTCTTCCGCATGGCGAGCCGGCGTGGCTCGCCACCCGGTACGCCGACGCTCGCTTCGTGCTGGGCGACCGGCGCTTCTCCCGCGCGATGGCGGAGGAGAAGGACGAGCCGCGGATGGCGCCGGGCAGGCGGCCCGGCGGGATCCTGAGCATGGACCCGCCGGATCACACCCGGCTGCGCACGCTGGTCGCGAAGGCGTTCACCATGCGCCGCGTCGAACTGCTGCGGCCGCGCGTCGCCGAGCTGGCGGCGGGCCTGATCCAGGACATGAAGGCCAAGGGACAGCCCGCCGACCTGGTCGAGGACTACGCGCTGCCGATCCCGGTCGCGGTGATCTGCGAGCTGCTCGGTGTTCCGGTCGAGGACCGGCCGAAGTTCCGCGTGTGGAGCGACGCCGCGCTGTCGACCAGCCCGCTGACCACCGAAGAGATGATGGCCAACCAGGACGAGCTGCGGGCGTACATGCACGTGCTCGTCGAGCAGCATCGCGCCGAGCCCCAGGACGACCTGATGACCGCGCTGATCGAGGCGCGCGACGTCCGCGACCGGCTGAGCGAGCTGGAACTGGTCGACATGTGCATCGGCATCCTGATCGCCGGGCACGAGACCACCGCCAGCCAGATCCCCAACTTCGTCTACGCCCTGCTCGACCAGCCGGACCAGCTCGCCCGCCTCCGCGCGGACCCGGACCTGATCCCGGCCGCGGTCGAGGAACTGCTGCGGTTCATCCCGCTGGGTGCCGGAGCCGGGTTCGCCCGCTACGCCACTGAAGACATCCAGGTGGGTGACGTGCTCGTGAAGGAAGGCGAGCCGGTGATGGTCGCGATCGGCGCCGCCAACCGGGACGGGCTCCAGTTCACGTCGGCGGAAACCCTCGAATTCGGCCGGGAGTCCAACCCTCACCTCGGTTTCGGGCACGGCGTGCACCATTGTCTCGGCGCCCCGCTGGCCAGGCTGGAACTGCAGGAGGCCTTGCGGGCGCTGCTGCGGGATCTCCCCGGGTTGCACCTCGACGGCGATATCGTGTGGAAGACGCAAATGCTGGTGCGGGGGCCCCGCTCCATGCCGATCGGATGGTGAGCATGAGCTGGAAAGTCGACGTCGATGGCGATACGTGCATCGGCTCGGGGATGTGCGCCGCGCTGAAACCGGAGGTCTTCGTCCTCGACGGTGCCACGGCGACGGTGGTCACGGGAGAGGTCGAACCGGACGAGACGGTGCTGGACGCCGCGGATTCGTGCCCCGCGATGGCCATCGAGGTGCTGGAAAAGGGTGCGGTGATCGGGCCGCGGCCCTGATGACCGCTCTTTAATGCGTGGCGGTCGTCGGTGAGGAGGCGTAGGACGACAAGGTGAGCGATGACGGCTTGACCCTCCGCACTCTGACCACCGACGACCTGCCCGCGTTCGCGGAACTGCTCGCGAGCGCCTTCCTGAGCGACCCGACGGAAGGCCTGAAACACCGCGAAGGGCTGGTGTTCGAGCCGGACCGCACGCACGGTGTCTTCGACGGCGACGATCTCATCGGGACCGGGGAGCTGCTCACCCGCGCGATCACCGTTCCCGGGGCCGGGCAGACGCCGCTCGCCGCGGTGACGTCGGTCGCCGTCGCGCCGGGGCATCGCAGGCGGGGTGCGCTCACGCGGGTCATGCGGGCGCAATTGCACGGCTTGCACGAAGACGGCGGCGAACCGATCGCCGCGCTGTGGGCGTCCGAAGCGGTCATCTATCCCCGTTTCGGTTATGGCCTCGCGGCGCAGTTCCACCGCGCGAAGGTGCGTGCCAAGTCCGGGTTCCGGCCCGGCGTCGAGCTCGAAGCCGAACGAGTACGCGAAATCGGGCGGAAACAGGCGATTCCGCTGATCAAGGCGATCTACGAAAAGGAAGCGCCGCGACGGGCCGGCGCACTCGACAGGCCCGATTCGACCTGGGAATTCATTCTCGACGACCCGGAGTACCGCCGTCACGGCGCGACCGCCCTGAAGTTCGCCGTCCTCCCGGACGGCTACGTGATCTACCGGCTGAAGAACGACTGGAACGAAGAAGGCCCGCGCGGAATTCTGACCGTGCAGGAACTGGTCGCGACCACGCCGGAGGCGTACGCGACGCTGTATCGCTTCCTGCTCGACTACGACCTGGTCTTCACGGTGGAGGGGTTCACCGCCCTCGACGAGCCGCTCGTCCATCTGCTCGCCAATCCCCGAGCCATGACCCGGTCCGCCGGCGACTCCTTGTGGCTCCGGCTCGTCGACGTCGACCGTGGCCTCGTCACCCGGCGCTATGGCGCTCCGGTGGATCTGGTTTTCGGCGTCCGTGACGCCTTCTGCCCGTGGAACACCGGGAACTGGCGGCTCGTCACCGATGACGGCGGGAACGCCGAGGTGACGCGCGTGGAGGACGCGCCGGATCTCGAACTGGACGTGGACGACCTCGGCGCGATCTTCCTCGGCGGCACCAGGCCCAGCACGCTGGCCGCCGCGGGCCGGATCAAGGAGCGGACCGCCGGCGCGGTTTCCCGGGCGACGGCCGCGTTCGCCACCGACCGCGAGCCGTCCTGTCTCGAATCCTTCTAGGCCGCGGCCTGTGAGTCTGTTCGATGGAGCTTCGTGATCCAGGTGGTTCCTGGCGGTGCGGGCGGATCGGCCTCGTACCGGGTTGTACTCGGCTGAGCCGCCCGTGCCGTCAGGGACCGCCTGGGCGCGAAGACCGCGAACAAGACTTGCAGGACACGGCCTAACCCGGCATTACCTGCCGGGTAATCGACTTCGCGTGGTCGCTCTTGCGAGGGTGACCTGGTGCGAGAGAGCAAGAGATTCCTTGATGCGGCGGTGGCTGAGACGGCTGTGGGCTGCTCGATGCCGAAGCATCTCGGAGACCTGGTCGAAGGCGTGGTATCCCCGTCCGCCTGCGCCTTCATCACCAAACAGACCGAATTCGGGGCGATGCGCTCGGACACCCCCGAAACGCGGGAAGCCCGCGTTCGCTTGTACGGCACCATTTTCGCCGCGGACGGGACCCTCGCGGAATCGGGCAGCTCCGCGCCGATCGGAGGCAGGGCGAATATCGAGAACAACCTGTGCACCCTGCTGGGCGCGTTCCCGACGTTCCGGTTCACGCCGGTGAAGATCGTCGTGAACGGCGACGTGGTCTTCTACGAGGCGGCCAACGAAGCGGTGATCCACGGCCGCATGGTGCGGTATCCGGCCGTCTACCGGGTGGTGCTCGAGAACGGCGAGGTCACCCAAGGCCGTCGCTACCACGATCGTACGGAATGGTTCCGGCCACTGGAAAACGTCGGCCTTCGCGAGCTTTTCGCCGGTATCGGCGACGACTGCCCTCGACCGGGCCCGGCCTTCACTGGCCCGGGGCTGACCGCGCCCGTGACCGATCCGATGGGTCATCTCGCCTACCTCGGCCGGCTTTCGGGCGCGATGACCGAGGTCCGGCTGGCACCCGATCAGGCGGCGGGGAAGTTCCAGGAGTATCGCGGGACCGTGCGGGCGAAAGGGCGGACGATCGACTTCGGCATGGTCGTGGGCACCGGACCGGGCGTTCTCCGCTACTACTTCGACACGCTCCCGCTGAGTTACGACGACGCGGAAACGGCCGCGCTGTTCACCAAGCTGATCACGGGCGCAGCACCCCCTGCTCGGTGACGACCGCGGTGACCAGCTCGAACGGCGTCACGTCGAAGGCCGGGTTGAACACCTCCGCGCCTTCGGGCGCGACGTTCGTGCCACCGAAACTGAGGACCTCGCCGGGATCGCGTTCCTCGATCACGATCCCGGTGCCGTCCGGCATCGCGGTGTCCACAGTGGACGAAGGAGCGACGACCACGAACGGGACTCCGTGGTGCTTCGCCGCGATCGCCAGGCCGTAGGTGCCGATCTTGTTGGCGACGTCGCCGTTGGCGGCGATCCGGTCCGCGCCGACGAGCACGCAGTCGACCAGGCCGCGGCTCATCGCGGCGGCGGCCGCGCCGTCGGGCTGGATCCGGTACGGGACACCGGCTTCGGCCAGTTCCCACGCGGTCAGGCGAGCGCCCTGCAGCAGCGGACGGGTCTCGTCGACCAGCACGGACTCGACCAGGCCACGGGCCTGAAGATGCCAGACGACACCGAGCGCGCTGCCCCAGGCGACCGTGGCGAGGTGGCCGGCGTTGCAGTGACTGAGCAGCCGCAACGGCCGCCGCGCACAGTGTTCGAGGACCACTGCGGCCGCCAGCCGGGAGGCTTCGTGGTTGATCCGCTCGTCCTCGTCGAGGATCGCGAGCGCTTCGGCGAGGACGGCTTCCGGCCCCTCCGGGAGCTTCGCGAGGGCGCGGGAGACACCCCAGCTCAGGTTGACCGCCGTCGGCCGGGCCTTGGCGACGCGGTGCGCCTCGGCCTCGACGTCACCACCCGCCCGGGCCGCGAGCACGACACCGAGCGCCCCCGCCGCGCCGAGCGCCGGCGCCCCGCGGACCGCCAGCCGCTGGACGGCGTCGACGAGTTCGCCGACCGTGCGTAGTTCGAGCACGCGATACTCGGCGGGAAGGACGGTCTGGTCGATGATCGTGACCGCGTCACCGGTCCAGTCGATCGTCCTGCGCATGGCTCTCCCGTGAAATCCGGTTGTCCCGTCGCGACCGCCTCGGTGAGGATGCGGCCCGTGACCATTCAACGCCACCATCCGCCCGGTCTGCACCCCACGCCCACCTACCACCACGTGACCATCGTCGAAGGACGGCGGGACGTCCACCTCGCCGGCCAGTGCCCGCTCGCCGAAGACGGCAAGGTCGTCGAGGGCGACGTGCTCGCCCAGGTCGACCAGGTCGTCGCGAACACCGCCGCCGCGCTCGCCTTCGCCAAGGCGACCCCGGCCGACGTGGTGCGCACGGTGATCTACGTGGTCACGCCGGACGCCGATGTGCTCTCGGCGGTGTGGGACCGATTCGTCGAGTCGGAGATCGGAAAGGCCTTCACCACCGCGAGCACCCTGCTCGGCGTCGCGCAGCTCGGGTATCCGGGGCAGCTCGTGGAACTCGACGTCACCGCCGCCACGGCCTGACCCCATTCCGTGAAGGCCTCCTTGAGGGACCCAGAGTCCCTCAAGGAGGCCTTCACGGACCGCCGCGACGCCCGCGCTCGGTCAGGCGACGATCGTGACGACCGGCTCCCCGGCCTTCGCGGCCCCGGCGAAGAAGGTCACCAGCGCCTCGTAGTAGCCACGCACGTAAGCCAGCGCGTCGGGATCGTCCCAGATCGACGGGTAGACCCCCTCGGCCTCAAGATCCGACAGCGCGACGCCGCGCGAGAGCCGATCGAACCCGGTCCGCTCCATCTCCGCCGAGATCGTCCGCACCTCGTCCGCGGTGAAATGCCGCGGCGGCGCGTCACTGTCGGCTTCCCCCAGCAGTGTCCCGCCCAGCACGAAGTCGACCTCGAACCCGGCGCGCCCCGCGAGGAACCACAGCGCGTTCCACGCCTTGTCGATGTCCACCGCCCGCTCGGTTCCGACGGCCTTTTCCGCATACGCCCAGTACCGCTCGGGCTCCTCGGTCAGCTCACGTAACTCGTCCGGCGTGACCCGCAGATACGCCCCGCATACGCCCATCGATCAGAGACCGGCCATGAGGTCGGTCTCGGTGATGCCCGGCCCCTGCCCGGCACGGATGAACCACTCGACACCGAAAGCCTGCGCGAAGCCCTCGTCGGGCATCGCGAGGAAGAACGAGTCCTCACTGATCTGGCTGGCGTGCGCGCGCATCGCGGCCCGCTTGGCCGGCAGGTACGCGGTGACGTCGACCCTCGCCGTCAGGACCGCTTCCGGCTTGCCGAACTCGGAACCGTCTTCGAAATCGGGGAGATCCTCCGCCTTCAGCTGCCCTGTCCGTACGGCTTCCTCCATACCGCGGCGCATCTCGTCACTGTTGCTCGTCGCCTCGTAGACCCGCGGCGTGCCCGCCAGCTCGGCCGCGCGCATCCCGACGCGATGCACCTGGATGTGATCCGGATGCCCGTAGCCGCCGTTGTCGTCGTAGACGGTCAGGACGTCGGCCTGCTCCTCGCGCAGGATCGCGGCGAGGCGCTGCGCGGCCTCCTCGACGTCGGCCTGCCAGAACGTGCCGGGCTCGTCGTTGCGCGGCTCGCCCATCATGCCGGAATCGGTGTACCCCAGGAACTCCACCCGCTTGGCCCCCAGGACCTCGGCGGAAGCGTGCGTCTCCTGCACGCGGCGCTGCCACAGCTCCTCTCCGTCGTCGAGGAAACCGTCCGGCACCTCGCCGACCTCCCCCCTGGTCGCGACGACGAGCACGACACGGTGACCTTCTTCGAAGGCCTTGCGCATGACGCCACCCGCGACGATGCACTCGTCGTCGGGGTGGGCGTGAAAACTCACCAATGTGGCCATGCTGGGGAAACTACCGGGAGGCACCGACATATTCCGGCGGACGCCGAAAGACCGCCGGCCATCTGTGTCGCGGATTTCCCTGTCTGGCGCGACTCATGACCTACGAACGACAGGAGAGAAGGGCGGTCGGCGGTGGCGGGGTCGGCTCAGAGGTGGACGATCCAGGCGAGCGGGCAACGGTCCGCGCGCAGGTTGAGCAACCCCAGGAACCTTCCCCGCGCCACCTCCGCTTCACGCCGGAAAGGTCCGCCCGAGGAACTCCAGCGTCAGCGCCCAAGCCGCCGCGGCGGGCTCCGGCTGGTGGAACATCGGCGCCACATGATTGTGGAACGCGTGCCCCGCGCCCTCGTGGATGTGGATCTCCGCCCCGTCGTGAGCGGCGACCGCGTCGGCCAGCTTCCGCACGCCCTCGACGGGGATGTAGGGATCCGCGCCCCCGAACTGGAACTGGATCGGGCAGGTGATCTTGTCCAGCAACGGAAGTTGCTCCGGAACGCGCGAGCCGTAGTACGAAACCGCGACATCGGGGTCGCCTTCGGCCGCGGCCGCGTAGGCCATCGAGCCGCCGAGGCAGAAACCGAAGACACCCGCGCGGCCATGGGTTTCGGGCAGCTCTCGCAACGTCGCGAGAGTCGCGAGCACGTCGGTGACGGCGCGTGCCGGATCGAGCCGGCCGGCGACGGCCATCGAGGCCGAGACCCCGGCCTCGTCGTGGGTGGCCGACCAGCCGGGGGAGATCCGCCAGAACAGTTCGGGCACGGCGACGACGTAACCGAGGGCCGCCAGGTCGGCGGCGACCGACTTGAGGTAGTCGTCGAGACCGAAGATTTCCTGGATCAGCACCAGACCCGGGCCGGAGCCGGATTCGGGCAGCCAGAGCGGGGCATCGAACGAGCCGTCGGTGACGGTCACCTTGGTCATCGGGTTCCTTCCAGCGCGCGCACGAGACAGTCCGCCACCAGGGCGGCCTGCGTGCCGTCGGGATCGAGGTCGGGATCGAAGATGGTGAGCTCCAGCCCGGCGGCGCCGGGGATGGCGAGCAGGCCGCGGAGCAGTTCGACGAGCTTGTCCGGGCTGAGCCCGCCGGGATCGGGACTGTCCACAGCGGACACGAATTCCGGGTCGAGCGTGTCGATGTCGATGTGGATCCAGAAACCGTCCAGCGGCGCGAAGATCTCGCGGGCGGCGGCGAGCGCGCCGCCGGTGCCGGCCGCCATGATCTCCTGGCTGGTCACGACGCGAAGCCCGGCTTCCCGCGCCTCGGTGGATTCCTCCGCGCGCACGCCGAGCACGAGGACGTCCTCGTCGCGGACGTAGGGATTCAGGCCGTCCACATCGGCCAGTTCCGGCCGGCCGCGGCCGGTGACGATGGCGAGGGCCTCGCCGCCCGCGTTGGCGACCCAATCCGAATTGCCGAGGTGCCGGAAGTCGTCGTGCCCGTCGAAGTAGACGATGCCGAAGCGGCCTTCGCGGCGAAGAGTGAGCATGGCGGCGAGCGCGATCGAGCAGTCACCGCCGAGTACCACCGGGAAGCCGCCGTCCGCGCGGATCTTCGCCAGCCGTCCGGCGAGGGCCGCGGTGTAGCTCGTGATCCCGGCGGCGTTGCGCACATCGCCGCCGGGCGACCAAGTCGGCAGATACCGCGGCGGGGTGACGACGCCGCCGTCGGTCGCCCCCAAACGAGTGAGCAGGCCGTGGTCACGCAGCGCGCCCGGCGCCTTGTAGCAGCCGGGGACCACACCTTCGGCGGGCGGGCGCAGTCCGAGATTGGAAGGCGCGTCGAGCAGTACGAAATTCCCCATGCCCCCACCGTAGTCGTGACGCCTGGTGTCACACCGTCCATCCCTTTAGGTTGAAGGGGACGGACAGAGGAGGCTCAATGGCGGAGCGGACGAAGTAGGTTCTCGACGAAGCGGGTTGCGCGTACCTGGCGGGCGACATCTCCGACCACGCGCTGTCCGACGAGGTCCTCGAGAAGTCCCTCGCCGGCCTTCCCTGACCGCGTTTCGTCCTCTGGATGCGGTACTTGCACACGCAAGGACCGCATTCAGAGGACGAAACGCGAGGGGTCAGCCGGTCACCTGGTAGCCCGACGTCCGGTTCCGCCCGGTGTTCTTCGCCTCGTAGAGCGCCCGGTCCGCGACGGCGATCACCGCGTCCAGATCGGCGACGCCCGGCCGGTCGGCGAGGCCGATCGACACGGTGACGTGCTCGGGCAGGTCACCGGCGCGCGAAGCCACGCTCGATCGGATCCGTTCCGCGATCGCGTGGGCGTGGACGGCGGGCGTGCCGGGCAGCAGGACGACGAACTCCTCGCCGCCGAACCGCCCGACGAGATCCGTGCCGCGCACCTCCGTGCGCAGCGTTTCCGCGATCGCCGCCAGATACCGGTCGCCGACCAGATGCCCGTGCCGGTCGTTGATCAGCTTGAACCGGTCGACGTCGACCATCAGCAGGCTGGTGTGCCGCCCCGCGCGCCGCGCGCGGTCGAGTTCGTCGGCCGCCGCTTCGCGCCACGCCTTGGCGTTGAGCAGCCCGGTCTTGGCGTCGCTGCGCGCCTGCCGTTTCAGTTGCCGCAGCAGGACGCCGCGGTGCAGCACCAGCGTGATCCCGACGACCAGCAGCAGGACCACCGGCCAGTCCCGCAACGCCCACGCGACGATGACGCCGAGCGCGATCGTGGCCGCTTCGAGCGCGTACTCGAACGGTTTCGCCAGCGCGTCGCGCAGCCGCTCGTGCGGCGTGCCGTAGTACACCGCGATGGTCATGAGCACGGTGTTGACCAGCAGGAAGACCCCGCCCGCCGCGACGATCGACCCGAACGCGGAGGTGTCGCGGGGGAGTACGTCGAACGGGGCCGCGTACCGGGCGAGGAAGGCGGCGGCCGCGAAACCCGAGAGCACGGTCGCCGAGGTGGAGAACACCCGCCGGAACAGCGGGTTCGGCTGCCCGCGGAACCAGCGGTAGAAGAACGACACGGCGATGACCAGCGCGGCGAGCCCCGGGTGCACCAGCAGCACGGCGGCGAAGGTCCACACGCTGTCGAGCGAGATGTGCGGCGTGCCCGCGAACCGTTCCCGCACCCGTTCGACCGGACGAGACAACTCCGTGTACGCCACGGCGCTGACGATCAGGATCGCGAAGGGGAGGGCGTCGCCCGGAGTGAACGGTATCCGGAGAAGTGACCAGGCGGATCCGGCGATCGCCGCGACGTCCACCAGGAGGACGAAGCCGATCAAACCGCGGTGGGGTAGCCGCCACAGCGCCCAATTCGTTAGCGCCACGGAGACGAACGTAACCGGTTGGATACTAGGTGTCACTACGCTGTATGGGTAGGCGTGGGTGCACCACGCGTGACCGGATCGGGGAAGTGGAGGGGGTGAGCTCCATGCGCGGGCAGAACTGGTGAATACCCGGTTCCGGTCAAAGGGGGTGAAGCGGGGCCACGTGGCGCCAAGCCCGGGTGGCCGGAACAGCCACTACGAGACCGGCGAGTGCGATGACCGAGACCGTCGTCGCGGGTGAACCGAGCACGCCGACGAGCAGGCCGCCGGCGATCAGCCCGATTCCCTGCACGGCGATGAGTCCCGACCCGGCGAGGCCGAAGGCCTGGCCTCGTTCGGTGTCGGGGACCAGCCGCATGAACGTGGTGCTCGCGGTGACCTGGTAGGCCGCGCACATCCCGGACAGCAGGAGCAGTCCGGCGGCGTAGGGGAGCGAGGGCCGGAACCAGAACGCCGCGAGCGGCACGATCGCGCCGAGCGCCAGCCCGCCGACCATGCGCAACCGGACTTCGGGCCGCACCAGACGGCCCAGTACGAACACCCCGAGCACGATCCCGGCGGGATGTGCCGCGAGCAGCAGTCCCGCCGTCACCGCGCCGCCGCCGATCTCGGCGGCGTAGGGCACGGCGAGCCCTTCCGGCACGATCACGAAACCCGCCAGCCACGCCAGCCCGACCAGCGCGCGCAGCCGTCGATCGTGCCAGATCGTGCGGGCGCCCGCACGAAGCCGCCGCAGGGTCGACGTCGCCGGTCCGCTCGCTCCCGAAGCGGCCCGGGCACGGACACCCAGCCGCAGGACGATCGCCGAGACGGCGAACGTCACCGCGTCGATCGCCAGCCCGGGCCCCGTCCCGATCGCGGCGATCACCGCGCCGCCCAGGGCGAAGCCGGCGAGCTGGCCGATCTGGTTGGTGATCTTCATGAGGGACTGGCCGAGGACGTAGGAATCCCCGCTGAGCACGGACGGCAGGACCGCGGCCTGCGCGGCGGTGAACGGCGCGTTGGCGAGTTGCACCACCACCAGGACGGCGGCGAGCACGGGCAACGGGATGCCGGGCACGGCGAGCACCGCGACCAGGAGCGCGCGGACGACGTCGGAGCAGACCATCACCGCGCGGCGCGGGAACCGGTCGGCCAGTCCGCCGAGCAGCGGCCCGCCGATCAGGTCGGGCAGGTAGGTGAGCGCGTAGGTCAGCGCGGGCCACGTCGCCGAACCGGTCCGCTCGAACACCAGCACCGACAGGGCGACCCTGGCCACCTGGTCACCGAGGATCGACTGGAGTTCCGCGAACCAGATCGCCCGCAGTTCGCCGACCGCGAGGATCTGCCGGAAGGTCGCCTTGGAGTCCACGAGCCGACCACCCCCGCCGCCCGGTCGAGTGAGTCACTCAGCGTACCGCTCCGGGCGCACGTGGTGAACCCTTGAAGCGCGTGAAGGCCCCCTTCCCTCGGCTCAGCCGAGGGAAGGGGGCCTTCACGCGCTAGGGACTATTCCGTGCCGCAGGTGATCTTCGGCTGCGGGTTGTAGTGCACGTTCCTGGTGTGACGCCGGATCTCGCGGCCGGTCGCGGAATCCTTGATGACCCGGGTGTCCGACGTGGTGAAGCCGGGCGCGCCGTTGCTGGGCTTGCAGTTCTCGGCGGGTCCGGGCTTCGTCGGTGGCTCCGACGGGTTGGTGCGGCCGCCGGGGATCGACTCGACGGTGTACTTCTTGGTGCCCCACAGCCGGATCGTGATGTCCGACGGTGACCAGATGGTCTGGATCGCGACGCCGGTGTCCGTGTCGTTGGTGAACTTCAGGTCGATCACGCTGCCGCCGTTGTGGTTCTGGAACACGGTCGCCTCGCGCGCGGCGGGGTAGCGGCTGATGTAGTAGCTGTGTTCCTTGTGCTCGGTGTCCTTCATGCCGGCGAAGTACGAGGCGTTGTACAGCGTGGTCGCGAACTGCGAGATCCCGCCGCCGACCTCGCGGCCGGGCGCGCCGTCCTTGATGACACCGGCCTCGACGTAACCCTGCGCCGCGCCGCGCGGCCCGGTGAACCCGTTGAGGCTGAACGTCTCGCCCGGCTTCACGATGGCGCCGTTGACCTTCTGCGCCACGACGCGGATGTTCGTCCCCGAGTCCGGCGCGAACCCGCCGGTCTTGAACTCGCTGACGACCTCCTTGATACCGAGCTGGTTCGCCTGCTCGGTGGTCACCTTGGCCGGGGTCTTCTTGTAGGTCACGGGCAGCTCGCGGGGCGCGGCGCGCTTGAGCACGTCGAGCACCGGCTTGAGGCTCGGCTCCCAGTCGACGACGTTGGCGTCCTCGGAGGGCTGCACGGTCGGCTTGCCGCCTTCGAAGACGATCTGCGCGTCCTTGCCCTCCTTCTCGGTGGACTTCAGCTGCGGACCGGCGGCCTCGATGATCTTGTTGTTGTCCACCTTCGGGTTCAGCACGCCACCGTCGGCGGCTTCGAAGGTCAGCGCGGCCGCGATCTGCTCGGGTTTGACGACCGCGTCCTTGCCTTCGCCCTTGACGACCATCGGCGACGCCACGGCGGGCTTCGCGATCTGTTCGAGAGCGGCGTGGACGGCCTCCGCCGAGACCTTGACCGGGGTCTGGGTGACCGCGAGCGTCAGCGGCTCGCCGCTGGCCCAGCGCTCCAGGATGGTCTTCTTGGCGGCATCGAGGTCGAGCTTCTGCCCGGTCTTCGGCTCGACGGCGACCGGCTTGGCCTCCTCGAAGCGCACGGTGCCCTCGATGGGGTCGCGGTCGACCTTGTCGCGCAGGTTCTCCAGCGCGGCGGTGAGCTTGGTGTCGTCGGTCTGCGTGACGACGCCGACCTCGGTGGTCGAGAAGAACGACGCGATCCGCGTGAACGGGTTCAGCGGCTGGTCACCCGCCTGGTCGAGGGTGGCGGGCCAGTCGAGGCGCAGCCCCGCGTTGTTCGGCGCCAGGGACTCCTCGGCGTCGCCCGCGGCGACCTTCACCGGCCGGGTCAGCCTCGGCTCTATGCCACCCCGGAGCTCCTTCTCGGCCGCCGCGCGGTCCATCCCGCCGACGTCGACCCCGGCGACGGTGACGCCGCGGGGGACGCTGCCCTGGGAGACCAGCACGTCGAGGGCGTACGCGACGACCAGCAGGCCGAACACGCCGCCGCCGATGAAGGCGGCCTTGCGGTAGCTGCGACGGCGTTTCGGTGGCGCGGGCTCCTCCGGCGTGGCAGACTCCGCGAACCCGGGCGTGACGACCGGGAGAATGTCCGTCTGCTCAGCGTGGGACTCGGGCCAGCGCGGTTCCTGCGGCAACTCTCCACCCTCCACGGTCCGGCGAGGCCGGACGTCGTGATCGAACATCCGGGCCTTCCACAACGTTCCGGACGTAGGTTCAAGATACGGGGCGCGTTTTGTGGTCGTGCAACTCGCCCGGTTGGGTGAGCGGGTCACTCCGTCGGGTGGTCACTGGGCGTCAGGTTCGGGATTTTCACCCTCTCTGGCGAGAAAATCGAAGGCAAAGCCCTCGTCGGCTTGCGTGATGTGTTCGGCGTACAACGCGCCGTAACCTCTTTCGTGTCGCGGCGCGGGCGGATTCCACCGTGCCCGGCGACGTTGCAATTCCGCATCATCGACGTCGAGGCTCAGCCGTCGCGAAGGGACGTCCAAAGTGATCGGATCGCCGCCGCGGACCAGCGCGAGCGGCCCGCCCACCGGGGATTCCGGCGCGACGTGCAGCACGCACGCGCCGTAACCGGTGCCGCTCATCCTGGCGTCGGACACGCGGACCCTGTCCCGGACGCCCTTGGCCGGCAGGTGATCCGGCAGCGGCGGCATCCCGTACTCGGGCATGCCGGGGCCGCCGAGCGGGCCGGACTTGCGCAGGACGAGGACCGAATCCTCGGTGATGCCGAGCGAGGGATCGTTGATGCGGTTCTTCAAATCCTTGTGGTCGTCGAAGACCACCGCGGGTCCGGTGTGGGATGACGTCTTCGTCGTGCACCCGAGCCGAAGCCAGGTTTTCGCCGAGAGTCCGGCCGGTGACGGTGATCCGAGCCCACGCTCCAATTCGGACAGTTCCTCGTCGCCGACCAGCCCGGCCCGCTTGTCGTCCCAGTACTTCCACCTGTCGGTGCCGCTGCCCAGCACTTCGTTCCGCCAGTGCCCGCGCAACATCGGGCTGGCGGGGACGAAGATCCCGCGCTCGTCGCGCCCATCAGCAACGCCGGTGTCGTCTTGTCGCAGCCATCCATGAGGACCGCTCCGTCGACGGGGCAGGACCGCAGGATCTCTACGGTCTCCAGGGAAAGCAGGTTGCGGTGTCGGCTTCTGGAAGGTCTCCGACAGGGTCACGACCGGGAAATCCAGCGGGAAATCAACCAGCGGGGCTCTTCATGAAGCGAGTATGGCATCTCATATATGATCGGCCCATGCCTTCGACCTTCAGCCTGCCCGCTTCACGGACCGAAGTGGTGCTCGAAGAGATCCGCCGCGGCATCCTCACCAGGGAGCTGAAGCCCGGCCAGCCGCTGGTCGAAGCCGAACTCGCGGCCCGGCTCGGGGTGTCGAAGACGCCGGTCCGCGAGGCGCTCAAGGTGCTGTCGAACACGGGACTGGTGACGTTCAGCCCGTACAGGGGCGCCTCGGTGTGCGTGGTCGACGCGGAGCTGGCGAAGTCCGTTTACGACGTTCGCATGGTGCTGGAGCCCGAGGCCGTGCGCCGGTCGGTCGAACGCCGCTCGCCGGACCTGCTCGAAGACGCCGCGGAGGCGTTGAAGGAGGCATCGGCGGCGATCTCGGACAAGGACCAGGCGGCGCTCAGCCTGCTCAACCGCCGGTTCCACCGCGCGCTCTACAGCGGCTGCGGCAACCCGCTGATGGTCTCGATGCTGGACGACCTCAAGGACCGCGCGGCGCTGATCAGCGTGGTCGGCTGGGCGGCGAATCCCAGCTGGCGCAGGGAATGGGCCGAGCACAAGGCGGTGCTGGCGGCGGCGAAGAAGGGGGACGCCGACGGTGCGGCCGGGCTGCTGCGCGCCCATATCGGCGACTTCCTGGACCGGATCCTCGAGACCATCGGAGACGCATGATGCGGCTGCTGCTCATCGCCGACACGCATCTGCCGCAGCGCGCGAAGCGACTGCCCGATCAAGTCTGGCGCGAGGTCGAGACGGCGGACGTCGTCATCCACGCCGGTGACTGGGTCGAGGTCGCCCTGCTCGACGAACTCGAGGCCAGGAGCAAGCGGCTCATCGGGGTCTACGGCAACAACGACGGCGCGGACCTGCGGGCGCGGCTCCCCGAGATCGCGCGGGCGGACCTCGGCGGCGTCCGACTGGCGGTCATCCACGAAACCGGCGGCAAGCAGGGGCGCGAGCCCGCTGCGACGACCAGTTCCCGGACACCGACGTCCTCGTGTTCGGGCACAGCCACATCCCCTGGGACACGGTCACGCCGAAGGGGCTGCGGCTGCTGAACCCCGGTTCGCCGACCGACCGGCGGCGCCAGCCGTTCTGCACGTATCAGACCGCCGAGATCCGCGACGGCGAGCTGCGCGACGTAGCTCTTCATGAGCTGCCACTTCGCCGCTGACCGGGTAGACAGGTAGCCATGGAACCGGCGCAGGCGTTGAGGGAGATCGCGTTCCGGCTGGAGCGTGCGGGCGAGCCGACCTACCGGGTGCGGGCGTTCCGGCAGGCGGCTTCGGTGATCGCCAAGGTCAAACCCGACGACCTGCGCAAACGCGCCAAGGCGGGCACGCTGACCGCGTTGCCGAATATCGGCAAGGCGACCGCGGCCGTCGTCGAAGACGTCCTCGCCGGCCGCCGTCCCGCGTACTTCGAGAAGCTCGGCGAGCCGAAGCTGCCCGACGGCGGCCCGATGCGGGCGGCGTTGCGCGGCGACTGCCACACCCATTCGGACTGGTCCGACGGCGGGAGCCCGATCGAGGAGATGGCCGAGGCCGCCCGCGCGCTCGGCCACGAATGGATGGTGCTGACGGACCACTCGCCGCGGCTCACCGTCGCCAACGGCCTTTCCCCCGAACGGCTGAGGCGGCAGATGGACGTCGTCGCGGAACTGAACGAGACGATGGCGCCGTTCCGGATCCTGCACGGCATCGAGGTCGACATCCATCTCGACGGCACGCTGGACCAGGAGGAAGAACTGCTGGAGCAGCTGGACTTCGTCGTCGCGAGCGTGCACTCGAAACTGCGGATGCCCGCGAAGGAGATGACGCCGAGGATGCTCGCCGCGGTGCAGCATCCGCGGGTCCGCGTGCTCGGCCACTGCACCGGGCGGCTGGTGATGGGAGGGCGCGGGAAACGGCCGGAGTCGGAGTTCGACGCGGAGGCGGTGTTCACCGCGTGCCGGGAAAACGGGGTCGCCGTCGAGATCAACTCGCGTCCCGAGCGCCGAGACCCGCCGACGCGCTTGCTGAACCTGGCCGTGGACCTGGGTTGCGACTTCGCGATCGACAGCGACGCGCACGCGCCCGGCCAGCTGGACTGGCTGGTCTACGGCTGCGCGCGGGCCACCGAGCTGGGGATCGAGCCGGACCGGGTGATCAACACGAAAACCGCGGAGGACCTGCTGGCCTCGTGAGTGGTGCGGACGAGTGTCTTGGGCCTTCAGGTACTGGCTCGGGAGCGGCCGCCGGTCATCGCCTGTCGCCGGTGTAGACGACGGCGGCGCTCACCGCGTCCACCCCCGAGATCAGTTCGGCGAGCGCCTTCGGGAGTTCCCGGTGCGTGGACCCGGCCCAGGTCCGCAGGCCGGCGCGGTCGAGTTCCGGTTCGCAGAAATCGTCGAGACCGATGGTCCAGGCCAGCAGGGCCAGGCAGACCGAATGCGGATCCGGCTGTTCGGTGCCGAGGACGGCCGTCCTCACCTTGCTGCGCGCGGCCGTCGACATCAGCAGATCCCGTGGCGGATAGCGGTGATTCTTCCGCATGAGCATCCGGTCGGGTTCGCGGTCGATCACTCCCGCGGCGAGCAGGTTGTCCGCGACCGTTCCGTCGAGATCGTGGCGGAGATGGCCGACCCATTCCCGGACGGTGTGCCGCTCGGGTTCGCGAAGGATTTCCGAAAACACCCGATCCAGCGGGGGATGGGCGAGGCCGCGGCGCGACAACGGCCGGATTCGTTTGTGTTCCACGGTGATCCGCTCGGCGAGGAGGAGATCGCAGAGCGCGGAACCGGCCATTCCGATGCCGAGTCCCGTGCGGCGCAGCGCGGGTTTTCCGGTGAACTCGTCGTGGGCGAGGAAGAACAGGGAATCGACCAAGGTCAGCCGACGCATGAATGGCACGCCCCCCGGCGTTGAAGTGCGGACGGCCAAAGTAGCGGTAGCGCGCGGATCACTGCGACCCGAGGTCCGTTTTTAGCCTGAACGGACGTACCTCGCCGGGGTGGCCGGCCCTAGGGTGGGATGGCTCTCGCAAGATCAAGAACTTCAGCGCCAGACCGACGTCCGGGGGGACGGGTTCATGGGTACGCAAAGACCGCGGCGCGGTCTCGGCCATCGACGGCTCGGAGCCGCGCAGATCGTGTTCTTCGTGGTGGCCGCGGCGGGTCCGCTCTTCGCCATCGGAGGCGGGGTCCCGACCAACTACGCGGTCACCGGCAGCATCGGGGTGCCGCTGTCGTTCCTTCTGCTGGCCCCGATCCTGGGGCTGTTCGCGGTCGGATACGCCGCGATGAGCCGCTACATCACCAACGCGGGCGCGTTCTATCCTTACGTCGCCAACGGGATCGGCAAATCCACCGGCGCCGGGATCGCGTTCGTCACGCTGGTCTCCTACAACGCCATCCAGATCAGCATCTACGGTCTGTTCGGCTGGTCGGTGTCCACCTGGCTGGGCACGCTCACCGGATCCCCGCCGCCGTGGTGGCTGTGCGCGCTGGTGATGGTGCTGATCATCGGCGCGCTCGGCGTCCTGCGGGTCGATCTCAACGCCAAGGTGCTCGGGGTGGCGCTGTGCCTCGAAGTCGCCGTCGTCGCGATCGTCGACATCGCGTTGTTCGCGAATCCCGCCGGTGGCAGCGTTTCCTGGGTCCCGTTGGAGCCGTCGAGCCTGTTCACCACCGGTGTGGGCGCGGTGTTCGCGTTCTCCGCCGCCGCGTTCATCGGTTTTGAGGGTGCCGCGACCTACGGCGAGGAGACCCGCGAACCCAGCCGCACGGTCGGGCGCGCGACGTACGCGGCGATCGGGCTCACCGCGGTGCTCTACGTCGTCTCGTCGCTCGCGCTGGCCGTCGGGACCGGGCCGGACGTCATCGTCACCACCGCGGCCGCGCAGGGCCCGGACCTGCTGTTCAACCTGGCGGGCGAACACCTCGGCGAGACGTTCTCCGATGTCGCGTACACGCTGTTCGTGACCGGCCAGTGCGCGGCGCTGCTGAGTTTCCACAACGCCGTCGCGCGGTACTTCTTCGCGCTGGGCAGGGAAGGGCTGCTGCCTCGCTCGCTGGCCAAGACCAGCAAACGCACCGGGGCGCCGGTGGCCGGTTCGCTCACGCAGACCGCGCTGGCGCTGGTGGTCGTGGCGTTGTTCGCGATCGCGGGCCGCGATCCGGTGACCGAACTGTTCACCTGGCTCGGCACGACGGCGTCCACCGGGGTCGTGGTGATCATGATCGCCGTCTCCCTTTCGGTGATCGGCTTTTTCAAACGGCGCCGCGACGCCGAAAACGCCTGGCGCCGCTGGATCGCGCCGGGCGCGGCGATGTTCGCGCTTTCGGCCGTCCTCGCGCTGATCCTGCTCAACTTCGATCTGCTGCTCGGCCCGGCCGGGACGTTCCTGTTGCGCTGGGGGCTGCCCGGGCTCGTGCTCGTCGCCGCGCTTGCCGGTTTCCTGCGCGCGGAAGTGTTGCGGACGAAGGAGCCCGAGACCTACGCCGCCATCGGCGGCCCGCTCGAAGACGACGAACCCGTCGCGCCGAGGGTGGGACGATGATCATTCGCGCCGCTGAACAGTCCGAAATGGACATTGTGGTCGATGTACTGTCCGAGGCCTTCCATGAAGACCCGGTGAGTATGTGGGTCTTTCCCGATGACGAGCGCCGCGCGGTGGCGCTGCCGATCTTCCATCGGGCGGTCGTGCTGGGGATGCTCGCCGCGGGCGGCCACGTCGACGTCACCGACGACCTGTCCGCCGTCGCGGTTTGGGCGCCCGGTGGCGACGAGGACATCGACGATGAAGCGTTCGCCGGGCTCACCGGGGAAGAAATCGGCAGGCTCGCGGCGTTGTTCGAGTTGATCACGGAGCACGCCCCCGGCGGCGAGTACCACCACGCGCAGTTCATCGGCGTGCGCAAGAAGGCGCAACGGCAAGGGATCGGCGCACGGCTGCTGAAGCACGGGCTCGACCGGTACGGCGCGGTGCCCGCGTACCTGGAGGCCAGCAGCGCGGAGAGCGCAAAACTGTATCAGCGGCTGGGTTTCCGCGATCACGGACCGGCTTTCGCGGTCGAGGGCGGGCCGCCGATGCGGCCCATGTGGCGCGAGCCGTGACAGACCTCTCGTCGATATGTCTATAAAGGACTGGTAAAGTCGGGGGCAGATGACGACGAACCGTGCCCCCGCGACACGGCACCGTTCCGTCTTCTTCCTCCTGATCTTGCTCGTCTTCGCCTTCGTCACGCCGACCGTTCCCCATGGGCACGGGCGGACGGCGGAGGAAGACCCCGTCGCCGTCTTCGCGACCCATCCGCTGCCCGCCTTCCATGGCGGGCAAGCCGTTCCCCTCGCCGACGCTCCCGCCGAAGCGGAGACCGTCGACCTCCCCGACACCGGCCACGCCCCCGAGCAGGGCGAACCCGTCGTCATCACCCGAGCGGTGCCCCAGGCGCCCGCACGGGCACCTCCGCGCTGACCCGGTCCCAAGCCGCATCAGCCATCCATCGGAGGTCTCCATGAGTTCCGGTCATGCCCTGCTGGCCGTCGGCGGGGCGTTCCTCGCCGCCGGCGTCATCGCCAGAGCGGGCGCCCGTATCGGGCTGCCGACCATCCCCCTGTTCATGCTGGCCGGTTTCGTCTTCGGCCCCAACACCCCCGGACTGTCCCTTGTGGACGATCCGGCCGAACTCGGCGTGCTCGCCGGGCTCGGCCTCGTCTTCCTCCTGTTCTACCTCGGCCTCGAATTCTCTCTCGACGACCTGGCCAAGGGCGGGCGCAAACTCGTCTGGTCCGGGCTGATCTACCTGATCCTCAACATCGGCGGCGGCGTCGCGTTCGGCTTCCTGCTGGGCTGGGGCACCAGGGAAGCGCTGGTCATCGCCGGCGCCATCGGGATCTCGTCGTCCGCGATCGTCACCAAACTCCTGCTCGAATCCCGCCGGATGAACAACCCCGAATCCCGGCTGATCATGGGCATCATCGTGATCGAGGACCTGTTCCTCGCGCTGTACCTGGCGTTGCTGCAGCCGGTGCTGTCCGGCGCCGGGAGTTTCGGTTCGGCGCTCGCCGACTTCGGCAAGGCCTTCGCGTTCCTGATCGTGATGGCCGCGCTCGCCCGGTGGGGTGGCCGGGTGGTGTCGAAACTGTTCGGTTCGGCCGACGACGAGCTGCTCACCGTCTGCTTCGTCGGTGTGGCGGTGATGGGTGCCGCCGTCGCCGAAGAGGTCGGGGTGTCCGACGCGATCGGCGCGTTCATGGTCGGCATGATGCTCGGCGGTTCGAAGGTCGCGCCGCGTATCCACAAGCTGGTGCTGCCGCTGCGGGACGCGTTCGGCGCGTTGTTCTTCTTCATCTTCGGGCTCAGCATCGATCCGAACGCGGTCGGGTCCGTGGTCGTGCCGGTGCTGATCGCGGTGGCGCTGACGATCGTGCTGAACCTCGGCGCGGGCGCGCTGGCCGCGCGAGTGAACGGCTTCGGTCGCCAGGCCGGGGTGAACGTCGGGCTCACCGTGCTCACCCGCGGCGAGTTCTCGCTCGTGCTCGCGGCGATGGCGACCGCGGCCGGGCTGGACTCGCGGGTCGCGCCGTTCGTCGCGGGCTACGTCCTGCTGCTGGCCGTGATCGGTCCAGTCGCGGTCATCCGCTCGGAGAAACTCACCTGGTTGCTACCGGCGGGTATCGTCCGAGGCTCGACCCGCCGCGACGAGCCGGCCAGGGCGACGTGACGAGGAGGCCTGGGTGACCGAACGGTTCGGCGGCTACCAGAACGAGATCTACCTGCAGGGGCTCGGCGGGATCTTCCCGCCGTGCTCCACCGACGCCACGAAGCTGGAGGAGTCCGCGCGGGAGATCCTCGAGCCCGGGCCGTTCTGGTACGTCGCGGGCTCGGCCGGATCGGGCGCCACCGCGCGGGCCAACCGGGAGGCGTTCGACCGCTGGCGGCTCGTGCCCCGGATGCTCACCGGCGCCACCGAACGCGATCTGTCGACGACCGTGCTGGGGACTCCGGTGCCGGCCCCGGTGCTGCTGGCACCGGTCGGCGTCCAGTCGATCGTGCACGAGGGCGCCGAACCGGCGGCCGCGCGGGCCGCGGCGTCGGTCGGCCTGCCGTATGTCATGTCGACGGCGTCGTCCACGAGCATCGAGGACGTCGCCGAGGCCAGTGGCGAGGGGCCGCGCTGGTTCCAGCTGTACTGGCCGACCGACAACGAGGTCTGCGCGAGCATCCTGGCGCGGGCGAAGGCCGCGGGTTTCACCACGCTCGTGGTCACGCTCGACACCTGGACCCTCGCGTGGCGCCCGAACGACCTCGACCACGCGTACCTGCCGTTCATCAAGGGCGTCGGGCTCGGTGTCCCGCTGAGCGACCCGGTGTTCCGCGGTCTGCTGGAGAAGACGCCGGAAGAGGACCCGCCCACCGCGATCCTGCGCTGGATCTCGATGATCACCGGCACCGACAGCACCTGGGACCGGCTGCCGTTCCTGCGCGAGCACTGGGACGGGCCGATCGTGCTCAAGGGCATCCAGCACCCCGACGACGCGCGCCGCGCCGTCGAGGCCGGGATGGACGGGATCGTGGTGTCCAACCACGGCGGCCGTCAGGTCGACGGCGCGGTCGCCTCGCTCGACGTGCTCCCGGAGATCGTGGCCGCGGTCGGCGACCGGCTGGAGATCCTGTTCGACTCCGGTATTCGCACCGGCGCCGACATCGCGAAGGCGCTCGCGCTCGGGGCGAAGGCCGTGCTGGTGGGGCGGCCGTGGGTGTACGGCCTGGCGCACGCGGGGGAGGACGGCGTCCGGCACGTGCTGCGGAGCCTGCTCGCCGACCTCGACCTGACCATGGGCCTGTCCGGGCACCGGACCCCGGCCGACCTCACCCCCGCCTCCCTGCGGCACTCCTGACCCCCGCGTTTCGTCCTCTGAATGCGGTAGTTGGCATCGCGAACTACCGCATCCAGAGGACGAAACGCGTGGGGTGGTGGTGACGTGGGGGATATTCGGAGGCCCGGATCGTCACGCATGGCTATCCTGGTGCCGGTCATGGCTTCTCAACCTTCCCCGCTCGGCGCCCTGCGCGCTCGCTTGCCCGAACTGATGTCGCGCGACGAGCACCGCCTCCGGCGCCGGCTCGACGGTGCCCGGAAAGCGCGGAACGCCGAGTCGGTCGCCGCCCAGCTCGAGGCCGACATCGAGGCCGCCGAACGGCGGGTCACCCGCAGGCGCGACGCCGTCCCGAAGATCTCGTTCCCCGAAGAGCTGCCCGTCAGCCAGCGGAAGGACGAGATCGCCGCGGCCATCCGAGACCACCAGGTGGTGATCGTCGCGGGCGAGACCGGGTCCGGGAAGACGACCCAGCTGCCGAAGATCTGTCTCGAACTCGGCCGCGGCATCCGGGGCCAGATCGGGCACACGCAGCCGAGGCGGCTGGCCGCCCGCACGGTCGCCGACCGTATCGCCTCCGAGCTGAACACCGAACTCGGCGAGGCCGTCGGCTACAAGGTCCGGTTCACCGACCACTCCGGCCAGGACACGCTGGTCAAGCTGATGACCGACGGCATCCTGCTCGCCGAGATCCAGACCGACCGGATGCTGCGCCAGTACGACACGCTGATCATCGACGAGGCGCACGAGCGCAGCCTCAACATCGACTTCATCCTCGGCTACGTCAAACAGCTCCTGCCGCGCCGCCCCGATCTCAAGGTGATCATCACCTCGGCGACGATCGACCCGGAGCGGTTCTCCAAGCATTTCGACGACGCGCCGATCGTGGAGGTCTCCGGCCGGACGTATCCGGTGGAGGTCCGCTACCGGCCGATCATCGACCCCGACGACCCGGACGCCGATCAGGACCGCGACCAGACGCAGGCCATCTGCGACGCCGTCGACGAACTCCAGCACGAGGGACCGGGCGACATCCTGGTGTTCCTCTCCGGCGAGCGGGAGATCCGCGACGCGGCGGACGCGCTGTCCAAACAGGACCTGAGGAACACCGAGATCCTCCCGCTGTACGCCCGGCTTTCGTCGTCGGACCAGCATCGGGTGTTCCAGCGCCACACCGGACGCCGCGTCGTGCTCGCGACGAACGTCGCCGAGACCTCGCTGACCGTGCCCGGCATCAAGTACGTCGTCGACCCCGGTACCGCGCGGATCTCGCGCTACAGCCACCGCACCAAGGTGCAGCGGCTGCCGATCGAGCCGGTGTCGCAGGCGTCGGCGAACCAGCGCAAGGGCCGTTGCGGCCGGACCTCCGACGGTATCTGCGTCCGGCTGTACTCCGAGGACGACTTCGACGCGCGGCCCGAGTTCACCGATCCGGAGATCCTGCGGACCAACCTCGCGTCGGTCATCCTGCAGATGACCTCGCTCGGCCTCGGCGACATCGCGGCGTTCCCGTTCGTGGAGCCGCCGGACCGCCGTCAGGTGACCGACGGTGTCCAGCTGCTGCAGGAACTCGGCGCGTTCGAGATGTCCGACGGCAAGAAGCTCACCGAGACCGGCCGCAAGCTCGCGCAGCTCCCGGTCGATCCGCGGATGGCGCGGATGGTGCTGGAGGCCTCCCGCAACGGCTGCGTCCGCGAGGTGATGATCATCGCCGCCGCACTGTCCATTCAGGACCCGCGCGAGCGGCCGGCGGAGAAGCAGCAGGCGGCGGACGAGCAGCACGCTCGGTTCGCGGACAAGACCTCCGATTTCCTGGCGTACCTGAACCTGTGGGAGTACGTCACCGAGCAGCAGAAAGCGTTGTCCACCAACCAGTTCCGCCGGATGTGCCGCAACGAGTACCTGAACTACCTGCGCATCCGCGAATGGCAGGACATCTTCAGTCAGCTGCGTCAGCTGGCCAAACCGCTCGGCATCACCCTCGACACCTCCGGCCCGGTCGATCCGCAACGTGTGCACACGTCGCTGATCGCCGGGCTGTTGTCGCACGTGGGCCTCAAGGATCCGGCCAAGGGCGATTATCTCGGCGCGCGCGGCGCACGGTTCTCGGTGTTCCCGGGTTCGGCGCTGTTCAAGAAGCAGCCGCGGTTCGTCATGTCGGCCGAACTCGTCGAGACCTCACGCCTGTGGGGCCGGGTCAACGCGCGGATCGAGCCGGAATGGGTCGAACCGCTCGCCGGGCACGTGGTCAAGCGGAACTACTCCGAGCCGCACTGGGAGCGCAAGCAGGGCGCGGTGATGGCCCTGGAAAAGGTGACCCTGTACGGCGTCCCGCTCGTCGCCGACCGCCGCGTCAACTACGGCCGGATCGACCCGGAGACGAGCCGCGAGCTGTTCATCCGGCACGCGCTGGTCGAGGGCGACTGGGAGACCAGGCACCACTTCTTCCGCGAGAACCGCGCGCTGCTCGACGAGGTCGAGGACCTGGAGAACCGGGCCCGCCGCCGCGACATCCTGGTCGACGACGAGACGCTGTTCGAGTTCTACGACCAGCGTGTCCCGCCCGACGTCGTCTCCGCGCGGCATTTCGACAGCTGGTGGAAGAAGGCGCGGCACACCGAGCCCGATCTGCTGAGCTTCGAGAAGACGATGCTCATCAACGAGACCGCGGGCGGCGTGCGCGAGGCCGACTACCCCGACTTCTGGACCCAGGGCAGCCAGACCTTCAAGCTCACGTACCAATTCGAGCCGGGCGCGGACGCCGACGGTGTCACCGTGCACATCCCGCTGCCGGTGCTGAACCAGGTCACCCCGGACGGCTTCGACTGGCAGGTCCCCGGCCTGCGCGAAGAGCTGGTGACGCAGCTGATCAAGTCGCTGCCCAAGGCGATCCGGCGCAACTTCGTGCCGGCACCCGACCACGCGAAGCTGGTGCTCTCGCGGGTCGGCCCGGCCGACGGGCCGCTGCTGCACGCCGTCGCCGACGAGCTGGAAGCGCTGCGCGGCGTGGTGATCCCCGACGACGCCTGGCAACTGTCGGCGGTCCCCGAACATCTGAAGATGACCTTTCGCGTGGTCGACGTCCGCGGCAAGAAGGTGTCCGAGGGCAAGGACATCGAAGGGCTCAAACGGGATCTGAGCGGCCAGGTGCGCGCGACGATCTCCAAGGCCGCCGACAGCATCGAACGTGAGGGCCTGACGACGCCCGCGTTCGGCGAGCTGCCCAAGGTGTTCGCGAGCAAGCAACGCGGGCACGACGTCAAGGCGTATCCGGCGCTGGTCGACGAAGGCGGTTCAGTGGCGGTGCGGCTGCTGGACACGCCTGGCCAGCAGGAACAGTCGATGTGGGCGGGTACGCGGCGGATGCTGCGGCTGAATCTGCCGTCGCCGATGAAGTTCATCAGCCGCAACCTCGGCAACTCGTCGAAACTCGTGCTGAACCGGAATCCGCACGGCTCCGTGGCGGCGTTGCTCGAGGACTGCGTGGATTGCGCGGTCGACAAACTCGTGGCCGACAACGGCGGCCCGCGGTGGGACGAGGCCGGATTCGTCGTCCTGCTGGAAAAGGTGTGGGCCGGGCTGAACGCCGGAGTGCTCGACGTGCTGGCCAACGTCGAGAAGATCCTGCGCGCGGCCAACGACGTCGAAACCCGGCTCGCCGACACGCGTGGCCCGAAGGATTCGCTCGCGGATATCCGCGCGCAGCTGGACGGCTTGGTGCACAAGGGTTTCGTCACCGAAACCGGGCAGGACAGGTTGAAGCACGTCGTCCGGTACCTGCGGGGGATCGAACGGCGGCTGGAGAAACTCCCGACCGAGCCGACGCGCGACATCCAGCGCACCGGCGACATCGCGTGGCTCCGCAACGAGTACCAGGCGGCGCTGGACGCCCTGCCGCCCGGCACGTCCTCGCCCGCGCTGCGGGAGATCCGGTGGATGATCGAGGAACTTCGGGTGAGCTTCTTCGCCCAGACGCTCGGTACCGCCCACCCCGTCTCGCTGAAGCGCGTCATCAAGGCCCTGGACGACGCCGCCTCCTCCTGATCCCGCGAGTCACGCCCCCAATCACGCGAGTTCGCCGCCTGATCACGCGTGTCGTCCGTTCAATCACGCGTGTCGTCCCTCTGATCACGCGAGCTCGCCATCTGGTCACAGGTGATCCGTGGCTTGGAAACGGGACTTGCGTGATTGGGGGCGGAGCTCGCGTGATCCGATGGACGACACGCGTGATCCGATGGACGACACGCGTGATTGAACGGCGAACTCGCGTGATTGGGGGCGGAACTCACTTCGCGTCGGCGTAGGTGTCCACGGCGGCGATGTGCAGCGGGAACCGGACCGGGCAGGCGGGACCGAAGAGCATCCGCGCCGCCTCGGTCATACTGTCCACAATGGACTGCGAGACCTCGTCGGCGAACTCGGCCGGGGTGTGCACCAGGACCTCATCGTGCTGGAAGAACACCAGGTGCGCGGGGGCGGGGAGCCTGCTCCGCAGGGTCGCCAGCAGGACCGCGGTCATGTCCGCCGCGCTCGCCTGCACGACGAAGTTCCGGGTGAAGCGCCCCCAGTTGCGGGACGCCTGGCGCGCCTTCAGCTCGCCGGCCTCGTCTTCCGCGACGCCGCCGGTCAGCGCGCGCCAGGCTTCCGACGGCGCCGGCGACGTCCGGCCGAGCCGCGAGCGGACGCGCTCACCGCGTTCCCCGGCCTGCGCGGCACGCTCCACATAGGACACCGCGTCGGGGAACCTGGTACGCAGCAACGCCAGCAGCGGCCCCGCCTCGCCGGACGTGCCCCCGTACATCGCCGACAGCATCGCGATCTTCGCGCGGTCCCGGTCGTTCCGGTCGTCCCAGGCCGGCACCGGCACGCGACGTAGTCCGGAGAACATCGCCTCCGCGAGGCTCGCGTACAGATCCGTGGCCGCGGCGACCTCGGCGAGTTTCCGGTCTCCGGACAACGCCGTCAGCACCCGCGGTTCGAGCTGGGCGGCGTCGGCGACCACCAGCTTCCAGCCCGGATCGGCCCGGACGCAGGTCCGCAGGATCTTCGGGATCTGCAGCGCGCCGCCGCCCCGGCTCGCCCAGCGGCCGGAAACGACCCCGCCGACGACGTAGTGCGGGCGGAACCGGCCGTCGTGCACCCACTCGTCGAGCCACGTCCAGCCGTTGGCCGAATGCAGCCGCGCGAGCTCCTTGTACTCCAGCAGCGGCGGGACGGCGGGGTGGTCGATGTCACGCAGCAGGTACTTCCTGGCCGACGAGACCTCGATGCCCTCCCGGCCGAGCGCCCGGACGACGCTGGCCGGGGCATCCGGATTGACCGGGCGCCCGCCGAACGCGTCGCTGATCTTCGCCGCCAGCTCGACCAGCCGCTTCGGCCGGTGCCCGGCGGGGACACGGGGCCCGAGCTGGTCGGCGAGCAACGCCGAATGCAGATCCGCCCGCCACGGCAGCCCGTCGGCCGACATCTCGGCGGCCGCCAGCGCGCTCGCCGACTCCGCCGCGAAGAGCAGCCGTAACCGCTCCGGGTGATCGGTGACGGCGACCCGCTTCTCCTGCTCGGCCAGCACCCGGCGCGCCGCGTCGATCACCGTGACACCGGCGGGCAGCCGCGGCCCTCGCGTCTCGAACAGCGTCGGCTGGTCGTCCTCGGCCCAGAGCGGCGGCTCGTCGGCGGGCGCCTCCTGGCCGTTCGCCCTGGCCAGCGCGGCACGCAGGCTCCGCGACTCCTGCGGACGGCCTTCGTGGGCCAGGAGCAGTCCCTCGGTCAGCGCCAGGTCATGACAGCGCCGTACCCGGACGCCCGCCTTGATCAGCGCCGGATACGTCCCTTCGACCGACGGGAACACCCATCGGGGTGAGTGCTCGGCCTCCGCTCGCCGTACTTCGCCGACGAACTCCGGGAGCTTCATCCCCTGCCGTGGCGGCTGCCCGGAAAAAGCGATCGCGAAGTCGCCATCCTCCTCTTGACCTGCGATCGCCTGCACACTCACATTGTGGTGGTTCCCTCCGACATTTCTGTCACCAGACGGCTAGTGCGCCTGCGCTATCGGTCGGCTACTGTCGAGTAGCAACCCCATACCGCCGGTACGCGAACCGCCGGGGCATGGTGTCTCGCCGCAGCAGCAACGGAGGTGCCCGGATGAGAAACCCCACCGGCCTCGCCACCCTGGTGGCGGGCAAGGTGACCGAGACCGTGCGCAGCATCGACGTGATGCGCCAAGCGGGCCTGCTCCCCATCCCGCGGGTCGACGAGGGCCTGCGTTCGCTGGTCATGGTGCGCAAATGGGGTCCGTTCGCCGGCGCGAACATGATCGCCGCCCGCCGGGACCCGACCGCGACCGGCATCATCGACGAGCTCGGCCCGCTGACCTTCAAACAGCTCGATACCCAGTCGAACGCGCTGGCCAGGTCGTGGTCGGAACGCGGCCTCGGCCCGGGTTCGGTGATCGCCGCGCTGTGCCGCGACCACCGCGGTCTCGTACTGACGATGCTCGCCTCGGGCAAGCTCGGCGCCAAGCTGCTGCTGATGAACACCGGGTTCGCCAAACCACAGCTCGCGGACGTCGCGAAGCGCGAAGGTGTCACCGCGCTCGTGTACGACCAGGAGTTCACCGATCTGCTGGACGCGGTCGAGGGCGACGTCGAGCACTACCTCGCGTGGGTCGATGCGGACACCGCCCGCCCGGCCGACGTCCCCGTCGTCACCGAACTGGTCGCCAGCACCGACGACCGCCCCTGGCCCGCGCCCGCCAAACCGGGCGGATTCATCCTGCTGACCAGCGGCACCACCGGGACGCCGAAGGGCGCGCCGCGGCCGCACACCTCCGCGCTGGCCTCCGCGCAGTTCCTCGACCGTATCCCGCTGCGGACCGGCGAGGCGACCTACATGGGCGCGCCGCTGTTCCACGGCACCGGGTTGTCGCAGTTCATCCTGTCCTTCGCGCTCGGTTCGAAGGTCGTCATGCGGCGCAAGTTCGTGCCGGAGGAGACGTTGCGCGGCGTCGCGGAGAACCGCTGCACCACGCTGGTCCTCGTGCCGACGATGCTGCAGCGGATCGTCGACCTGCCCGAGGAGGTCCGCGCCAAGTACGACACCTCGTCGCTGCGGATCATCTTCGTCGCGGGCTCCGCGCTGTCACCGGATCTGGGGAACCGTGCGACCGCCGCGTTCGGCGACGTCGTGCACAACCTCTACGGCTCCACCGAGGTCGCGGTCGCCACCGTCGCGACCCCCGAGGACTGGCGCAAGGCGCCGGGCACGGTCGGCCGAGCGCCGGTGGGCTGCAAGGTCGCGCTGTACGACGAAAAGGGCGGCAGGATCACCGAGCCGCATGTCACCGGCCGGGTGTTCGTCGGCAGCGGGCTGAGCTTCCAGGGCTACACCGACGGACGTAACAAGGAGATCATCGACGGGCTGCTCTCCAGCGGCGACGTCGGCCATTTCGACGAGGACGGTCTGCTGTTCATCGACGGCCGCGACGACGAGATGATCGTCTCCGGCGGTGAGAACGTCTTCCCGATCGAGGTCGAGAACCTCTTGGTCGAACGCGAGGACGTGATCGAAGCGGCGGTCGTCGGCGTCGACGATCCCGAGTTCGGGCAGCGGCTGAAGGCTTTCGTGGTGCGGGCCGAGAAGTCGGAGCTGGACGTCGACGGCGTGCGCGAGTACGTCAAGGCCAACCTCGCCCGGTACAAGGTGCCGCGCGAGGTGGAATTCCTCGACGAGCTACCGCGCAACGCGACCGGGAAGGTGCTGCGCAACAAGCTGCACTGAGACCGGTGACCCTCGCCCTCTCACCGCATCAGTACTCCCAGTCGATGCCGAACACGCCGGGCCCGAAGTCGAGCGCGACGGCGTGGACGCCGTTGTTCTGGTCCGGTTTCAGTTCCTTCCGGTCCCTGGGCCCAGCCGAGGCACCATGGGCGCTGTACTGCCAGCACTTCTGTGGCACGGTGCCGGGGTCGAACCGGACCTCCAGCAGGTACTCGCGTACGGGGCGCCGGAACTCGCGGTAATGCGTGTTCCGGCATTCCGGGTACGGCGGCCCGGGATTGGACAGCGAGTACTCGATCAGGTGCGTCTCGCCGCGGTCGATGGGCCGGTCGAAGAGCAGTTCGGCCACCGTGAGCCCGTGCTCGTCGTCGACCTCGGCGCGGCCGACGTGACAGTTGCGCAGCGTGTTCAACACCGGCGGCCCGGCCTCCGGATCGCCCTGGGCGTAGACCAGCAGCCAGCGGTCCTGTCCGTCCGCGCCCGCCTGGAACACCGCCCGCGCGGTCACCGCGCGTTGCCCGCCGTCCTCGGCGATCTCGCACAGGTCGTGCAGGCCGACGAGTTTCAGCTGATGGTGTTGTTCGAGCGCGTTGGGCGCGCCGACCTTCTCCAGCAACGCCTGGAGCGCTTCGAGCGGGAAGGTCAGCGGCTGCTCGGTGGTCGCGCGGCTGCGGCGTGACGACGCCCCGCGCGGCCGTGGTGGCGGCAGCAGGCTGAGCAGCGAACCGGCGGGAATCGCCAGTACCTCCTCGAGGACCCGGACCGCGGACAGCGAACTCTGCCGTTCCGGCTGACGTTTGCCCGATTGCCAGTAACTCAGCGCGGTCACGCTCACCGACGCGCCGCGCGCGAGCAGCCGCGCTTGGATACGGTCGAGACTCAGGCCGCTGGTGGCGATGGCCGATCTCAACGCGGTGGCGAACGCGGTACGCGGCTGTTCTTCATCGTCCGTGCTCACTCGGTCCGCCGCGCTCCCCGCCACCATATGCTGCCCGACCGCCCCCGTCTGCCGTTCCCTGACACCGCCCGGCTGATAACAACACGAATAACTTTAACAGTCTGAGGTAACGCTTCAGAGGCGCCTTCCGCCAGGCGAAAACGACTTTACGGACGAGCGTCGTTACGCCGGATGGCCTAGTACTGGTAACTGTGAATCATTGCCCGCCACCAGGGCACCGGCTTGCATGGCTCTCAACAACGATCATCCTCCCGGGTGATCCGCACGGCGCGGCAGGAAGGGAACCAGTGAGCAAGTCCCGGAAGAACCTGAAGTCCCGAAAGACCCGTAGCGGCCTCGTGGCGGGAGTCGCCCTCGCCGGTGTGACCGCGGCGGTCGCCACGTTCGGCGCGGGTGCGGCCAACGCCGAGCAGCAGGGTGAGATCCGCGGCGCGGGTGCGGCCAACGCGGTCGGCGGCAGCTACATCGTCGTGCTCAAGCCCACCGCGGTCGGCCAGGGCGTGGCCGCGTCGAGCGAAATCACCGCGAACGTCGCCTCGAAGGCGCAGGGCCTCACTGGCCAGTACGGCACCACGCTGTCCCGCACGTTCGGCTCGGCGCTGAACGGCTTCTCGATCAAGGCCGACGAGGCCGCCGCGAAGCGGCTCGCCGCCGATCCGCAGGTCGCGTACGTCGTCCAGAACAAGACGTTCAAGATCAGCGAGACCCAGGACAACCCGCCCTCGTGGGGTCTGGACCGCGTCGACCAGGCCGACCTGCCGCTCGACACCAAGTACACGTACCCGACGAAGGCCGACAACGTCACCGCCTACGTCATCGACACCGGTGTCCGTGGCTCGCACAAGGACTTCGGTGACCGCGCCGCCGGCGGCAAGGACTTCGTCGACAACGACGACACCCCCAACGACGAGCACGGCCACGGCACCCACGTCGCCGGCACCATCGGCGGCACGGACCACGGCCTGGCCAAGGGCGTCAAGATCGTCGGCGTCCGCGTGCTGGACGCCAACGGCAGCGGCACCACCGAGGGTGTCGTCGCCGGTGTCGACTGGGTCGCGGCGAACGCCAAGGGCCCGTCGGTCGCCAACATGAGTCTCGGCGGCGGCGCGGACGACGCCCTGGACGCGGCGGTCAAGGGCGCCATCGACAAGGGCGTGACCTTCGCGCTCGCGGCGGGCAACGAGTCCTCCGACGCCGGCACCACTTCGCCCGCCCGGGTGAAGGAGGCCATCACGGTGGCCGCCAGCGACAAGACCGACAAGCAGGCCAGCTTCTCCAACTACGGCTCGGTCGTGGACCTGTACGCGCCGGGCGTCGACATCACCTCGTCATGGGCGACCGGTGACGACGCCACCAACACCATCAGCGGTACCTCGATGGCCGCGCCGCACGTCGCCGGTGCCGCCGCGCTGTACCTCTCGGCGAACCCTGACGCCACCCCGGCCCAGGTCGCCGAAGGCCTGGTCGGCGCCGCCGCGGACGGCAAGATCAGCAACCCGACCGGCGGAACGGCGAACAAGCTGCTCCAGGTCAAGTAAGACCCTTGTGGACAGGCTGCCCCCGGCGAACTCCAGGCGCCGGGGGCAGCCCGTGTCCGAGGGGCTCCCAGACTTGTTACCAACGGGTAAGCTCCACTCCATGGTCCTGCGGAAGAACATCCTGATCACCGGGGCGAGCTCCGGACTCGGCGAGGGAATGGCCAGGCAGTACGCCGCCAGAGGCCGCAACCTGGCGCTGGCCGCCCGCCGTGTCGACCGGCTGGAAGCGCTTGCGGCGGAACTCAAGACGGCTTACCCAGGCATCACCGTGGTCACCCGGAAGCTGGACGTCAACGACCACGATCAGGTCTTCGCCGTCTTCGAGGAGTTCCGCGAGGAACTCGGCTCACTCGACCGCGTGATCGTGAACGCGGGGCTCGGCAAGGGGCAGCCCATCGGCTCCGGCCGGTTCGACGCCAACCGTCAGACCCTCCAGACCAACTTCCTCGCCGCGGCCGCCCAGATCGAAGCCGCCGTGGGCATTTTCCGGAAACAGAAGGAAGGCCACCTCGTGGTCGTCTCCTCGTTCTCCGCGCTTCGCGCCTTCCCCGGCAATCTCACCGCGTACGCCGCTTCGAAGGCGGGCGTCTCGGCGCTGGCCGAGGGCACGCGGATCGAGCTGATGAAGACGCCGATCAAGGTCACGACGCTGCTCCCCGGGTTCATCGAATCGGAGATGAACGAGGACATCACGAAGGTCCCGCTCGGCACGAGGGCCGAGGCGGGCGCGCAGGCACTGGTCAAGGCGATCGAGTCCGAAGCCGCGAAGGCGTACGTGCCCTCGTGGCCGTGGGCTGTGCTCGCCAAGGTGTTCCCGTTCGTCCCGGCGTCGGTGCTGAAGAAGTTCGCATGACCCTGGCCGCGGACAAGACCGTCGAGGTACGCGGAGAGGACTCGTTCGACCCGGCCGCGGTGCACGCCTGGCTGTCCGGACGGGTGCCCGGACTGGGTGACTCGCCGCCCGAGGTCCGCCAGTTCCCCGGCGGCGCCTCGAATCTCACGTACCTGCTGACCTATCCGGATCGCGAGCTGATCCTGCGGCGACCGCCGCTCGGGCACAAGGCCGCCTCCGCGCACGACATGCGCCGCGAGTTCCGGGTCCAGCAGGGCTTGCGGCCCGTTTTCCCGTACGTGCCCGAGATGCTCGCCTTCTGCGACGACGAAACCGTGCTCGGCGGCGACTTCTACGTGATGGAACGGCTCGAAGGCCTGATCCTGCGCGGAGATCTGCCCGCCGGTCTCGAACTGCCGCCGGAGGGCGCGCGCGAGCTGTGCGGCAAGGTCGTCGACCGGCTGGTCGAGTTGCACGCCGTCGACGTCGAGGCCGCCGGGCTGGCCGATCTCGGCAAGGGCGCCGGTTACGTCGAGCGCCAGGTGCGCGGCTGGTCCGAGCGGTTCCTCAAGGCGCGCACGGAGAACGTCCCGGATTGCGCCGAGGTGATGGCGTGGCTGAAGGAGAATCAGCCGTCCGAGGTCAAGATCTGCCTGATCCACAACGACTACCGGCTCGACAACCTGGTGCTCGACGACGATCTGGACATCGTCGGAGTGCTCGACTGGGAGATGGCCACCCTCGGCGATCCGCTGATGGAACTGGGCAGCACGCTGGCGTACTGGGTGCAGGACGACGATGACGACGTCATGAAGCTCAGCCGCCGTCAGCCGACGCACGTGCCCGGGATGTACACGCGCGAGGAGTTCGTGCGACGGTACGCGGAGCGGTCCGGCCTCGGGATCGGTGACTGGACGTTTTACGAGGTGTACGGCCTCTTCCGGCTCGCGGTGGTGATCCAGCAGATCTACTACCGGTTCCACGAAGGACAGACGACCAACCCGGCGCTGAAGGACCTTTGGCAGTTCGTCGGCTATCTCGACGGGCGCTGCCGCCGGATCATCCGAGGAGGGCAGGCGTAGATGGGCGCGATCTACCTGGTCCGGCACGGGCAGGCGTCGTTCGGCGCGGAGAACTACGACCAGCTCTCGCCACGTGGCTTCGAACAGTCCACCGTGGTCGGTGAGGAGCTGGTGCGCCGAGGTGTCGAATTCACCCAGGCGCGAGCGGGTTCCCTTGCCCGCCAACGGGATACGGCCGCGACGGCGTTGAAGGCGCTCGGCTCCGGGATCGCCGTCGTCGAGGACGAGCGCTGGAACGAGTACGACCACGTCGACATCGCGAAGTACCACGCCGCCGGGGTCCAGCAGACCGATTCACGGGCGTATCAGGCCGCTTTGGACGGTGCGCTGAACGCCTGGGTCTCGGCGGGGGATTCCAGTCCGTGCGCCGAAACCTGGCCTCGGTTCCTGGAGCGGGTCAAGGGCGCGCTGGCCGACGTCGTGGCGTCGCTGGGCAAGGGTGAGCACGCCGTGGTCTTCAGCTCCGGCGGCGTGATCGCGACGGTCTGCGGCGCGCTCATGGGCACACCGGAAGCGGGGCTGCTGAAGCTGAACCGGGTCACCGTGAACGCGGGCATCACCAAACTGGTGTCCGGCCGCGGCGGGGTGACCTTGTTGTCGTTCAACGAACATCCGCATTTCGAGGCGGAAGCCGCGGACCTGCTCACTTATCGCTAGGAGAAACCCGATGACGTTCGGCGAGGTCACGGTCATCCCGGTCAACGGGCACGGTCCCGAGGACGTCGTGGTCGACGACCAGGGGCGGATCTACACCGGCGTCGACGACGGGCGGATCCTGCGCGTCACGCCGGACGGGAAGCGGATCGACGTCCTCGGCGACACCGGCGGCCGTCCGCTGGGGCTGGAGTTCTACGGCGAAGACCTCCTGATCTGCGACGCCAAGGCCGGTCTGCTCACCATGCCGCTCGCGGGCGGCCCCGTCACCACCTTGGCGACGTCGGCGGTGGGGCTCGACTTCGTGTTCTGCAACAACGCCGCCGTCGCCTCCGACGGCACGGTCTACTTGACCGACTCGTCGCGCCGCTTCGGCATCGAGAAATGGCGAGACGACCTGATCGAGCAGACCGGCGGCGGACGGCTCCTGCGGCGCACGCCGGACGGGAAGATCGAGCAGCTCGCCGACGGTTTCCAGTTCGCCAACGGGGTCGCGCTGCCGCCCGACGAGTCCTATGTGGCCGTCGCCGAGACCGGCGCCTGCCGGGTCGCGCGCGTGTGGCTCACCGGCGACAAGGCGGGCACGCGGGACCACCTCGTCGACGACCTGTGGGGATATCCGGACAACATCTCGACCGGCAGCGACGGGCTGATCTGGATCACCGTGGCGAGTCCGAAGGTGCCCGCGCTTTCCTTGGTGCAGAAGCTCCCCGCGCCGCTGCGGGCCGGAGTCCGGGCGCTGCCGACAGCCTTGCAGCCCGCACCCGCGAGGGAATGCGGGGTGCGCGGCGTGACCCCGGACGGGAAGCAGGTCCACGAACTGCGCGGGGAGATCGACGGGTTCCATGTGCTCGTCGGCGTCCGCGAGCGGGCCGGGACCCTCTACTTCGGCTCGCTGGAGGACAACGCGATCGCCGTCACCTCAGTCTAGGCAGAATTCGTTGCCCTCCGGGTCGTTCATCACGATGAAGCCGAGGCTCAGCGGCTCCTCGGGCTCGAAGCGCTGAATCCGCTTCGCCCCCAACGCGACGAGCCTGTCGCACTCGGCTTCGAGCGCCGCCATGCGCTCGTCGCCCACGAGCCCGGGCGCGGCGCGGAGGTCGAGGTGGACGCGGTTCTTCGCGGTCTTGTCCTCCGGGACCTGCTGGAAGAAGATCCGCGGCCCTTCGCCGTCCGGATCTTCGAGGGCCGACCTGGTGTTGCGCTGATCCTCGGGAACGCCGACCCGTTCGAGGAACTCGGCCCACGCGTCCAGCGGGTCGGTGCCTTCGGGCACCTCCACGCCAGGCGGGCCGGGGTGGACGTAGCCCAGGGCGTCACGCCAGAAGATCGAGAGGGCTTTCGGGTCGAGGGCGTCGAAGCTGACCTGGAATTCGCGGCTCTTGCGGTTCATGGGACCACTCTGACACGCCTAGCGGACAGGATCGGTCCGCTATGTCTGGCACAGTGTCCGACATGGGTGACGTGGAGGACGAGCGCGGGACGACTGAGCGGGTGCTGACCCTGCTCGGCCTGCTGCAGCAGCGCGCGCTGTGGACCGGCCCGGAACTCGGGGAACGCCTCGGCGTCACGCCGCGCACGATCCGGCGCGACGTCGAACGCCTGCGCGCGCTCGGATATCCGGTGCAGGCGAGCAACGGCGTCGGCGGTGGTTACCAGCTCGGACCCGGCCACGACATGCCGCCGCTGCTGCTGGACGACGAGGAGGCGATCGCCACCGCGGTCTCGCTGCTCGCCGGCGCGGGCAGCGGTGAGGCCACGCTGCGGGCGCTGACGAAACTCGACCGGGTGCTGCCGACCAGGTTGCGCCACGAGGTGAGCGCGCTGTCCGGCTCGGTCGTCGCCTTCGACGGAAGCCGTGCGCCGATCGACCCAGAGGTACTCATGACCCTGGCCCGCGCTTGCCGCGACGAGGTCGAGGCGGGCTTCGCGTACCCGTCCTCCTCGGGCTCCACGGTGCGGCGGGTCGAGCCGTATCGGCTGGTGGCTTCCGGGCGGCGCTGGTATCTGCTCGCCTACGACCTCGACCGCGACGACTGGCGCACCTTCCGTGTCGACCGGATGACCGAGGTTTCCGCGCGATCATGGCGTTTTCGCCCGCGCCCGGCACCCGACGCGGCGGCCTACGTGCAGGAGAACATCGCCAGCCGGGTCTATCGGCACCAGGCGCGATTCCTGGTCCACGCGCCCGCTTCCGTTGTGCGGGCGCAAATCCCGGCTGCGGCGGCGGTGGTGCGGGAACGGGGCCGTTCGCGGTGCGAGGTCTTGAGCGGGGCCGGGGATCTCGACTTCCTGCTGATGCACGTGGTGCTGCTGGGGCACGCGTTCGAGGTGATCGATCCGGCGGAGCTGGGGGAGCGGTGCCGGGTGCTGGCCGAACGCTTACTGGGCGCTGCTGGTGCTTCGTCCACGCATTTAGCCGACTAATTGCGGGGTTCTCTAGGTACCTGAAGGACCCCTTCCTGTACCTAGGCGCAAGGAAGGGGTCCTTCATGTACTTGCATGACCGGTCCGTTCACGCACGACCGTGTGGATTTCGGGTCATCTGACGTCCCAAAATCCACACGGTCGCGTATCACCGGTCCGATCAAGACCGGGGAAGTCCGCAATCAGCCGACTAATTGCGGAGGGGGAAAGAGTTCACCGACCGGTCCACTGGGGCGAACGCCCAGCCGTCCAGGCCGCATAGAACTCCCCATGGTCCTTCGCCGTCATCAGCAAGGCCTGCGTGATCGCCTCCAGCTCGATCGAACTCCCCAGGTCCATGTCGAGTTCGCGCGTCAGCAGGACCTTCGTCGTGCTGTACGCCAACGCCGGCCCATCGGCCAAACGCCGCGCCAGAGCGGAAGCCTCGGAAGCAAGCTCAGCGTCGGGAACGACCTGTGAAGCCAGGCCGATCGCTTCCGCACGGGTGGCGTCGATCTTGTCGCCCAACATCAGCAACTCGGTCGCCCGGCCAAGGCCCACGAGCCGCGGCAGCAGGTACGCCGAGCCCATGTCCGCGCCGGCGAGGCCGACCTTCGTGAACAGGAAGGCGAACTTCGCCGAGGACGCCAGCAGCCGGAAGTCGCTCGCCAGTGCGATCACCGAACCCGCGCCCGCCGCGATGCCGTTCACCGCGGCGATCACCGGGATGGGGCACTCCCGCAGCGCCTTCACCACCGCGCCGGTCATACGCGTGAACTCCAGCAGTTCCGCGGACTCCATTTTCTGCAACTCGCCGATGATCTCTTCGACGTCGCCGCCGGAGCAGAAACCACGTCCCTGGCCGGTGATGACCAGCACCCGGACGTCGCCGCGGTGCGGCAACTCGGCCAGCAGATCGCGCAGGTCGGCGTAGCTGTCGAAAGTGAGCGCGTTCAGTTTGCCGGGGCGGTTCAAGGTGACCGTGGCGACGCCGTCGTCCACGGTGAACTCGAAGTGCTCCCAGTCCGTCGTGATCGGCGGCGTGGCGCGGAACGGGCTCATGACTGGATCCCACCTCCATCGAGGACGAGTGTCTGTCCGTTGATCGCGGCCGCTTCGGGCGCCGCGAAGAAGGTCACCGCGTGGGCGACCTCGTCGGGTTCGAGCAGGCGGCCGAGCGGCGACGCGGCGGCGAGCGCTGCTTCCGCGTCGGCCTCGTCGCGGCCGGTCCGTTCCTGGATCCGGGCGACCGAGGCGGCCGTCATGTCCGTGCGCACGAAGGCCGGGCAGACGGCGTTCGCGGTGACGCCGGTGCCCGCCAGTTCGGCGGCGGTGGCCCGCATCAGGCCGACGGCGGCGTGCTTCGACGCGGTGTACCCGGCCGTGTAGCGGTAGCCGACATGCGACGCCGTCGAGGCGACGGTGACGATCCGGCCGGTGTCGCGCGACCGCATACCGGGCAGAACCGCCCGTGTGCACAGGAAAGCACCGGTCGCGTTGACCTCGATCTGCGTGCGCCACTGCTCCAGCGACGTCTTCGCCAGCGGCGCGCTCGCCGAGATCCCGGCGTTGTTCACCAGCACGTCCACCGGCCCGAGACCGTCGAAGTACCGCGCGACGGCGTCTTCGTCGGTGACGTCGCAGTCGGCCCGGCCGGGCGCGTGCACCTTGTCACCGGCGGCCCGGAACCGGGCGGCGATGGCCGCGCCGATCCCGCGGGTCCCGCCGGTGACGACGACGATCCTGCTCACTCTGCCTCCACCCGGCGCAACGCGCGCCGATCGAGTTTTCCGTTGGCGGTGCGGGGGAGTTCGGTCACGAACACCACCTCGCGCGGGTATTTGTGCTTCGCCAGGTGGGCGCGCGCGTGGTCTTTCAGCTCTTCGGGTGTGGCGGAAGCGCCCTCCGCCAGCACGACGCACGCTCGCGGGACGACCAGGCCGTCGACCGTCACACCCAGCACCGCGCAGTCGACGACCGCGGGATGCCCGATGAGACAGTCTTCGATCTCGCTCGGCGCGACGAACACACCCGACACCTTCAGCAGATCGTCGGCGCGGCCGTGGTGGTGGAAGTACCCGTCGGTGTCGCGGCTGAACAGGTCGCCCGTGCGCAGGGTGTCGCCATGGAACGTCCGCGCGGTCTTCTCCGCGTCGCCGTAGTACTCGCGCGCGATGGTCGGGCCGGTCACCGCCAAGGTGCCGATCTCCCCATCCGGCAACGGATCGCCGCGTTCGTCCAGGACGCGAGCGGTGTAGCCGGGTACCTCGCGGCCGAGGCTGCCTACTCGCTGCGCGCCGGGCACGTTGGACAGATAGATGTGGTACGCCTCCGAGGAACCGATCCCGTCGATCACCGGGACACCGAACAGGCTGTCCCACTTGCGATGCAGCTCCGACGGCAGCGCCTCGCCCGCCGACGTCGCGAGCCGCAGCGAACTCATGTCCACGCCTGCCGCCGCGGGGTGGGCGATCATCGCGCTCATCATGGTCGGCACGTTGACCAGGATCGTCGGCCGGTAGCGTTCGATCAGGGAGAACAGCAGGTCGGCGGTGCTGCGCTGCGGGAACACGATTCCGGACGCGCCGACGCCGAACGGGAACAACGCGGTCAGATCGCGCGCGTAGCCGAAGAACAGTTTCGGCACGGCCAGCACGCGGTCGTCCTCGCGGAGGCCGAGGACACCGAGCGCGTACCGGTCGAAGCTTTCCAGCGCGCTGCGCGCCGGGTGCACGCACGCCTTGGGGGAACCGGTGCTCCCGGTGGTGAACTTCCAGATCGCGACGTCGTCCGACGTGGTCGGAGCGGCCTCCAGTTCGGCAGGCGCCGATGCGGCCAGCGTGTCGAACGAGTGCTCGCCGGGCTCCAGCGCGACATCGCCGACGACCAGCAGGTTCCGCGCCCCGGCTGCCCGCAGCGCGGGCAACGTCGAGCCGTCCGCGATGACGACGACGGCCTCGGTGTAGTCCAGGTAGTACGCGTAATCCTTGGGCTGCAGGAAGGAGTACACCTCGGCGGTGACCGCGCCGATCTTCTGCGCCGCGTACCAGACGGCCACGAACTCCACGCCGTCGTTCAGCGCCAGCAGGACCCGGTGTCCACTTCGGACACCCAGCTCCCGCAGCACGTTGCCGGCACGGTTCACCCGAGCCGCCAGCTCCGCGTAGGTGACTTCCTCGTCGCCGCACAGCAACGCCGTCCGTTCGCCGGGGAGGCGGTCGACGAAATGGGTCGCCAGGTTGAAGGTCATACCAGTTCTCGGATCGCTTCGACCAGGATGTCGGTGAGCACCGAGAACGTCTTCTCGCCTTCCTCGGCGCTCGCCTCGGCGGGAGTTCCGCAATAGGCCTCGGTCATCCCGGCCGAGCCGAAGTCCGTGATGGTGGTGCGCGCCAGGTCGACGTGGACCGGCGGAAGGTCGCGCTGAACGGCGGCGTCGACGAGGTCCGGCCGGTCGGCGAGCACCAGTGACGTCTCGTACTGCCCGGCATGACATTCGCCGGAACGGAACTCGGCGGTGAGCCGTTCGGCGTACCGGCGGCGGACCAGGTCGACGAAGCCGACGCCCGCCGTCTCGGCCACGCGCCGCAGCACCGCCAGATGCGCCGGTTCGAAATGGTTGTTGACCAGCAGGATCCGGGTGAGTTTCTGCGCGGTGAGCGCGCCACAGATCTCGGTCAGCAGCGCGTACAGGGTCTCCTCGCCGATGGAGATGCCACCCGCGAACCCGGCGGCGAGCCGCGTCACCCCGTACGGCACCTCGGGCAGGATCAGCACCCGGACACCGGGATCACCCGCCAGCCGCGCGGCGGCGCGCTCGCACATCCCGCGTGAGATCAGGGGATCGGTGCCCAGCGGCGCGTGCGGTCCGTGCGGCTCGACGGCGCCCACCGGCAACAGCAGCACGGGAACGCGCTCGTCGGACGCGAGCGCGGCGACCTGAGGTGAGCTCAACTCCGCGAAGTACGTCACCCGATTCAAGCTACACCGCAGCGGCCTGAGGTGTATAGAGTTGCTCGTATGCCCGAATCGGCCGCGCCCCACGGCGACCCAGGTCCCCAGGAACTGGTGATGACGCTGCTCGGCACCTACGTGTCGCCGCGCGAGAGCCGTCGCGTCTGGTCCGGTGGCCTGGTCGGCGTGCTCGCCGGGCTCGGCTTCTCCGACGGCGCCGCGCGGATCGCGCTGGCCAGGCTCGCCCGCCGAGACCTGCTCGCGAGACACAAGGCGGGCAGGCTCGTCCACTACTCGCTGACCCGCCGCACGATCGCGCTGCTGGAGGACGGCGACCGCCGGATCTTCTCGCTCGGCAGGCGCGAACGCGAGGTCGGGGAGTGGACCGTGCTGTGGCAGAGCATCCCGGAGAGCCGCCGCCAGGCCAGGGAGCGGCTGGTGCGGCGCCTGCGTTTCCTCGGTTTCGGGCCGGTCCAGGACGGCACCTGGATCGCCCCGCACGACCGTGAGGCCGAGGTGCTCGCCCTGCTGGAGGAGCTGGACGTCTCCGAACACGCCGGGCTGATGCTCGGGAAACCGTCGCCCGCGCTCGACGTCCGGCGCTTCGCCGCGAGGGCGTGGAATCTCGACGGCCTCGCCGCGCGGTACGACGCGTTCGTCCGGGATTTCGGCGGATGTTCAGGCGACCTGCCTGACGCCGAGGCGTTCCGGGTCCGAACCTGGCTGACGCATACGTTCCGCGCCTTCCCGTCGCTCGATCCGGAGCTCCCGGTCGGGCTGGTACCCGCTCCGTCGAGCCGGGCGGCCGCGGTCGAGGTGTTCCACGATCTCTATCACGCGCTCGCCCCGGCGGCGCAACGTCATTTCGACGAGGTGACAGAAAAATGAACGGTGACCGGTTCTTGGTCTTTTCAGGGTCGCGCCGGCGGCGCGATCGAGGTCAGCGCGATAACGATGGAGCGACAGAAAATGAATGACACCCAGGCCGCATTGGGTTACACATCCTACCTTTCGCTGGACGAATTGCTGGACGCACAGCATCCGCGGTCCGACGAGCACGATGAATTGCTCTTCATCGTGATCCACCAAGTGTATGAACTTTGGTTCAAACAAGTTCTCCACGAGGCGCTTTACCTGCAGGAGCAACTCGAAGCGGGTAACACCGCTCACGCCGTCCGCACATTGAGGCGAATCCTGACTATCTTCAAGGTGGTGGTCGCGCAGATCGATGTGCTCGAGACGATGACTCCGAGCCAGTTCACCAGTTTCCGTGCGCGACTCGACGCTTCGAGCGGGTTCCAATCGGCTCAGTTCCGCGTTCTGGAGGCCGTCCTCGGCCGCCGGGACCAGCGGGTGTTCGCACACTACCCCGAAGGCGGTGAACAGCGTGCCCAGATTTCGGACGCGATGTCACGGCCGTCGCTCTTCGACTCCTTCGTCACCTACCTCGCGGTGAAGGGGTACGACGTCCCGACCGGGCGCGATGTCACCAAGCCACTCGAACCCTCTCCGGCGCTCCAAGAAATTCTGTTGCGGGTCTACCGCGACGACACCGGGCCGTCCGTCGTGGCGGAGCACCTGGTCGATCTGGACGAAGGGATGCAGGAGTGGCGGTATCGGCACGTGAAGATGGTCGAGCGGACCATTGGAGACAAGACCGGGACGGGAGGTTCGTCGGGAGCGCACTACCTGCGTACGACGCTTTTCTCCCCGATGTTCCCGGATCTCTGGGCTGTGCGGAGCAGGCTTTGACGAACCTCGACGAACTTCGCCGCGATCCCAACGCGCTCGCGGCGCACTACACGGAATTCGGTGTGGCGGACCGGATCCTGTTGACCGGGCACTCGCACCAGGCTTGGCCGGACGTCGCGCGCGAAGGCCTTCTCGAAGCCTTCGCCGACGCCGCCGAAGAGGTCGACACCAAATGGGCACGGGCCTTCGCCAAGGCGGACGAGCTGCGGGCCGGGTTCCGGGCACTGCTCGGTGACCCGCACGGCGACATCGCGCTCGGCGCCAGCACACACGACCTGGTGATCCGGTTCCTCTCGGCGATGGACCTGCCGCGCCGTCCGCGGCTGGTCACCACCGACGGCGAGTTCCACTCGCTCCGCCGTCAGCTGGGCAGGCTGGCCGAGGAAGGGGTCGAGGTGGTCCGCGTCCCCGCGGCGCCGGTCGCCACGCTGGCCGAACGCGTCGCGGCCGAGGTCACCGAAGACACCGCCGCCGTGCTCGTCTCGGCGGTGCTGTTCGAGACCGCCCGCCTCGTACCCGGCCTCGCGCATCTGGCCGACGTCTGTCTTTCGAAGTCGGTGAACCTCGTCGTCGACGCCTACCACGCGCTCGGCGTCGTCCCGTTCTCGCTGCACGACCTCGGGCTCACCAACGCCTGGGTCCTCGGCGGCGGCTACAAGTACCTCCAGCTCGGCGAGGGCAACTGCTTCCTGCGGATGCCCGCGCACGCGCAGGAACTGCGGCCGGTCGTCACCGGCTGGTACGCCGAGTTCGGCGCGCTCGCGGACGAGCGCCGACCCGATCAGATCGTCTACGCGTCCGGATCGGACCGATTCGCCGGAGCGACTTACGACCCGACGAGCCACTACCGGGGCGCCCGCGTCTTCCGGTTCTTCGCCGAGCACGGGCTCACCCCCGAGTTCCTCCGGGAGGTGTCGCGGCACCAGGTGGGCTACCTCGCCGAGGGCTTCGACAAGCTGGGGCTGCCCGAGGACGTCGTCACCCGTGACCGGGAGACGCCGCTGGACCGTATCGGCGGGTTCTTTTCGCTCAAGTGCGCCGACGCCGGCGCGCTGCAGGCCGCCCTCGACGCACGCGGCGTCCGGACCGACAGCCGCGGCGCGTACCTGAGGTTCGGACCGGCGCCATATCTGTCCGACCGGCAGCTCGACTCCGCGCTCCGCGCCCTTCAAGAGATCGTCGAAGGCTGAGACCCGCCCCCCGGCTTGGCGAACGGACCGGGGCGATCTAGGTTTGCGACGTGGCACCGTCGCCGCCGGACGACCTTCGTCGGGGACTGTGCCTTGTTGCAGGAACTTCGCACGTGAGCCACAAGCAGCGTGCACTCCAGGACAAGGAGTCACCACAGTGACCGAAGTGTTCGGCCAGGGAACGGGCCATGAACAGGTCGTCTTCTGCCAAGACCAGGCCACCGGTCTGAAGGCCATCATCGGGATCTACTCGACGGCGCTCGGGCCGTCGCTGGGCGGGACCCGCTTCTACCCCTACGAATCCGAAGACGCCGCCCTCGCGGACGTCCTCGCGCTGTCGAAGGGGATGGCCTACAAGAACGCGCTCGCCGGGCTCGACCTCGGCGGCGGCAAGGCCGTCATCATCGGCGACCCCCAGAAGCACAAGACCGAAGCGCTGCTTCGCGCCTTCGGCCGGTTCGTCCAGTCGCTGGGCGGCCGCTACATCACCGCCTGCGACGTGGGCACCTACGTGCAGGACATGGACATCGTCGCCCGCGAATCGGAGTTCGTCACGGGCCGCTCGCCGGAGAACGGCGGCGCCGGCGACTCCTCGGTGCTCACCGCTTTCGGTACCTACCAGGGCATGCGCGCCTCCGCGGACGCCGTCTGGGGCATTCCGGACCTCGCGGGCCGCAAGGTCGGCGTCGCCGGGGTCGGCAAGGTCGGGCACATCCTCGTCGGGCACCTGATCGAGGCAGGCGCGCAGGTGGTCATCACCGACGTCTCGCCCGCCGCGATCGAACGCACCCGCGCGGCGTACCCCGGCGTCGAGGTCGTCGAAGACCTCGACACGCTGATCCGCACCGAACTCGACGTCTTCGCGCCGTGCGCGCTGGGCGGGGTGCTGACCGACGAGACCGTCGGGCTGCTCCGGTCCAAGATCGTCTGCGGCGCGGCCAACAACCAGCTCGCGCACCCGGGCGTCGGCAAGCAGCTCGACGACCGCGGCATCCTCTTCGCGCCGGACTACCTGGTCAACGCCGGTGGCGTGATCCAGGTCGACGACGAGCGGCACGGGTTCGACTTCGCGCGCGCCAAGCGCAAGACGACGGCCATCTTCGACACCACCAAGGCGGTGTTCGCGCTGGCCAAGGCCGACGGGGTGCCGCCGGCGACGGCGGCCGACCGGCTGGCCGAGCGCCGGATGGCCGAGGTCGGCGGATTGCGGTCGATCCTGACGGTGTAGCTCTCGACTCCCTGAACGCCATGAAAGGACCTTTCATGGCACGTGCGGCGGAGTGGTGCCGTCCCGTGGAGCGGTGGCGCGGTCAGTGGTGCCGGCCAGTGGTGCCGCTCCGTTGGGGTGGCGTCGGCCTGCGGTCCGGTGGGGCGGTGTCGGTCCGGTGGGCGGTGTCGGCCAGTGGCGTCGGCCGTGGAGCGGCGTCGGCCAGTGGTGTCGGCCGTGGAGCAGTGTCGGCCAGTGGTGTCGCCTGTGGAGCGACGTCGGCCCCCGGAGCGGCGTCGGCCCAGGTCCCAGGCGTTGCGAAAGCCACTTTCGCAACCTTCAACGTTGCGAAAGTGGCTTTCGCAACGTCCGCAACCCCCCGCTCCCGCAACCCCACCCGGGCTCGCGTGCGGCGACGGCCCTCTCGAAAGTGGCTCTCGCCTCGTCAGGCAGGCGGATGCAATGAAGGGGCCTTTCATCGCAAAATTTGCGATGAAAGGCCCCTTCATTGCATCCGCGGGCATCCGCGGGCGCCGCGGACTCAGCCGCTCTTGCGACGGAAGGTGCGCTTGTTCGCCGCCGGGCCGTGCGCGTGCAGGTTCTTCCCGCCGCCGTTCTCGTGCGCCGAGCCCGAGCGGGCCTGGGCCTGCTTGCGCTCCAGCGCCTCGCGGAACTTGCGCTTGGTGTCGTCCTCTTCGCCATCCGCTGGGGACGGTGCCGGTTCAGTCATTGCTACCTCCGAGGTGACGACATGTGACGTTCTCACCCTGTCAGGAACCGACCGGCTTGGCGAGTCGATTTACGTCACCTGGGCGGCGTGGGCAGCTGGACCGGGCCACCGAACCGGACCCGATTCCGCAGCAGTGGCCGCCAGCAGTGGTCGCACAGCAGGATCGGCCTCAGCCGGTGGCCGCAGTCCACGTGGTCGAGCGTGATGTCCGGCTCCTGACCGGGGACCTCGAAACCCCGCGACCACTCGGCGATGAAGGCCAGCGCCGGGAAGAACGCGAGTCCTTTCGCGGTCAGCCGGTAGTCGTGCGCGTCGGTGCGGGTCTTCGCGGTCCCGGTCCGCAGCACGCCGACGTCCACGAGCTTCGACAGCCGTCCCGAGAGCACGCTCGGCCCGATGCCGAGTTCGCGTTCGAACTCCGAGAAGTGCCGTGCCCCCAGCAGCGCGCTCACCACGAGCCCGGTCGACCACCGGTCGCCGAGGAGTTCCATGGTGTCCGGGAAGAACATCAGCGGGTCGCCCGCGAGGGAATCGGCGTCCTTGCGGCGGAAGCGTTTCGACGCCGTCGCCTCGGCGACGCCGGTGTCGTCGAGCCGTCGCGCGCGGATGTCGCGGGCGTCGACCCGCCGTTCGCAGGAGGCGCAGCCGAGCGGTGCCGAGGTGGCCAGTTCGCAGTCGAGGTGGACCAGCGTCGGCAGCACGGTGCGCCGCCCCTCGACCCATTCCCGCTCCCAGGCCCAGATCGAGATGAGCAGCGGCCACAGTTCGACGCCGCGTTCGGTGAGCCGGTACTCCTGCCGCGTGCGGCGCGCGTCCCGGTACGGCGTGCGGACGAGCACGCCCGCCTCGACCATCGCGCGCAGCCGCCCGGACAACGCGGTGGGGGAGATGCCGAGCCGCAGCCGGAGTTCCTCGTAGCGGCGGAAGCGCAGGAAAAGGCTCTGCAGGATCAGCAGGGTCCACTGATCGCCGAGCAGTTCGAGTGCGTGGCGCAGGGGATCGCCCGCCGGCCGGACGCGCCGCGCCGTCGCCTCTGTCACGTGGTTCCTTCCGAGGGTGGTGTCGCGGTCAGCGTACTACTGACTACAGCAGTAGAAGTCTATTGACACCTGACTACAGCAATCGTAGTGTCTCGGCCATGGCCAGTACCTCCGAACAGCCGGTGCTGGTGGCAGCCGCCGCCGGCGAACCCGAGGTCAACCCGTATCTGATGGGCGTCTACGCCCCGATCGGGGAAGAGATCGACGCGGGCGATCTCGAAGTCGTCGGCGAGCTCCCCGCGGACCTCAACGGCGTGTACCTGCGCAACGGGCCCAACCCCCGGTTCGAGCCGGAAGGGCGTTACCACTGGTTCGACGGCGACGGCATGATCCACGCCGTCCACCTGGAGAACGGCAAGGCCCGCTACCGCAACCGCTGGGTGCGTACCAAGGCCTTCGAGGCCGAATCCGCGGCGGGCAAGGCGCTCTGGAAGGGCGTCATGGAATCGCCGAAGGGTAACCCGTTCGGCAACACGCACGGCCTGAACGTCAAGGACAGCGCCAACACAGACCTGGTCTTCCATCGCGGCAAGGTGCTCTCCACCTGGTACCTGTGCGGCACGCCGTACGCGGTCGACCCGCTGTCGCTGGAGACGCTGGGCGCGGAAAACTTCCTCGGCACACTGGTCGGCGACATGATGGCCCATCCGAAGGTCGACGAGCGCACCGGCGAGATGTTCTGGTTCGACTACGGGCCGCGGCCGCCGTACCTGCGTTACGGCGTGATCAGCGCGGACGGCAAGGTCGCGAGCACGACCGAGATCGAACTTCCCGGCCCGCGCCTGCCGCACGACATGGCGATCACCGAGAACTACGCCGTACTGATGGACTTACCGCTGGTCCAGGACATGGAGGCGGCGCGCAACGGGCGGCACAAGCTGCTCTTCGACCGCTCACTGCCGAGCCGGTTCGGGGTACTTCCTCGCTACGGTAACGGTAGCCAGATCCGCTGGTTCGAAGCCAGCCCCTGCTACATCTACCACGTCGTCAACTCCTGGGAGCAGGGCGAGGAAGTCGTCCTCGACGTCTGCCGCGTGCAGCGGCCTGAACCGCGTGCCGACGCGCACACCCCGCTCGCCAAGATGCTGTCGTACCTGCGGCTGGACGCTTCGCTGCACCGCTACCGGTTCAACCTGCGGACCGGGCAGTGCCTGGAGAACCAGCTCGACGACGACAACACCGAATTTCCGTCCGTCGACTCGAGGGTGGTCGGCGGCCGGAATCGCTTCTCCTACGCGGTGCACATCTCGCCGGATTCGACGCTCAAGTTCGACGGCCTGGTGTGCTACGACAATCGTGCCGGCACCAAGACCGAACATCGGTTCGGTCCGGGCCGGTGGGGCAGTGAGGCGCCGTTCGCACCCCGCGACGGCGCGGCCGCCGGTTCCGACGACGGCTATCTGGTGACCTTCGTCCAGGACGAGCGAGAGGGTCGCTCGGAGCTGGACGTCTTCGACGCCGCCGATCTCGCTGCCGGACCCGTGGCCAGAGTCCTGTTGCCCCAGCGTGTCCCGCTCGGTTTTCACGCGACCTGGGTCCGGGCGGACCAGCTGGAACCTTCCCGTAGCCCATGATCCCCTTCGTGCCCGCCCACCGGAGGGGTGTGGGCAGGCGCAGGGCCGGAAAGCCGCGTCCGAGTCGCCCCTTCCAGGGGGTGGGGCGACTCGGACGCGGCGGCTTCCCTGGATCGCCGGACCGCTCCGGCGAGCGAGCCGATCGCGGTCGCGGCGGCGAACACGACGGCGGCCACGCCGGTCTCGGCGGTGAACTCGAGCGCGCCCAGCGCTCCGACGGTGAATCCCGAATGGACACCCCAGGCGATCACCGCCGTCCCGGCGGTCGCGGACGCGCGCGTCACGACGCCGGTGACGAGTACGACCAAACCCAAGGCCAGCAAGGAAAAAACGTGATGTCGCGCCGAACCGAGCAGCCCGGCCGCCGACGCCGCGGCGACGACGGCGACACAACCGAACGGGAAGCCGAAACACTCGGTTTTCCTCATCCGTCCAGGGAACACCACGTCTTCGCGAAGGCCGTCGGCGTGAACGGCTTTCCTACGCCTCCGCTGGGATTCTTGACGCGATACTGACCATCAGGCCTTCCGCGCGTGCGCGATGATCGCGTCGGCGATCGCGGGCCACAACTGCCGTGGCAGTTCGTGCCCCATCCCGGGGAACAGCAGCAATTCGGCGTCCGGGATCGCTTCCGCGGTCGCCTTCCCGCCGCTGACGTTGATCAGCGGGTCGCTCTCGCCGTGGATGACGAGCGTCGGGACCCGGACCTCGCGCAGTTTCGCCGTGCGGTCACCCGAAGCGATGATGGCGGCGGCCTGCCGCAACGAGCCCGCGGGGTGATTCGCCCGGTCGTAGTTCCGGGTGGCCTTCATGCGCAGGAACTCGTCGTCGGACGGGTGACCGGGGGAACCGACGAGCTTGAACCACTCGACACCGTCTTCGATCGCCTGCTCCCGGGTGGCGGCCGGCGGCCGCGTCAGCCCGGCGAGCGCGGCGGGCTCGGGATGCCCGACCGAAGGATCGCCGGTGGTCGACATGATCGACGTGAGGCTGAACAACCGCCCCGGCGAGTCGATCGCGAGCTGCTGCACGATCATCCCGCCCATCGACGCGCCGACGACGTGCGCGCGGCCGAACCCGAGCGCGTCGAACAGCCCGGTGACGTCGGCGGCGAGATCCGACAGCAGGTACGGCGCGGAGGTCCGGTCTCCCGCGGCGAGCGCGGCCAGATCCGGCGCGGGGAGATCGTCCAGATAGGACGAAAGGCCGACGTCGCGGTTGTCGAACCGGACGACGTGGAACCCGCCGGCGGCGAGCAGCTCGCAGAAGCCGACCTCCCACGTCACCATCTGGGCGCCGAGGCCCATCACCAGTACCAGCGGCGGATCCGCGGGGGAGCCGAAGGAGTCGTACTCGAGTTCGAGGCCGTTCACACGCGCGCGGGGCATGGCACGATCCTGCCGGAAGCCCCCGCCGGACGACCAGCCGAAGACGGATACGGTAGCCCGCATGCCGACTCTCCCCGAAGACGCGGGTTCCCGTCCCAGGTCCCGCGCGGCTTCCGGACGGCCGGCCGTCACCAGGGACCGGATCGTCGGCGCCGCGCTGGAGCTGTCGGCGGAGTCGGGCCTGGAGAACTGGACGCTGCGGCAGCTCGCGGCCGCCGTCGACGCCTACCCCGCGGTCGTCTACCACCACGTGGGCGACCGGGACACCGTCGTCGTCGCGGTGCTGGACCGGGTGGTCGGCGAACTGACCCTGCCCGACGAAACCCTGCCGTGGCGGGAGTGGTTCGACGAGTTCCTGCCGACCGTGCGGAGAGTGCTGCGCCGCTATCCCGGCTCGGCGCGGCGGCTGGCCCTGTTCGGGCCGTCGGTCGCCGCCGCGGTGCCGACCATGAACACCGGTATCGGCCGCCTGCTCGCGGCGGGTTTCGGCACCGAGTCGCCGTTCGCCTACAACCTGCTGCTCGCCACCGCTTGCCAGTTCGTCGCGATGGAGGACGACCGCGAGAGCGCGATGGCGCTCCAGCTCGACCGCAGCGAGGGCTACGCGTCGTACCGCACGCGCGAGGACCTGCCGGGGATGGCGGCGCTGGGCGAGTCGATCTCGGCACTGGTCGCGGACCCCGACCTCGCGGCCGGTTACTACGAGCGTCTTTACGATTACGCCGTGCAGCGCTGCCTCGACGGACTGGAGCTCAGGCTCACCCAGTTGAACCCTCTCGGAAGTTTGACAGAGCCGTGACACCGAATCGGCGTAGTGTGGAGGGATACCGGTGCTCGTCACCGGTCATGAAGCCCCTGGCACCCACCTCCCCCTCAAGGTGCCGGGGGCTTCTCTTATGCAGGTTGCAGGTCCGTGAAGGCCTCCTTGAGGGACCCAGAGTCCCTCAAGGAGGCCTTCACGGACTACACGATCGACGCGATCGCCATCCGAAGCCGGCGCCTCAGCCGCGCTGGATCTCGGGGAAGACCTCGCCGACCAGTGTGACCAGTGACTTGCTGAGCAACGTGTGCACCTGCGCGCGATCGAGCGAGCCGCGGACGAGCCATTCGCGGCCCGCCGCCTTGACCATCCCGCCGAACGCGCGGACCAGCGCGTTCAGTTCCTGCCCGTGTTCGCTCTCGCGGGAGAGCCCGACCGCTTCGAGGACCCGGTCCGCCGATTCGCGATCGGCCTCCTCCAGGATTCGTTCGACCTCGAGGTCGCGGCCGATGCCCTCCGGCGCGATCGCGGCCAGCCACATCTTCTCCTGGCTGGTGACCATGTCCAGGAACCACTCGATGGCGACGTCGGCCCGCAGTTCGAGCGGCCCGTCCGGCAGGATCTCGACCGCGAGCCGCGGCACGGTCAGCGCGCGCCGGATGATCTCCAGGTAGAGCTCGCGTTTGGTGCCGAAGTAGTGGTTGATCAGACCCCTGGCGACGCCTGCCTCCGCCGCGATGTCCGAAGTGGACACTTCCGAGTACGGGCGGTCGGAGAAAAGGCGGGCCGCGCAGGCGAAGATCTGCTCCTTGCGTTCGTCCGGTTCCAGTCTCCGCCATCTCGGCGCCGGCTCGGTGGTCATGCGGTCAATCTTCCCACGATCGATTCAGCGGGGCCGGGCAGCGGCCGAATCCGTGTGACATTCAAAAGCAAAGTGTCAGTTAATCCGGCGTGTACCGTCTGTTGGCCCGCTGGTCTTTACCGTCTTCATTCAGGTGGCATGCCGTGCGCGCTGTCGGGGCGCGTTTGCCTCCTACCGGCCCGGCCTGGCGAGTAACCCCCCCTAGCTCGCCAGGCCCGGGCCTTCTTCTCGCGGTGAGGGACGTTCGGCGGGCAGAAGCAGCGTGAACGTCGTCGGCGCCGGGCTGGTCAGCCGCAGCCGCCCGCCCTCCGCCTCGGCCAGGCTCCGCGCCAGCCGCAGCCCGATCCCGTTGCCTTCGTGTTCCTCGGTCCGGTCGGCGGTCGTGAACGGATCGCGACCGTCCGGGATGGCGCCCTCATCGCTCACGTCGATGGCCAGCGCGTCCCCGGCGTCGCGCGCGAGGACGGAGACCGTGCCGCGTCCGTGGGTCGCCGCGTTGTCCAGCAGGACGGCGAGCACCTGCCGCACCGCCGCGTCCGCCGCCCTTGCCGGGAGGGCCTCGCGGCCGCTGATCCGTAGTGCGCGGCCACGTCCGGCGAGCAGCCCGTGCCAGGTCTGCCGGACCTCTTCGAAGAGTTTCCCCAGGTCGAGCAGCGCACGCGGGGCCCTGGTCTGCTTGGCCAGCGCCAGGAGGTCGTCGATGGTGCGCTCCAGGCGGTCGGCCGACGCGATACCGTCGCGGATCGTCGCGTAGGGGTCGCGGTCGGGGCTCTCCAGCGCCGCCTCGAGTTGCAGGCGCAGGCCGGTCAGCGGTGTCCGCAGCTGGTGGGAGGCGTCGGAGGAGAAGGTCCGCTCGCGTTCCAGCGTTTCGCCGATCCGCTGGGACGTGACGTCGAGCGCTTCGGCGACCTGATCGATCTCGCGGACGCCCGTCCGGCGGGCGCGGACGGTGAAGTCGCCCTCGCCGAGCCGTTCGGCGGTGGCGGCCAGGTCCTCCAGCGGACGCGCCAGCCGGGTGGCGATCCGGCGCCCGATCAGCCAGCTGGCTCCGATCGCCACCCCGGCCAGCACGATCATCTTGATCCAGGTCAGCCGGATCTGGGCGTCCAGTTCGGCCCGGGGGTGGGCGGCGCGGACCACGCCGACCAGCGACTGCCCGCTGAGCACAGGGACGGCCAGGACGACCTCGTCTTCGCGGGTCCCGGTCGCCATGTCGGTGTAGTGCGCTTCGCGGACGTACCGGTCTTCGCTGGCCGGGCCGTTGCCTGCCAGGAGCCTGCCGGTCGGGGTGTAGACCGCGACCCTGATGCCGCGGATGCGGTCCTTGTCCGGTTTGACCGGCCGGAGTTCCGGGATCCGGCCGTTGGCGAGATCGCCGGTCACGTCGAGCACGACCGTGTCGGCGACCCGTTCCAGGTCGCGGGTCGAGTTGCCCTCGTGGAACCTGGCGACCGCGACGGCCAGCGGCGCCCCGAACAGGGTGATCGCCAGCACCGCGGCCAGCACGGTGAGGGTGACGATCCGGCGGCGCACGGACAGAGTGTGGCCGACGAGCGCGAGGATCACCCACCCGACGCGATATTTTGCCGTCCGTTGACCTGAGATCAAGGCGATGTTGACCCCGTTCGCCTTACCTTGGGGCCATGCGCCGACGTGCCGCCGTCATGGCAGGCCCGGGGCCCGGATCCGTCCCCCTCGTCCGGTTCGCCGTCCCGGGCGAGTGTGTGGCCGTGCTGCCCGCCGGAAGTGGCGACGCGCCCGGCGGTGCTCCCGGTGTCGGTGTGCTGCTCAGACGCGGGAACCTCTTCGGTCACCTCACCGTCGCACGGAACGTCGTGCTGGCGGGACGGCTGGCCGGCCGCCGTTCCCTCCGCGCCGCGGACGACCTGCTCGAACTGGTCGGGCTGGCCGGCCGCGGTGACGACTATCCGGACGCCCTGTCGGCGCTGGAAGGCGCGCGTGCCGGGGTCGCCGTCGCGCTGGCCGGAGCCCCTGAGATGGTCCTGGCCGACGAACCCGCCGGGGAACTCGACGGGCTGGCCGCGCTCGAACTCATGGATCTGCTGTGCGCCGTCGCGGCCCGCGGGACGGCCGTCGTCGTGGCGACCCGCGACCCCGAGATCGCGGCGGCCGCGCACCGGATCGTGAGAGTGGCGTGACGCCACCACTGGTCCGCACCGACGAGCTGGCGCACACCTATGGTTCCGGGCTGACCGCCGTGGTCGCCGTGCACGGCGTCACCTGCGAGATCTGCGCCGGGACCCGCGCGGTGGTGACCGGCAGGGCCGGTGCCGGGAAGACCACGCTGCTGCATCTGCTCGCCGGGATGAAGAAACCGACGGCGGGCACCGTCGACTGGCCCGCCTTCGAGCCGTCGCCGCCGGGCCCCGACCTGATCGGGCTGATGCTGCAGGACGGCGGGCTGCTGCGCGATCTCGACGTCCGGCTCAACGTCGCCCTGCCGCTGGTGCTCGCCGGCCGGACCGGCACGGCGGTCCGCGACGCCGTCGACGGCGCACTGGAACTGGTGGGCTTGGCCGGCGTCGCCAAGAAGGCGCCCCGGGACCTGACCGGTGAGCAGATCCGGCTCGCCGTCCTGGCCAGGGCGCTCGCGCCCGCGCCGAAACTGATCCTCGCCGACGATCCGGCGGGCTGGCTCGACCGGCGCGAGGGGGAGCGGCTCCTCGGCAGGCTCGTGCGGGCCGCGGACCGGCTGGGCGCCGGACTGCTGGTGGCCACGGCCGAAGAGGCCCCGGCAGGGCTGTTCGGGGAGCGCTGGGCGATGGTCGACGGGAAGCTGGTGCGGGACCGGTGATCGCGGCGATGGCGGCGATGGCACTGTGGGTCGGCGGGATCGCGCGGGTGCGCCCCGCCAGGCTCGGTGTCCCCGCGGCCGGGGTCGCGATCGTGACCACGCTGCTCGCGGTGCACGACTGGACGGGGAGCCTGGCACCGCGCTGGGTGCCCGCGTTGGTGCTCGTGGTGCTGCTGAGCACCCCGTCGGCGCGGGTGTTGCGGGCGGATCAGGATCTGCTGCGGGCCCGCGGCGCCACCGGCGGGCAGGTACTCGGCCTGGCCGCCGCCGAAGCCGGTACGGCCGGCCTGGCAGGCGGCGTGGCCGGGGTCGCCCTGTCACTGGCCTGTGGTTTCTCGTCCGGCTCCGGGGTCGCCCTCGTCCGGGAAATCGTTCTCTTGCTGCTCGCCGGGACGCTCGTCGCGGTACTCGCCATCCTGCCGCCGGCGCTGCGTGAGTGGTATTTCGTGCCGGCCGACGGCGGTCCGCCCTGGTGGTCGCCCTACGGCCTCGACTTCATCCTGCTCGCGCTCGCCTTCGTCTGGCCGTTGTTCGGCTGGGCGGGCGGCACGATGCTGCTGTGGCGATTGGTGGAACTGGGGCTGCGGAAGGGAAAGCGGGTCATCGGCGGCCTGCTCCGGCCGCTCGTCTCCGGACTGGCGGGTGTGCTCGCGCTGTCCATTTCGTGGCGGAGCGCGCTTCTGGCGCGGTCCGTGGTCCTGGTCGCGCTCGCGGTGGCGTTCGCCATCTCGACCGCGTTCACCAAGGACGGTTGCGGCGAGGCCAAGGTGGACCTGATCGCGTCGCTGGTCCTCGCGGCCGCCGCGGCGGGGCCCTCGTTCGGGGCGGCGCTCAACGAACGCAGGCGAGACCTGCTGATCGTGAGCACGCTCGGCGGGAAACGCCGCCAGGTGGCGGCGTTCATCGCGGGCGACGCGCTGGTCGTCGGGGGCGGGGGCCTGATCGCCGGGCACCTGCTCGGAATACTGTTCGTCGTCCTCGCGGGCATGGAGCGCGTGCCTTCGCCGCACGGGTACTTCGGGTTGCTGGCGGTGGTGGTGATCGTGTCGTGCGTGGCGGCGTCGGCGCGGATCGCGCAGTTGGCCGCCCGGGACGAGGTCTCCGACCTGCGCGACTACTGAGCCTCGAAGGGCTGTTCGAGGCGGTAGCCGTGCCCGCGCAGCGTCGAAATCCTCGGCGCCTGCTCGGGCGTGGGCGCCGACTCGGTCAGCTTCCGGCGCAGCGCGGCGATGTGGACGTCGAGGGTCTTGGTCGAGCCGTACCAGTGCGCGTCCCACACCTCGGACATCAGCGTGTCCCGGCTGACCGCCACGCCCGGCTGCTCGGCCAACCGGGCGAGCAGGTCGAACTCCTTGGCCCGCAACGAGATCTCCCGGCCGCCGACGCTGACCCGCCGTCCGGCGGTGTCCACCCGCAGATGGCCGATGGCGATCGCGGGCCTGCTCTCCGGCGGAGCCGTCCCGCGCCGCAGATGCGCCCGGACCCTGGCGAGCAGCTCGCCGAGCCGGATGGGTTTGGTGAGGTAGTCGTCGGCGCCGGCCTCCAAGCCCACGACGACGTCCATCTCCTCCTGCCGCGCGGTCAGGATGACCAGGACGGCGCCGGGCAGCTCCGCCCGCAGCCGTCGGCAGACCTCGACCCCGTCCAGATCCGGCAGGCCGAGATCGAGCAGGACGAAGTCGATGTCGCCGTCCGCCGCGGCCGCCAGCGCGGTACGGCCGTCGCGCTGCCACGAAACCTCGTAACCGTGCAGGCGGAGGGTCGATTCGAGGACACCGCCGATCGCGTCGTCGTCTTCCACCACCAGCAGTTTCGGCATGCGGGGGAGCTTAACCGTTGAACACTGTTCTTTTCGGGTATGACGTTAGCAACACCACCTCTTCCGTAACGGGGCGCTAACGTTTCCTTCGATATGTCCATAAAGGACAGAGCGCGGCGGCGGCGAGGCACAGCCAGGCGAACACGTCACCGACACGGCTGTACACGGTCTGTGTTCTCGGCTGCACCGGCAGATCCGCTACGAGCGTCTGCTGATCCGTGCGGTGGTAGTCGGCGTGCCCGAGAACGCGGCCCTGGCTGTCCACAGCTGTGGAATTCCCGTGGGTGGAGTGCCGGAAGAGGGAGTAACCGTTTTCCACTGCGCGGAAGCCCGCCTTTTCCGCGTGCAGCGAGCCGAACCCCGGCCAGTCGTTGGCGGGGACGAGCATCAGCGAGGTCCCCTTGTCCGCGGCTTGGCGCATCAGGCCGGGGAAATCCGCGTCGTAACAGATCACCGCCGCCAGCCGTCCGTACGGCGAATCCGCGGTGGGGACGTTTCCCGGGCCGGGGTCATCGGCTCCATCGGCGTCGGATGCGTCTTGTCGTAGATCCACAGCACCTCACCGGACGGTCCGACGAGCACGACCACGTTGCGAATGTAGGGGGCCTGCGACGTGTAAAGCGCGTAGGCGACTCCGACGTGGACACGGGCTCGTTCCGCCTCGTCGCCGACCCGGCGCAGGAGAGCCGCCTGGTCGCGTTCCAGCACGTTGGCGTGCGTTTCCGGCCAGAGCACGATCTTCGCCCCGGCCGAAGCCTGCTGCCGGGTCCTGGCCACGAGCTCCTCGGTGACCGGTGCGAACGCCGCGCCGATCGCGACCGGGTCGGCGGCGGCGACTTCTTGGGCACGCCAGTACTTCACGCCGATCCGCTTCAGCTCGGCGGAACTCGCCTTGTCCGCGTCGTGCGAGGGGCTGATCCCCGCGACCCGCACGGTCTCCGTCGTGGGAGCGTCGAACAGCAACCGCGCGCCACCGGCGGCGAACACCACCCCGAGCAGGCAAACGTGGACGATGACCGTGCGCTTGACCGGCCGCCGGCCTTCCGCCCACACGGTGTTCGCCACCGACGCGAACCACGCCAGGACGAAGGTGAGGCCGTACACGCCGGTCACGGACGCCGTCTGGAGCAGCGGCAGGTTCGTGGCCTGGGTGCTGCCGAGCGCGCCGAAGTCCCCGAACCCGGTGATCACCGTGAAGAGGTACTCGCCCGCGACGAGCGTCACCGGGAACACCAGCGTCCTTATCGGCCCCGCCCGGCCGGCGAGCAGCCGATCGGCCAGGAACGCCGTCGTCTGCAGTACCGCGAGCAAGGTGAACGCGAACAGCGCGGAGAGCACGAACAACAAACTGGTGACCCCGAGCCAGAACAGCTGCCCGATCAGCAGGGACAGGCCCACCATCGGGATCGCCCGACGGAGCGGGACCAGGTGGGCGTAGCGGAGCAGGAAGACCGGGAACACCCAGGCCGCGAGCGGAACGTTCCAGTCGGTGTGGACGGCGAGCAGGAGCAACGCTGTGCCCAGCCACCAGAGCAGCCGTGGTTTCATACCGCGAACGGTAGGAAACCACGGCCGCCCGGACAGCCGACCTTGGGCAGCGAGGGACCCTTACTTTCGTCAGGAAACGTGGTCCCGGTAGGCCTGGACGGTCTCCGCGAGCACCTCGCCACCGGGGCGGCGCCAAAGGTCGGCGTCGAACACCTCGACCTCGATGGGCCCGGTGTAGCCGGCGGCCTCGACACACGCCTTCAGGTGCCGGTGGTCGATCGGGCCGTCACCGGGCAGCGCCCGGCCGAGCAGGGTGTCGGTCAGGGGCACCTTCTGATCGCAGACGTGGAATCCGGCGATCCGGCCCGCCGCCGCGGCGATCGACTCCTCGATCCGCGGATCCCACCACACGTGGAACTCGTCGACGATCACGCCGACCTGCTCGGCCGGATGTTCGCGCGCGATCGCCAGTGCCTGGTCCACTGTGGACAGAACGGACCGTTCGGCGCATTGCATGGGGTGCAGCGGTTCGAGACCGAGGCGGACCCCGCGCTCACCGGCGTACGGCGCCAGTTCGCCGACCGCGTCCGCGACCCGCTGCCGCGACGACTTGAGATCGCCGTGCACGCCGCCGACGACCAGGACGAGGACGTCGGCGCCCAGCGCGGCGGCTTCGTCGATCGCCTCCCTGGTCTGCGCGACACCGTCCACAGGGGACCCTTCCGGGGTGATCCCGGTGAAGAAACCGCCACGGCACAACGATGACACGCCGACGTCGTACTCCTTGAGCAGCCGGGCGGTCTCCTCGACACCGGTCTCGGCGACCTTGTCCCGCCACAGGCCGATCCAGCGGACGCCCGCCTCGGCGCAGCCCGCGACGGCCTCCGGCAGCGACCACGCCTTGGTGGTGATCTGGTTCAGGCTCAACCGGTCCATCAGGCCACCCCCGCCGCGGCCAGCAGCGGCCGCATCCGCGCGACGGCGAGGTCCGGGTCGGTGAGCGCGCCCGCGGCGTCCGCCAGGCGCAGCAGTTCTGCCAGATGCGTGATGGAGCGGGCCGACTCGCGGCCGGCGACCATGCGGAAGTGGTCCTGGTGCCCGTTGAGATAGGCGAGGAAGACGACGCCGGTCTTGTAGTTCCTGGTGGGAGCCCGGAAAATCGCCCGGCTCAGTGCCACCGTCGGGTCCAGCAGGCCGTGGAAGCCGTCCTTGTCGCCTTCGTCGAGCCGGGCGAGCGCGGCGCCGGCGACCTGCGCGACGGCGTCGAAGATGCCCAGAAGCGCTTCGCTGTGGCCCTGGTCGTCCCCGGCGATGAGCTCCGGGTAGTTGAAGTCGTCGCCGGTGTAGCACCTGACGCCTTCGGGCAGCGCGCGGCGGAATTCGGTCTCGATCGACGCGTCGAGCACCGAAACCTTGACCCCGGCGATCACGTCGGCGTGCTCGGTACAGAGCCTGCCCAGTTCCTTGGCCGCCTCGCGGACGTCGCCGTGGCCCCAGTAGCCCGCCAAGGCCGGGTCGAACTGCTCGCCCAGCCAGTGCAGCAGGACCGGGCGGTCCGCGCCGGAAAGCAGTTTCCCGTACGCGGCATGATAATCCGCGGGACCGGAAGCCGAGGCGGCCAGCGCCCGGCTGGCCATCACGACCGGGATCGCGCCCGCCTCGCCGACCAGGTCCAGCTGCTCCCGCCAGGCGTCCACAATGGACTCGGCGGTCGCCTCGCCATGGGGAAGCTGATCGGTGCCGACACCGGCCACCCACGGCCGTCCGGCGGCGAGTGCCCCGGTGCGCCGGATGAGGTCCTTGGTGGTGGCCCAGTCGAGGCCCATCCCGCGCTGCGCGGTGTCCATCGCTTCGGCGACGCCGAGACCGCAGGACCACAGGTGCTCGCGGAAGGCGAGTGTGGTGTCCCAGTCCAGCACCGCGCCTTCTTCGGGATCGGCGGGGGCGAGCGGGTCGGCGACCACGTGCGCGGCCGCGTAGGCGATCCGGGAGGTCGGCGGTGAGGCCGGTTTCGCGGGCGTTTCCGCCCCTCGGGGCGTCCACTCCGCCAGTCCGCCGTCGGCGGTGGGCAGGGCGATCAAGGTCATCGGGTCTCCGTGGCGCGGGGTGTGAGAAAGCGCTTTCTCACGCCACGGTAAGTCACCTCATGGGCCGTACACAAGGGTTTCAGCGTCTATTGGTGAACCCGCGTCCGCGATCGACGTCGGCAGGGCGCTGTCTGGTGGTCCACGTCACGGATGTGGACAAGGCGCCCTGCCACCACGATAGCGGGGCCTACGGCCGGGGCGGGTTCACGCTCGGTCGCCTTCGCAGGTCTGTCTTCAGCTCCGCCAGCAGGCTCAGCGAGTGGGAGCGGCGGTGCTGCGGCGCAGGACGACCTCGCCGGACATCCGCACCATCCGCGGCCGGGTGCCGGGGGAGGCCTTGAGTGCCAGGTCCATGGCCCGTTCGCCCAGCTTCTCCAGCGGCAGCGCGACCGTGCTCAGCGCGGGCGTGAGATCGCGCACTACCGGGATGTCGTCGAAACCGGCGATCGACATCTCTTCGGGCATGGAGACGCCGGCGTCGCGCAGCGCCGACATCGCGCCGATGGCCATCACGTCGGTCACCGCGAACACGCAGGTGGGCCACTGCTTCCGCGGCCGGGCGAGGACCTTCTCCATCGCCTCGTAGCCGCCGTCGCGGGTGAACGCCGCCTCGAAGACGTCGTCCTCGGCCAATTCGACGCCTTGCTCCAGCAGTTCCGCGGCGAAGCCGTCGAGGCGGTCCACGACGGTGGTCAGGCTCTTGGGCCCGGCGAGTACGGCGAACCGCCGGTGCCCGAGGCCGAGCAGGGCCTTCGCCAATTCGGCGCCGCCACCGCGGTTGTCGGGCTGGACGGTGTCCACTTTGAGCCCGCGATGCCTGCTGACCGCGGCGACGTGCCCGCCGCCGCGCCGGTACGGTTCGAGTTCGGCGGCCATCGCCTTTTCCCACGCCTTGTCCTCGAACGCGGAACCGATCAGCAGAATGGCCGACGCGCGCTGGGCGCGCAGCGTCGAAACGTAGGCGACCTCCTTGGCCGGATCGCGGAAAGTGCTCGCGAGCATCACCAGAAGATCGTTTTCACTCGCCACCCGCATGACCCCGCTGGCGATCGCGGCGAAATACGGATCGCCGACGTCATGGCAGATCACCCCAACGGTGGGCTGTGAGCCACCGGCCAATGCCTGAGCGTGAGCATTGGGGGTATAGGACAGCTCGGAGGCCGCGGCGATCACTCGTTCGCGGAGATCTCCCCGGACGGTGGCGGTGCCGTTGAGTACGCGGGACGCGGTCGCGAGCGACACGTCCGCGGTGCGCGCCACGTCCTCCAGCGTCACGTGGGGGCGAGCCTTCATCGATCCTCCAAGCGGGCGTTTGGGGCATAGTGGCGGACATGCTCGGCCTTTACCCGGAAATCGAACCTTACGTCCAAGGGATGTTGCCCGTCGGTGACGGCAACGAGATCTATTGGGAGGAATGCGGCGATCCCGAGGGCAAGCCGGTGATCTTCCTCCACGGCGGCCCCGGAGGCGGTTCGAGTCCGAGACATCGCAGACTGTTCGACCCCGAGCGGTACCGGATCGTCCTTTTCGATCAACGCGGTTGCGGGCGCAGCACGCCGAACTGCGCCACCCCGGAGGCCGATCTCTCGGTCAACACGACGTGGCATCTGGTCGCCGACATCGAGCGCTTGCGCGAGCATCTGGACATCGAACACTGGATGGTCTTCGGCGGCTCGTGGGGGAGTGTGCTCGGCCTGACCTACGCGGAAACCCACCCCGGACGGGTCACGGAACTCGTCCTTCGCGGCGTCGCGACCTTGCGGGTGAAGGAACTCCAATGGCTCTATGGCGGGGGAGCGGCGTACCTCTTCCCGGAGGCGTGGTCGCGTTTCCTGGCCCCGGTGCCGTTTTCGCGCCGGCAGGAGAACCTGATCGAGGTCTATCACGAACTGCTGAGCCATCCGGATCCCGCCGTGCACGGCCCCGCCGCGATCGCGTGGAGCCGCTGGGAAGGGGAGACGGTCAAACTGCGGCCGCAGGACGAAGTGATCGACGCGTTCAGCGATCCTTCGTTCGCCCTCGCGATCGCGCGGATCGAAAACCACTACTTCCGGCACGGCGGCTGGCTGGCCGAAGATCAGCTGCTGCGCGACGCCGGGAAGCTACGGGACATCCCGTGCGTTCTGGTCCAGGGACGCTACGACGTGGTCACCCCGGCCATCACCGCGTGGGAGCTCAGCCAGGTGCTGGCGGGCGCGGAACTGAAGATCGCGGGCGACTCGGGTCACGCGTTCGACGAACCCGGCATCCTGCACGAGTTGATCAGCGCGACCGACCGATTCGCGTCAGACTGGCAGGGCGCCGGTACACCCCAGGACGAGGAGAGGAACGCAGACATGCTTTTCGGTGACGAGCACGTCCGTCGCTACGAAGAGACCGACGGCGAGGTGGGCCACGACTGGGAGAAGGGCGCGCCCTGCCTCGTCCTCACGACGAAGGGCCGCAAGACCGGTGAGGACCGCAAGTTCGCGCTGATCTACCAGTTCGACGACGAGGGCAACCCGGTGATCGTGGCGTCCAAGGGCGGCGCGCCGGAGGACCCGGGCTGGTACAAGAACCTGCAGGCCAACCCCGAGGTCAAGGCCCAGGTCAAGGCGGACAAGTTCACCGCACGGGCCCGGACCCTCGAAGGCGAGGAGCGCGCGAAGCTGTGGGAGAAGCTCGCCGCGGTCTGGCCGGACTACAACGAGTACGCGAAGAAGACCGACCGTGAGATCCCCGTGGTGGTGCTCGAGCGCGTGTGATCCGCGCCGCGTTCGTGCGTGGTTTCAGCCGAACCCGGGCGGGTTCGGCTACGAATTACGTCCATGGTGCTGAGACCCCGCGAACGCTGGACCGCGCTGAGCCCCGCTTCGGGTGACCTGCTGACGTTCCGCCAGATGATCGCCTTCGGCCGGCGCTTCGCCCGCGCCGGCCGGGGCGCCTGGTTCGCCATCGCGATCAACGTCGTGTGGCCGTTCCTGGTGCTGTTCACCCGGTTCCGGGTGCGCGGCGGGGAGCACCTGCCCTCGTCGGGCGGCTTCCTGGTCGCGTCGAACCACCTCTCGTTCGCCGATCCGACGACGGTGACCGCGTACTGCCTCGCGCACGGCCGGGTGCCGCGCTACCTGGCGAAGGCGAGCCTGTGGGACGCGCCCGTCGTCGGTTCGGTGATGCGCTCCGGCAAGCACATCCCCGTCTATCGCGGCGCGGCCACGGCGTCCGACGCGTACCGCGACGCCGTCAGCGCCGTCCGCGAGGGTGAATGCGTCGTCATCTTCCCGGAGGCGACCTTCACCGATCACCCGGACGGGTGGCCCATGCGCGGCAAGACCGGCATCGCGCGGATCGCGCTGGAGACCGGTGTCCCGGTGATCCCGCTGGCGAACTGGGGCACGCACCACCTGCTGCCGTCCGACGCCGTGCTTCCGCGCGCCTTCCCGCGCAAGACCGTGAACCTGGTCGCCGGTCCGCCGGTGGACCTCTCGGACCTCGTGACGCCCTCGCCGTCCCGTGAGGTGCTGGAGGAGGCCACGAAACGGATCATGACCGCGGTGACCGAACTGCTGATCGAGATCCGCGGCGCGCGCCCCGAGTAGGCAGTCTCACCCTTCGGACCGTCCCGGTGAAGGGTAGGTTTCGGGGTATGAGTGCACACTATGACGTCGTTGTCCTGGGGGCCGGAGTCGGCGGTTACGTGGCGGCGATCCGGGCGTCGCAACTGGGGCTGAGCGCGGCGGTCGTGGAGGAGAAATACTGGGGCGGTGTCTGCCTCAACGTCGGCTGCATCCCGTCGAAGGCGCTGCTGCGCAACGCCGAGCTCGCGCACATCGTGACCAAAGAGGCGAAGTCGTTCGGGATCCAGGTGGAGGGGAAGGTCAGCTTCGACTACCAGGCCGCCTTCGACCGCAGCCGCAAGGTCGCGGACGGGCGCGTCAAGGGCGTGCACTTCCTGATGAAGAAGAACAAGATCACCGAATGCGACGGGCACGGCACCTTCCTCGACGCCAACACCATCGAGGTCAACGGTGAACGGGTCACCTTCGACCACTGCGTGATCGCCACCGGCGCCACCGCGCGCCTGCTGCCGGGCACCACGCGCAGCGACCGCGTGGTCACCTACGAACAGCAGATCATGGAAAACGAGCTGCCGGCGAGCATCATCATCGCCGGCGCGGGCGCGATCGGCGTCGAATTCGCCTACGTGCTGCACAACTACGGCGTGAAGGTGACCATCGTCGAGTACCTCGACCGGATGGTCCCGCTCGAGGACGCCGAGGTCTCCGCGGAACTCGCGCGCCGCTACCGGAAGCTCGGCATCGAGGTGCTGACCTCCACCAAGGTCGAGTCGATCGACGACACCGGCGAGCAGGTCCTCGTGACCGTGTCGAAGAACGGCGAGCAGCAGGTCCTCGAGGCGGACAAGGTGTTGCAGGCCATCGGTTTCCAGCCGCGGGTGGAAGGTTATGGGCTGGACAAGACCGGCGTGGAACTGACCGAACGCGGCGCCATCGCCATCGACTCGCGCGGCCGCACCAACGTCCCGCACATCTTCGCGATCGGTGACGTCACCGCGAAACTGATGCTCGCGCACGCGTCCGAATCCATGGGCGTCGTCGCCGCCGAAACCATCGCGGGCGCCGAGACCATGGAACTCGACTTCGTGATGATCCCGCGCGCGACCTACTGCCAGCCGCAGATCGCCAGCTTCGGCTGGACCGAAGAACAGGCCCGCAAAAAGGGCTTCGACGTCCAGGTGGCGAAGTTCCCCTTCACCGCCAACGGAAAGGCGCACGGCCTCGGCGAGGCTGTCGGCTTCGTGAAGATCCTGAGCGATGCTACGCACGGCGAGCTTCTGGGTGCGCACCTGATCGGCCCCGAGGTGACCGAACTGCTGCCGGAGCTGACTTTGGCGCAGCAGTGGGACCTCACGGTGCACGAAATCGCGCGGAACGTGCACGCTCACCCGACCCTTGGGGAAGCGGTCAAGGAAGCCGTGCACGGCCTCGCGGGCCACATGATCAACATGTAAGCGTGAACCTGCCCTGACCTGCTGGTTTGCGGGTCAGGGCAGGTGTCAGGCCGTGGCCAGGCCGTCATGCAGCCTGGTCGCCGAGCGCGTCATCGAAGAAGTCGTCGACGGCCTTCCGTGTCCGGGCGTGGCTACTCGGCAGGAGATGCGTGTACACCCGGAGCGTGAAGCCGGGGTCGGTGTGACCGAGGTACTGAGACAGCGCCTTGATCGACTCGCCAGCGTCGAGCAGGACCGAGGCGTAGAGGTGCCGCAGCGCGTGCACGCCGTCCGCCCTGGTCGGCTTCTCCACTCCGGCATCCTTGAGCGCGGGCAGCCAGAAGTTCACCCGGAACCACTCCGCCCGGAAGACCCGCCCGTACCCGTTGACCATGAGCAGACGGACCGTGGTGGGTTCGCCGCCCGGATGCGACCAGGGGAGCGTGACTTCGGTCGCCGGGAACTCCTCGGCGTACTCGTCGAGGAGGCCGAGCAGCTTCCGCCCGATCGGCACCTCACGTGACTTACCGCCCTTGGGCGGAGCGAACACCGGTTTCCCGGCTACCACGCGCACCTGTCGGGTGATGTACGCCAGGTCCTTGCTCCGGTCGACGTCATCGAGCGAGAACCCGAACAGCTCACCCTTCCGCAGGCCCAGACCGGCAGGGACGTCGACAGCGGGCTTGTACCGCCTCGGAAGGTTGTCTCGCACCGCCCGAGCCCGTTCGCGGGACCAGGGGACGACCTGATTCCGGCTCGCCCTCGGGCGCGAGATCACCTTGGACAGCGCCGGATTCTCCGAGATCTTCTTGTCCGCCATCGCGAAGTTCAGGATCGACACCAGGTGCCCGAAGTAGAGCGCCCGCGAGGTCTCCGAGGCTTCGTCGTCCTGGAGCTTCCGTAGCCACGTCTGAATGTGACTCGGCCGGATCGACCCGACCGCCTTCTTGCCGAAGTACGGAAGCAAGTGGACGTTGACGCGCGTCGCGAAGCGCTCCCGGCTGGTGTAGTCGACCGTCTGCGAGTCCAGCCAGCTCTGTGCGACGACCTCAAAGAGCACCTGACCCGCGCGCGGGTCGATGTACTTGCCCTCGCGCTTGTCCGACTCCATCTCGATCAGGAAGTCTTCGGCACGCTTCTTTTGCTTGTCCGGAAAGGACTTTGACCGTTCGCAACCCTCTGGGTCGAGGTAGCGGACCTTGTACCGCATACCGATGCCGTACAGCTCGGTCTTCTCCAGAACGGGCTTTCCGCGAGCGTTGAGCCGCAGGTTTCCCTTGGCGTCCTTGGCGGGTTTGTACCAGCGGTCTTGGATGTGTCCCATCAGGCGGCCTCCTCAGCAACCCAGGCCCGGACCTTCGTCGGGTCGTAGCGGAGGTGACGGCCGATCTTGCGTACCGGCGGCCCCTCGCCGAGCCATTTCCATTGGTAGAGCGTCTTCACTGGCACGCGGAGATAGTCCGCGACGTCTTCGACTGACCACAGTGGATCGATGCTGTCCATGCCTTCCCCCTTAAGCCGCGAGCGGAGTTGCCGAAAGATTTGGAGGACTCTGCGCGGCGAGTAGTGCTTTGTCGTACTCGGCTTTCCAGGTGATGCGTTCGGAGATGGCGTGCATGACCAGGTGGTCCCGAGGTGGCACGGACGGATCGCCGGAGTCGACCTTGCGCCAGACCAACCGTGCCGGATCGGGGGCAGGCTTCTCGATCCCGACCGCCGCCAGCGCCTCCAGGACGAAGGCTTTCCGGTCGGCCTTGTGGTCGACGAGCGCCTTGCCGGACCACTTCCGCGACACCAGCACGCGCCGCCCCGGCAGGCCGAGCGTTGTTCGCCGGTGCGCCCGTCCCTTGCAGTGCCCTGGTGTGGTCTTTCCGTTGGCGCCCTTGGGATTGATGCCGTAGAGCAGCCACACGGCGCACTGGGGCGAGCAGGGCGTCACCGACAGCTCTGCGTGCAACCGGTCGTGGTGATCACGCTGCCTCGCCGTGTCGGCTTCCACGACCTCACCCGTGGACTTGGTGAGGTACTTCGTGAGATAGCCGATATGCCGCCCGGCCTCTTCCGAGCCGCCGAGGATGCCCTTGGAGTGCACCTGCCGCCCGAAGGTGACCACATGCGCCGGGTCTTCCACGGCTTCGACGGCGTCGTCCCAGTCGGTCAGTGGTGCACGGGTGTCCGGGTCGACGAACACTCTGCGGTCGCCGTCCCACAGCGGCATCCGGTCGACGTAGACCACTTCGTCGTGCGCAGGCCACCAGACCTGGTGGTAGGTGGCTTCGGTGACTTGGCGGATGACGTCGTGCGGCACCGATCCCCGGATCGCCGCGTGCAGGTGTGGGGCGGCCCGTCGTTGGGGTTCGACGGTGGCGAAGTACTGCGCGTCCCAGCCGACTACTCGCCGGAGGTTCTGCCACCACCTGTCGACGAGCGCCGAGAAGTGGACTGCGTCCCGAGCGGCCCGCCGGTAGTCATAGGTTGACGGGTTGACCGGGGCGCCGTCGGAGCGGACCGGGCCGTAGGTGTCGCAGGTGAGCGTGACGAACATCGAGGGCCGGAACCTGCCCGCGTACTCACGGCCGAGCGTGGTCTTCGCGACCTTGCGACGAGGCAGGTTCGGCGCGTCCTGCCGCCGCTTGGTGGACCGCTTCACCGCCTTCTTCGTGGGCATGTCGATTGAAGGGAGGCGGCCCCTCATCCCGAGTTGCCGAAGTTCCTCATCGACTCCCTGGATCTCCTCCCTCAGCTCATCCGCTTCGGCCTGGTCTGTCTCTTGCCGGTAAGCGGCGACGAGGTCAGCCCGGAACGCCAGTAGCTCCGTCTGTGTCTCGGACGGTGGCTGTGCGGTGACGTCGGGTTCTGCGGTCATGTGCCAGCCCTCGCGGCACTGAACCTGTCGCAGCGCTTTGGCCTTGCGCGCACAGGGCAGGCACACCGATTCGACCGTCGAGCCGCAGGGAACGGGGACGTACCGGAGTTCGCCGGTGTCGGTGTCGCCAACTTCCATCGTGAACGGCCGGACGCACACGCCGTGCTTCTCAGCGGTCGCCTTGACCACGTCCGACGCCAGCGGTTCCCGCATACGAATGGCCCGGGTTTTGGCCGGCGGGGTCACCGCGGCTGCCTTCGTGCTCATCAGGCGGCCACCTCCCCAGGGCGGTTCCACTGCCGCAGCACGAACACCGGCATCTCCTGCCGCATCCCCGCAGGCAGATCCGGGAAGGTCGCTTCGTCGAACCAGACACCGCCGTAGACCACCACCGGGATGCCACAGGGAGTCCGGCCACTCAGTTCCAGGTGCACCGACCCGCCACGCTCCGGACGCCACAGCGAAGCCGTCACGTCGTCGAGCGAGGCAGCCCAGGTGAGCAGCCCACGGGCAACCTCCTCCAGGCGGTCAGAGTCGAGCTGCACCGTGATCGGATCAGGACCCGCCCCAACCCGGACTGAGGCGGCCGGAGGCAGCGCGAACGAGTCCAGGTGGTCGCGGATCGCGTCGAGGAAGACCATCAGCCTGTTCACGCCGCCACCCCCTCAGGACCGCGACGGGTGGCCAAGTCGACGACATGAGCACCGCCGTTGGTCACGTAGGTCTCCAGCGCCTTGACCGTCTCGTCCGGCACCCAGCCAGCCCGGACCCGCAGTGGTTCGCGGATGCCCTCGCCCCAGATGTAGCCGACGCCCGCAGCCGACTCCTCGATCCGGTTCGCCCACGCGCCCCGCTCATAGGCACCGTCGCCGAGGACCATCCCGACGTGTGTCTTCGAGGTGACGCGCAGGCACACCCGCCGGGGGAACAGCTCTCGAACCGGAACGGTGTCCTTGGTCGGTTCCTGGACATAGCCGCGCACCGTGTAGCCCAGCGCCCGACCTTGAGTCGTCAGAATGGCGACCCGTTCGACGATGGCTTCGCGGGTCTTGCGGTCGGTGTACTTGGTGAGTGCGCCGATCTCGTCGAACTCCAGAACCTCCAACGGGTACTCGGTGGAGATCGGCACCTCACGGGTGCGCCCGGCGAACTCACGCTTACGGGACTCAAGACCATCGAGGAGGTCGTCCAGGACCCCGATGGCTTCCTTACCAGCAACCCCGTAGCGGGCGAAGATTCCGCGCCCGTAGGCGAGTTCCATCCCCTTGGGGTCGATCCCCGAGACGCGCACCGTTCCGGCCCGGATCGCCGAGGCCGCCGACACCAGCGGGGACCACATCACCGAGTTCTTCCCGGCCCCTGTCGCCCCGGCGACGAGCATGTGCGCGCCCGGACCGGTCAGCGGCAGCCGCCAGTCCTTCCCGTACTCGGTCCGTCCGGCGAACACCCGCCGCAGATCCACGCCGTCGACGGCCGCCAGCTCGGGCAGCGCCGCACAGTCCACCGGGGCTTTGAGAAGGTCACGGCGCTGGAAGTCGAGGGAGACGACGTTGGGTGCCAGCTCGCGCACCTGGCACCGCGTGACCTTGCGAGCCACGGCCAGGGCGCGGGCGGCGTCGTCGAAGTCCTCCGGCTTCTGCCCTGGCACGAGCCGGACGCGGACCTCATCCCAGGACGGTCCCGACTTCACACCCAGTACCTTCGGGACCTGAACCGCAGCACCACCGCCCGCAGCACGAGAGACAGCCTTCCGGCGACGGCCGACCAGGTTCACGGTGACTTCGACGGGCACGGTGCCGTCAGAGATGGACAGGCCGCAGGCGTGCAGCCAGCCCGGCAGTTTCCGGGCGTAGGTGAACCAGCGCAGCCACCACGCCCGCAGGAACCGGCCACAGCCCCGGTCGAACGACACCACGTCGAGCAGCCGCCACGCCATCAGCGCCAGGCTGACCGAACCCGCTGTGATGACCAGCGAGAGCCAGCCGAGCCACTGCCACCAGGCCACCACGGCTAGGACACCGACGCTGGTCCGCCAGTGCGTGAAGACCTGCTTTCCCAGCCACACCAACAGTTTCACGGCCGACCACAGGGCGATGAAGACCACCGCAGCAGCGGCGAGAACTTCCGCGATCGTGGCGAGCGCGCGGCCGAGCTTGTGCAGTAGCCACACCACCACGCCGAGCACCCCGCCGCCGACGAGAAGGAAACCGATCCCGTTCATCGGCGACCACCGCCGGTCAGATCCAGCGGAAGCATCCCCCGGCAGGGAGCACATTCGGTCTCGCCGGGCAGGAGCTTCGCGAACCGCTTGCAGACTGTGCAGCGCGTTCGGGTGACCCCGTCTAGTGGCCGGTTGTTGTCATCGTTTAGCGTTGTCATTGTTCACTTCCAGAGGTTGTGGACAGCGCAGGACCGGCGAGGTTTCCTAGGCCAGGTACCGGTTCTGCGCCTTACGAGACACGGGAAGCGCGTGAGGACGTGTTTGTACGCCGCACGTCCCCACGCACGTTTTCCCTACTGCTGTTCAGTTCTCAGCTAGCTTCCGACTTGTTCTTCTGGATCTGCGCGGCCACCTCCTCCGCCTTGCGCTCCTCATAGCCCACCCAGTAACGGAGTTCGTGGTGGTGCGCGCGATCCACATCGGACACTTCGCGATACATGCGCGCGTTGGCCTGATGGAACTTCAGCCACGTCGTCAGGTTCGACCCCGGCTTCGGGCGACGAGCGGAGGCGACGAGGTGCGCGTCCTTCAACGTTTGTGGCTCATTCCGGCCGGGCGTCGTCATCGCGCACCGTCGCGTGTTTGCCGAGGAACACGGCCAGTTCGTCCGCGCTGTCGCGGATTTGGCGAAGGAGCCGGATGAACTCCGGCCACTCGGCCGGGTCGGACGGCGGCAGGATCGCCAGACTGTCCGGGTCGAGATAGATCACCAGAGCTGGGTTCGCCGAACCATTGCCCTGCATTCCCGCGACCGCCTGCTGTCCCGGCTTCCACATCGCGTTGAACGCCACGGCCTTGCCCTTCCTCGCTGTAGGCGCGCATCTCCCACGACCGCGCGTTCTCCTCGAACCCCTCAGCAGCCGCCGACACCGCAGCCAGCACCCACCACGGCAACTGGCCCTGAGCCGCCAGGTCTCGCCATGCCGACGCCACCGCCAAGGAAGCGACGGCCACGTCATGCGCCGCCAGGGCGTCCCCGCCCTGCGCAGTCCGCTGCGTCATCGCGCTGTAGTGGCGGTAAGCGGCTTCCCAGGTCTGGACCAGGTGCGGGGATGCCGCCCCCGGCGCCCCGCCCACCATCACGCCGCCTTGGGCGTTGACTCGGCAGCGGCGGAGGCCCGGCCCGACTTCGACCCGCCACCAGCGGCCGCAGCCTTGAAGCCGGTCGCGCGGAACACGTAGGACTGGTACTTGAACTCGCCTTGACCAGCCACCTTCGGCTCAGCCGTCAGCCCCTCCAGTTCGATCGGCCTCATACCCGGCAGCACCTCCGACGTCGTTGGCACCGGCTGCACATCGGCCAGCAACGTGATCTCGAACGATGCGCGCTTGGCCTTCGTCTCGTCCGGGTCGGTCACGGTGACCTTCCACTGACGCTTGCCTGTCACTTCGTCGACCCGCTGACGCGCCGGGCGACCCGCAGCACGGTCTTCCCGCGACTGGTACTCGTTGTCCGGCGAGACCTCGCCGACCATCACGAGGCCCTGCGCGAACGCTTCGTCGAAGTCGATGGTGAAGCGGTGTCCTTTGTAGATAGCCATGTTGTTAGTTCCCTTGCTTGTCTGTCGGCACTTCGTCGCCGTCTTTGCCCCTTGCGGCAGCCGCGTTCAGTGCGGCCTGTACCTCTGCGAGTTCTCTCCCCAGCACCGCTATCGCGTCGGAATCGACGAGCAGGACCACGGGGAACGCCTTGCCGAAACGGATCTCCGCCCGGTTGGCGTAAGTGAGCGCGCGGACGCGGATCGGCAGGTCTGCCGTGACGTGGATCTGGACCGTGTCGCGCATCGGGCGCTCAGATCGCGAACCGGCGAGCTGTCCACGTTCCCGAGCCGCGCGCGGACGCTGCCCGACCGGCGGTTGGAGTCGTCATGCCTGCCTCCCTCTTGGTGTCGAGGTGCTGGGGCGAGTCCCCGGCAACCTGGCACCTAATCTCGGCCAAAACGCGGGACGTGATCACCATCTGGCGGGACATCTAGGGACGTCCCTGGTACGGTCGAAGACGTCCCTAAAAGTCCCTAGGAGGGCGGATGCCGAACGAACGCCTGCGGGACGCCCTGCTGCGCAACGGCCTCACGCTGGAACAAGTCGCCGACGCCACCGGGGTCGATCAGAAGACCGTGGAACGGTGGATCACCAAGGGGCGGACGCCGTACCCGAAGCACCGCCACAAGATCGCCGCGATGGCGCGCGAGTCCGAGACCTACCTCTGGCCGGACTCGGTGGCCCCGGAGCGCAAGGCCGAGACGGCTGCCGCCGAGGTCGTGCGCGTGTTCCCGCACCGCAACGCCATCCCCGTCGAACTGTGGGACCGGCTGATCAAGGAAGCGACGGACACCGTCGAAGTCCTGGTCCACGCCGCACTGTTCTTGGTGGAGCGCCCGCGGTTCATCAAGGACCTGACAGCAAAAGCCCAGGCCGGGGCCAAGATTCGGCTGATTTTTGGAGATCCCGAAGGGGAGAGCGTCGCTCTGCGCGGCGACGAGGAGCAGCTAGGCGACGGGACACTTGCCGCGCGCATCCGCAACGCGCTGGCGTTCTACCGGCCGCTGATCGGGGTAGACGGGGTGGAGATGCGCTTCCACAACACCACGCTCTACAACTCGATTTTCCGCTTCGACGACGAAATGATCATCAACACGCACGTCTACGGCTTCCAGGGAGCCCACGCCCCATCCCTGCACCTCCGCCGGCTATCCGCCGGAGACCTCTTCGAGACCTACTCGGAGAGCTTCGAAGCCGTCTGGAACCTCGCCAAGCCCGCCACCTTCTAGGAGGCCACACATGGCACGCGTCGACTACTACAACGACCCGAACGCCCCCAAGGCCAACAGCATCGTGGTCGCCGTGTCCGCGTTCATCCAGGACGACGAAGGCCGCATCCTCATGATCCGGCGCACCGACAACGACCTGTACTCGATCCCCGGTGGACAGCTCGAACTTGGGGAGACCTTGGCGCAGGCCGCCGTGCGGGAGGTTCGCGAGGAGACCGGCATTGAGTGCGAGGTGACCGGGGTTATCGGACTGTACTCGAATCCCAACCACGTCATCGCGTACGACGATGGCGAGGTGCGGCAAGAGTTCTCCATCTGCTTCCGCGCAGACGCGATAGGCGGTAAGCCGTCAACAAGTAGCGAAAGCAAGGAAGTTCTCTGGGTAGAAGCTGCTCAAATCTCTAAGCTGAGCGTACACGAATCGATTCGTCGTCGTATTGACGATGCACTGAAGAAGCAAGCGTCAGCTTTTTACAGTTAGTGCTACTTGATTAAATGAGTTCAGGGCAGAAATTTTCGTAGATTTGACGCTATCCTTCCGGTTTCAGCAAGGCTTAGTTCGGCGACCTCACCCCAGTCGGTCCCCCCATCCGGTAGTGTGCCAGCGATATGGAAGTGAACGTGTGGAATCGTCTGATCTGCGGATACTCCATTGTTTTGCCATATGGCTATTCCGCTGCTTTCGGTAAACTCCGCCACGGCTCGCGATACGCGAATCATATGTGACATCAGTGCCGTTCCCTCGGCTTCATTGAGGTCTAGGACGGTCTCGCGGTGATTTACCGGAATCACGAGGACGTGACCTAGTCCACGTTGTTCGCGTGTAATCAGGGCGGCTGAGAGTTCTCGCCGTTCAAGGATTGTGAAAGGTCGGCGACCTGCCAGGTAGTCGCAGAACGCGCACCCTGGCGTATGGGGAATTTGAATGCTGCTGTCGGCGGTGTTCATGTCGAAGAGTTTAGCGAGGTTAGGAAGCGCTGGAAGTCAAGCATGTCGATCCTTTCCGCATCTTCGGGTCGCACAAAAATATCGAGTCTCTCGCAGACCCTCGAATGCCTGGAAGCAAGTAAAAATGAGAGTGCCACAAACCTAATTGAGTCCTGGGCCGGGAGTATTTGCGAGATTCTCGACTGTCCTCCGCCGATTATTGGCATTGCAACGGGGTCCCCGTTCGCTCGATTGCGCACCTCGTCCCATAAGTTGGTCAAGCTTCTCCATAGTCCATCAATGCTTGCTTGGGCCCGATTCTCGCTGTCCATCTCTGAGTATGCGACGCAAAAGTAATGCTGTCTCTTGTTTTGGAGTGTCGCAACTGTTCCTATCGGGTAAACCGCGCGCTTTCCGTGCTTTTCAATCGTTCCAATCGGAGAGAAGCGAGACAATGCGCCTGCAAGCTCGGCGTCAAGAGACTGCACGTCGTGGTGATAAATGCGTGCTAGAAATTGACCTTGTATGCTGGTTTGAGCAATGACATGCGGAACTGAGGTATCAAACGTGCTGGTCATGCCAATTACTAGATTCTCGGGTGAGGAGAAGAGGTCTCCCACTAGCAGTCTTATTTCTGTTTTCGGTGAAGAGTAGGACTGTTCGATGGGCCGAGGCCAGGATCTGACGAGACCATAGATCGCCGCTGCAGCTAGGAGGATAAGTGAGATTGGAAGGTTAATCTTAGATATTGCGTTCGGGTTGATTACATCATAGAGGCCAAGCGTAATCGCCTCGAATCCGACTGCTGCAAAGGTTCTTGTAGAAAACGTTAGCCAGAACCGCTTGGTCTTTAGATCGCTCTTAATCCTTTCGATCACAGTCCAAGGGCCTTGTACTCGTCGGGCGTATAGTAGTAGTTCCCTTTGCGTCCGATGGACGTGTATTTGGGTGCATAATCGTCGAGAGCGTGCATAATTATGCGGGGCTGGAAAGATGTCGTCATAGTGTAATAGTTGGCGTCTAGAAATGGTTGCGGGATAAATCCAGTTTTTACGGTTCGAGTTCCGTCAATGTTCGCGACGACTACTGGTAGGTTCAGTTCAAGGATCACTTTAACCTCGTGGGCGAGGAACGAAGTGCCGTTACTTCCCTTGCGTCGAGCCGTCTCGCTGCCGATCAATACTACTTGCTTGGCTGTATTTGTGAGGCGTTGTCGAAGTCGGGCCTTGATGGTCTCAGGAAGACTATTGTCGCGCGCCTGAAAGAGGTCATGTGAATCAAAGAAAGAGAACTCAATCTTTTGGTTTTCGCGCCAAGCTTCCATCATGCGGTACATGTGAATATCCTCGCTGGCGAAAGCGACATACGTTTTGTTTCTGTAGCCCATCGATTTCTCCTACTCTGGCCGGTATTCCTTTGGTTGAGTGCCTTGCCGAACTTGGCTCTATGGGATCAAGGCGCGCCGCCGTCGGCGGCGCGCTGGTCACCTTGCGTCCGCGTCTCGCCTGCGGGCGCACCTTGCCCGACACGGCGGGCTGCCGCTCCGCTCCGCCCACCGGCCGGGCGGTGCGCCCGCTGCCGCCGTGGACAGGTGTAGCCGCCGCCAGCGGCGCGCAGGTACGCAATGAGCACGTCGGCCTCCTCGCTCAGACGATCGTGCTCAGAGGTCGCGAACGGACGAACCGCTGTTACGCGGAGCCATCGCCCCGATGCCAGATCGTCACAACGGCCGTCACGCCGCGTCAAGGCGGGAAAGCGTGCCTTGACCCGACGAGACGGCCGCGTGGATGGCTTCGTATCGGGGAGATGGGGGAGGAGTGGTCAGGCCGTCTCCAGGCCGTCAGACGTCGGGCAGGGGTGAGAACACGCGAGAAGTGTCCAGCCCTATCCGCGCAGGTCAGCGGCCAAAAGCAGCGATCATCACGAGGTCAGCGAAACCCCGGAGCCATAAGATCAACATGTAGCCCCCCCGGGTCCGGGGGTCGTGAGTGGTAAGTGTCGTTCTAACGACCGGAACCACTCACGACCACCTGAACCCAGGCGGCGGTTTCGCGTGATCCGGCGGACAACACGCGTGACTGGATGGACGACACGCGTGACTGGATGGACGACACGCGTGACTGGATGGACGACACGCGCGCGACGGGGGTTCGCCGCGAGTCGTCCGTCTGGACACGCGTGTCGTCCATCTGATCACGCGAGTCGGCCGTCCAGTCACGCGAGACGGCCGTTTGCGCACGGCGGTGGCGGCGGGCGCTAGCGTCCCGAGACACTCTCGACACACGGACCAGACGTTGCGAAAGCCACTTTCGCAACCTTCAACGTTGCGAAAGTGGCTTTCGCAACGCCCCGGAGCCGCCGGGAGCCACACCGGCCAAGTGGGTCGTGAGTGGTAAGTGACGCTAGAACGACACTTGCCACTCACGACCCACCCGCCCCAACGCCCACCGCAGTCCGCCCACCCAGCGCAAGTAGTCGACTAATTGCGGTAGCGCGCTACAGCGTGTGGGTGGCGATCAGTTGGCCGATGGCGCGGATGTCCGAGCCCCGGAACTCCAGGCGCACGTTCCCCAGGCCGCTGAACCAGAGGTCCAGCTCGGCATCGAGGTCGAAGGTGCCCGCGGTTTCGATCGAGAAGGCCTGGATCCTGTTGTAAGGCAGCGAAGTGAAGTCCTTCTTCTTGCCCGTCATGCCTTGGACGTTCACCGCGATCAGCCGCTTGTTCGTGAACACCACGAAGTCGCGCACCGCCTTGAACGACGAGATGATCTCCTCGCCGGGGATGATGATCGGCTGCACCGTGGGCGCGATGTCCTTCGGCTTGCACGGCGTGAGTTTGAAGACGGTGTCCTTGGAGAAGTCAATCATGTGGTCCAACATACGGACGAACGCGACACCGGGACCCGTCCCCGGCGGCGTCCCTCATAATGCCGGGGACCAGGAGGAGGCACGATGAAGCGGCTCACGACGACGCACGAGAGCCTCGCGCTCGGCGTGCCGCCGTCGGCTCCCGGCGCGGTGTTCGCGCTCACCCTCGCGGGCGGCGTGTCCGTCGACCCCGGGGAGGGCGGCGAGATCACGTTCGGGCGTAATCGGCCGCAGGTCGACGTCTGTGTGGGGGAGAACGACCTGCAGGTCAGCCGCAGGCACGGGCTCCTGAACTTCACTGGCGGCCAATGGTGGGTCAGCAACACCGGCCAGCTGCCCATCCGCTTGCCGAATTCCCGCTGGCTGTCCCGCGGCGAGGAGCCGATCCCCCTGTCGGACGGGTACACGCCGCTGTTCGTCCGCGGTTCGGGCAGGCGGGAGCACCTGCTCGAGTTGTATGTTGCGGGTCCCGAGGGAGGGCAGCCCGTCACCCGGCACGACGACGTCACCGTCCCGCCCCGCCGCTGGCGCCTCAGCGCGGAAGAACGCCTGGTCCTGGTCGTTTTCGGGCAGCGGTATCTGCTGCACGACCTCAATCCGCAGCCGCTGTCCCGTCAGCAGACGGCCGAGGTGCTCACCGAGCTCCGGCCCGGTGAGACGTGGACCGCGCGCCGCGTCGAGCACGTCGTCATCGACGTCCGGGCGCGGCTGTCCGCCGGCGGCGTTTTCGGTCTGCGGCGCGAAGAAGTCGGCGAGCCGGTCGGCAACGCGTTGAACGACAACCTGTTGCGAGAGCTCGTGCTGTCCACGACCCTCGTCCCGCCGGATCTCGCCCTGCTCGAGGCGCTCGACTGAGCGTGTCCACAGAGGACGGTCAGCTCACGCCTTCCATCGCCGTCTTGGCGACGTCGCTCCCTCTTTCCGCCTCGCCCGCGACCTTCACCAGTGCCGCCGTCGCCTGGTCCCGGCTCTCTTCCGCCTTCACGCGCCCCGCCGAGGCCGCGTTCACGCCGAAGAAGGCGCCCACCACGGTGCCGATCACCGTTCCCGCCGCGGTGATCACCGCCGTGACGTCGGAGGTGTTCGGGTACCGCCAGACCGCCGCGACCGCGATCACCGCGAGCGCGCTCAGCCCCGCCAGCACCGTCATGAATCCGTAGTTCTTGCTCATGGCCCGCTCCCTTCAGGCTCTACGCGCCATGCTTCGCCCGAACGCCGCCCTTCGTTACGGCAAAAGGCCGGACCGTTATCCGTCGAGCTCGAAACGGATGTCGTGCGCTGCACCCGGCACTACGAATTCCAGGAGCCGTGCGCCCTCCTCGGCGATCGAATCCTGATCCCGCAACGGGTTCCGCGATTCGATCGTCAATGTCGCCCCTTTGATCGCCCAGATGGCCAGGAATTCACCATCGACGAGCAAAGTGCCCCGGCGGCCGCCGTTTCCCGGCGGCAACGGAACACGGCGGCCGTCGGGGATCACCCGAACGCGGTCGGCGTGGGAGAGCAGGACGTTGTCGTACTCGGGCAGGAACCGGGGCGGCGCCGGGGTTTCCGGGTCGGGGCGCGGTGCGCCGGGGAGGTCGAACAGCTCCTTCCCTTCGACGTCGGTGAAGGTGACCAGCTTGGGCCGCAGTCGCTCGAAGACCTCTTTCAACCGAGTCAGCCCCGACCAGACCTGCGCGTCGCGGACGGTCGCCGGGCCGAACGCCGCGAGATAGCGCAACACCAGGTCGTCGAGGGAGATGCCGTCCGTGATCGGTGCGCCGGCCCAGTCTTCGAGCAGGGCGAACGCGGCCGGGCCGGTTTGGCCCCACAGGCCACGCGGAGTCACGTGCGCGAGCGGGAGCAGGCTGTTGACCGCGTACGCGAGGGTCTGCGGGTCGGCGTCCGGCCATCGAGGCGCCAGCGCGGTCCGGATCTCGGCGCGCGTGCGAGGCCGTTCGGCCAGCAGGGCCTTCCCCGCTTCGGCGATCGCGGCGAGGTCGAGTCCGGCGACCTCCCGCGAGTAATGGCCGAGGAAACCGCGCTCGACCACCGCTTTGACGGTCGGCCACAGGGCGAGGCCGTCGGCGGCCGTGACCAGGTGGACCGTCCCGCGCATCAGCGTCGACCGGACGACCTCGCGGGCGGCCAGCGGTTTCGCCAGCTCGTCCACCTGGAAGTCCCGAAGCCGCGACCACAGCCCGACATAGGACGAGTCGGGGGCCTGAGCCTGGAGACCGGCCAGCCGCTCGATCGCGGTGACGGCGGGAAGATCGGCGCGTTCGAGCAGGAGCTGCCTGGCCAGAGTCGCGCGGTTGAGGGCCCGGGGGCTCAGCCGCTCCATCGTCAGACGCACTTTCGCAGGAAGGAACGGAGATCTTCGTCGAACAGACCGGGGACTTCCATCGCCGGGAAGTGGCCGCCGGTGTCGTACTCGGACCAGCGTTCCACCGGGCCGTCCTGCAGGCTCCGGATCGTGGAGTCCCCGGCGAAGACGGCGATCGCCCGCGGCGGCCCGGCAGGCGCTTCGTCCCAGCCGCCTTGCGACATCTGCCGGTACACCTCCATGCCTTCGTACACGGCGTGCGCGGAGGAGGCGCCCGCGCCGGTGAACCAGTACAGGCTGACCGCGGTCAGCAGGTGGTCGCGATCGACGGCGTCGTCCGGCAGCGCCTTCGCCGGATCGGTCCATTCGGCGAACTTCTCGACGATCCACGCGAGCTGGCCGGTGGGGGAGTCGTTCAGCGAATAGGCCAGCGTTTGCGGCCGGGTCGCCTGAAGGTGCAGGTAGCCGAGGCCGTCGGACTGGAACCGGTTGAAGCGTTCGCCGCGCTCGCGGTCCTTGCCGTCGAGGCCGTCCAGCTCGACGGCCGGCCCGAACGGCATCCCCGCGCTAGTCCCGGTGAGGTGCGCGCCGACCACACGGTGCGGGGCGATCATCGACAGGATGCCCGCGACACCGGCGCCCGCATCCGTGCCGTGGACGCCGAAGCGCTCGTAGCCGAGGCGGTCCATCAGCGTGGCCCACGCCTGGGCGACGCGGAACAGGTTGCCCCAGCCGGTGCCGCTCACCGGGTTCGAGAATCCGTAACCGGGCAGGGACGGGATGATCAGGTGGAACTCGGCGGACAGTTCGTCGACGACCTGCCGGAATTCGAACGGTGAGCTGGGCCAGCCGTGCGTGAGGAGCACCGGCAGCGCGTCCGGGGCGGTCGAGCGGATGTGCAGGAAGTGGATGATCTGGCCGTCGATCTCGGTGGTGAACTGCGGGAACTCGTTCAGTTCCGCTTCCTGCGCACGCCAGTCGAAGCCGTCGGCCCAGTACTCGGCCAACCCCTTGAGATAGGCGACCGGGACACCTCGGCGCCAGTCGCCGGTGACCTCGCGGGGCCAACGGGTGCGGTTCAGGCGGTCCTTGAGGTCGTCGAGTTCGGCCTGGTCGACGGCGATGCGGAAGGGCTTGATCTCAGTCATGGGGCTAGATTAGGAACGATTGCGGAAAGGTTCGTTCCGCGATTGCGGACAGGGTGGGATTCATGGCGGAAACTTCGGCGAGACTGTTGCGACTCCTGTCGTTGCTGCAGGCCAGGCGCACCTGGACGGGCCCGGAACTGGCGGACCGGCTCGACGTGACCACCAGGACCATCCGGAACGACGTCGAGCGCCTTCGTGGCCTGGGCTATCCGGTCGACGCCACGCCCGGCGTCTCCGGTGGTTACAGCCTGGGCGCCGGTGCGGCGATGCCCCCGCTGCTGCTCGACGACGAAGAGGCCGTCGCGGTCGCGATGGGCCTGCGGACGGCCGCGGGCGGCACGATCGCCGGGATCGAGGAGACGTCGGTGCGCGCGCTGGCGAAACTGGAGCAGGTGCTGCCGTCGCGGCTACGGCACCGAGTCGCGGCGCTGAATTCCGCGACGCTCGCGGTGCAAGGCGGCGGGCCGACGGTCGACGCCGAGGTGCTCGCGGCCATCGCCGCCGCCTGCCGCGACCGCGAGACCCTGCGCTTCGATTACGTGGGGCACAACGGATCCGAGACGCGGAGGCAGGTGGAGCCGCATCGCGTCGTGCATATGAGCCGCCGGTGGTACCTCGTCGGCTGGGACGCCGACAAACAGGACTGGCGCACGTTCCGCGCCGATCGGGTGCGGCCGCGCACTCCCAACGGACGGCGTTTCGAGGAGCGCGAACCACCCGAAGGTGGCGTGATCGCTTACCTCCAACGTGGCGTCGGTGCCGCGTTGTGGCGGCACCACGCCACGATCCGGCTGCACGCCCCGGCCGCCGAAGCCGCGGTGAAGGTGCCGCCCGCCGTCGTCGTCGAAGCCGTCGACGAGCGGACCTGCCTGCTCAAAGCCGGTGCGGACACGCTGGAGTACCTGGCGCTCTACCTTGGCCTGCTCGACGCCGACTTCGAGGTCGTCGACTCACCGGAATTCGCCGGGCACCTGCGCAAACTGATCGGCCGGTTCAGTCGTGCGGTGGACGCTTGACGTCGAAGACCAGCTCCGGGCGCTCCCAGGTGATCTTCGGCGGGCTGGGCGGCACGACGCCGACGCGGCGGGCGCCCATCCGCTCGTAGAAGCCGGCGGCCGGCGGATGGGAGACGACACGGATCTCGGTCATGCCCAGATCCGCGGCCTGCCCGAGCATGTGCTCCACCAGCCACGCACCGATCCCCGTGCCCTGGGTCGAATCGGCGACGAACAGCAGGTCCAGCTCGGCCGGGTACTCGATCAGGCTGTAGAAACCGACCACTTCCCGCTGCGCGTGCGCGACGAACGCGGGATGAGTGGCGAGATAGTCCTCCGTGACCTGGTAGTTCTCGAGGATCGACGCGTACTCCCCTTGGTAGGCGGCCGATTCGTGCATCAGCGCCGTCAGCCTGGCGGCGTCGGAAGCGCTTGCCCTGGAGATGCGGTAGCTCGTCACGAGCGCAGCTTAGAACGTCACACCGACAGTTCTTGACCTCCAGCTATCTGGAGGTATGAGGCTGGGTTCCGCAGCAGGCGAACTGGAGGAAAAGATGATGAAAGCGGCCGCGTTCACGGAAGCCGGTGGCCCGGAAGTGCTCCGGGTGCTGGAGCTGGAGGAGCCGCACGCCGGGGCGGGGGAGGTCCGGGTGCGGGTGAAGGCGGCGGGGGTGCAGCCGTACGACGCGGCCGTTCGGGCGGGCTGGGAACCCGCGGGCCTCGAGCTGCGTTGGCCGCGTGTCCCGGGGAACGAGTTCGCCGGGGTCGTCGACGAGGTCGGTTCCGGGGTTACCGGCCTCGTCGCGGGGGCCGAGGTGCTCGGGTTCACCGCCGTGCAGGCGTACGCCGAGTACATCGTGGTGCCCGCGGAGAACGTCACGCCGAAGCCGGCGGAGATGCCGTGGGAGGTCGCGGGCGGGTTCACGGCGGGGACCCAGACGGCGTACCTGGCGCTGGACGCGCTGCGGGTCGCCCGCGGCGAGACGCTGCTGATCCACGGGGCGGCCGGTTCGGTGGGCACGGCCGCGGTCCAGCTCGCCGCGCTGCGCGGTGCGAGGGTGATCGGGACGGCGAGCGAGGCGAACCAGGAGTATGTCCGTTCGCTCGGCGCCGAACCGGTGGTCTACGGGGACGGCCTCGCCGAGCGGGTGCGCGCCCTCGCGCCGTCCGGCATCGACGCGGCGCTGGACGGCGCGGGCGGGGTCGCCTTCGATCTTTCGCTGGAACTGGTCGGGGATCCGGACCGCGTGCTCACGCTGGTCGAGCACGGCCGCGCGCCCGAAACGGGCGCGCGGCTGGTCACCGGGACGCGGACGGCCGAGCGGCTGGGGATGCTGGCGTCGTTGTACGCCAAGGGGGAATTGCGTTTCCTGGTGCGGCGGACGTATCCGTTCAGCGAGGCCGCGGCGGCGCACCGGGAGATCGAGACCGGGCACGGACGGGGGAAGGTCGTACTGACCTTCCCCTAGGCACCCCGCAGCTTCCGGATCACCCCGCGTACCACCAGCGGCGTCACGATCGCCAGGAACAACACCAGCGCCGCCCAGCCCCCGAAACCGCCGAACCCGCCCTCGTCGTAGGACGCCGGTGCGGCGTCCCGCCAGTTCTTCGAGCCGCCGCCCGCCGATTCCTCGTCGGGGTTCGCCGTCGCGGTCGCGGTCTTGTCGCCGGTGGCCGGGCCGTTCGCGGGCCCGGCCGACTTGCTCGGCCCGGCGGCACCCGGCCCGGCCGCGGGTTTGCCGTTCGGATTGAGGATCCCGGCGGTCACCAGCGGGTCGGGCGGGCTGGTGGCACCCGCGCCGAGGCTGCCGCGGAAGGTGGGGTTGGCGCAGTTGCCCGCGTTGAGCTGTTTCGGCGGTTGCCCGGTGAGCCGCGCGTTGGAGTTCATGATCTCTTGCGACAGGTTCGGCGGCAGCGGCGAGTAGCCGATCCGGGCCATGTTGATCTGGCCGTCGCACGCGACGTGTTCGAGGAACGCGGTCATCGTGTCGGTCTTGCCCTGGTCGCCGTAGCCGCCGCGGCAGGTGTCCCGGCCGCTCGTACAGGGCATCATGATGTAGGAGTACGCCGAAATGGGGTACGTCTTCGGGTCCGCGTTCGAGTAGACCTTGTCGAGTTTCTGGCTGAGGTCCGGGCGGAGTTCCGCGAACTTCAGCGCGGAGGCGATGTTCTCCGCGTAGGGCTGCGTGTATTGACCAGCACCGTTCTGCACCCATGCCGACGGGACGTTGTGACGCTGCGCGTAGGCGAATTCGTCGTAGGCGATGGAGAACGGGATGGTCGCTTTGCCGATGGCCTGCGCGATCTGGTCCGAGTCCGCGAGCAGCCGGTACCAGTCGGCGTCCGGTCCTCGTTCGGGCAGCTGGATCGGGCGCACCCCGGCGGGCAGGCTGCCCATCCCGTTGCCGACGTTGCGGGCGACGAAGCGCTGGTAGGCGTCCGGTGCCGCATGCGCGATGAAGTCGTAGAACAAGGCCGTCGTCCCGGACTGCCCGGTCCGCCCGACCAGCGTGATGGGCTGATCCGGCAGCGACTTCCCGCCGTTGGTCGCGGTGATCGCCGGATCGCTCCAGCGGGTGATGTCCCGGCTGAAGATGCGGCCGATCGCCTCGCGGGTGAGGTGCAGGTAATCGACCCGCTTCCCGGCCTGGTCGGTGACGTTGTACATGACGGCGACCGCGCCGGCCACGTCCGGAACGTACTGGTAGCCGCGGGTCTGCGCGGTCACGCCGCCACCGCCGGCCGCGAGGAGCGAGGAGACCTCGGCTTCGGTCCCGCCGAAGTCGACCGTCCGGTCGCCGTACTGGTTGACCCCGGCGGGCGAGTTGGTGGCCGAGTAGTTGACCGGGATACCCCGCGACGTCGCACCGTTCTGCCAGTCGGTCATCGCCACGCCGACGTAGCTGGACCCCGAGCCGGTGACCCTGCTGAGCGCCGCCGCGCCGGGCGCGCCCGCCACGGAGATCGAGAGCAACAGCGCCGAGATCCCACCCAAAGCGCCCACTCTGCGCAAGGTCGTCATCCGAACCGCCCGTTCACGTAGTCGAAGGTGCGTTCGTCCGACGGCGCGTTGAAGATCGTGTCCGTCGGACCGTGCTCGATCACCCGGCCGGGTTCGTTCTCGGCCGCGAGGAAGAACGCGCAGTGATCCGAAACCCGTTGGGCCTGCTGCATGTTGTGCGTGACGATCACGACGGTCACCTCGTGCCCGATCTCGGCGATCGTCTGCTCGATCCGCCGGGTGGACGTCGGGTCGAGGGCGGAGCAGGGCTCGTCCATCAGGAGCACGTTCGGCTGCACCGCGAGCGAACGGGCGATGCAGAGCCGCTGCTGCTGCCCACCGGAGAGGGCGCCGCCGGGGGAGCTCAGCCGGTCGCGGACCTCACGCCACAGCCCGGCGCGTTCGAGACTCTGTTCCACGAGCGCGTTCTTGTCGTCGCATTTGACGCCGGCGAGTTTCAGCCCGGCGAGCACGTTGTCCCGGATGGACATCGCCGGGAACGGGTTCGGCTTCTGGAACACCATGCCGATGCGCAGCCGGACCTGCTGCGGGCGGGTTCCGTCGGCGTAGATGTCCTGGCCGTCCAACAGGACCTCACCGGTCAGCGACGCCGACGGGACGAGCTCGTGCATCCGGTTGAGGATGCGCAGGAAGGTCGACTTGCCGCAGCCCGACGGGCCGATCAGCGCGGTCACCTCTTTGGCGGGCATCCGCAACGACACGCCTTCGAGGACCAGCCGGTCGCCGAACCAGGCGCCGATCTCCCGCGACTCGAGTTCGGCCGCGCCGGGCGGCGGGCCGCCGGTCAAGGTGACCTGAGGCCTGCCGTCGGCGTCGCGGGGAGTGAGATAGCCGGTGGAGTACGGGTTTTCCCCGCTATCGTCCACAGTGGACAATTCGGTGGTGTCGGTCACCGGTTCTCCTTCGTTCTTTTCGCCTTGCGCTTCGACCGGTCACGCCCGACGATCCTGGCGATCGCGAACAGGCCGAAGATGAGCAGGATCAGCACGAGCGCGCCGACGTAACCGCGCTGCTGGACGTTTTCCAGCGGCTGCTTGATGAAGCGGAAGATGAACAGCGGGATGCTCTCCTGTGGCGCGGAGAACGGGTTGGCGTTCATCGCGAGCGAGCCGAACGAGGTGAACAGCAGCGGTGCCGTTTCGCCCGCCACCCTGGCGATGCCGAGGATCACGGCGGTGGTGACGCCGGTGCGCGCGGTGGGCAGGACCACCGACCACACCGTCCTCGCCCGGCTCGCGCCGAGTGCCAGTGACGCCTCGCGCAGGCCGTCCGGTACCAGCCGGAGCACCACGTCCACGGTCCGCGTCACCGTCGGCAGCATGACCATCGTCAGTGCCAGGGTGGCCATCAAACCGTTGTAGCTGAACAGTCCCACGCCCGCCTGGATACCCGGGATGATCAGCGCCGCGTAGATGAACAGGCCCGCCACGATCGACGGGAGACCGCTCATCGCGTCGACCATGATCCGCACCGGGCGGCGGAACCGCGACCGGGTCTCGTTCAGGAAGATCGCGGTGAGCACGCCCAGCGGCACGACGAACACCAGGGTCAAGGCGGTCTGCTGAAGGGTGCCGACGACCGCGTGCAGACCGCCGGTCGCGGTGACCGGATCCGTCGGCGCGACAGCGGACATGTCGTGGGTGAAGAAGCCGAGACGCAGGTACGGCGCGCCCTCGATCACGATGTAGGTCAGCAGGAACAGCAACGGGACGAGCAGGGTGAGCGCCCCGGAGACCACGATCGTCGAGACGAGCCGGTCCGACGCGGCGAGCCTGCCCAAGCGGTCGCGGGTGACCAGGTAGAGCATCGCCAGGTACAGCACGTAGGCGACGATCAGATCCGCCAGCCAGCCGGGGGACTCCAGCAGCAGATGCATGACGAACCAGGTGAGCAGGGTGGCCGACACCGCGCAGCCGAGCGCCGCCAGCCGGTCCTGCCTGGTGGTCTCCGACGGACGGCGTTTGACGAGTTTGCGCGGGCCGGATGAGACGGGGGGAGTGACTGTCGTGGTCATCAGGCGTCCACTCCCGCACCGGACCGGCTCTTGGAGATGATCACCGACGCGGTGAAGTTCGTGGCCAAGGTGAAGATGAAGAGCACCAGGCCCGCCGCCATCAGCCCGGACAGGAAGAGCCCTGACGCGCCGGAGTTGTTGGCGATGAACCCGGAGATGGTCGCGCCGCCGAACTGGAGGATGTGCTGCGTGATCTCCGGAACCTGGGGCAACAGCAGGGAAACGGCGATCGTCTCGCCGAGCGCGCGGCCGAGCCCGAGCATCGAACCGCCGATGATGCCGCCCTTGCCGAAGGGCAGCATGACCGTTTTGACCATCCCCCACCGGGTACTGCCCAGCGCGAGCGCCGCTTCCTTTTCCCCGGGCGGAGTCTGCGCGAAGACCTCACGGATCACCGAGGTCGTGATCGGGAGGACCATCAGGGACACCACCAGCCCGGCGATGAACATGGACTGGATGAAGAGCGTGTTCTCCTTGGACGCGAACAGCGGGAACCAGCCGAGGTTCTCGGTCAGCCACGTCGAAACCGGGACGATCTGCGGGCCGAGGAAGCTGAAGCCCCACAGGCCGTACAACAGGCTGGGGATGGCGGCGAGCAGGTCGACGAGGCCGGTGAGGAAACCGCGCACCCGGCCGCTGGAGTACTCGGTGATGAACAGCGCGGCCAGGATGCTCAGCGGCACGGCGACGAGGACCGCGATGAGCGCGACCACGATCGTCCCGTAGAGCAGGCCCAGAACGCCGAGTACCCCGGAGGCCGGGTCGAACCGGATGGTGGTGAAGAACCCGAAACCGCTGTTGTCGAAGGCGGGCCCGGACCGGTAGACCAGGAAGAAGCCGATGACCAGAAGGATTCCCAGCATGGCCAGCCCGGCGCCGGTGGTGACCCGGCGGAACGCCCGGTCGGCCCGGGAAAGGACTTCGGTGATCACCCGCCGCACCGGGATTCCCGGTGGGGGCGGGTCGGGCCGGGGTGGCGCGACGGTCACGAGCGGCCTTCCTTCGTATCGGGTGAGTGAACGAGTTCAGGGCACACCACGTCGCCCCTCGATGCGGCCAGTATGTGGTGCCCGAAACCGCGAAAGGTGTCCAAGCGGAGAACGCCCGACGGGGCGCGTGTGAATCTGTGCCGGGGCGGGTCCGGGGGCGGTTGACCCCGAACGGGTGACTCGGGGACGTTGGTCTCGGCGCGGCTCGTGATCGAGTCCCGCTCTCCGTCGTATGCCCGCGCACCTTGGGAGTCGTCCGTGTTCTTCGTCCGCGCAAGACAAGTCGGGATCTTGCTGATCTGCGGGGTGCTGATGGTCACGGGGGTGTCCGTCCCCGCGGCGCAGGCGCAAGCGCCGGCGAACCCGCCGTACACCCTCAAAACCGAGCCCGCCGATCTGTCGGCGGCGCGGAACGGCGACCCGGTGCGGATCACGGTGTCGGGATTGGCGAGCGGTGCGCAGGCTTCGCTGAGAGTCTGTCCCAAGACCTTGCCGGACAATCTGATCAAGGTCGCCGGAAAACCGCCTTGGGCGCGGGACAACAGCGTCAGCGCGCGCGTCCGTGCCTACTGCGGAGAGCTGAAGGACGAGTTCATCGCGAACGCGGCGCATATGGACAGTGCCACCGGCCGCCGGAGCAGCAGGACCGGTGACATCGTCATCGACACCCAAATCCCGCTCGGCGCCTCCACGCCGAAACCGATCATCTGGGACCCGCTCTACACCACCTTCAACAAGAACGCCGAAGGCCAGGCGGACAAGCCGCCCACCGTTTCCTGGGCGGAGAATCCCGACGTCGTCGATCCGGTGACCGGTGCGAAGACCCGCAACAAGTACTCGTTCCGGTGCGACGAGAACAATCCGTGTTCGGTCGCGGTCACGATCACCGCGAAGAACGCGGACGGCGCGTTCGTGACCTGGATCGACAGCTCGATCGCGTTCACTCCGACGCAGCAGGCGATCGGCGTCGAAGGCTGTAAGGGCGCCGGTCAGAACACCATCAGCGCCAGCATGCCGGAGCGGCTGGGCCGCTCCGCGGTCGCTTGGAACCAGGCGCTCTGCGCGCCCACCCAGGCCGAACAGCCGGCGAACATCGTGAGCGAGACGGAGAACGCCGGTCTGACCGCGTTCGACAAGGGCACCTCGGATCTCGTGATCACCGGCAGCGGGAACGCGCTCGCCACCCAGACCGTCCGGGACCGGCAGTACATCCCGGTCGGGATCAACGCGGCGGTCGTGGCCGCGGTCGGCTGGTCGCCGACCGACACCGACGACAACGGGAGTTCGCTCAACGCGAAGTTCACCGGCACGCTCCGGTTCACGCATGACGAGGTGGCGAACATGGTCACCAAGGGGGGACAGCAACCCGATCTGGACGGCAGGGGCGGCATTTTCCGGAATGGAACCGCGCTGGTCGGCCGCAATCCGGGGCTCGCCGCCGTCACGAGGGAGAACGCGGCGAACGCGGCCAGCGCCAGGGCCGGCGCCGAGAGCCTGGATTTCTTCGGGGTGACCGGCGAATCCGGGCCGGGCACCGTTCCGCTCGCACTGAGCAAGGTCCTCGCCGGGGCGGCACCGTCGGCCTGGCTGTTCCCGAAGAAGGGCATCGAATACTTCGGTGAGCTTGACGGGAAATCGCCGGGGGTGATCTCCGATCTCAACGCGCTCGATCCCGGCGCCCGCTCGCTGCACAACGTCGACGCGAAAACCGGTCAGCTCGCGGTGCGCAAGACGGTGCAGAACGGTGTCGTGGGAACGGGATTCGTCTGCACCGGCGGCTGCATGAGCTGGGTCGTCACCGATCTCGCGACGGCGAGGGCCTACGGCTGGGCGCCGGTCGCGCTTCCGGACGGCAAGGGGAACTTCGTCGCGCCGACCAGGGAAAGCCTGCAGCTGGCAGCCGATTCGATGCAGGTCGGCGCGGACGGCACCGTGCAGCCGGGCACCGTGACCAAGGACGGCGCGTACCCGCTGACCTTCGTGGAATACCTGGCGGCGCCGGTCAATCCGTTGATCGACGCGACCTGCAAGCCGATGACCGAGAAGCAGGCGCAGCTGAAGGCGGTCGCCGAACTGGCGAGCGGCTATGGCCAGTCGCTGCTCCCGCCGGGGATGACCCCGTTGAGCCCTGGCCTGGCGGCCACCGTTTCCGCGCGAGTGGCCAAAATCGGCACCGGGACGGTCCAGGAAGCCTGTCAGGAAAGGGAAGAAGCGAAGAATCCACCTCCCGCGGGCGGGAACGGTGCCACGACGGCCGCCAATTCCTCGCTGGCCGGCCCGACCGGGGGAACGGGTTCGCCAGCCGGGACATCGGCGACGGCGGCCGCCACCGGGCCGGCCCCCGCGGCCGCGCCGACCCCGGAAAGCGTGCTGGCGGCCAAGAACCTCGCCGAGTCGATCGACATCCCGAAGTTCCCGGGGGCCGGCGTGCTGGGTGCGCTCATTCCCTTGGTGGCCTTGGTGATCCTGGCGACGCTGCCGTCCGCGACGGCGTATCTCGCCGCCGGGCGCCCGGTGCCGAGGTGGCTGGTCGTCGCCCTGGCCGAGATCGCCGCCGCGTTCGCGATGCTCTTCGGTCTCCTGCGGCGTAAGACGGCCGGAGGCGCGGCGTGAGCACCACCGTCGAAGGCAGGCATGCGGCACCCGAACCCGAGGCACGCTACCTGAGTTTCGGTCCGGGATGGATCGGCGCCGTCCTCGCCGCCTGGCTGGTCACCACCTTGGTGGCGCTGGCCCTGGTCGTCTACGCGCTGGGGCCGATGCTCCAGGCGGGCGACCAGCGGAAGGCACTGGGCGAGATCCGCGGCGAGATCGGTCTGGCGCTGGGTGCCAGTCAGAGCCTGTTCGGCGCCCCTCCGCCCACCGAACCGGTCGAGTTCGGGAAGCCGGTCGCCGTGCTGGAGATTCCCGCGCTGAAGCTGCAGCAGGTCGTCGTCGAAGGCGCATCGAGCGGGGAAACGGCGTCCGGACCTGGTCACGTGCCGGGGACCGCCGGTCCGGGGCAGCCGGGCAACGCCGCGATCGTGGCGCGCAACGCGGGTTACGGCGGTCCGTTCGGCTCGCTGGGGGCGCTGGAGCCCGGTGACGAAATCGTCGTCGCGACGACTCAGGGCAAATCCGTCTACCGCGTGACCGAAAAGGCCACTCGCCCGCTCGACGAGGGTGCCGACTACGGCAAGACGCAGAACGATCGGCTGACCTTGGTGACCTCCGCGTCCTGGTGGCCGCTGGCGTCGGCGGAAGCGACCGTGGTGACCGCGGTCCTGGAGGGCAGGCCGTTCCGGCCCACCCCGCAGAACGGCAAGGCGGACGCGCAGGACGGCCGGACCGGCGAGAGCGGCGCGTGGGCCGGTCTCGTACTGGCCTTCGGCGGATTCGTGGCGGCGGCGGCCGGGGCGACCTTCCTCTACCGCCGGTGGCGGCCGGTTTCCACCTACGTCATCACCGGTCCGGTGCTGCTCACTTTGGCGTCGCTGGCGGCTTTGGCGCTTTGGCGGCTTTTCCCCGCGTGGGCTTAGGCCGAGTCCTGGGAGCGATTTCGGTCTTTTCGGACCGAAATCACTCCCACGATGTGGATCTTCCCCGATACCGACTTTGGTCGGTGGACTCCTCACTGATTGCTCTTTAGATTCTCCCCATTACACCCGGTCAGGGGTAATTCATTCGGGCAGCCGAAGGAATTTCTGCCACGGGCTGTGTCGGTCAAAACCAGGGAGAGAGTTCGATGAGCAGATTCAGCCGGGTGGTCACATGCTCGGTTCCGGTCGCGGTCGGTGCTTTGCTGCTGTCGACCGCGGTTTCCGGCGCCCAGCCGTCGGAAGAGGTGCGCACCCAGACCGGGATCAGCGCACTGCAGAGCATCAAGAAGAGCCTCACCCCGGCCGAGCGCAAGCAGTCGAGCCAGCTCGTCGTCGAGAAGCGCCTCCGCGCCGACAAGGGCCTGGCGGGCAAGCTGCCCGAGTACCGGACCGGGCTGGGCGTCAGCGACGCCGGCACGGTCGCGGTGGACATCAAGGGCGCCGGACAGTCCCTGGTGGACGCCGTCAAGGCGGCGGGCGGCACGGTCCGCTACGCCTCACCCGCCGGCTCGATCCGTGCCGACCTCCCCCTGAACGCCGTCGACGCGATCGCCGGGCGCGGTGACGTCGCCGAGGTCAAGGCCGCCTCCCAGGCCATGACCTGGAACGAGTCCGCGCCGCAGGACGGGCGGCGGGCCGCGGTCAAGAAGACCGCCGCCGCGCTGCAGGTCGCCGAGGGCGACAAGGCGCACGGCAACGACACCGCCCGCACCAAGTACGGCGTCACCGGCGCGGGCCAGAAGGTTTGCGTGCTCTCGGACGGCATCAAGTCGCTCCAGGCCTCGCAGACCGCCGGCGAACTCCCCGCCGTCGACGTCCTCCCCGGCCAGGCAGGCAGCGGTGACGAGGGCACCGCGATGCTGGAGATCATCCACGACATGGCGCCCGGCGCCGCGCTCGGTTTCGCGACCGCCTTCACCAGCGAGCAGAGCTTCGCCGACAACATCCGCGCCCTGCGCACCACCGGCAAATGCACGATCATCGTCGATGACGTCTCCTACTTCGACGAGTCGCCGTTCCAGGACGGCCCGGTCGCGCAGGCCGTCAACGACGTGACCGCGGACGGCGCGCTCTACTTCTCCTCCGCCGGGAACTCGGGCAACCTGACCGACGGCACCAGCGGCTACTACGAAGGCGACTTCCGCGGCTCCAGCAGCAAGATCTCCGGTATCACCGGGACGCCGCACGACTTCGACCCGAGCGCCACGACCCAGCTGTACAACGCGCTTTCGCCGAACTCGGTCGGCCGCTACGTCACCCTGTTCTGGTCGGACCCGTGGGGCAAGGCCACCAGCGACTACGACCTGTTCGTCCTGAACTCCTCCGGCGCGGTCGTCGCCTCCAGCGAGGGCGCGCAGAACGGCACCCAGAACCCGTACGAGATCGCCCAGGTCCCGGCCAGCGGCTCGGGCTTCAAGGTCGCCGCGGTCAAGTACAGCGGCGTCGATCGGTTCATCGCGCTCAACGTGATCCGCGGCCGTTTCGTCCCCTCGGGTGATCTGAAAGCCTTCAGCACCAACGGTGTCACCTCCGGCCACTCGGCGGCCGTCAACGCCTTCAGCGTCGCTGCCGCTCCTGCCGCCGGTGCCTTCGGCCGCGCGCTCGAAGCCGGTGACCCGGCGAACCCGGCCGGTCCGTACCCGGGGCTGTTCACCAGCGCCAGCAAGTGGGAACGGTTCACTTCGGACGGTCGCCGTCACCAGTTCTACCACCCGGACGGTTCGGTGATCACCCCCGGCAACGTGTCTTCGACCGGTGGTGCGACGCGGAACAAGCCGGACATCACCGCGGCCGACGGCGTCGCGACCTCGGTGAGCGGCTTCCAGCCGTTCTTCGGGACCTCGGCCGCCGCGCCGAGCGCCGCCGCCATCGCCGCGCTGCTGAAGCAGGGCAAGCCGGCCGCGACCCAGGCGGAGATCCGGAACGCGCTCGTGTCGACCGCGATCGACCTCGGCGCCCCGGGCTTCGACCCGGTCACCGGCGCGGGCGTGATCATGACCGGCCCGGCGCTCGCCGCGCTGGGCGTCGCCCCGAAGTAGCAACACCTTCAGGACAAGGAAACGGCCCGGCGCGCGAGCGCGCCGGGCCGTTTCTTGCTGTGCCGGGTCAGGACTTGACGCAGGACAGGCCGTTCGGGCCCGACACGGTCAGGAAGCCGTACCGCTTGATGGTGGTGGCGAGCTGGCCACCGCACAGCGGGCTGGCGGTCGCGGCCGTGTCACCGGCGGCGAAGCCGACGGCGCGCTGGGCCTGGTCGTAGCTCGGGGTCCGGGTGTCGAGCACGTGGTAGACGCTGCGCGAGCCGAGGAACGCCGTGGTGAAGGCCGGGGTGTAGTTACCGGCCGAACCGGCGACCGGCGAGCCGTTGAAGCCGGCACCGGTCAGCGGGTTCACGGTGAAGCCCGCGCGCTTGTCCGCGGTCACCGCGTTGCCCTGGGCGATCCACTGCGCGATGGAGAACGGGGCGATCGCGTTGGCGCGGTCGCCGGCGGGGATGGAGTTGCCGTCGTGCTCCTGGAACCGCTTGATGGTGACCGGCTTCGTGGTGGGGTCGAAGCCGAGGACGGTGGTGGTGAAGAAGCTCAGCGTGCCGGAGCCGGTCTGGGGCAGGTAGACGACGATGGCGGCGTTGGCGCCACCGACCTGGTTCCAGTTGGTGATGGAGCCGTCGTAGATGCCGCGCAGCTGCGCCAGCGTGAGGGTCAGGCCCGCGCCCGAACCGGTCGCCGAGGAGGACCAGGTGACACCGTCGGTGGCGAAGGAGTAGTACTCGAACGACGCGGGGTCGGACGAGCCGCGGGGCGAGGACGACCGCGCGATGTCGATCTTGCCGTCGCCCGCGTCACCGGAGGCCTTGAGCGCGGCCTTGCCCTGGGACGAGCCGTTCGGCGGCAGGGTGGTCGTGGTGTTGTAGACGACCTCGTCGGCGTACAGGTCACCGGGAACGGTGAAGGTACCGCCCGAAGCGAGCAGCGGCGGGATGTTGACGTGGTTGTCGGGGTCGCTGTTCCAGGCGGCGCCGTTGGCGTTGGCCAGGATCGCGCCGGTGATGTCGACGGTGGTGTCCGAGCCCGCCGCGGCCAGGACGTCTTCGAGGCCGTTGGCCGGGGCGACCGCCGAGGCGGTGCCGGTCAGGGTGAGGCAGGCACACGCGGCGATGGCGGTGGCGCCGAGAAAGCGAGTGGTACGAGCACGCATCTTGTTTGCACTCTTTCTCTAGTCCCCAAGTCGTCACGGGATTCCGTGACTTGCCGCAATCCTCGCTCCGCAACACTGTCCGGCGGCGGTGCTTCGAGTTCCCGCCCGACGTCATGGTGGTTAATCTCCGGGGAACGCACTTTCCGTGAGCGGCCGTCACGGAGAACGATTCGGTGAAATGCCGCCGGAATCACGCCGGTATTTCCGGCGCCAATCGGCTATCGTCTCGATCCCTTCGCCGATCGGCGCCTCGGTGGTGGCCGAGCGGAATCGGTCGAGGCCGCGCTGCGCCTCGATACGCCGCCCGTAGGCATGGCTGGCGATCGCGACGACCCGGTCTTCCCGGTGCAGGCGCCAGCGCCAGCGTCCGCCGCTGAGATGACTGAAATCGCTGGTCAGCTCGGAGACATGCGAGCTGAGCCAGGCGATCGCGGCGAGGCATTCCTCGGCCCGTGGATAGTCGTCGGGCGCCGAGCCCAGCGACACGTTGTTGCCGCCGAGCAGCCGCCATCGAATGGTCTGCTCGCCGGTCTGGACGAGCTGAAAGCGTGGATTCTTCTTCACCGTTCACCGTCCTGAAGGTGAGGTGAACGGTGTGAATTCCCCCTGATCACATCCGGTGAATCGCCTCGATGCGGTGAAGGGGTTACCGGTTTTCGTGAAGGCGCGACGGCCGCCGGGTGAACGTTTTCCTCCGGCGGCGGCGCGCTAGCCTGAACGGACGCGGGTAATCGGAAAACAATCACCGAGCCGGATCGGTCCGGCACGGTCTGCGAGGAGGTTCGATGGGCAACGGCAGGACCGCGGTCGTCACCGGGGCGGGTTCCGGGCTCGGCAGGGAGATCTCCCGCGCGTTACTCCGCGCCGGCTACCGGGTCGCCCTCGCCGGCCGCCGCGCGGACGCCCTGGCCGAGACCGCCGGCGGCGACACGAACGCTCTTCCCGTGGCCACCGACGTCGCCGACCCGGATTCCGTCGCCGCGTTGTTCGAGACGGTCCGTGCGGAATGGGGGCGGCTGGATCTCCTGGTGAACAACGCGGGTGTGGCGGTGGGCGGGACGGTCGACGAACTGTCCTTCGCGGACTGGAAACGTGCCGTCGACACCAACCTGACCGGGATGTTCCTCTGCGCGCAGCAGGCCGTGCGGCTGATGAAGGCGCAGGACCCGCGCGGCGGCCGGATCGTCAACAACGGTTCGATCTCCGCGCACGCCCCGCGCCCCGCCTCCGTCGCCTACACGGCGACGAAACACGCGGTCACCGGGCTCACGAAGTCGATCTCCCTCGACGGGCGGGCCTGGAACGTCGCTTGTGGACAGATCGACATCGGCAACGCCGCCACCGAGATGACCCTGCGCATGGCCGACGGGATCCCGCAGGCCGACGGCAGCGTCAAGGCCGAGCCGACCTTCGACGCCCGGCACGTCGCGGACGCCGTGCTGTACATGGCCGGGCTGCCGCTGGAGGCGAACGTCCAGTTCCTGACCGTCACGGCGACCGCGATGCCGTACATCGGGCGGGGTTAGGAGGCTTCATCTCACGCGATGGTGGGCGCTTTCGCCGCCTCGCATGCGGGGAAAGTCCTCTTCGCCCCGGCCTCTCCTGGTCCGCGCTCGCCGGGTGTTGCGAAAGCCACTTTCGCAACCTTCAACGTTGCGAAAGTGGCTTTCGCAACTCTCTCGCTGGGCTCACGACCACTCCGGAGGCAACCGCGGCCTACGGGATCACCTTCGCCTTCCGGAACTCGTCGAACAGCCGGAAGAACATCGCCGACGTCTCCGCGTATTCGTGGAAACCGGCCCGCCGGGCCTTCGAGCCGTCCGCGAACATGTCGTAGTCCCAGCCGAACACGAAGTCCGCGAATCCCCACGACGACGAAACGGCGCTGTACGGCACGTCGAGGCCGTACTTCGCGGCGATCGACGTCCAGAGTTCTTCCTTGTCCGCCATGACGACGTCCAGCGACATCGGCAGCGGCGGCGCCACCTCCAGGTCGAAGTACCGCGCGATCCGCGGCCAGAGGTCGCTCCACCGGAACAGGTCTCCGTTCGCGATGTTGTACGCCTCGTTCTCCGAGCCGGTGGCCCACACGGTGGCCTTCGCCAACAACCCGGCGTCGGTCATCTCCAGGAGGCTGTCGTACGCGCCGGGCTTGCCGGGGAACCGCAGCGGCAGGCCGAGTTCCTTCGAGATCGACGCGTAGACCGCGATGGCCAGCGCGAGGTTCATCGGGTTGCCCAGCGCGGTGCCGCCGACCACCGACGGCCGGATCGCCGACCACGTCCAGGTTTTCCCGGCCTGACGCCGTTCCAGGAACTCCTGCTGGTCCACATTGAACTCTGTCGATGCGCGCTCGGCGGGAAAGAGTACCTCGCACGGTGGCGGCATATGCCCGGCGTCGTCTTCGCGTGCCGGGGTCTTGAACGGGCCGAGATGGGCGCCGTAGACCTTGTAGCCCTGCATGAGGCTGATGTGGCGCAGGCCAGGCGCGGCCGGTTCGATCGCGTCGACGAGGTTCGTCAGCATCGCCAGATTCGGCGCGACCAGTTCGGCCCAGGTCGGCTTGTCGACATAAGCCGCGTAGAACACGTGCGTGACGTCGTCCAGGCCGCCGAGTTTCGCGCGGGTGTCGTCCGCGTCGAGCAGGTCGACTGCGATCCGACCCGGGCCGCCGCGCCGCGACAGGCCGATGACGCGCCAGCCCGGCAGGGTCTCCAGGTGTTCGATCAGGTTCTTGCCGATGACCCCGTTGGCCCCGGCGACCAGGGCGACCTTGCGTTCTTCGTTCATGTCCTCAAGCCTGAACCCATCACGCAGATAAGTCCAAGGCATAGATATCACCACTCCGATAAACTCTCTTCATGACAAGTTTGCGGCAACTCGAGTACCTGGTGACCGTCGTCGACACCGGCTCGTTCACCAAGGCCGCCGAGCTGCTGCACGTGACGCAGCCCGCGCTGTCGCATCAGGTGCGCGCGCTGGAGAAGGGCGTCGGCGGCCCGTTGCTCGAACGGCTGCCGCGCAGCGTCCGGCTCACCCCGATGGGCCGCGCCATGTTGCCGCACGCCCGCGCCACCCTCGCCGATGCCGAACGCGCGCGGTGCGCGGCCCGGCAGGCGTCCGGGCTGGAGGCCGGGGAACTCCAGATCGCGACGGTCTACTCGGTCGGGATCGGGGTCCTGCCCGCGGCTTTGCGGGTCTGGCGCCGGGAACGGCCCGACGTCGACGTCCGGCTCGTGGAGTTCCGGCACGCGGACGAACTGGGGGAGGCCATGGCGGCGGGGGAGGCCGACGTCGCGGTCGGCCCGGTCCCGCCGGGCTGGGACGGGCCGGTCCGCGAAATCGGCGCCGAGGAGTTCGTCGTGGTCCTGCCGATCGACGGGCCGCGCGAGGACGACGGCACCGGCGTCGTTGATCTGGCGACCCTCGCCGACTGCGCGTGGGTGCACTACGCGCCGGGCAACGGCCTCGCCGACCTCGTCGACCAGGCGTGCGCCGCGGCGGGGTTCCAGCCGAGGGCCGCGGTCCGGACCGAACAGAGCGCGGCGGCCCCGGTACTCGCGGCGGCGGGACTCGGCCCCGCGCTGGTCCCGGCCAACGTCCTGCCCGAAGGTTTCCACGGCCGCGTCCTGCGGCCCGAACCGGCGATCCGGCGCACGCTCGCCGCCTACTGCCGCAGCACACCCGACCCGCTGACCTCGGCCTTCATCGACGTCGTCGAGGGCGAGTGCACGCTCGGGTCACCGCACGGAGGCGCCTGACAGGTCCACCCCGCCGAACGGCGTCGCCTTGACGTCGCCCACCCGGTCCGCCCAGACGGCGTGCCCGTGCCCGGACCACAGCGGCACGACCGGCAGATCCCGGAGCAACTGGTTCTCCGCCAGGCGGTAGACCTCGCCGCTCTCGCCTGCTTCGGTCTCCTCCGCCGATTTCAGCAGGTCGGCGAATCCGTCGCTCTGATATCCGGTCGCCTTCGCGATCTCGGCCAGCACCTCTTGCGGGCTCGGCGTCAGCAGGCCGACGTCGATCGCGAACGGTCCCTGCCCGGGCTCCGGGGCGAGCGGGACGCCGACGGCCGCGCCGACCTGCTCCGCGAGCGGCCGCAGCCAGCTCGCCTGCGACTGTCCGAAGTGGACGGGTGTGGCCGGGAACTCCGCCTGGGACAGCAGGGATTTCCCGGCTCCGGCGTCGAACGTGCAGGGGCGGCAGGTGCTGCTGCGCTCACCCGGCGCGACGGCGGGCGGAAGCAGCGACTTCGCCGGATCCACCTGCTTGCCGAGGACACCGGCCTCCAGTGCCGCGCGGTCGATCCCGAGCGCGAAGCCGTGCCGGACGGTCGCGTCGGAGAAGTGCTGTGCGGTCAGGGGAAACCCGAGGTAGGAGACGGTGGGCAGGGCCCACATCACGTGCCGCTGCGCGAAATCGGCGTGCATGGCCTCGTGGCGATCGCCGGGGACGAACGTGGAGAGATCGAGTTTCCCGGCCTTGACCTCGTCGTACTGCGCCGCCGCGTCGCCGGTCTTGAGTTCGATCACCCGCGCCTTGCCCGGCGCGTCCGCCACGCGGATCAGGCTGCCGCCCGACGGCTGCCACGTACCGTCCAGCCGGAACGGCCCGTTGCCGACGGGCCGCTGCGCGAAACCGGCCCAATCACGCGAGGCCAGTGCCGACGCGGGCAAGGGGACCAGCGCGGGCGACGAGAGCAGGGCGGGGACCTGGCCGGACGGCCGGTCGAGCACGAGCCGGATGGTCAGCGGATCCGGCGCGGTGATCTCCTTGGCCCGCAAGAGATCCTTGACCACCCGCGACGCCTGCCAGTGTTCCGTGCCGATCGTCTTCCAGGTGTCCACATAGGACTGGGCGGTCACCGGGGTGCCGTCGTGGAACTTCCCGCCGTCCTTGAGCTTCACCGTCCACGTGACCCGATCGGCGCTGGTGACCGATTCGGCCGCTCGCGGCGTCGCCCTGCCCGTCGCCGGGTCGTAGTCGGCCAGCGGTGTCCACAGCGCCCCGGCGAGCATCCGCCCGGACTGATCGCGGACGTCGGCGGGCAGCAGGGTCGCCGGGGCGGCCAGTCCCACGCGAAGAATGTCCGGTGCGGGCGGTTCGCCGGATTCCGTACAGCCCGCCGCGACCAGGGTGGCGGCCAGGAGCGGGACCAGAAGACGCAAGCGCATGGTCATGTCATAGCAGTCCCACAGACCAATGGCGGTTGTGCGGGCAAAGTGGCGATCATAAGGTGCAGGAACCAGCCTGGGAGGTTTCTGTGCGAGGAAACTGGTTGCTCCGTTCGTGCCTGGCGCTCGCCACGGTCACCGCGACCCTGATCGCCACCGGTCTGCCCGCCGCGGCCTGCGGCGAAGAGGACAAACCGGCCAGTGAGCAGGTCCGGGTCGCGGGTGCCCCCGGCGCGGTGAAGAACGTCAAGGCGGTCGGCAACGTGCCCGACGCGCAAGGCGCCATCGCGATGGGGTTCCTGCAGTACGGCAAGCGTGACGTCATGGCGGTGTCCGGCGAGTTCGGCCTGAAGGTCTACGACCTCACGAAGAATCCCACCGCGCCGAAGCTGATCGGCGAGGTCAGCCTTCCCGGTCTGTGGGAGACCGAGGACACCGAGGTCGACGTCAAGCGCAAGCTCGTCTTCCTCGCGCGTGACCCCCGGGCCTACGGCGGCACCACGCAGACCGGCGAGTCCGGCATCTACATCATCGACCTGAAGAACCCGGACAAACCGGCCATCCTCAGCTACACCAAGGTGCCCGCCGGTCACACGACCAGCTGCGTCGACGACTGCCGGTACCTGTGGACCGGCGGCCCCGCGAAGGCCGCGAACCAGCCCGCGGAGTGGGGTGGCCGCCCGATCTGGGTGACCGACATCCGCGACCCGCGCAACCCCAAGACGTTCCCGAACCCGATCGAACTCGCGCGCAACGACGGCAAGACCGACTACGTGCACGACGTCCAGGTCGACGCCGAGGGCGTGGCGTGGGTGTCCGGCCGAGGCGGCGTCCGCGGCTACTGGACCAACGGCTACCACCGCGACCCCGTGCAGGGGAAGGTCCGCCGCGCGACGGCGTTCGACCCGGTGCCCTACGCGGGCGGCGGGATCGAGGAGACGGCGGCGCCGTCGAAGTTCATGCACAACAGCTTCCACCCGGCGGGACACCGCTCGGCGGACGGCGCGAACTCGAACCGCTGGCACGGCCGGGACCTCATCTACGCCACCGAAGAGAGCTTCCTCGACGGCTGCGCCGGTGACGGCGTGCTGACGATCTCGTCGCTGCAGAACTCCTACCACGGCGAAGGCTGGCGCTCGACGCCGGAGAAGCCGTTCCGGCTCAAGTCCGTCGGCACCTGGAGCGTCGCCGGGCAGGAAGGCAGCGATCCGGCCTCGGGTGACTGCTCCGCGCACTACTTCGACATCCGCGGCAAGGTCCTCGTGCAGTCGTTCTACGCGCAGGGCACGCGGTTCCTCGACGTCAGCGATCCGACCGACCCGAAGCAGATCGCCTACTTCCGCCCGGCGGACGCCAGCGCGTGGGCGCCGTACTGGCACAAGGGTTACGTCTATGTCGCCGACAACACTCGCGGAATCGACATCTTGAAGCTCACCGCCTGAGGCAAGATCTTCCCATGCGCACCATGGGGAAGTTCTTGGGGAGCACGGCCGCGATCGTCCTGATCGCGGCCTGTGCCCCGGCACCGCCGGAGGAAATGGCCGTCCGTACCGATCCGGCGCCGGTCGCTGAGGACTTCCCCGACGTCGGCGAGATCGTCGAAGCGTCCTGGGTCGAGGAGAGGATGGGCGCAGCCGAAGGCCGGATCGAGGCGCCCGGGCCGTCCGACCTGCGGCTGTCCGCCGTGGTGAAGCTGCGTCGCGAAGCCGTCGCAAAAGTGATCGGCGATCTCAAGTGCCATCCCGAGGCTCCGGAGGCGCCGAAACAGCTGAAGGCGCTTCTCCCGCCTGGCGTGGCGTGGCTTTCCTGCGAGCTGCCCACGACCACCAAGGCGCGGACCGCTTTCGTGGTCGACGGTTCCGAACAGGCCTTCTTGATTTCGACAACCATGTAACGACACTGTGACGGGACTGTCGCGCGACCATCACGGCAGCAAGATGATCCGTTCCTAGCTTGGCGTCATGACCACCTTGCTCGAGCGGGCCCCGGTCCCCGTCGCCGGGAGAACTTCGCGGCGAAGCGCCACGGCACTGTTCGCGATCGCAGTCCTCGTCGCCGGATACACCGGGTTCCGGTTGCCAGGGGAATGGGCGGCGACCCTGCAGGCCGTCTCCCTGACGGACGGCTTCCACCGCCGTTTCCTCGTCGGCACGCTCCTGAAGCCGTTCGGGCACGACTACGCCGTCTTCGCGGTCGCGAGTTTCGCCGTCCTCCTCGCGGTACTGGCGGTCGTGACTCTCGCCTTCTTCCGCAGTCGCACCGAAAGCCGTCGATGGTTGATCGTCGTCTGGCTCCTGCTGCCGACCGGCGGCTACCTGTTCCACGAGGTCGGCTACCTCGACCAGGTGCTGTATCTCCTGCTGTCCGGCGCGCTGTGGGCGGTGCACCGGAACCGGCCGGTGCTCGCGAGCGCGGTGATGGCGCTTTCGGTGACGGTGCACGAGATCGCGTTGCTCACCGTGCTGCCGATCTTCGGTTTCGCCTTGCTGCGGAAGGTTCCGTTCCGACGCGTGTGCGCGTTGCTCACTCCTTCCGCGATAATCGGCCTGGGAATCCTCGCGCTGCCGCCGGCCGCTCCCGGTACCGTCGACGGTCTCCGGCGTTCACTGTCCACAGCGGACTTCCGCTTCCGCGCCGACGCGCTGCACCTGTTCGGGCGCACCCAGTCCGAAAGCTGGGGGATGTACTCGATCTCCGGTGTCCTGCTTTACCTGCTACCGATCGCGGCCGTGGTGCTCGGGGGTTTCCTGTACCTGCACCGTCCGACGCTCGCGGCCGTGGTGCCCGCCGCCGCGATCGGGGCGCCGGTGCTGCTCGCGTTCGGCGGCTGGGACGACGCCCGGTGGGGCTTCCTGCTGGTCACCAACTTCTTCGTGGTGGTGTGGCTCTGGCTCGGCCACCGCGAGCTGCAACTGTCCCAGGCCGGTGTGCTGACCGCGCTCCTGCTGGTCCTCACCCACGTCCCGATGCCGTACTTCGACGGCTACGCGCCGCGCGGGCTCACGCTGGTGACCCCCGTGGAAGCCGCACGGTGACCCCGCCAAGTCCGTGAAGGCCCCCTTCACGGACTTGGCTGGAGTCATCGAGGGGGTGGGGTTGCGAAAGCCACTTTCGCAACCTTCAACGTTGCGAAAGCCACTTTCGCAACCTTCAACGTTGCGAAAGTGGCTTTCGCAACGCCTCGGGGAGGACGGGCCGAGCGCCCCACAACCGCACCCGGCCCATCGCCGACCCCGCTCAGGAAGCCAGCAACTCCTGCAGCTCCCGCACCGCGTCGGCCAGTTCGGTCGCGAACAGCTCCATCTCGTGCGCCACGTGCTTCGGCGTGCACAGGTACAGATTCAGCGACTCCGGCAGCAGCACGTACGCGACACCGATGCACTGCGGGCTGGTCGACCCGAAGCCGAAGTACCGGATGTTCACCGACGGCGCCGAGCTGGTGCTCAGGTAGTCGTCGCGCATCTTCAGCCAGCCGGGGGACGAGTACAGCGCCGGAGAATCCTCGACGCCGCGCCGCTTCTGGATCAGCTGCAGCTCCCACAGATGCTGCTCCGGCGCGTCACCCGCCTGACACTCCTTCGCCCGCGTGACGTGCTTCGCGGCCGCCGCGCGGAAGGCCGCCTGGCGCGTCTGCCGGTCGGCCTGCGGGTCTTCCATCACCCGGACGAACCACTGCACTTCGGGCGTCACCACCCGCATCGCTTCGGTGCGCCCGTTCTGGTACTGCCGCGTCGCGATCGACTCGTACGTCGCGCCGGTGATCCCCTTCGCCCGCTTGTGCGCGAGCTGGTACGCCATCTGCGCGAAGGCGTCCGGGGACATCCCCAGCTCCTTCGCCCGCTTCGCACCGAAGTCGGTGAAGGACACCGTTTTCGTAGCGGTCGCGTCGGCGTACTCGGCGAAGGACGTGGCAGCCGCGCGGGCGTCCTCGCGCAGCGCCTCACCCAGGACGAACTCGATGACCTCCGACGCCGGGACGCCGTCGGCCGGCGGCCGCTCCAGCCGCGTTCCGCTCAGCAGCGCGTCGGTGAACCCGAGGATCGTGGTCCCGTCCAGTTCACAGTGCTCGACGTTGATCCCCGCCGTGCCGTCCTCGAACACGATCAGCGAAACGGCCTTGTCGAACCAGCGGTTGCCGCTGTCGCCGTGCAGCAGGTTGTCGCACGCCTCCTGCGTGTTCGACGGCGTGAAATCCTCCAGGCACAGGCAGAACAACGCCGTCTCGATGTCGTCGAGCGCGGCCGCGTTCCCCGCCGCCAGCAACGCTTCCCGCGTCGCCGCCCACTCGGCCCTCGCCTTGGTGGTGAAATGCCCGGCGGCGGTCCGCGGGTCCTCGATGAAGTTGCCCGACTTGACGATCGTCTGCAGCCCCGCGACCAGCTGATCGGGGGAATACGGGCGGCCGTCCGGCGCGATGACGTCCATCCGGAACGGGGTGTCGCGGTGGAAGACCACGACGTGCCGCGCCCTCGACGGTCCCGGCCAGTCTTCGCGGTACGGCGTGCGCGCGGTGTCCTGCACGGCGCCGGGGATCCGCGTCGCCGAGAACAGGTACTTGTGCTGCACCATCGACTGCGGCTGCCCGCGCAGCACGATCGGCGGCACCAGTTCCTCGTCGAGCTTCAGCTTGTAGTCCACCGCCGACGCGGCCAGTTCGGCCGCGCGTTCGAGCTGACCCAGCGGGGATTCGGTGAACAGGAAGAAGAAGTTCGCGTTGAGCGCGATCCGATCGCGGCGGCCGAGATAGCGGTACGGCCAGAAGGTGTCGAGCCAGCTGCGGACGTCTTCCCGCTTGTCGAAGGCTTCGAGCGCGCTCTGCAGTTCGTGCGCCGGGCTTCCTGCGGCGAGGAACTCGGTGACGGCGCCTTCGGTCTCCGCCAGCTCGCCGGGGGTGAGCAGCGGCGAACACCACTCGAGAAACCGGCGGCAGGTGTCCTCCAGGCTGGGGACGGGGACCCGCGGCAGGATGTCCTCGTTGCCGAACGTGCGGGTGGACGGTTCCGGACTGCTCACGATCATCCTTGATCTCGAAGGGGAAGGGCGTTCAGCGCGGAGGCGAGCCCGCCCGCCGCGCCGTTCGGCCGGGAGACGTACAGCCGCGCGTACAGCCGGCCGTCGGCTTCCAGCCCACGCGGGTCCACGCCCGCGACGGACAGATTGTCCAGGATCTGCGACTTTTCCTCATCCGAGGCGAATCTCCGCTGCCGGAAGACACCGTCGACCCCGGTCGTGTCGTACCCCAGCTCGGCGAGACTCTCGGCGACCGGCCCGTAGGAGAACATCCGCAGCACGAAATGCGCCATCCACGGCCGGTTTTCCCGCGCTATCCGGACGAGGGTCTTCTCCGTGACGTAGCCGACGCAGCCGGTCGAGATCACGATGTCGACGTCGGCCAGCAGCGCGCGCTGCTCCTCTGTCGGGTCTTCGCTCTCCAGATCCGCGTGGATCGCGTCGTCGATGAAGCCCGCGGCGAGCGCGTAGTCCAGTGCGGGCGCGGAGGCGTCGAGGCCGATGAAGCGGACGCCGTCGCCGACGGCGAGCTTCTCGACCAACCGGCGATCGCGCGCGATCAGTTCGTCCCGGCTCAGCGACTCGCCGTCCCGGTAATGGTCGTACAGCCGCTCCATCGAGGTGTCACAGCGGTGCAGCGCCGCGTTGACGCCGTAGGAACAGCCGAGGTCGAGCACCGTCGGGACCTTGCCGCCGGCCTCCGCGCGGTACTCGTCGATCAGTTTCGCGAAGTACGCCTTGGCCTGCTGGGGGATGTCGTAGTCCAGCCTGCGCAAGGTACCGAAGAACGCACGAGGATCGGGCTCGGTGTAGATGTGGTCGAAAGAGATCTTGCCGGTCGAATCCAAAGGCACGGCCAAGCTCCTGACTGAGTGTCTGTAGGTGAGCCCGCGCCGGCCGAAGGCCTCACTATCGAGATGCGGGGTTCACACCTGTGGTCACCTTCCAGGTACTCCTTCAGCTCCGCCAACAGGCGCTAGTCGAGCAGCCGATCGCCCCGGACCGCCGCGGAAGCGACGTGTTCCGGCAGGACCCGGCCGAACAGCTGTCTCGTCCGTTCCGGACTGCCGATGACCCCAGGACGCTCGCTGTACGCGAAGATCGCGGAATGGCGGGCGACTGCCCCTTGAACACTACTCACCCGGTGCAGCGCGAAGCGTCCGCGAAACAGCTGAAGATCGCCGGGACGCAGAGTGAGCCGCCTGATCAGGTGATCACCTTCGCCCGCCAGCACGGCACGGACGTCGTCGAAGTTCTCCGCCGTTTCGGAGCGGATGTTCGGGCAGTATTCGAAGACACCGCCGTCGGCCGCTTCCTGGGTGAGCATGCTGACCGTGTAGGAGTTGGTGTCGAAATGCCACGGATGCGAGCGGCCCGGTTCGATCACGTTGAGCACCAGGCCGGACAGCGGATCGGCGAGTTCGTGCAGAACGGGGAGTTCGAAGCAGCCGGCCACGAACCGCTGGAACTCCCGGCTCGAGTACAGCTGCTGGATCACCGCGGTCACCGGGATCCGGTCGCGCGCCACGAACGCGTTGCCGCGTTCCATGATCGTGCGGCCGGGATGGTCCTCCGGCAGTGGAGTGTCGATGGCGATGTTGTAGGCGTTGACGCGTTCGACCTTCGCGTACGCCTCCGGAGCGATTTGCGCGCCTTCGTCGCGGAGGACGTCACGCAACTCCGGACGGATGAAGTCGGCCAGCACACTGCAGCCCGTTTCCCGCAGTTCGGCGCGGGTCCGGGAAACGATTTCGCGCCACGCGGGGCTTCCCGGTTCGGACAACGGATAGCGGGCGGTATCGGCCACCTGGACTGCGCTCGCGGTCATCGACGTCCTCTCGGCTGCCCCGGAAGTGATTCTCGGGTTTAGCACAGAAAACGCCCGCGGCTCCCGCGCCTTGTGAGCGGTGCCACACGGAACGTGACAGCCCCCTTGCCCGCGGTCGTACGCGGACAAGGGGGCCGTCAGTGACTTTTCGTCAGCTGGTGACAAGCGGCAGCAGGGGACGGCGCACCGCGGTCGCGACGCCGTCGGACGCCTGGGCCGCCGCGATCCGCTCGGCCGTCGGCGTGCCGTACTCCGTGGTCCGCTGCCGCAGCGGACGGCCGAGCGGTTCGACCATCGCGCGCATGTCGCTGATCGTCTTGTACGACCCGTTGGCCGCACCCGCCATCCGGCTGATCGTCTCCTCCATCAGCGTCCCGCCGATGTCGTTGACTCCGCCCTGGAGCACGGCGCGGCTGCCCTCTTCGCCGAGTTTCACCCACGAACTCTGGATGTTGTCGATCATCCCGTGCAGCAGCAGCCGGGACAGCGCGTGCACCGCGCGGTTCTCGCGCAGCGTCGTCCCCGCCCTGGCGAGCCCGGCGAGGTAGATCGGCGAACTCTGGTGGATGAACGGCAGCAGCACGAACTCGCTGAACCCGCGCCGCCCGTTGCGCTCCAGGCCTTCCCGCTGCAGTTTCGCCAGCAGCTTCAGGTGCCCGACCCAGTGCGCCGGGGTGTCGACGTGGCCGTACATCATCGTCGACGTCGTGGTGATGCCGAGTTCGTGCGCGGTGGTGACGACGTTGATCCATTCCGACGTCGGCAGTTTGCCCTTCGTCAGCACCCAGCGGACGTCGTCGTCGAGGATCTCCGCGGCCGTGCCCGGCAGCGAGTCGACACCGGCCTCCTTCGCGCGCGCCAGCCAGTCCTCGATCGAGAGGTTCGTCCGCGAAGCGCCGTTGACGACCTCCATCGGCGAGTACGAGTGCAGGTGGATGTCCGGCTGACGGCGTTTCACCTCCGCCGCGAGGTCGAAGTACGCGGTGCCCGGCAGATCCGGGTGGATGCCGCCCTGCATGCAGATCTCGGTCGCGCCCGCGGCCCACGCCTCGTCGACCCGGTCGCCGACCTGCTCCAGCGAAAGCGTGTACGCGTCGGCGTCGGTGCGCCGCTGGGCGAACGCGCAGAACCGGCAGCCGGTGTAACAGACGTTGGTGAAGTTGATGTTCCGCGTGACGACGAAGGTGACGTCGTCGCCGTTCACCTCGCGCCGCAGGTCGTCGGCGATCTTGGTGAAGGCGTCGAGCTCCGGCCCGTCGGCGTGCAGCAGCGCCAGTGCCTCGTCGTCCGAGAGTCCGGCGGGGTCCTTTTCCGCGCTGCGCAAGGCATCCCGGATGTCGAGGTCGAACCGCTGCGGCGCGGTCTTGATGTTGCCCTTGATCTCCGCCCAGTCGCCGTAGACCGAGTCGAAGTCGCTGCGCCGGTCTTCCGTGCGCCCGACCGTGTCGACCTCGACGTGCAGATCGGTACGCCCGGCCTCCTTCCAGCCACCGTCGGGCTCCTGCCACGGGATGCCGACCGGGATCGCCTCTTCGATCGCGAGCCCGGTCTCGGTGTCGGTCAGCGGCGCGAGATGCGCGTTCATCCGCGGGTCCAGCCACGGCTCGCCGGCCTTGACGTACTCCGGGTAGATCGGCAGCCGCTCGCGCACGGTGAAGCCGAGCGCCTCGGTGCGGCGTTTGAGCTCGTCGATCTGCGGCCACGCGCGTTCGGGGTTCACGTGGTCGGGGGTCAGCGGCGAAACGCCACCCCAGTCGTCGATACCCGCGTTCAGCATCAGTTCGTACTGCTGGCCGATCAGGTTCGGCGGTGCCTGGATACGCATCCGCGGCCCGAGGACCAGCCGCGCGACGGCGATGGTCGCGGCGAGTTCTTCGAGATCGGCGTCCGGGGTCGCGCGCATCTTGGTGTCCGGCTTCGCGCGGAAGTTCTGGACGATGACCTCCTGGATGCCGCCATAGGTCTTCGCGACCTTGCGGATCGCGAACAGCGAGTCGGCGCGTTCGGAGAAGTTCTCGCCGATGCCGATCAGGATGCCCGTGGTGAACGGCACCGAACTGCGGCCGGCGTCCTCCAGCACCCGCAGGCGCACGTCGGGGTCCTTGTCGGGTGAGCCGTAGTGCGGGCCGCCCTTCTCGGTGTACAGCCGCTTCGCCGTCGTCTCGAGCATCATGCCCATGGACGCCGAAACCGGCTTGAGCCGCTGGAAGTCCTGCCAGCTCAGCACGCCCGGGTTGAGGTGCGGCAGGACGCCGGTCTCCTCCAGCACCCGGATGGCCATCGCCCGGACGTAGGACAGCGTGTCGTCGTAACCGTGCGCGTCGAGCCAGTCCTTCGCCGCCTTCCAGCGGTCCTCCGGACGGTCGCCGAGGGTGAACAGCGCTTCCTTGACCCCCATCGCGGCACCCTTGCGGGCGATGTCGAGGACCTCGTCGGGGGAGAGGAACGGCGATTCGACACGGCCGGGGACGGTCGCGAAGGTGCAGTAGCCACAGCGGTCCCGGCACAGCCGGGTCAGCGGGATGAACACCGAACGGCTGTAGGTGACCACGCCTGGGCGGCCTGCCGCGACGAGTCCGGCGTCGCGGACCCGGGAGGCGTGCTCGGACAGCGTCTTGAGATCGTCGCCGCGCGCCTGGAGCAGGATCGAGGCCTCGGTGATGTCGAGGGTCTTCCCGTCGCGCGCCCTGGCGAGCGCCCGGCGCATCGCGGAGGTGGTGGGGGCGTTCGCGTCTGCATCCGATGCCATTCCCGCACGCTATGGCCGGACTCGCTCCACCTGCCAGTGTGCATCCGGCCACCGCGTCACCCACGTGGGTCAGGTCACCGTTTCCGCTGGTCAACGCGCGATCTTGGTTGCCGATCAGCGGGTGCGAGTGTATTACCTAAAGTGTGGCTTCGGTGATCGGCAAGAAGGTCGGCGGACGGACGTACTACTACCTCGTCACCTCCGCGCGGGTCGACGGTGAGCCGAGGGTCGTGTCGCAGCGCTACCTCGGGACGGCCGAGGAGATCGGGCGCGCGATGGACGGCGACGTCTCGGCCCCCGGCGAAGCGCGTCACCGGACCTTCGGTGACGTCGCGGCGGTGTGGGCCACGCTGCGACGGCTCGACTTCGTGCGCCGGGTCGACGAAGCCGTCGGAGCGCAGCGCGCCGCGACCACACTCGGGACGCATCTCGCGCTCGCCGTGCTTCACCGGGCGACCGCCCCCGAAACGCGATTGGCCGACTGGTGGCGCGACGGCGTCGCCCGCGAATTCGTCCGGGCGGATCTCCCGAATCACTGGCGCGCCCTGCACCGCCTCACCCCCGAACGGATCACCCGGATCGAGACCGCCGTCGCCGACGCCGTGCTCTCCTGGCTGGGGACCGGTGACGCCGCGCTCGCCGTGGACGTCCCGCAGTTCGCCACCTTCACCACGGCCGACCCCTGTCGTTGCGAACTCGCCGGGCTCGGCCTGGTGGTGACCAAGGACGGTGCGATCCCGCTGGCGTCGCACGTGTACCCGAGGGAAGAGGCACCGCCGTTCGCCGCGCTCGCCGAGCGGCTCCGCTCGCTGTATCCGGTCACGCTGGTCTTCACCGCGGGCCAGGCCGCGCAACTCGACCTCGGGCGGCACTTCGTCGGCGCGCTTCCGCTTTCGGAGCATCCGGAGCTGCTGTCGAAACCGCCGTCCGCGCGCAAGCCCGTCGACCCGGAGCGCTTCGCCGGGCTGACCGCTCTCGACACCAGAGCCGTGGTCGCGGGCGTGCGCCGGCGCGTGATCCTGACCCATTCGGAGACCCTGCACAACGCTCAGGCCCGCGCGTTCGGCGAGGAACTGGGCACCGCGACCCGCGAACTCGCCGGCCTCGACGCCGCACTGGCGTCGGGCGTCTACCGGGGTGACCGCGGCCAGGTGAACGCCGAAATCGCGCGGATCACCCGCGGCCGCCGCGTCGAACGGGTGCTTTCCCCTTCCCTGACGGGGACGAAACCAGGGGAGATCCGGCTGACCTGGAAGGTGGACGACGCCGCCGTGTCGAGGCTGCACGACGAGTTCTTCGGCAAGCAGGTGCTGGTCACCGACCACGACTGGCCGGTGTCCGAAGTCGTCACCGCGTACCGGGCCCGGACCCACCTCGACTCGACGTTCCGCTGGCTCACCGGCCCCGCGGTCACCGGGTCCACCCCGCGCTGGGAGTGGACCCCGCATCGGATCGCGGTGCACACGCTGGTCACGGTGCTCGCGTCCACGGTCACGCACCTCATGCGGCGCGAGGCCGACCGCGCCGGGATGAACCTGTCGGTCCGCGAGCTGATGGACAGCCTCGCGGGAATAGGGGAGACGGTGCTGCGCTACCCGTCCACCGGCGGCCGCCCGCGGACGCGGCGCCTGCTGACCGAGCGAAGCCCGGAACAGCAGGCGCTCTTCGACCTCTTCGGCCTCAGCTCTCCCGGTGGATATGGAGCGCCGAGAAGCTCTGCACCACCGGCATCAACTCGATGACGTTGATGTTCACGTGCTCCGGCTGCGAAGCCGCCCAGAAGACGGACTCGGCCACGTCGGCGGCCGTCAGCGGCGTCGTGCCCTTGTAGACGTTGTCGGCCTTGCTCTGATCACCCTCGAACCGGACGACGGAGAACTCCGTGCCGCCGACCAGGCCCGGCTCGACGTTGGTCACCCGGACGCCGGTGCCCTGCAGGTCCGCGCGCAGGTTTAGGCCGAACTGGTGCACGAACGCCTTGGTCGCTCCATAGGCGTTGCCGCCGGGATAGGGGTAGGAGCCCGCGACCGAACCGATGTTGATCACGTGCCCGCGGCCGCGCTCGACCATGCCGGGCAAGAGCGCGCGGGTGAGGTGCGCGAGCCCCTTGATGTTCGTGTCGATCATCTGGTCCCAGTCGTCGAGCTTCGCCCGATGGGCCGGCTCGAGGCCTTTCGCGAGGCCGGCGTTGTTGACCAGCAGGTCGACCTCGGCGAATTCGGCGGGAAGCGTGCCGGGGAGCGCGGCCACCGCGTCGGCGTCCCGGACGTCGAGCTCGAACGGGAGGACGTTCTCGCCCAGCTCGACGGCCAGCTTGTCGAGCCGGTCCTTACTCCGCGCGGCCGCGACGACCTTGGCGCCGTCGGCGGCGAACCGGCGGACGATCTCGACGCCGAACCCGGCGCTGGCACCGGTCACGAAAACGGTCTTCTGGGGCATCAATCAATCTCTTTCAAGAACCGTGCGAACACGTCGTTGAACTCGGCCTCGCGCTCCAGGTTAGGCATGTGGGCGGCACCCTCGATCACCGCCAGGGTGGAGCCGGGGATGAGTTCGTGCATGAGCTCGGCGTCCGAGACTGGCGTGAACTCGTCCTCGGTCCCGACCACGACCAGGGCCGGTACCTCTACGCGGGCGAGGCTCTCCCGGTAGTCCGGCCGCTCGGCGCGACCCCTGAGTGCGGCCGCCGCCCCTTCCTTGGGTGTCGTGCGCATCATCCCCAGGACGTGCGCCGCCACGTCCGGCATCGTGCGGACGTTCTCCGGGGAGACCATCTTCGTCAGGACTTCCTCCGCGTAGGGATTCAGTCCTTCCGCGAGGATCCGGTCCGCCATCTCGTTGCGGACGCGTCTGCCCTGTTCCGTCTCCTCCTGGGGAGAGGTGTCGGCGAGCAGGAGCCCGGCGACGCGGTCGGGGTAGGTGCGGTGGAACTCCATGACGATCTGCCCGCCCATGGAGAGGCCGCCGAGCACGAAGCGCCCGAGGCCGAGCCGGTCCGCGAGGCGGCAGATGTCCTTGGCGAAGACGTCGAGCCCGGTCTTGCCCGGGACCACCGTCGTGTCGCCATAGCCGCGGAGGTCCGCCGTGATGACCCGGTAGCCCTCCTGGCTGAAGCGCTCGGCTTGGGGACGCCACATCGAACGATTGAAGGGATGGCCGTGGACGAGGACGACGGGCAACCCGGTGCCGAGGTCGTCGTAAGCGACGGAGATGCCGTCGAGTTCCGCAGTGCTCATGAGCCCGACGCTAATCGGAGCAATCGCCGAGATCAATACGGTGCAATGTACTCGGAGCAATGTTTCTTCCCCGGTGTTCATCTGGGTGCTTCCAGGTCGATCACCCGGTGATCGACCTGTTAGGGCTCGTTTCCGGCCTCTGACCTGCGTAGATGTCGTTAAGGTACCCCCCTGTTTTCGGGGGTTTCCGGCCATGTAAAGTTCTCCAAGTCGCCAGGGAAACCGGGTGGCCGACCGGGACACGAACCAAGCTCTCGCTCTCAGCGATTGAGTGGGTGTCTCACCAAAAACTGCTAGGAATGACTGCTTCGGATAAGGCCGCGTGCGGTGGGATCTGGGGTGTGTTGCTTGAGAACTCAACAGTGTGCTAGTGAACTAAGCCAGTAGAGCTTATTGTTTTTGAACCTCGTTTTGGGGTTCCTTTGAGAGCAAGTATTTGCCTCGATCAAATTTGACAT
>NZ_JAEBEJ010000009.1:0-404422 GCF_046548895.1 Amycolatopsis sp. cmx-4-54
CGTTCGACTTGCATGTGTTAAGCACGCCGCCAGCGTTCGTCCTGAGCCAGGATCAAACTCTCCAACAATGTCAAATTTGATCGAGGCAAATACTTGCTCTCAAAGGAACCCCAAAACGAGGTTCAAATACATAAGCTCTACTGGCTTAGTTCACTAGCACACTGTTGAGTTCTCAAGCAACACACCCCAGATCGCACCGCACGCGGCCTTATCCGAAGCAGTCATTCCTAGCAGTTTTTGGTGAGACACCCACTCAATCGCCCTGAGGCGAGAGCTTGGTTCGTGTCCCGGTCGGCCACCCGGTTTCCCTGGCGACTTGGAGAACTTTACACGCCCCGGAAGGGCCCGAAACAGGGGGGTACCTTAACTGCGTTCCCGCAGGTCAGGAGCCCTGTTTCGGGCGCTTGCCCGCGATCAGCCCCCGACGCGCACGCCGGCGACGTTGCGCTTGCCCTTGCGGACCACGAGCCAGCGGCCGTGCAGGGCGTCGTCCGCGGACGGCTTCCACTCCTCGTCGGCGATCTTCGTGTTGTTGACGTACGCGCCGCCTTCCTTGACGGTGCGGCGCGCGGCGCCCTTGCTGTCGACGAGCCCGGCGGCGATCAGCAGGTCGACGATCGTCGACTCGCCGTTCGGGTCGACCTTGCCGTTGGGCACCTCGGCCATGGCGGCGTCGAGGGTCGGCGAGTCCAGCTCACGCAGCTCTCCCCTGCCGAACAGCGCCTGGCTCGCGGCGAGGACCTGCCGGGTCGCCGCCTCGCCGTGCACCAGGGTCGTGAAGTCCTCCGCCAGCTTCCGCTGCGCGGACCGCAGGTGGGGGCGCTGTTCGGTGTCCTCGGCCAGCGTCGCGATCTCCTCCTGCCCGAGGAAGGAGAACATCCGCAGGTAGCGGATGACGTCGGAGTCGGCGACGTTCAGGAAGTACTGGAACCACGCGTACGGAGAGGTCATCTCCGGGTCGAGCCAGACGCTGCCGCCGCCGGTGGACTTCCCGAACTTGCGTCCCTCGGTGTCGGTGACCAGCGGCGCGGTCAGCGCGTGCGTGTGCCCGCCGTCGGTCCGGCGGATCAGGTCGACCCCGCCGACGAGGTTGCCCCACTGGTCGGAGCCGCCGATCTGCAGTTTGCAGCCGTACTCGCGGTACAGGTGCAGGTAGTCCTGCGACTGCAGCAGCAGGTAGCTGAACTCGGTGTACGACATGCCGTCGGCTTCGAGGCGGCGCTTCACCGTCTCCCGGTTCAGCATCATGTTGACCGGGAAGTGCTTGCCGACGTCGCGCAGGAACTCGACGACGGTCTGCTTGCCGGTCCAGTTCAGGTTGTTCTCGATGACCGCGCCGGTCGGCGAGTCGTCGAAGTCGACGAAACGCTCCAGCTGCCCGCGGATCCGGTCGGCCCATTCGGCGACGGTGTCCAGCGTGTTGAGGGTGCGCTCACCGGTGTCGCGCGGGTCGCCGATCATCCCGGTGGCGACACCCGCCAGCACGATCGGCCGGTGACCGGCGCGCTGGAAGCGGGAGAGCATCAGCAGCGGCACCAGGTTGCCGGCGTGCAGGCTGGGCGCCGTCGGGTCGAATCCGCAATAGAGCGTGAGAGGTCCTTGGTCGAGGTCTCGCCGCAGTGCTTCGAGGTCGGTGGATTGCGCGATCAGGCCGCGCCAGGTCAGCTCGTCAAGGATGTGCTCGCTCACGCCTGTAGATCCTCCCGCACCAGGTCAACCGACTATCGGCCGGGGGCGGCCGCCCGTCGCTTGCCGCCCCGGCGGTAGGTGGAGACCGCGGGCGATCCGTCGATCCAGAACCGCCATGGCGTGTCCATGGCCATCGCGACGCCGACGCGCGGCCCGGTGCGGATGTCCGTTTCGGGAACGCGTTCGCCGGTGAACAACCGGACGGGTGACGCGGGGTCGGTCAGGTCGACGCCGTTCTCGGCCCGGTCGATGCCGAGCACCGACGTGAGGATGGCCGGGCCTTTGGCGAGTTCGCCGTTGCCACGTGCCGACGGCCTGCGCGCCTTCGCGATGTCCGCACCGGACACCACCTCCCCGGCCCGCAGCAGCACGGCGCCCGGCTGCCCGTCTTCGGTGCCGACGACGTTCGCGCAGAAGTGCATGCCATAGACGAAGTACACGTACAGATGCCCTGCGGGACCCCACATGACCGCGTTGCGCGGCGTCTTGCCGCGATAGCAGTGCGACGCGGGGTCGTCGAGTCCTCGATAGGCCTCGACCTCCACCAGGCGGACGGCGACCGTGCCGTCGGGACCGGTCGCTTCGATCACCGCGCCGAGCAGGAGTTTGGACAGCTCCACCGGATCCAGCGCCAGCTCGCGCCGGGTGAACTGCCTGCCGGTCTTCACTTTCCGCACTCCCCTTTTCCTCGCGTTCTCCCAAGACGACCTTAACGGTCCAGGTATTGAGCGATCGCTCAAACATGCTCTACAGTGCTTTTGAGCGGACGCTCAAAACTGGAGGGGCTATGAGGCGAAGAGCGCTTTACGTCGAAACGGTGATCCGCACCGACCTCGACACGCTGTGGCGGTACACGCAGGACCCGCGTCTGCACGCACGGTGGGATCTCCGCTTCTCACAGATCGAGCCGGTCACGGGTTCGCCGGGACGGTTCCGGTACACGACCGAGTTCCTGGGGCTCGTCGTCAGCGGGACCGGAACACACGCCGGCGAGAGCACGCGGCCGGACGGCGGCCGGACCTCCGCGTTGCGGTTCGCCTCCGCGGATCCGCTGTCGCTCATCAAGTCCGGTTCGGGGTACTGGCGCTACACCCCGATCGACGGCGGTGTCCGGTTCGTCACCGGCTTCGACTACATCACTCGATGGGGTGTCTTCGGCAAATTCGCCGACCTGCTGTTCCGGCCGCTCTTCGGCTGGATAACGGCCTGGTCGTTCGACAGGCTCCGCCTGTGGCTCGAGACCGGCGGGCCGCCGGAAGAACGCCCCCTGCTCTCACCCTCGGCGAGGCGCTGCCGCCGGAGTCCGAGACCGGGCAAGGACGGCGTCGCGCCCCGCATCCTCGACACCCTGGAGCAGGCATGATCTTCCGAGAAGCGCTGGGCGCCGGCTTCGCGTCCTTACACCCGCGGATGCGGGAACGGCTGTCGCTGAGCACGGAGAACGGTGTCGGGATGATCGGCGTCGGCGTGATGGACGAGATCTGGCGCGGCACCGCGTTCGCCACACCGTTCCTGCGACTCGGCGCGTCGAGGCACATCCTGTTCCCGGAACGTGGTCGCAATGTCCCTTTCACCATCGAGAACTATCCGTACGTCGACTCGCTCGGCCGGGAGACGGTGTCGTTCGTCCGCACCTTCGAACTGCCGGAACGGCGTCGCCGGTTCGACGCGCAGATGATCTACAGCACCGAGCGCCGGAAGATCGTCGACTACCTGGGGACACATCAGCACCTCGCCGTCGATCTCGACCTGACGGTGCGACCGGACGGCGGCTTCCACATCCGGTCGGAGGAGTTCCGTATCCGCGAAGGCCCGCTTCGCTGTGTGGTGCCACGATCCGTCGTCGGTGTGGCCGAGGTCGACGAGTGGTTCGACGAGGAGAGCGGGCTCTTCCGCATCGAGATCCGGGTGACGAACCGGCGGTTCGGGCCGCTGTTCGGCTACCGGGGCGCGTTCGAGGCACGGTTCGTCGATCTGCGGCCGGGGGTGAGCGGCGCGGTGAAGCCCCTGCGTGAGAAGGTCCTGGACTGATGAACGGGCCCAGCACGAAACAGCGGTTGATCGACGGAGCGCTGGAGACCATCCGCACCAGCGGGATCACCGCCGTTTCGGCCAGGACGGTCGCCACCGCGGCGGGCACCAATCAGGCGCTGATCTTCTATCACTTCGGCAGTGTCGAGGAGCTGATCGCGCAGGCCTGCGTGATGGCGACCGAAGGCCGCGTCGCCCACTTCCGGGACCGGTTCGCCGAGGTGACCACGCTCGGGGAGCTGCTGGATCTGGGCCGGATCATTCACGCGGAGGAACGCGCCGAGGGGAACATGACGGTCCTCGCCCAAGCGCTCGCCGGCGCGCAGGGCGGCGGACGGCTGGCCGAGGCGACGCGGCAGGCGCTGGACAAATGGGTCCGCGAAGTCCAAGGGACCCTCGACCGCGTGCTGGCCGGTTCACCGGTGCTCGAACTGGCCGAGACCGAAGGACTCGCTCACGCCGTCTCCGCCGGTTTCCTCGGACTCACGCTGTTCGAGTCGGTTGATCCGGACGGCGCCGAGCAGGCGTTGAACGCGTTGGGACAGCTGGCTGTCCTGGTCGACGTCCTCGAAGGGCTCGGACCGGTCGCCACCCGGGCGGTGCGAGCGAAGCTCCGGAAAACCGCGAAGCGGCCTTGAAGCGCGTGAAGGCCTCCTTCCCTCGGCTGAGCCGAGGGAAGGAGGCCTTCACGCGAGAGGTCAGCTCAGCCAGGCGCGGTGTTCGGCGACCCGCGCGACCAGCCGGTCCCGCTGCTCGGCGACCCGCTCCGGAGCGGTACCGCCGCGGGCGTCGCGCGAACTCACCGAGCCCTCGACGGTCAGCACCTCGCGCACGGCGGGCGTCAGAGCGGGGTTGATCTTCTCGAATTCTTCGTCGGTCAGTTCGTCCAGGCCGACACCGCGGGCTTCCGCGACGCGGACGCTCTCCCCCGCCGCTTCGTGCGCGACACGGAACGGAACGCCCTGGCGCACCAGCCATTCGGCGATGTCCGTGGCGAGGGTGAACCCGGCGGGCGCCAGTTCGGCGAGCCGGTCGGTGTGGAAGGTCAGCGTCTCGAGCATGCCCGCGATCGCCGGGAACAGCAGTTCCAGCTGTTCGACGGAGTCGAAGACCGGCTCCTTGTCTTCCTGAAGGTCACGGTTGTAGGCCAGCGGCTGCGCCTTGAGCGTCGCGAGCAGACCGGTCAGGTTGCCGATGAGCCGCCCGGCCTTGCCGCGGGTCAGCTCGGCGACGTCCGGGTTCTTCTTCTGCGGCATGATCGAGCTGCCGGTCGCCCAGGCGTCGTCGAGGGTGACGTAGCCGAATTCGGCGGTGTTCCAGATGATCACCTCTTCGGCGATCCTGGACAGGTTGACCGCGAGCATCGCGACGTCGAAGGCGAACTCGGCGACGAAGTCCCGCGAGGCCGTGCCGTCGATGGAGTTCTCGACGCTGGTGTCGAAACCCAGTTCCACGGCGACGGCCTCGGGGTCGAGGCCGAGGGAGGAACCCGCGAGCGCGCCGGAGCCATAGGGCGACTCGGCGGTGCGAGCGTCCCAGTCACGCAGCCGGGTGACGTCGCGCAGCAGCGACTGGCCGTGCGCGAGCAGGTGGTGCGCCAGCAGGACGGGCTGGGCGTGCTGCAGGTGGGTGCGGCCGGGGAGGATCGCGTCCGGATGCCGCTTCGCCTGCGAAACCAGCGCGTCGACGACGCCGAGGGTGCCCGCGACCACGCGACGGGCGGCGTCGCGCAGCCACATCCGGAACAGCGTCGCGACCTGGTCGTTGCGCGAACGGCCCGCCCGCAGCTTGCCGCCGAGTTCGGTGCCCGCCCGCTCCAGCAGACCGCGTTCGAGCGCGGTGTGGACGTCCTCGTCGGCGACGGTCGGGGTGAACGCGCCCGACTCGACGTCCCGCGCGAGCGTGTCCAGCGCGGCGAGCATGCCGGTCAGCTCGTCATCGGTGAGCAGCCCCGCCTTCCGCAGCACTCGCGCGTGGGCCCGCGAACCGGCGATGTCGTACGGCGCCAGCCGCCAGTCGAAATGGGTCGACGCGCTCAGCGCCGCCATCGCCTCCGCCGGCCCGCTGGCGAACCGGCCACCCCACAGCTGCACCGGCTGCTCATTCCCGCTCACGACACTCCTCGAATTCTTCTGGTTCTCTTCAGGCGACTGACCGGTCGAAGGTAGCGCCTGTGGTGAAGTCGTACAGCGCGCGCTCGTCGCGCGCGGAGTTCACGACCGCGTTCCCGCGGTGCAGGACCAGCCGGACCTCGCCGGACACCCGCCCGGTACTGACCTTTTGCAGTTCTTCGTGCGCGCTGACCAGCGCGACCGCGGCCGGCCCCTCGTAGATCTCGCGTCCTCTGAGCCCGAAGGCGCCGACACGGCGGTTCAGCTGCTGGAACGCTTCCAGCAGCGTCACGGTCTCCCCGTCGATGGCCACCGGCACACCTTCGTCGAAGGTGATGACCAGCTTCTCCGGGTCATCCGGGAAGGCGAACCCGTCAGGCGTCACCTTCGGTCTCCTCACCGCCGTCCACTGTGGACGACCGTCGGGCCAGCGCCATGAAACGCTCGGCCAGGTCTTTGCCGGACAGCGGTTCCCTCGCGATCACCGCGACCGTGTCGTCGCCGGCGATGGAGCCGACGACCTCTTCCAGCGCCGCCCTGTCGATGGCGCTGGCCAGGAACTGCGCCGCGCCCGGCGGGGTGCGCAGCACCGTCAGGTTGCCCGACGAGTCCGCCGAAACGAGCAGTTCGGCGAGCAACCGCGAAAGCCGGGACGTGCCACCCTGCACACCGCGTACCGGGCTGCCGTCCTCGGGAATGACATACACCGGCGCGCCGGAATCGGCACCTCGGAGCTTCACCGCGCCCAGTTCGTCGAGGTCCCGCGAAAGCGTCGCCTGCGTGACGTCGATCCCTTCGGCCGCCAGGAGCTTCGCGAGCTCGGTCTGGCTGCGGATCGCCATCGTGGACACGAGTTCGGTGATCCGTGCCTGCCGGGTGACTCGGCTGCCGGTCATCGTCGCCGCTTCTCGTCCATGAGCCACACCAGCAAGGCCTTCTGCGCGTGGAGCCGGTTCTCGGCCTCGTCCCAGACCGCGCTGGCCGGTCCGTCGATGACCTCGTCGGTGATCTCCCAGCCGCGGTGCGCGGGCAGGCAGTGCAGCACGATCGCCTCGTCCGCGGCGCGGCGCATCAGCGCGGCGTTGACCTGCAGCTCACGGAACGGGCCGACGCGGTCGAGACCGTCGTTCTCCTGGCCCATCGAAGTCCAGGTGTCGGTGACGACGACGTCCGCGCCTTCGACGGCCGCGTACGGATCGGTGAACACCGTGGTGCTGCCGCCGGTCTCCGTCGACCGGTGCTTCGCGTCGAGCATGACCTGCTGGTCCGGCTGGAAGCCTTCCGGCGAGACGACGCGGACGTGCATCCCGGCCGTGGTCCCGCCCAGCAGCAGCGAATGCGCCATGTTGTTGGCGCCGTCGCCGAGGTAGACCAGGGTGAGCCCGGCGAGCTTGCCCTTGCGCTCGCGGATGGTCATCAGGTCGGTGAGCACCTGGCACGGGTGGAACTCGTCGGTGAGCGCGTTGATCACCGGGATGCTCGCCGCCGACGCCATCGCGTCGATGCGCTTCTGGGCGAAGGTGCGCCAGACGATCGCGTCGAGATACCGCGAAAGCACCCGTGAGGTGTCCTCGATGGTCTCTTCGCGGCCGAGCTGCATGGAGCGGCCGTCGACGATGACCGGGTTCCCGCCGAGCTGGGCGATGCCCACCTCGAAGGAGAACCGGGTCCGGGTGGAGTTCTTCTCGAAGATCGCCGCGACGGATTTGCCCTCCAGCGCGCGGGAGCTGAGCGGCTCGGCCTTCAGCTGGTCGGCGAGGTCCAGGATCTCGGCCTGTTCGGCCGGGCTCAGATCGTCGTCACGGAGAAAGTTGCGGAGCATGCGTTTGGTCTCTGTCCTAGGTGGTGGTGGAATCGAGCGCCCCGGGAAGGGCTTCGAGGAATCCCGTGGCCTCTTCGGCGCTCAGGATCAGCGGCGGTGCCAGCCGGATGGTGTCCGGGGCGATCGGGTTGACCAGATATCCCGCGTCCTGCGCGGCCTTGGCGACCGTCGCCGAGACCGGTTCGCGCAACGCGATGCCGAGCAGCAGCCCGGCCCCGCGGACCCCGGCCACCAGCGGGTGGCCGAGCTCCTCGACACGGGAAGCGATGTCCTTGCCCAGCGCGGAAACGTGGTCGTTCAGGTTTTCCGTGGCAATGGTCTTGAGCACGGCGAGCCCGGCGGCGCAGCAGACCGGGTTACCGCCGAAGGTGGTGCCGTGCTGGCCCGGCTTCATCAGCTCCCCCGCCGCGCCGACGCCGATGACCGCGCCGATCGGCAGGCCGCCGCCGAGCCCCTTCGCCAGTGTGATGACGTCCGGGACGATGCCGGTGTGCTGGAAGGCGAACCACGCTCCGGTGCGGCCGATGCCGGTCTGTACCTCGTCGAGGACCAGCAGGGTCCCGGTCGCCTTGGTGATCTCCCGCGCGGCCTGGAGGTAGCCGTCCGGCGCCGGGACGACGCCTGCCTCCCCGAGGATCGGCTCCAGGAACACCGCCGCGGTCTCGGTGTCCACCGCGGCGCGAAGCGCGTCGACGTCACCGTAGGGAACGTGAGTGACGCCCGGGACCAGCGGTGCGAACGCGTCCCGCTTGGACGGCTGACCGGTCAGCGAGAGCGCGCCCATGGTACGGCCGTGGAAGGCACCCTCGCACGCGACGATCTTGCTTCGCCCGGTGAGCCTGCTGATCTTCAGCGCGGCTTCGTTGGCTTCCGCGCCGGAGTTGACGAACAGCACCTTCGCGTTGCCGGACAGGCCTGCGACGTCCAGGAGGGTTTCGGCCAGCTCGACGGCGACCGGGTTCACGTAGAGGTTCGAGGTGTGCCCGAGTTTCGCGACCTGTTCGGTGACCGCGGCGACCACGGCGGGATGCGCGTGGCCGAGCGCGTTGACCGCGATGCCACCCAGCAGGTCGACGTACGGTTTGCCGTCGGCGTCCCAGACCGTCGCCCCCTCACCGCGGACCAGGGTCAGCGCCGGGGTGCCGTAGTTGTCCATGAGGGACGACTTCCAGTGCTCCTGGCCGTCTACATTGGACTTGTACGTGGTCACGGGAGCTCCGTTTCGGGGAAGACCATGGTACCGATGCCGCGAGAGGTGAAGACCTCCAGCAATACCGAATGGGCGATGCGGCCGTCGATCACGTGCGCCCGGCGGACGCCGCCGCGGATGGCGCGCACACAGGCTTCCATCTTCGGAATCATGCCGCTGGCGAGGCCGGGCAGCAGGGATTCGAGGCGGTCCACGCGGATCCGGTCGACCAGCGAACCGCGGTCCGGCCAGTTGGCGTACAGGCCCTCGACGTCGGTGAGCACGACGAGTTTCTCCGCGCCGAGAGCGGCGGCCAGCGCACCGGCGGCGGTGTCGGCGTTGATGTTGTGCACGACGCCGTCGACGTCCGGGGCCACGGTGGACACGACCGGGATCCGGCCCGCGTTGACGATGTCGAGCACCGCGTCCGGGTTCACCTCGGAGACCTCGCCGACGAGCCCGATGTCCACCGCCACACCGTCCACAGTGGCCTGTTTGCGCTCGGCGGTGAACAACCGCGCGTCCTCGCCGGAGATGCCGACCGCGTACGGGCCGTGCGCGTTGATCAGGCCGACCAGTTCGCGGCTGACCTGGCCGGTCAGCACCATGCGGACGATGTCCATGGTCTCGGGCGTGGTGACGCGCAGGCCGCCCTTGAACTCACCTTCGACGCCGAGCCGGTTGAGCATCGCGGTGATCTGCGGGCCACCGCCGTGCACCACCACCGGCCGCAGGCCCGCCATGCGCAGGAAGACCATGTCCTCGGCGAACGCCTGCTTGAGGCTCTCGTCGATCATGGCGTTGCCGCCGTACTTGACCACGACGGTGGCGCCGTGGAAACGCTGCAGCCAGGGCAGGGCTTCGATGAGGATCGAGGCCTTCTCGGCGGCCGTCGCGAGCCGCTCGTCCGCGGGGACGGTGGATTCGGAAGGGCTCATGACGAGTACGCGCTGTTCTCTTCGACGTACGCGTGCGAGAGGTCGGTCGTGTAGATCGTCGCCCCGCCTTCGCCGAGACCGAGGTCGACGACGATCCGGATGTCCCGGCCGGAGAGATCGGCCTCGGAACGGTCCGCCGCGGGTGTGCCGTTCGCGAACAGGGTGACGCCGTTGATCGCGATGGCGACCTTGTCCGGGTCGATCTTCGCGGGCACCCGGCCCAGTGCCATGGCGATGCGGCCCCAGTTCGGGTCCGAACCGAACAGCGCGGTCTTGACCAGGTTGTCCTCGGCGATCGTCCGCCCGACGGCGATGGCGTCCGGCTCGCTCGCCGCGCCGGCGACCGTGACGTCGACGTACTTGGTCGCGCCTTCGGAGTCCGCTCGCAGCTGCAGCACGAGATCGAGACTGACGGCGGTGAGGAGCTCGGTCAGTTCGGCCTCGGTCGGCTCGACACCGCTGGCGCCGGACGCGAGGACGAGCACCGTGTCGTTCGTGGAAGTGCCGCCGTCGACGTCGAGCCGGTCGAAGGTCACGCCGGTGGCGGCGCGCAGGGCCTTGTCCAGGACTTCCGGTGTCACGACCGCGTCGGTGGTGAGGACCGACAGCATCGTCGCGAGGTTCGGGGCGAGCATGCCGGCGCCCTTGGCGAACCCGCCGACGCTCCAGCCGCTGTCGTGCTTCGCGACCGCCTGCTTCGGCTTGGTGTCGGTGGTCATGATCGCGGTGGCGGCGGCGAGATCGGCCTCGGTACCGGTGCCGAGGCCGGCGAAGGCGGTGTCCACACCGGAGAGCAGCGCGTCCATCGGCAGCCGCTCACCGATCAGGCCGGTCGAGCAGACCGCGACCTCGACAGCGCCCGCATCGAGGAGCTCGGCGACCTTCTCGGCGGTCTTGTGGGTGTCCTGGAAGCCGCCGGGGCCGGTGGCGGCGTTCGCGCCGCCGGAGTTGAGGACGACGGCCTTGAGCCGCTGCTGCTTGAGCACCTCCTGCGACCAGAGGACGGGCGCTGCCTTGATCACGTTGCGCGTGAACACGCCGGCCGCGACCTGCAGCGGCCCGTCGTTGACGACGAGCGCGAGGTCGAGCTTGCCCTCGGCCTTGATCCCGGCGGCGACGCCCGCGGCACGGAATCCCTTCGGCTGCGTGACGGTCACGGAGCGACTCCTACGGTCGGTAGTCCGGTGGTTTCCGGGAGGCCCAGTGCGATGTTCATCGACTGGACGGCGCCTCCCGCGGTGCCCTTGGTCAGGTTGTCGATGGCCGCGACCACGATCAGGCGCCGGGTGTCGGCGTCGACGGTGACCTGCAGCTGGACGTTGTTCGAGCCGACGACCGAGGCCGAGGACGGCCATTGGCCCGCGGGCAGCAGCTGGACGAACGGCTCGGTGGCGTACGCCTTTTCGTAGATCTCGCGGGCGCCATCGGCGTCCAGGCCGGTCTTCAGCGGAGCGCTCGCGGTGGTGAGGATCCCGCGCGGCATCGGGGCCAGTACGGGGGTGAACGACACCTTGACCCGCTCACCCGAGACCGCGGAAAGGTTCTGCGCGAACTCGGGGGTGTGGCGGTGGGCACCGCCGACGCCGTACGCGGTGGCCGAACCCATCACCTCCGAACCGAGCAGGTTCGGCTTCAGGCTCTTGCCCGCGCCCGAGGTCCCGGTGACGGCGACGACGTTGACCTCCGGCTCGACCAAACCCGCGGCGAGCGCCGGGGCGAGGGCGATCGAACCGCCGGTCGGGAAGCAGCCGGGGACCGCGACGCGTTTGGTCCCGGCGAGACGTTCGCGGGCGCCGGGGAGCTCGGGGAGCCCGTACGGCCACTGCCCGGCGTGGTCGCCGCCGTACCAGCGCTGCCAGTCCGCCGCGTCCGACAGGCGGTGGTCCGCGCCGAGATCGATCACCAGGACGTCCGGGCCGAGCTGCGCGGCGATGGCGCCGGAGTGGCCGTGCGGCAGGGCGAGGAAGACGACGTCGTGCCCGGCCAGGGTCTCCGGGGTCGTCTCCAGCAGGACACGGTCCGCCAGGGGCGCGAGGTGCGGCTGGTGCCGGATGAGCGGCGTCCCCGCGGAACTGGCCGCGGTGAGCGCGCCGATCTGGACTTCGGGATGGGTCAGCAGCAGGCGCAGGAGTTCGCCGCCCGCGTACCCGCTGGCTCCGGCCACCGCGATCTTCACCGTCATACGCATGATTATGCACTCCCATGCAAGTTCAATCAAACAAAGTCGTGTGGCTCACCCGATTCGGGACTCAGTGATTGCCATCGAAGCCCTTCGGGGGTGTTCGGCGGATCCAGGTTTCCGCTGGGCGTGCGGCCGCGAGGTCCCCGGAGGACTTCCGATGGTGACCACTGAGTACGGGCATCCTTGACCGCATGACCGACACGCCCGCCCGGCTGCTGAGCCTGCTTTCACTCCTGCAAACGCCTCGTGAGTGGCCCGGCAGCGAGCTCGCCGAGCGGCTGGAGGTCAGCCCGCGGACCATCCGGCGCGACATCGACCGCTTGCGCGAGCTCGGTTACCCCGTCGAAGCGTCGCGAGGTTCCGAAGGCGGCTACCGGCTGGGCGCCGGCACGGCGATGCCGCCGCTCCTGCTCGACGACGACGAGGCCGTCGCGATCGCGGTCGGTCTCCGCGGCGCCGCCGGGCAGGCGATCTCGGGAATCGAGGAGTCTTCGGTGCGGGCGCTGGCCAAACTCGAGCAGGTGCTGCCGTCGAGGCTGCGGTATCGCGTCGGCACGCTGGGCGCCGCGACCGTGCCGATCCCGGGCACCGGAGCCGCGGTGGACCCGGAACACCTCACGGTCTTCGCCGGCGCGATCGCCAACACCGAACGCACCCGGTTCACCTATCGCGCCGGCGACGGGACCGAATCCCGGCGGCACGTGGAACCGCACCGGCTCGTCTCCGCCGGACGCCGGTGGTACCTGCTCGGCTACGACCTCGACCGGGACGACTGGCGGATCTTCCGCGCGGACCGGATCTCGGAACCGCGGGCGACCGGTGGCCGGGCGACGCCGAGACAACCACCCGCGAAGGACGTGGCGGCCTATGTCACCGACAAGATGTACAGCCTCCTTCCCACCTACAGCGCACGCGTGACCCTGCACGCGCCGATCGGCCAGGTCTCCCCCGCGATCGGCGAGGGATCCGGCGAGCTGGAACCGATCGACGACGAGAGCTGCGTTTTCCACGCGGGCACGGACACCCTGGACTGGCTCGCGTTCCGCATCCTCGGGCTCGGCTGCGAATTCACCGTGCACGAACCGCCGGAACTGATCGGTCACCTCAGGGAGATGGCGGCCAGGGCCCGGCGCGGCACGAAGTCCACGGTGGACTGACGGCGGTCGCGAGGACTTGACCGTCCTCGCGACCGCCCTGGTTCAGCCGAGTTCACCTACCTCTCGTCTGCTGGGCGGGATCGGGAGATACGCGCCCCGGCGCTCCGGGTCGCAGCCGACCCTGGGCAACCGGGCACGGATCCCGCCCGGTGTCCGCTCGAAGCTCCGCGCGATCTCCTCGACGCTTTCCCCGGCCAGCCAACGGCTTTCCAGTTCCGCGTCCAGCTCGTCGGACCACGGCGATCCCTGATGCGCGGGGCGGTCCGCCGATCTTCGGCGGCCGTTCCTGCCGTTACCCCGCCCGGCGAACGCCAGGAGGGTGTCGGAAAGTACGGTCGCCAACGCCGGTACGGCTTCGGCGTCGATGTCGAGCCTGCCTTCGGCGACAGGCTCCTCCTGCGGTCCGGCTCCGCCGACCATGACGGTCACCCAGCGGTCTTCCCCGGCCGCGCCGCCACCCTCACGGGCGGCGACCTCGATGCGATAAACGGTGTCCTGCACGCGGATCTCGGTCCGGTGCTCTTCGACGATGGTCATGCCGGGGACGCTAACGGGCGGCCCCGACAGTTTTCCGGGGTGCGAGGCGAATTCCGTGCGTGACCGGAACTTTCATCGCATTCGGGGCCGAGAGGGTGCCGGTCACGCACTATCGGCCACCCCTGTCGCCGCACCTAAGTGATCCTGACCGGGTCACCCGCGAGTTAGCTTTGCGCACAGACCGGTACGGATCGACGATTTTCGGGGAGGAAACATGAAAACCACAGCACGCCGGATGTCGCTTTTCTTGGCCATGCTCGTGCTCATAATCGGGACTGTCTTCGCCACGCCCGCCTCGGCGGGGACGACGGCGTCCACCACCGCGCAGGCCACCTGCACCGGATGGGATTACTGCTGGTTCACCTGGGGTCGAATCCAGGCGGGCGACTGCACGATGGACAACGCGAAATGGACGCTCAGACGCGACGGCAGCGCTTCGTTCGAAGCGACGATCGTCAGCAGCGACAGCAACGACGCATGGCTGATGTGGGTGAACACCCTGGACAGCAACGGCATCGTCCTCGGGCCCGTCCATCACGGCGGTGACACCAAGTTCGTCAAGGGCACCGTCAAGAACGTGTGGCACTGGTGGTTCGCCGAGGGATCGTTCGACGCCGGGTTCTTCGACCGCATCCACAGCATGCGGATGACGAGCCACTGCTAAGGGTCGGGTGAGGCGACCAAACCTCGCCGGTCAGGCTGCGGAAGCCACTTTCGCAACCATGCCGAGGAGCATCAGAGCAAAGGAATGCCCCGGTCCGGAGAAAAACCGGACCGGGGCATCGAAACATCCCGAGCGAAAAGGCTCAGAAAGGCAGCGCCTGAGCCAGCGCCTCCTTCTTCACTTCGGTGACCGACGACGGCACGTCGGACTTGGCGGTCGCGGAAGCACCGGCGGGAACCGGCGCCGGGACCGCGGCGCACTGCACGTCCGAACCGTTGCCCGGCTTGCGCACCGGCAGCTTCCCGGTCAGCAGGTAGTCCGCGATCTTGTCGTCCACACAGGACACACCGGACAGTGAACCCGAGTGCGTCGTGCCACCCGGAGCGCTGATCAGGCTGGAGTTCGGGTAGCGCTTGCGGACCTCGAGGCTGCCGGGGTACGGCGTCGCGGCGTCGTGCTCCTCGTTGACCAGCAGGATGCCGGGGACCTTGCTCCCGTCGATCTCCACCGGCTTGCCCGGTTTGGCGGGCCAGTCGAGGCACGGCGCGTTGAACCAGGCGTTGCCCCAGGTTTCGAACGGCGCCCGGAAGTGCGTGACCCAGTTGTCGAACTTCCAGCGGGACCAGCTCTGCGGCCACGCCACGTCGGTGCACTGCACGGCCGCGTACACCGCGTAGCCGTTGTCCTGGCCCGGCGGGTTGGAGTTGTCGTACAGGCCCTTCAGAGTCTGCCAGTCACCCTTGTGGACCCAGCCGGCGAACGCGTTCGCGATGTCTTCCCAGCCGAACACGTAGTAACCCGCCTGCAGGAAGATGTCCGTCCACTCGGACCCGCCGATGACGCCGCCCGCGGGCTTGTCGTACAGCTTCTTCTGCTCGGCGTACCACAGCTTCTCGACCGCGGCCGCGGTCTTGCCGAGGTGGTAGGCGTCGTCGTACTTCGCGATCCAGCCGAAGTAGGTCTTGATGTTCTTGTCGAAGGCGATGTCCTGGTTCAGGTTCGCCTTGTACCAGACGTCACGGGGGTCGACGGTGCCGTCGAACACCATCCGCCGCACGTTCTGCGGGAACAGCGTGCTGTAGACCTGCCCGAGGTAGGTGCCGTAGGAGAAGCCGTAGTAGTTGATCTGTTTCTCGCCCAGCGCCTTGCGCAGGCTGTCGACGTCCTTCGCCACATCGACGGTCTTGATGTGGTCGAGAATCGCGCCGTTCTTGGCGCACGCCTTCGCATAGCCCTTCGCCTTTTCACGCCACGCCGTCTCGATGGCGCGCGTGGTCGGCACGTACTGCGGGCGGTTGTAGGAGGCGTAGTTGCCGTCGCAGGTCAGGGACGGCTTGCTCTCGCCCACGCCGCGCGGGTCGAAGCCGATCCAGTCGTACTCCTCACCGGCCTTCTTCGGCACGGCCCTGCCGAGCGTCGAGAGGCCGAGGCCGGAGCCACCGGGTCCGCCCGGGTTGACCAGCATGACCCCCTGCGACTTCGCGGCCTTGTGCTTCACCCGCGAGACGGCGATCGAGATCTTCTCTCCGCCGGGTTTCGCGTAGTCCAACGGGACCTCGAGGAAACCGCATTCCGCGCCGGCCTTGACCAGGCTCGGGCGAGTACAGGCTCCCCAGGAAATGGGCTTCGGATCGAAGTCCGACGCCGAGGCGGCCGTGGCGGAGGGAGCGAGCGCCATCGTGCTGACACCGATCCCCGCGACCGCCAGGGCGGCAACGAATTTCTTCACTGTGTTCCTTTTCGTCCGCGTTCGACCCGGTCGGGCCGAAGCTACCGAGAACCGGCTTCAATCTCGCTGACCGACACGTTGACCGCCATCCCTCTTTAGTCGGTATCCGGCCGGGGGACCGGGTTCGATCCGGGCATATCCATCTTGTCGGTCCCCTGTCGTACGCTCGCGGCGCCCACTGGGGAAAGGAGAACGCGTGGACGAGGTGAAAGGCCTGGTTTCGGCGGTTCGCAACGGTTTGGCCGGGCTGGCCGAGCCGGACAAGGCTCCGTCGATGCGGGCGTACATGAAGTCGGAGATGCCGTTTCTCGGTGTGGCGTCCCCACCTCGGACGGCTTTGCTGAAGCAGGTTTACGCCGAGCATCCGCTACCCGATCGTGTGAGTTTCTCGACGGCGGTTCTCACCTTGTGGCGTGAAGCGGAATTCCGTGAAGAGCGCTATGCGGCGATCGCCCTGTCCGGCCACCGCGCCTACGCGCGCTGGCAGGACGTCGACCTGCTCGGCCTGTACGAGGAGATGATAGTGACGGGCGCCTGGTGGGACTATGTGGACGAAGTCGCCATCCGCCGGGTCGGGCCGATCCTGCGGGCGGAGCCGGAGACGGTGACCACGCTGATGCTGACCTGGGCCTACGACGAGGACAGGTGGCGTCGCCGCACGTCGGTCATCTGCCAGATCGGCGCCAAGGGCGGAACGGACACCGACCTGCTCACCCGCGTGGTCGAAGCCAACCTCGACGACAAGGACTTCTTCCTGCGCAAAGGGATCGGCTGGGCCCTGCGCGAGTACGCGAAGACCGAACCGGACTGGGTGCGTGCCTTCGTCACCGCGCATCCGGCGCTGTCCACGCTGTCCAGGAAGGAGGCGCTCAAGCACCTGGGTGAATGAGCACCGGCCGGGGAACGAGGGCGATGAGGTCCTCGATCACCCCGACGAGTTCGGGCATCAGCTCTCCAAGGTCTTTCAGGTCACGAAGCAGGATGAGTCGCGTCTCGCGAGGCGGATCGTTCTCCAGCAAGGCACTGAGTTCGAGTGTCGCTTCGGCGTGACGCCCGAGGGCGAGGAGGTAGAAGAGCGGCTGCACCCGGTCCTCCCAGCTGAGGTCTCCTGCCACGTTCCGAGTGACCGCTTCGTCGAGGCTGGCGGCGAGGGACCGGTGGGCTTCCTCGGTTCTTCCGGTCTTCAGCCAGGCGATCGCGAGGAGATTTCGAGCCCAGACGGACTCCGGTGCGAGCGGACGCAGGATGTCCATCGCCTCGTCCAGCTCCCCGGCGAACAGCAAAGCCTCCCCGAGGTTCTCGCGGTGGTCGGTGTCCTCGGGATCGGAGGCGACCAGTGCTCGCAACTCCCGGATGGCTTCGCCGTACTCGCCCGACTGGCGGTGGATGTCGGCGCGCAGGGCGCCGGTCTCGTCGTCGCCGGCGGCCTGCGCACTGTCCACATCGGACAACGCGCCCTCGAACTCGCCGAAGATGAGGCGGTGGTGAGCACGCCGATAGAGACTGTATCCCTCGTCCCGCCCCAGCCGGACTCCTTCGTCCAACTCGGCGCGGGCTTCCTCGTGGCGGTCGAGACCTCTGAGGATGTCTCCCCGGGTGGTGTGGAAGAAGGCGATCTCCGGGCTCGCCGCGACCGCGACGTCGATGTCGGCGAGGGCGGCCGGGTGATCGCCGGACCTCCGGTGCGTCATCGCGCGCCGCGCATACGCCGGCACGTTGCCGGGCTCGAGTTCGATCGCGCGGCTCAACGACTCCAGCGCTTCGCCATTCCTTCCCAGTCGGCTGAGCACTATCCCTCGCTGGAGGTGGTTTTCGGCGTCTTCGGGGGCCAGTTCGATCGCGCGGTCGTAGTCGGCGAGCGCCGCCGGGTGATCTTCCAGGTCGTCGTATGCCCGCCCGCGCATGTAGTACGCCCACTCGTAATCCGGGTCCAGCCGGAGCGCCGTGGTGAAGCCGTCGATGGCGAGCCGGTGCCGCTTGCCCCGGTGGTGGAACGCCGCCCGGAGCGCATGGGCACTGTCGCTGCCCGGGTCCGCCGCGACGATCGCGTCGAAGGTCGCCGACGCGGCGTCCCCATCTCCGGTCTGCTCGAGGAACGAGGCGAGCTCGGTCAGGTAGAAAACGTCCTTCGGGCGAAGATCGGCGGCCGCGCGGTGGCCGGCGAGCGCCTCTTCCTTGTCTCCCAGTTCGGCGAACAGCGTGGCCCGGTAGTGGACGGCCCAGGCGTAGTCGGGATCGAGCCTGATCGCGATGTCGATCTCGTCGATCGCCTTCCGGACGTCGCCGCGCTTGAAGTACACCTCGCTGCGGATGGTGTAGGCCCACCGGTGATCGGGCTGGAGGCGAACGGCCTCGTCCAGGTCGGCCATCGCGCTCTCGAGGTCACCGAGTTCGGCCCTGGCCGAACCGCGCCCACGCCACGAGTAGGCGTAGGTGGGATCGAGCTCGATCGCCCGGTCCAGATCCGACAGCGCCCGTTCCCAGTCGCCTTCGTTGCGGAACAGGTTTCCTCGATCGCTCCACGCATAGGGATCGGCGGGGTTCAGATCGACAGCCCGATCGAAGTCCCGTTTCGCCGCGGCGACGTCGTCTTGCCCCTCGTAGGCCCACGCGCGGCGCCGGAGCACCGTGGAAAGCCGGGCGGCGTCGAGTTCGCCCGCACCGGCGAGCAGGTCGAGCACCGGGATCTCACCTTCGCCGACCGCGGCGGCCAGGCGCTGTCCCCAGCCCAGGACCGCGGGCGCGTCCGCGTCGGCACCCGCCTGTTCCATCATGCGCGCCCAAGCGCGAGCGGAAGCGGTGCCGGTGGTGATCATCTCGGCGGCGCCGAGCAACGCGTCCGGCAGCGCTTCGGCCGGGTCGCCGCAGAGCCGGTGGTAGGTCTGTTCGAGCTTCCGCTTCTGCCAGCGCTCGTCGTTCCACGCATCGCGGTGGCGGCCGAAGCCGAGTTCGGCGCACCGGCCTTCGTAGTACTCGCTGAGCCTGAGGTGACGTTCGGCGAACTCGGCGGGCGAACGGCCGCGTTCCATACGCACCATCGGGCCGCGGACCACCGGGTGATAGCGCACCGGGAGCTCACGGCGCCCGACGAACGGCAGTTCCCGCAGCCAGCGGAAGATCTCCCCCGCGCTTTCCTTCCCGGTCAGCACGCCGATGACGTCCTCGTCCAGGAAACGGGGCAACGACGCCGTGGCGGCGATGTCCTTCCTCGCCTTTTCGGGAACCCAGTGCAGGAACCGCTTGACCGCGTCGTCGCTGGGATCGCCGACGGCGTCCGCTTCGGTGGGGTTTCCGCGGGCCAGCATGGCGACCAGGACGGGCAGGCCGTCGGTCAGCCGCAGCACGATCTCGACGACCTTCTCGTCGGTGATGCCGTGCTCGGCGAGCAGGCGGCGCGCCTCCGGCTCGGTGAACGGCCGGAGTTCGATCTCGCGCACCAGCGGCGCGTGCCGGTTCCATTTCGCCTCGTCCAGCGGGAACTGGCCCGCGACGGTGAGCACCAGGTTCTGCGGGAGATCGCCGTACAGTCCGCCGAACAGGTCGAGCAGCCAGGTCTCCAGTACCGGCGAAGTCCGCTCGAAGGTGTCGAAGAACAGCGCGATCTGCCGGCTCTCCGGAATACGCCAGAGATCCTCGACGAACGGCTTGGTCAACTCTCCCGCGGGCTCCAGGAGCAGCTGGACGTCGGCCTTCCGCTTGAACTTCGCCGCGAGGTAGACCTGCAACTGCTCCAGCTGTTTCGCCGTCGCGTCCGCGTCGATCGCGTCGGCGGCGATGCTTCCGCCGGGCAGGGTCTTCGCCACGCCAAGGCCGGCCTTGACCACGGTCTTCGTCACGAGCGCCCGGCCCGCCGCCGGAGCCTGCGGATCGTTGTGCAGCCGTTCCCTCGCCTTGAGGTAGGACTCGTAGCGCTTCTCGAACCGGCGCATCTCGTGCCCGCCGCGAGCGAGGTCCTTGGCCAGTTTGACCAACGTCGTGGGCAGATCCTGTTGCCGGTCGTCCGCGAATCCGACGGCGGCGCGGGTTTCCTCGGCGATCCCGCGGAGCTGGTCGAGGAGGAAGGACTTGCCGACCCCGGCAAGACCGTGCACCGAGTACAGATACCGGCGGCGCCGGTCGCTCCCGGGCAGCCCCAGATTGCCCCGGAAGTCCTCGCGTTCCCCGACCCTGCCGACGAAACCGTCGCTCAGCCGGGCGCGGGCGATGTCTTGGATACTGGACCGACCGTCTGGACGTGACACAGGTCCTCACTTTGCCACACCTGAAGCGCATGAAGGCCCCCTTCCCTCGGCTGAGCCGAGGGAAGGGGCCTTCATGTGACTTTCGGGTCAGGCCCGCAGGCTCGCGCCGAAGCGTTCACCGGCGACCGCGACGGCGGCGTCGCGGGCCTTGGTGGCCTCGTCGACGGTCAGCGTGCGGTCCGCGGCGCGGAACCGCAGCTTGTACGCCACCGAACGCTTGCCCTCGCCCAGTTGTTCACCCTGGTACGAGTCGAACAGCGTGATGTCCTCGAGCAGTTCGCCCGCGCCTTCGCGCAGCGCCTCGGCCAGATCGGCCGACGGGACGCTCTCCTCGGCGACGAGGGCGACGTCGAGCAGCACCGGCGGGTACGCCGAAATCCGCGGTGCCGGACGGCCGTCCGGGATCGGGATCGCGTCCAGGTCGAGCTCCATCGCGACGGTGCGCGGCGGCAGCCCGAGCGCCTCGACGACCTTCGGGTGCAGCTCACCGGCGTAACCGATGGGCCACTGCCCCACCCGCAGCTGCGCGCAGCGGCCGGGATGCCACGGCGGCTGGTCCGCCGCGGCCGTGGTCAGCTCGACACCGGCGGCCTGCGCCACCAGCCGGGCGGCCTGCACCGCGTCGGCCCAGTTCGCCTGCTCGCCCGCACCCCACCAGCCGGCCCGGGCACGCTGGCCCGCGAGCACGACGGCGACGTGCAGCGGCTGCGGCGGGACCGCCGCCTCCAGTACCGCGAGCTCCTCGTCGGTCGGGCGCCGGGCCACCCCGAGCGAAGGCATCGGGATCGGGTTCGGCCCGGGCAGCACGACCTGTCCGATGTGGAACAGCGAGACATCCTTGAAACCACGGGAAATGTTGCGCTGCAAGGTATCCAGCAGCCCCGGCAGCAAGGTGCTCGCCATCCGGTCCCGGTCCGCCTCCAGCGGATTGCGGACCTTCACGGTGCTGCGGCGGACGTCGTCCTCGGGCAGCCCGAACGCGTCCCAGACCGAGTCCGCGATGAACGGGAACGGCAGCACCTCGACGTAGCCGTTCTCCGCCAGCGCACGCGCGACCGAACGACGGCGGCGCTGCGTGTCGGTGAGGCCACGGCCGGCCGGGGCGTCGGGCAGCACCGACGGGATGCTGTCGTAGCCCTCCAGCCGGAGCACCTCCTCGACCAGGTCGGCGGGCTGCACCAGGTCACCGCGCCAGCTCGGCGGCACGGCGGTCACCAGCGCGGTGCCGTCCTCGGCCGTGCCCACGTTGACCTTGCAGCCGATCTGCGAGAGCCGTTTGACCGTGACGCCGCGCTCGTAGCGCACCCCGGCCACCTGGTCGGGCAGGCTGATCGGCATGGTCACCGGCGGGTTCGGCTCGACGCCGCCCTCGTCGGTGCGGCCGGGCAGGATCGAACCCTCGCCGTACTGACGCAGCAGGCGCGCGGCGAGCTCGACGGCCACCGCGCACAGCTGCGGGTCGGTGTAGCGCTCGAACCGTTTGGCCGCCTCGGAGAACAGCTTGTGACGGCGGGCCGTCCGGCTGATCGACGACGGATCCCAATGCGCCGCCTCGAGCAGCACGTCGGTGCTCTCCGGCGTGATCTCGGTCGACGCGCCACCCATCGTGCCCGCCAGCGAGATGACCCCGCTGTCGTCGGCGATCACCACGTCGTCCGCGTCGAGCGTGCGCTCGACATCGTCCAAAGTGGTCAGTTTCTCGCCCGGCTTCGCCTTGCGCACCACCAGATCGCCCTTGACCGAACCGGTCGCGAAGGCGTGCAACGGGTGCCCGAGTTCGAGCATGACGTAGTTGGTCACGTCGACCGCGAGCGAGATCGAGCGGATACCCGCCAGCATCAGGCGGCGGCGCATCCACCACGGCGTCGGCGCGGTGGCGTCGAGGTTCTTGACCCGGCGCAGCACGAACCGCTTGCAGCCCTCGGTGTCTTCGAGGTGCACCGGCCAGACGTCGCTCTCGGCCTCGGGGACCTCGATGGACGCCGGGTCGCCGAACGGGACGTCGAGCGCGTTGGACAGCTCGCGGGCGAGACCTCGGACCGAAAGGGTGTAGCCACGGTCCGGGGTCGGCGTGACCTCGAGAACGGTGTCTTCGAGGCCGAGCAGTTTGTTCGCGTCCTCGCCCGGGCTGGCCGTGCTCGGCGGCAGCACCAGAATGCCGGAGTGGTCATCACCGATGCCCAGTTCGCTCGCGGAGCAGATCATGCCGTCGCTGAGGCGGCCGTAGGTCTTGCGCGAACCGATCTCGAAACCACCGGGCAGCACCGTGCCGGGCAGCGCGACGACGACCAGGTCGCCCTCGGCGAAGTTCGTGGCACCGCAGATGATCCCGCGGGTCCTGATCCCTGTCGGGCCCTCGTCCTCGAAGGGACCTTCGTCGTCGTCCTCATCGTCGGCACCGTCGTCGACGTTCTCGTCAGGCTTGGCGTCGTTCTCGGGCTCGCCGACGTCGACGCGGCAGAAGCGAACCGGCTTCTTGAACTCGGTGAGCTCCTCGATCTCGGCGACGCGGCCCACCACGAGCGGGCCGGTGACCGGTTCGAGTTTCCGGACGTCGTCGACCTCGATGCCGATACGCACGAAGGCGTCGGCCAGATCCTGGGCCGTGACCTCCTCGTCGACGTCGAGGTGTTCGGTCAGCCAGCTGGCTGGGACCTTCACTCAGGCCTCCGTTCCGAAGGGCAGGGTGAACCTGATGTCGCCCTCCACCATGTCGCGCATGTCCGGGATTCCGTTGCGGAACTGCAGGGTGCGCTCGATACCCATGCCGAAGGCGAAGCCCGAGTAGACCTCGGGATCGACGCCGCAGGCACGCAGGACGTTGGGGTTGACCATGCCGCAGCCGCCCCACTCGACCCAGCCGGCGCCGCCCTTCTTCTCCTCGAACCAGACGTCGACTTCGGCCGACGGCTCGGTGAACGGGAAGAAGTGCGGGCGCAGGCGGGTCTTCGAGGTACCGCCGAACATCGCGCGGGCGAAGGCGTCGAGAGTGCCCTTGAGGTGCGCCATCGTCAGGCCCTTGTCCACCGCGAGCCCTTCGACCTGCGAGAACACCGGGGTGTGCGTGGCGTCGAGTTCGTCGGTCCGGTAGGTGCGGCCGGGGCAGACGACGTACACGGGCAGGTCACGGTGCAGCAGCGTGCGGGCCTGCACCGGCGAGGTGTGCGTCCGCAGCACCAGGCCGGAGTCCTCCGCGCCGAGGTAGAACGTGTCCTGCAGCTGGCGCGCGGGGTGATCCTTGCCGAAGTTCAGCGCGTCGAAGTTGAACCACTCGGCTTCGAGTTCCGGCCCGTCGGCGACCTCGTAGCCCATCGCGATGAACGCGTCGGCGATCCGATCGGACAGGGTCGCGATCGGGTGCCGGGCGCCACGGGGCACACGGTCCCACGGGAGCGTGACGTCGACGGCCTCCTCGCGGAGTACCTTTTCGTCACGTTCGGCTTGGAGCACGGCTCGGCGCGCGTCGAAGGCGGCCTGAATGCCTTGGCGCGCTTCGTTGACCCGCTTGCCGGCTTCGGCCTTCTCCTGCTTGGGCAGGGCGCCGATCTCACGGCGGGCGAGCAGCAGCGGAGACTGGTCCCCGAGGTGGGCGGGTTTGACCGCGGCCAGCGCGTCGAGATCCGCCGCGGCCGCGAAATCGGTCTCGGCCTGTTTGACGGCGGCCGTCAACGTTTCCGGCGCGAGCGTTCCCGCCTGGGGGTCCTGCTTGTCGTTGGCTTCGGACATAACTCCTCGGCGTCCGCTGGGACTGGTCCGGTGCACGCGAGCGCACACATGGGTTTAGCAGCTGCTGAATTCTATGGGACAGCGAACGGCGGCCCCCGATCACCCTCGGGCTGGGCACACCGTCACTCGGAAGTGCGAAAACCGCGCTCTACGCCGTAAACAAGGTGCTGGAACGAACACTGCGTTCCATGAGAGCTCCCTTGGTGTCGTGCTGCGACGGCGTGGTGCCCGCGACTCTACGTGGTGGCGGCCCGCGAAGCCATCGCATTCGTGTACACGCAGATCGCGGCGGCCGTCGCGAGGTTCAGGCTCTCCGCCCGGCCGTACATCGGGATCTTGACCGCGCGATCGACCGTCTCCAGGACCGCCTGCGGCAGTCCGTGCGCCTCGTTGCCGAAGACCCACGCGGTGGGCTCGTCGAAGGTCACCTGATCGAGCTCGGTGTCGGCGTAGCCGTGCGCGCCGAAGGTGCGGAGTCCGGCGGCGGAGCAGGCCTTCAAGGCCGCGTCGACGTCCCGGATCCGGGTGATGGCGGGGTGGAACAGGCTGCCGGCGGCCGCGCGGACGCATTTGCCGTTGTGCGGGTCGACGCTGTCCCCGGCGAGGACGACCGCGTCGGCACCGGCGGCGTCCGCGACCCGGATCACGGTGCCCGCGTTACCGGGATCCGCGACGTCGACGAGGACGACGACGAGTTTCGCGCCCGGCTTCAGGACGGTCTCTTGTGGACGGTCGACGAGCGCGCAGACCGCGACAATGCCTTGCGGCGTCACGGTCTCGGACAATCCGCCGGCCGCGCGATCGGTGATCGGCGAGACGGGGACGCCCGCCTCGCGCGCGGCGACGAGCAGGCGCTCGTGCTGCGCGGCGGCGCGTTCGGTCACGAACAGCTCGTACACCGTGCCGCCGTGTTCGAGCGCGGCTTCGACCGCGTTCGCGCCCTCGGCCAGGAACCGGCCGGTCTTCTCACGCTCGGCCCGGCGGGTGAGCTTGCGCGCAGCAACGACCCGGGGCGTCCGTTCGGTGAACGGAGCGGCCCCGGGTCGCGGAAGAACGCTGTCGCCGGTCAGGCCGACTTCTTCTCTTCGGTGTTCACGTTCGCCTTGGCCAGCTCGGCCAGCGCGGTGAAGGCGGCGGCGTCGTTGACCGCGAGGTCCGCGAGGATCTTGCGGTCGACCTCGACACCCGCGGCCTTGAGGCCCTGGATGAACCGGTTGTAGGTCACGCCGTTGGCGCGGGCCGCCGCGTTGATGCGGGTGATCCACAGCTGGCGGAAGTCACCCTTGCGGGCACGACGGTCCCGGTAGGCGTAGTTCAGCGAGTGAAGCGTCTGCTCCTTCGCCTTGCGGTACAGCCGCGAACGCTGGCCGCGGTAGCCGCTGGCGAGCTCGAGAGTCGCGCGACGCTTCTTCTGGGCGTTGACAGCCCTCTTGACGCGTGCCACTGGGTCCATCCTGTCGATCTGGGGGCGCGCTGGCGCGCCCGGCGTTTACAAAGTGCGGGGTGTCAGCGGCCGAGAAGGCGCTTGACGCGGCCGACGTCGTTCTTGGCGATCTCGGTCGTGCCTTCGAGGCGACGGGTGAGCCTGTTGGACTTCTTCTCCATCAGGTGGCGGCGGCCGGCCTTCTGGCGGCGCAGCTTGCCCGAACCCGTGACGCGGACACGCTTGGACGTCCCGCTGTGCGTCTTCATCTTCGGCATTACGTTGTCCTCTTCCGTGCGGCGGCACACCGGTTTTGCCCGGTGTGCCGCTGACATGTGCTGGTCGGCGCTACGCGTCGGCGGGCGGCTCGGACGTTTCGTCCTTGGCTGCCTTCGCGGCCTTCTGCGGCTTCACGTTCTTGTGCGGGGCCAACACCATGATCATGTTGCGACCGTCCTGCTTCGGCGACGACTCGACGAAGCCGAGCTCGGTCACCTCGTCGGCGAGCTTCTGCAGCAGCCGGAACCCGAGTTCCGGCCGGGACTGCTCGCGACCGCGGAACATGATCGTGACCTTGACCTTGTTGCCTGCCGCAAGGAAGCGCGACACGTGACCCTTCTTGGTCTCGTAGTCGTGCTGGTCGATCTTCGGCCGCAGCTTCTGCTCTTTGATGACGGTGAGCTGCTGGTTGCGGCGGGACTCGCGGGCCTTCTGCGCGCTCTCGTACTTGAACTTGCCGAAGTCCATGAGCTTGCATACGGGCGGGCGTGCCTGCGGGGCGACCTCGACGAGATCGAGATCGTTCTCCTGTGCCAGCCGCAGCGCATCTTCGATCCGGACGATGCCGACCTGTTCACCGGCCGGCCCGACGAGGCGGACCTCCGGTACCCGGATTCGGTCGTTGATGCGTGTCTCGGAGCTGATGGGGCCTCCCTGGTTCGAGGTAAATTCTTCTACCGTTTCGACCTGGTGCCCACATACCTAAGGCCCCGGTACCGTGCGGTACGCGGGGCCCACTCTTTCCGATCGTGTTCGATCTCCAGAACCGAACACACCGCCTCGACGCCCGAAATCGTCTTGGCGAGACCGGACCCGGACACCTGGTGTTGCGGCGGTGACACGGGTGGGAGCGGGGCTCCACTTGCCGCCCCCGATCACTCGGGGGCTGGTCGCTCGTGGAAGGGTACCAGACGTGTCAGATGAACCCGTTCAGCAGCCCCCGTATTCCCCGGACGTCCGCGACCTGGAGGACATCCCGAGCGTCGAGGTGATCAGCAGGGCGGCCGTCATGCTGCTCTCCGCCGGCGCCGAACGCCTCGGCCTCGCGGACGAGGACCCGGCCAGCTCACCGCACCGCGACCTCGACGAGGCCCGCCGCCTGATCACCGCCCTCGCCGGGCTGGTCACCGCTTCCGCAGAGTACCTCGGCCTGCACGCGGGCCCGTTGCGCGACGGCCTCCAGTCGCTGCAGAAGGCGTTCCGCGAGGCTTCGGCCGTGCCCGACGCGCCTGGACAGGGTCCGGGCGAGAAGTACACGGGACCGGTCTACTAGCCCGCTTCGGCTTCCTTCAAGTGCAATGAAGGGGCCTTTCATTGCAAATTTTGCAATGAAAGGCCCCTTCATTGCACGCCGCACCTAGCCATCGCGACATCTGGGCAGCTAACATTTCAGATGTGAGTGGGTTAGCGAAGGTACCGAGGTCCCTCCTCCGGAACGAGGCCTACGAGAGCATCCGGCGGGCGATCATCGACGGGACGCTGCCGCCGGGGACGAACCTGCGCGACGGCGACCTCGCCGAACAGCTGGGGCTTTCCCGGGCGCCGGTGCGCCAAGCCCTGCTCAGGCTCGCCGAGGACGGTCTCGTCGAGTCGAAGCCGCAGAGCTACACGCGCGTCGCGGGCTTCGTTCCCGACGACGTCCGCGACGCCTTGCAGCTGGTCCGCGCGCTGCACGAGTTCGCCGTCCGGGCGGGCGCGCCCAGGATGGGGGCGGCGGAGGTGGCGGCGATGCGCGCGGCCAACACCCGGTTCGCCGACGCGATCGCCGCCGGGGACATCGCGGCCGCGATCGCCGCCGACGATGAACTCCACGACGTCCCCGTGGCCGCCGCACGCAATCGGGCGATCGCCGCGACGCTGGCCCGCTACACGCCCCTGCTGCGGCGTCTCGAATACGCCCGCTTCGGCTCCCTGCCCGCCCACCGGTCGGTCCGGCGCCACGCGGAGCTGGCCGACGCCATCGAAGCGGGCGACGTCGACGCGGCCTGCGCGATCACCGCCACCATCTGGACCGAACTCGAAGCCCTCCTGGAGACGCCATGACCCTCGCCGATTTCCCTCGCTACCCGCTGCTGTTCGGCCCCTCCCCCGTCCATCCGCTGGAGCGGCTCACCGCTCATCTCGGCGGCGCGAAGGTCTGGGCGAAACGCGAGGACGCCAACTCCGGTATCGCGTTCGGCGGCAACAAGACCCGGAAGCTCGAGTACCTGGTCGCCGACGCGCTGGCCTCGGGCGCGGACACGCTGATCTCGATCGGCGGCGTGCAGTCGAACCACACCCGCCAGGTCGCCGCGGCCGCCGCGCGGGCCGGGCTCAAGGCCGTGCTGGTGCAGGAGAGCTGGGTCGACTGGAACGACCCGATGTACGACAAGGTCGGCAACATCCAGCTCTCCCGCGTTCTCGGCGCGGACATCCGGATGGTTGAGGCCGGGTTCGGCGTCGGCTTCAAGGAGAGCTGGGAGAACGCGGTCAAGGAGATCGAAGCCGGCGGCGGGAAGCCGTACGCGATCCCGGCGGGCGGCTCGGACCACCGTCTCGGCGGGCTCGGTTTCGCGAACTGGATGGTCGAACTCGAAGCGCAGGAGGCGGAGCTCGGCGTCTTCTTCGACACGGTGATCGTCTGTTCGGTGACCGGCAGCACGCAGGCCGGAATGGTCGCCGGGGCCGCGCTTTCCGGGAAGCCGCGCCGGATCCTCGGCATCGACGGATCGGCGAAACCGGCCGAGACCCGCGATCAGATCACCCGTATCGCCCGCGCGACCGCCGAACTGATCGGTGCCGGCGAGATCGGCGAGGTGGAACTGGACGAGCGCTACCACGCCGGGATCTACGGTATTCCCGATGAGTCCACTTTGGACGCTATCAGGACGCTGGCCCGGCTGGAGGGAGTGCTCACCGATCCGGTGTACGAAGGCAAGTCCACGGCGGGACTGATCGACCTCGTGGCGCGCGGCGAGATCGCGCGGGATTCGAACGTGCTGTTCGCGCATCTGGGCGGGCAGCCCGCGCTGAACGGGTACACGAGCGTCCTGTGACCTCGTGAGTGGCAAGGACGGTTCCAGCCGAGGGTGTCTTAGGTACCTACTGGCTTCCGGTCGCTGGTGATCCCGGGCCCGGCCACGGCCGACGTTGCGAAAGCCACTTTCCCAACGTTGAAGGTTGCGAAAGTGGCTTTCGCAACCCCCGGCCAAGCCCAGCACCCAGCAGCACCCCGGTACCGAGTGGGTCTGGTCTCGTGAGTGGTAAGGACGGTTAGAACCGTCCTTACCACTCACGAGGCGCCGGGTCAGTCCGTGACGGCCAGGACGTCGATCTCCACCAGCAGTCCGGCGGGCAGGCCGACGTACACGGTGGTGCGGGCCGGGTGCGGCGCCTCGCCGATCAGCTTGTTGTAGACCTCGTTGAACGCACCGAAGTGGTCGACGTCGGTCAGGTACACGCGCACCATCATCGCGTCGGCCAGGCTCGAACCGGCGGCCTCGAGCACCGCCTCGATGTTCTTGAAGGTCTGCTCGGTCTGCTCACCGACGGTCTCGCCGACGATGGCGCCGGTGGCCGGGTCGAAGGCGACCTGGCCGGCCACCTGCAGGATGTTGCCCTTGCGGACCGCCTGCGAGAACGCGGCCACCGGCTTCGGCGCGTTCTCCGTGCTGATCGCGGTCTTGCTCATTCCAACTTCCCCTTTCGGTTCCCCGTCCATCCACTGTGGACGGAAGCTTCTTCGGCGGCGGCGATCAGCTCCGGCACGAGCGCCATCAGGCCGTCGTAGTCGAGCAGTACCTTCGGCACCGACACGGACGCGGCGGCGAGCACCACGCCGCCCGGGCCGCGGACGGGCGCGGCGACGCAGTGGATGAAGTCCTCGTGTTCGGCGTCGTCCACCGCGTAACCGCGGTCGGCGACGAGCGCGAGCTCCTTCTCGTAGGCCTCGGGTGTGGTGATCGTGTTCGGCGTCCGGACGAAGAAGTCGATCCTCGACACCACGTCCGCCTGCTTCTCCGGTGTCATCGCCGCGACGAGCACCTTGCCGACGGCGGTGCAGTGCAATGGCGCGCGTTTCCCGATACGGGAGTACATCCGCACCGAATGCCTGCCCTCGAACTTGTCGATGTAGACGACCTCTCCGTCCTCATAGGACGCGAGGTGCACGGTGTGCCCGGTGCGCGCGTTGAGCCCGGCGAGCGCGGATTGCGCGGTGCGGCGGACGTCGCGATCCTCCAGCGCCTGTTGTGCGAGGTCGAAGAGCGCGCTGCCCAGCCGGTAGTACCGCTGCCCTTCCCGGCGCACGAAGTGGTGCGTTTCCAGGGTGCGCAGCAGGCGCAGCACGGTCGACTTGTGCACGCCGATCTCCTCGGCGAGCTGGTCCAGCGTCTTCGGCTCGCGGGCGAGCCCGCTCAGCAGCGTGAGCGCCCTGTCCAGGCTCTGGCTCATCCGCCCACCATTCCCTTGTCCGTCAGCTTGGCCGCCGCCCATGCTGCCTCATCCGCCCCGAGGAGCGTTTCGACGACCGACGCGGGCAGCGGCCTGCCCACGTCGTCGTGGGTCAGCAGGGTGGCCGCGGCCTGCAGATGACCGCGCCGAAGCCGGGTCGCGGGGTCGTCGCCGCGCAGGGTCGCGGCGAGGAAACCGGCGGCGAACGCGTCACCGGCCCCCACCGGCTCCACGACGTCGACCTGCAGCGCGGGCGAGAACAGCGGTGCTTCGTCGCCGTCGATGAGGGTTACTCCGCGTGCCCCGTGCTTGACGACCAGCGTCTTCGGTCCCGGTACGGCGGCGCGCAGCCGTGCCGGGTCGCCGGTCCCCCACACTCGCTCGGCCTCGTCCTCGCCTGCCAGCACGATGTCGGCGCGGGCGGCGAGCCCGGCCAGCACCGACGGGTCGCGCCCGGTCCACAGCGCGGGCCGGAAGTTCACGTCGAACGACACCAGCGTGTCGCCACGCGGTCGTTCCATCAGCGCCCGCACGAGGTCGAGGCAGCCGTCCGAAAGGGCGGGCGTGATCCCGGACAGATGGATGACACGCACCCCGTCGAGTTCGAGTTTCCCCAGGAGCCCGGCGTCCATTCCGGACGCGGCCGAACCCTTGCGGTAGTAGCGCACGGGGCTGCCGTCCGCTCCGCTCTCCTTGATGTAGAGCCCGGTCGGGCGCGTCGGATCGACCAAGACCGCGCTGACGTCCACCCCCGCCGCGCCGATCTCGCGCACGAGCGCGCGGCCGAACGGATCGTCGCCGACGGCACTCACCCACGCACTGGTGAAACCCAGCGCCGGGAGATGGCAGGCGACGTTCGATTCGGCTCCGCCGATGGTTCGCACCCACTTCCGTACCTCGTCGGGCGGCCCGGATTCGGCCGGTACGAACAAGGCCATCGACTCCCCGATGCACAAAACGTGGGGCGCGCTTGTCACCTTCGCGTCTCCTAGTCGTCACGCCGTTGACCTCCAGCGGACCGGATGCTACACCTATCCCACGCAATATGCGCAACGTCCGTTGCAACATACGCAACCGAGGTGAACCTCATGTTCGAAGCCGGCACCATCGATTCCGCCGCGGTCGCGGCCGTCCGGGAGGAGCGCGTCGACTGGCGCTTCCGCTCGGTCGCGCCCTCGCTGTCCGGTCTCACGATCGGCGAGGCCGCCGCCCGCGGCGCCAAGCTGTTCGACGACGGCTTCCTCGGCCCGTTCGTCGTTCTCGACGAAGAGGCCGTCGAGCACAACCTCCGCACGATGGCGGACTGGTGCGCCGAACGCGGGGTCGCGCTGGCCCCGCACGGCAAGACGACGATGGCGCCGCAGCTGTTCGAACGGCAGCTGAAGCACGGCTCGTGGGGTATCACCTGCGCGAACGCCGGCCATCTGCGGATCTACCGCGCGTTCGGCGTTTCCCGGATCCTGCTGGCGAACCAGCTGCTCGACCCCTCGGGCCTGAAGTGGCTCGCCGCCGAGCTGGACGCCGACGAAGACTTCGAGTTCGTCTGCTGGGTCGACTCGGTCCGCGGTGTCGAGCTGATGACCGAAGCCCTGCGCGGTGCCCGTCGCAAGGTGGACGTCCTGGTCGAACTCGGCGCCGAGGGCGGCCGCACCGGGGTCCGCGACACCGAGACCGCGCTCGCCGTCGCCGAAGCCGCGCACGCGAGCCCGGCTCTGCGGTTGCGCGGATCCGGCGGTTACGAAGGCGCGCTTTCCCACCACACCGACGAAAAGTCGCTCCAGCTGATCAGTTCCTATGTGGACGGTCTGCGGGAACTCGTCTTCGCCTTCCACGCCAAGGGCCTGCTCGACGACGCCGGCCAGATCATCGTCACCGGTGGTGGCAGCGCGTACTTCGACCGTGTCGCCGACGAGCTCACCAAGGACTGGGGCGGCCTGGACGTCCTGCCGATCCTGCGCAGCGGTGCCTACGTGACCCACGACGACGGCTTCTACCGGGTGATCTCGCCGCTGGGCGAGCAGCCGCGCATCGACGGCGTCGCCCCGTTCCGGTCCGCGCTGCGCGCCTGGGCTCAGGTGACGTCGAAACCGACGGACGAACTCGCGCTGCTCACCATCGGCAAACGGGACGCCTCGTTCGACGAGGGCATGCCCGAGCCGCGCCTGATCCGCAAGGGTGACGGGCCGCCGTCCGCGCTCGAAGGTCATTCCATCCAGAAGATGAACGACCAGCACGCCTTTCTCACCCTGCCCGCGTCGTCGCCGGTCGAGGTCGGCGACTGGATCGCCCTCGGCCTGTCGCATCCGTGCACCGTTTTCGACAAATGGCCCCTGATCCCGGTCGTCGGCCCCGACGGCGAGACCGTGCTCGATTTCGTCCGCACCCATTTCTGATCCGTCCTCCACCGCCGCAGAGGAAGAATCGCCATGGACATCGTTGTCCGCTCCGCACTGGTCGCCGACGGCACCGGGGATCCGCTCACCAGGCACGACGTGGGCATCACCGACGGCCGGATCGCCAGTGTCGCCGAACCCGGGTCGCTCGCCGGCCGCCGCACCATCGACGCGGAAGGGCTCGTGCTCGCGCCCGGGTTCATCGACATGCATTCGCATTCCGACCTTCAGCTGCTCGCCAATCCGGATCACCTCGCGAAGCTCTCCCAGGGCGTCACGACCGAGGTGCTCGGACAGGACGGGCTCTCCTACGCGCCGGTGAACGACGACGTCCTCGCGGCGCTGCGCCAGCAGCTCGCCGGGTGGAACGACGATCCGGCGGGCTTCGACTGGAACTGGCGCTCCGTCGGCGAATACCTCGATCGCCTCGACGCGGGGGTCGCGGTCAACGCGGCCTACCTGGTGCCGCAGGGCACCGTCCGCATGCTCACCGTCGGGTGGGAGGACCGGCCCGCGACCGAAGCCGAGATGAACGCGATGAAGGAACTCATCGCGACCGGGCTGGCCGAGGGCGCGATGGGCATGTCGTCCGGGCTCACCTACACGCCGGGCATGTACGCCACCACCGAAGAACTCGTCGAGCTGTGCCGGGTCGTCGGGGAGAACGGTGGTTTCTACAGCCCGCATCACCGCAGCTACGGCAAGGGCGCGCTCGAGGCGTTCGGCGAGATGGTCGACGTCTCCCGCCGCTCGGGGTGCCCGCTGCACCTCGCGCACGCCACGATGAACTTCTCGGTGAACAAGGGCAAGGCGCCGGATCTGCTGAAGCTGCTCGACCGGGCGCTCGACGACGGCTGCGACATCACGCTCGACACCTATCCCTACCTTCCGGGTGCCACGTACCTTTCCGCGCTGTTGCCGAGCTGGGCCACCGAAGGCGGGCTCGACGCCACCCTGGCCCGCTTGTCCGATGTGGACACCCGCGAGCGGATCCGCGCCGAGATCGAAGAGACCGGCTCCGACGGCGCCCACGGGGTGCCGATCGACTGGGAGGCCATCGAGATCAACGGTGTCCGCCGGGACGAGAACGCCCACCTCGTCGGGTATTCCGTCGCCGCGTCGGCGGGGCGTGCCGGGAAGCCGGCCGCGGACCTGTACTTCGACGTCCTGCTTTCGGAGAAGCTCGGCACGTCGTGCCTGATGCACGTCGGGCACGAGGAGAACGTCCAGGCGATCATGCGCCACCGCACGCACACCGGCGGCAGCGACGGGCTGCTCGTCGGCGCGCGGCCGCATCCCCGCGCCTGGGGCACGTTCCCGCGATACCTCGCGCGCTACGTCCGCGAGCTCGGCGTCCTCGACCTCGCCGAATGCGTCGCCCACCTCACCGGCCGCGCGGCGGACCGCCTGCGGCTGACCGACCGGGGTCTCGTCCGCGCCGGATACGCGGCGGACCTCGTGCTGTTCGACCCGGAAACCGTCGCCGACACCGCCACGTTCGACGAGCCGCGGCAGCGGGCCGCCGGTATCCCCTATGTCTTCGTCAACGGTGTCGCCGCCATCGACGATGGTCAACCGACCGGCGCCCTCGCCGGTCATTCACTGCGGAACCCCGGGAGTGCCCGATGATCGATTGGCTCCAACATTCGACGGGAGGTCTCCTGACCCTCGCCGCCGTCTCGATCGCGGTGTTGCTGTTCCTCATCATCAAAGTCAAACTCGAGCCCTTCATCGCGCTGATCGTGGTCGGCCTGCTGACCGCGCTGGCCGCGGGCCTGCCGGTCGGCCAGATCGTCGGCTCCGCCCAGAAGGCGTCGGATTCCCTGCTGGAGAAGGGTTTCGGCGGGATCCTCGGCCATATCGCCGCGATCATCGGACTGGGCACCATCCTCGGGTCCATTTTGGAGCGTTCCGGCGGAGCGAGGGTGCTCACCGGCGCGCTGCTGCGGGCCATCGGTGAGAAACGGGCCCCGTTGGCGATGGGTCTCGCGGGTTTCGTGTTCGGTATCCCGGTCTTCTTCGACATCGGCATCTTCGTGCTGGCGCCGCTGGTCTACGTGGCCGCCAAACAGGGCGGCCGCTCGCTGGTGCTGTACGCGTTGCCGCTGCTCGCCGGGCTTTCCATCACCCACGCGTTCCTCCCGCCGCACCCCGGCCCGGTGGCCGCGGCCGGTCTGCTGCACGTGGAACTCGGCTGGATCATCCTGATGGGTCTGGTGTGCGGTATCCCGGCGTTCCTCGTCGGCGGCGTCGCGTACTCGACCTGGATCGGCAAGCGCGTCGATGTGCAGGTTCCCGCGGAATTCCTGGTCGCGGAAGAAGACGGCGACAAAGAGGAGAACCCGCCGTCGCTCGGGCTGGTGCTGGGGATCATCGCGGTCCCGCTGGTGCTGATCCTCGCCGGAACCTTCGGCAGCATCTGGCTTCCCAAGAACTCTGCGTCCGCCGGCGTCGCCGCGTTCATCGGCACCCCGGCGGTCGCGCTGACGATCTCGGTCCTGCTGGCGTCCTGGCTACTCGGCCTGCGCCGCGGTTTGACCGGCAAGGATCTGAGCGAGCTTTCGGCGAAATCGCTCCGCCCGGTCGCGATGATCCTGCTGGTGGTCGGCGCCGGCGCGTTCTTCGGCGCCGTGCTGTCCGCCACGGGAATCGGCAAGGCCGTCGCGGGCTCGCTGGACAACGCCGGTCTCCCGGTCATCCTCGCCGCGTACGTGATCAGTTGCGGGATGCGGATCGCGCAGGGCTCGGCGACCGTCGCGATCGTGACCACGAGCGGCATCGTCGCACCGACGGTGGCGACGCTGGGCTATTCGCAGATGCAGCTCGCGCTGCTGGTCGTCGCGATTTCGGCGGGTTCGATCATCGCCTCGCATGTGAACGACGGCGGCTTCTGGATCATCTCGCGGTACTTCAACATGACCGTGCCGCAGACCCTGAAAACCTGGACCGTATTGGAAACCGTCCTTTCCGTTTCCGGTTTCGGCGTGGCAGCATTGCTCATGGCAGTGGTTTAAACCACCTGACGACTGGGAGAGATCACGATGACCGGACTGGATCGACGCACCTTCCTCGGCGCCGTCGGAGCGGCTGGGCTCACCACCGTTCTCGGTTCCCACCTCGCGAACGCCTCCGAACAGACCTGCGGACCGAAAGGAACCGGGGCCATCTACCTCAGCAGCTACACCAGTTCCGGGCACGGACTCGATGTCGCTCACCGGGACGCGGCGACCAACGCGCTCGTCGTCGACCGGACGATCCCGGGAGTCAGCAACGCTTCCTGGTTCGACATCAGCGCCGACCGCAAGACGCTCTACGTGACCAATGAGGACGACAACGGTCAGATCTCCTCGTTCAGCCTCGCCGATCCGACGAAACCCAAGCTGCTCAACAAGAAGTCGGCCAAGGGCCGGCACCCGACCCATCTGAGCGTCCACTCGAGCCAGAAGTACGTGCTGGCCGCGAACTACAGCAGCGGCAGCGTCGTCGTCCTCCCGATCCTCGCGGGCGGGAAACTCGGCGACGTCGTCGATCTGGCCCAGCACAAGGGCGCCGAACGCCAGGCACACGCGCACCAGGTCGTCAACGACCCCACCGGCAAATGGGTGCTCGCGGTCGACCTCGGCGCGGATTCGGTCTATGTCTACAAACTCGACGTCGCCACCGGGAAACTGAAGCTCAACCAGCAGCTGAAGCTCCCGTCCGGCGCCGGCCCCCGGCATCTGGCGTTCCACCCGAACGGCAGATACGCGTACATCCTCGGCGAGCTGCGTGCCGAGGTCACCGTCGCGGCGTGGAACCCCGCCACCGGGAAACTCACCGCCGGACAGGTCGTCCCGGCCGTTCCCGCGGGCACCCCCGGCGAGCAGTACCCGGGTGAGATCGCCACGGCCAAGGACGGGAGGTTCGTCTACGCCTCCGTGCGCGGCTCCGACACGATCGCGTCGTTCGGCGTCAGCGAGGACGGGAAGTCCTTGAAGCTGCTGAACAACGCACCCGTTGGCGGCGTGTATCCGCGTCACTTCACCCTCGACCCGACCGAACGCTGGTTCTACGTCTCGAGCGACAAGTCCGGCACGCTCAGCTGGCTGCCGCGCGATCCCGGTACCGGTCTTCCCGGGGCCGTCGCCGGAAAACTGGCGCTCCCCCAGGTCAATTCCGTCTTTTTCGCCTAAGGAGAAAAACCCATGAGAACTCGCGTCCTCATCGCGGGCCTCGCGGCCGTCGGCCTCGTCGCCGGCTGCGCGCCGGCCCAGAACACCCCAGCCGCGAGCGGCGGTGACGAGAAGACCGGCACGGTCCGGGTCTGGCTGTTCGACGAGGCCAACCGCGCGCCCAAGGAGGCGGCGGTCAAGGAGGCGATCGCCGAGTTCAAGGCGGCGCATTCGGGCGTCGAGGTCGACGTCCAGTGGATTCCGGTGGAGGGCCGTGCGGACAAGTTCTCCGGCGCCTTCAACGATCCGGCGAGCGCGCCGGACGTCGCCGAGTTCGGCAACACCGACGTCTCCAGCTACGCCGCCACCGGCGCGCTGGCCGACCTGACCGGCGACCTCTCGTCGTGGAAGGAAGGCGCCGACATCCTGCCCGCGGTACTGGAGACGGCGAAGTCCGGCGGCAAGACCTACGGGCTTCCGTGGTTCACCGGCATCCGCGCGTTGTACTACCGCACGGACCTCTTCGCCGAGCTCGGCCTGAAGCCACCCACGACGCTGGCGGAACTGACCGAGACCGCGAAGACGATCCGCTCCAAGAAGCCCGAGCTGTACGGCATCTCCGTCGGCGGCAAGTACACCTACGCGATGCTGCCGTTCCTGTGGGCACACGGCGGCGAGATCGCCAAGCAGGACGGCGACAAGTGGAAGTCCACTGTGGACTCCGAGCAGGCCAAGGCCGGGGTCGCGGCGTACGCGAACCTGCTGAAGGCGGACATCTGCCCGCCCGAGCAGTGCGCCAACCTCACCGGGACGCAGAGCATCACCGCGTTCGCCGGCGGCAAGGCCGGGATGTCCATCGGCGGTGACTTCAACCGCAAGGCCGTCGAGGCCGGTCAGGTGAAGGGCAAGTACGCGATCATCCCGATCCCGGGCACCGAGGCGGGCAAGATCGCCCCGGCGTTCTCGGGTGGCAACCTGCTCGGCGTGTTCAACGCGACCAAGCGCAAGAGCCTCGCGGTCGAGTTCACTCAGCTGCTGGGTGGCGCCAAGTACCAGGAGAAGATGTACGTCGCCATGGGCAACCTGCCCACTCTCGGCAGCGTCCAGCAGAAGCTCGCCGCGAGCGACCCGTCGGTCAAGCCGTTCGTCGACACGCTCACCGCGGGCACGAAGTTCGTCCCCGCCACCGCGGCGTGGTCGAAGATCGACGCGCAGAACGTCCTGCCCACCGCGATCCAGCAGATCGCGACCGGCGGCAAGGATCCCGCGGCCGCGCTGACCGCCGCCGCCGCCGAGATGAACAAGGCGTTCGGCTAAGTGGTCACGAAGGAAATCCCCCGCACCACGGCTCCGGCCGTCCCGGCACGGCGGTCGCCCCGCCGTCGCCGGGACGGGCGGGCGGCCCTGCTCTACCTGGCGCCCGGTGGCATCCTGCTGCTGGCGATGCTGGTGTACCCGATCTACCAGCTCGTCCTGATCTCGTTCTACGACTACGGCCAGCCACAGGCGGTCGGCAACGCCCCGCTGGTGTTCCTCGGCTTCGGCAACTACGTCGAACTGCTGGAGAATCTCCAGTTCTGGGAGGTGCTGGCCAAGACCCTCGGCTTCACCGCGGTCTGCGTCGTCGGCAGCCTCGCGCTCGGGACGGGGCTCGCCGTGCTGGCGACCCGGGTCCGTGCGTGGGCGCGCGTCCCGCTGTTCCTGGCGGCGCTCGCCGCGTGGGCGACGCCGGCGATGGCGGGCTCGTACGTCTGGCTGTTCCTGTTCGACGCGGACTTCGGCCTGGTGAACGAGGTGCTCTCGGGCATCGGATTCACCGGGATGGCGAACCACTCCTGGACGTTCGACACCTACAGCACGTTCGGGCTGGTGGCGGCCGAGGTCATCTGGTGTTCGTTCCCGTTCGTCATGGTGACGATGTACGCGGGGCTCAAGGGAGTACCGGAAGAGGTCATCGAGGCCGCGTACCTCGACGGCGCGTCGACCTGGCGCACCACATGGTCGATCACGCTGCCGATGGTGCGGCCGCTGCTGACGATCGCCACCATCCAGTCGATCATCTGGGACTTCAAGATCTTCACGCAGATCTACGTGATGACCAACGGCGGCGGCGTGGCCGGGCGCAACCTCGTGCTCAACGTCTTCGCCTATCAACAGGCCTTCGCCGGACAGGAATACGGTCTCGGCGCGGCGCTCGGAGTCGTGATGACCTTGCTGCTGCTGTCCATCACCGGGCTGTACGTCCGGTCGCAACGCCGGAGCGCGGGATGGGTGTGACCGCGGGACGTCGAGTTCAAAAGCCCGGCAGGCTGATCGCCGAGATCATCTGCGTGGTGATCGCGGGAATGGTCGCGTTCCCGGTGTATTGGATGGTGCTCTCCGCCTTCAAGCCCACCGGGCAGATCCAGGCGGAGAACCCCCGGCCGTGGACGCTCACGCCGACGCTCGAACACTTCGAACGGGTGCTGAGCGGCGAAGGCTTCGCGATGTTCTTCCTGAACAGCGTGATCGTGGCCGTCGTGGTGGTGGTGTTGTCACTGCTGCTGTCGTTCCTTTCGGCGGTCGCGCTGACGCGGTTCAACTTCAAGGGCCGGACCGTGCTGCTGGTGATGGTGCTGGTGGCGCAGATGGTGCCGGTCGAAGCGTTGACCATTCCGCTGTTCTTCCTGATGCGGTCGGTCGGCGACGTCGCGCCGGCGTTCGGCACCAACCACCTCGGCTCGCTGATCCTGGTGCACCTGGCGTTCAGCCTGCCGTTCGCGATCTGGATGCTGCGCGGCTTCGTCGCCGCGGTGCCGCAGGAACTGGAAGAGGCTTCGAAGATCGACGGGGCGAGCCGGATGCGGTTCACCTGGCAGATCCTCTTCCCGCTGGTGGCACCCGGGCTGGTGGCGATCAGTGTGCTGGCGTTCATCCACGCCTGGAACGACTTCCTGTTCGCGAAGACGTTCATCATCTCCAACACCGAGAACCAGACGCTCCCGCTGGCGATCCTGGTGTTCTTCAAACCGGAGGACACCGACTGGGGCGCGGTGATGGCGGGTTCGACGTTGATGACCATCCCGGTGCTGGTGTTCTTCATTCTCGTGCAACGACGACTCGTGTCCGTCATGGGCGGCGCGGTGAAGGGCTGACATGCCTGGCTTCGAAACTCTGCTCCCCCGTCCCGTCTCGGTGGAACCCCTGCCGGGACAATGTCCGATACCGTCCGAAGTGGACGTACGCCGCGACGAGCTGTTGCCCGCCGAGGGTTACCGGCTGGAGATCGATCCGTCCGGCGTGACCCTGCACGCGGCCGACGCGGCAGGCGAGTTCTACGGCCGCCAGACGCTCCGCCAGCTGATCGGGCCGGACGCGTTCCGGGCCGCATCGATCCACAGTGGACAGCAGACGATCCCGTGCGGCGTGGTCACCGACCATCCGCGGTTCGGCTGGCGCGGCTGTTTACTGGACGTGGCAAGGAACTTCCGGACCAAGGCCGAGGTGCTGCGGTTCATCGACCTGATCGCGGCGCACAAGCTCAACGTGCTCAACCTGCACCTGACCGACGACCAGGGCTGGCGGATCGAGATCCCCAATTTCGCCAGGCTGACCGAGGTGGGCGGCTGGCGGAAGTCGTCCATGGTCGGGCGGCACGACGGCCCGGAACGGGACGGGCGGCCGCACGGCGGGTTCTACACGGCCGGCGATCTCCGCGAGATCGTCGCGTACGCCGCCGCGCGTTCGGTGACGGTGGTCCCGGAGGTCGACATCCCCGGCCACGCGCGGGCCGCGATCGCCGCGTACCCCGAGCTCGGCCCGGAAACCGCCGAACCGTGGGAAGTGTGGACGAGCTGGGGCATCAGCACGTCACTGCTGAACACCGAAAAGTCCACAGTGGACTTCTTCAAGCGTGTCTTCGACCATGTACTGGAGATCTTCCCGTCCGAGGTCATCGCGCTCGGCGGTGACGAAGTGCCCGGCGCGACCGAAGAACACGGCCGGTTCGTCCGCGAGATCGCACGGCACCTGGTCGAGCGGGGGCGCCGTCCGCTCGGCTGGGACGAAGTGCTCGAAGCGGGCGACCTGCCGCCGATGGTCATCGGCTCGTGGCAGAGCGAAGCCGCTGGCGCCCGTGCGGCGGCCGCCGGGCACGACGTCGTCATGTGCCCCGAGGAGCACGTGTATCTGGACCACCGGCAGTCCGATCACCCCGACGAACCGATTCCGGTCGGTTACCTGAGCACGCTGGAGAGCTTCTACGATTACGAGCCGGTGCCCGCCGATTTCCCCGAGGGGAAGTCGATTCTCGGGGCGCAGGCGCAGGTGTGGTCGGAGCATCTCGACACCGTGCGCCGGGTGGACTACGTCGCTTTCCCGCGCCTGTGCGCCTTCGCCGAGGTGGCGTGGAGCGATCCGGACGGACGGGACTACGCGGAGTTCCTGCCGCGTTTGCGGGACCACCACCTGCCGCGGCTGGACGCGATGGGCGTCGAGTACCGGCCGCTCGACGGGCCGCATCCCTGGCAGACGCGGCCGGGCGTGCCCGGACGGCCACGGCAGCGGTAGCGGGTTCCGACTGTGAAGTCCGTGAAGGCCTCCTTGAGGGACTCTGGGTCCCTCAAGGAGGCCTTCACGGACCCGGGCCTGAGGGTGACCGCGGTCGGGGTGTGTGAAGGGGCCCCTTCCTTGCGGCAGGTGCGGGGAAGCAGGCCATCATGGGGTGATGAGTGATCAGTCCGCACGGTGGGTCGACGCCTCCCAGCTCCCTGAAGAACTCGTAGCGCTCATCGACTCCCTGCGTCCCGGCGAGCACGTGCTCGTCACCCGGAACGGTGAGACCATCGCGACGATTTCGGGCGCTGTCCGCGAAGAACCGGTGCGTTCGACGGACTCGGACGACATCACGGTGGTCGCCACCGCCATGAAGCTGTCGGCGTCGGCGCGGGACTCGTTGTCCGAGCGGCTCGGCCCCGGTTATCTCGTGCTGGACCTGCGCTCGGCTCCCCCGACCGTCGACGTTCTGCTGGTCCCGCCGGGCAGTCCGCAGTTGATCGGCAACTTCCGCGCGCTGTACCCGAAGGCGCGGATCGTGATCACGGAGATCGAGGACGCCGAACTCGGAGTCAGCTACGAGGGCCCGGTGCGCCGTCTCCTCGACGCCGGCGCGGAGGCCTATCTCCCGTCGAGCACGATCCCGCGGCTGGCGGAGCAGCTGGACCGGACCATGACCCGGCTGAACCAGCTCACCGGTGACACGCCGGTTCCCCTGACCATCGAAACGCCCCGGGACGACCGCGTTCTCGAGTGATCAGCGAGAGTCGAAGCCGCCGATGTTCAACCAGCTCACGCGATCGTCCCAGCTGTCCCAGAAGACCTGCTTCCCGGCAGCCCGGTAACGATGCCGGTAGCCCATCAGCTCGCCGCAATCGAAGCTCTCCTCGACGAGATCGGGCGTTCCGAACACGCCGAGAAACTCGTCACGAGACCGCAGATACCCGAAGTGGGCGAGAAGACTACGCTCGGCGCCGTAGAAGGCGAATCCGGAGACAGTCCCGCCGACGATCCGGTAGCTGAACTTGCCGGGATAGTGAACGATTCCCTCGGTTTCGACGGCGTTCTCGACCACCTCCTCACGAGAGAGGGGCTCCCCGTCCGCGCCGTAGTACTCCGTGGCCCGGCCGCTTCCGCCGATCGAGCGGTGGACGATCGACGAGAGCGTGACCTCGATGACGCTGTCGCGGGCGACGGTGTCGGCGGCTTTCGACCCGAAGACGGCACCGGCGAGACTCAGGCCGCGCGGATCGGCATCCGGCAGGGTGAGGACATCGAGGTCGTCGAGTATCTCGATCACTCGACGAAGCGTAGGGCAGGCGGCCAGGCGACCTCGACGAACCGCGGCCGGTAGATCCGCACGTCGGCGATGTTGTCGGCGTGGTCGAAGCTGTTCACGTTGTACGAAACCGTGAGCTTCCCGGGACGGCTCAGCTGAGGATGCGCAGTCGCGTCGTAGACGATGCGCCGGTCAGTGGCCTCGGGTGCCCGGTGGAGAACGACAGGATCGCCGAACGGTCCGGTCGGGGAAGCAGCGGTGTAGGCCAGCATCACCGGGCTGAAGCCGGCGCTCGTGTCCATGGTGACCAGCACGTATTCGCCGCCGACGCGGGTCACGGAGAACGCCGTTCCGACCCCCGCGAGCATCCGGGCGGAGTCCTCTTCGTGCGACGACCAACCGGCGCCGGTCCAGAACTGCCAAGGTCCGCGAAGGCCCCCGACGGGCACCCGGGCGAGCCGGAGGTGTCCTTGTTCGGCACCGAAGATGTAGGTGTGGCCACCGTCTTCGAGCAGCTCCGATCCCCACGCGACCCGGTCGCTCACCGGGATCACCAGCAGCTCGGACGGCGTCAGCTCGGGCAAGCGGAAGGTGGCCAGCGAAGTCCCGGTGCCCCGGAAGTCGAGGCCGCCGGACCCCGTCGTCCGGTACCGGTTGTAGAGCACCCGCAGGACGTCGCCTTGGACGACTCCGTCACCGACCCAGTAGTGCTCGTCCGAGCCCGCGACCCCGATCAGTGCCTCCGGTTCGTCGGCGGTGCCGCCGTGCAGCGTCTCCCCCAGCGTGCCGTCCTGCCGCTGGACGACCAGGGTGTTGCGGGCGATGGGGCTGTCCGAGGGGCGGCTGTGATCCGGGTTCACCGCGCCGAGGAAGGTGTCCGAGAACAGCCACGCGGTACGACCGTCGGGCAGCGGCACCGACACCGTGCGATCCCCGCCGGTCCAGTGGCCGCCCTGATCGCCGTAGCCGTTCCAGAGCTCGTTCAGCCCGGCGACGGGAGCGACCGGTGGCGGCGCGGACGTGATCCCGCTGCTCGCCACCACGGCACTGAACAGCAACGCGGCCGCTACGAGAATCCTCGACGCGCGGCGCATCGGATCATGCTAAAGCCACCGAGGTCTTTGTACGACCCTTGTGCGCCAGGTGATTACCGTCCGCGGAATGTCCTGGAAACTGCTTTCCGTGACCGTGCTCGCCGCTCTCGCGTGCACCGGATTCACGACGGCCGAAGCCGCCTCGAAGACCTACTACGTCGACCAGGTCTCCGGCAGTGACACCGCGAGCGGCACTTCACAGCAGACCCCCTGGAAATCCCTGGCGAAGGTCTCCGCCACCACGTTCGCCGCGGGCGACACCGTCCTGCTGCGTCGCGGCGGTGCCTGGTCCGGTGGCCTCACCGTCAAGAGTTCGGGTGTGACGATCAGCGCCTACGGCACCGGCGCGCGGCCGATCGTCAAGGGCAACGCCGAAGCGTGTGTCGAGCTCGCCGGCGACGACATCGTGGTGAAGGACCTCCAAGTCGGCGTCGCGGCCGATGCGGGACGCTGTTCGTGGGCCGGGGTGAAAGTGTCCGGCGACCGTGACAAGGTGCTGTCGAACCTGGTCACCGGCGCCGGCGCGGGCGTGTACATCGCGCCGTCGGCCGAGGGCACCGAGGTCACGCAGAACGACCTGGTCGACAACAACCACATGACCGTCGTGACGCCGGGCGGCGACGACGACTCCGGCGCGTTCGCGATCCTGGTCCAGGGCGACGGTTCCGACATCGGCTGGAACCGGATCAGCGGCTCGATCGCGAAAGCCGACGACTTCGGCGGCCTCGACGGCGCCGCGGTCGAGATCTTCTACGGCTCCCGCAATGTCATCCACCACAACATCTCCGAGGACAACGAGACCTTCACCGAGCTCGGCACCGACGCGAAGGACCCCGACGGCGTCTCCACCGGCAACGTCTTCGAGTACAACGCGGTCTTCGGCGCCAAGACGCGCGGCGGGATCATCACGCGCGGCACGGAGGACGGCAACGGGCCGGTGCTCGGCACGGTGTTCCGCAACAACTCGCTCCGGCTCCCGAACGCCGAGGCGGAAGGTTTCGTCTGCTACGGCGGCTGCACCAACCAGATGCTGACGATGACGCAGAACGTCGTCCATGCGGCGTACAAGGTCGGCTACGCGGACACGACCTTCACCGCGACCGATCACAACGTGTACTTCGGCGGGCTCCGGCAGTTCACTCCCGGCGCGACGGACAAGGTCGCGGATCCGAAGTTCACCTCGGCCACGAACCTGATCCTTCGGGCGGGAAGCCCGGCGATCGACCTCGGCACCACGAAGTACGACGACCGCGACGTCGACGGGAACCCGGTCTTCGCCGGCGCGCGGGTCGATGCGGGCGCTTACGAGTTCCAGGGCTAGACAGCCGTGAAGGCCTCCTTGAGGGACTCTGGGTCCCTCAAGGAGGCCTTCACGGACTTGCGAGAGGCGTCAGTTGTAGATGCGCTGCATGGCGCCGGCCGCGACGAGTCCGTTGGCCCACAGCGAGTTCACCCGCGAGACCTCCTGGGCGTTCGGCTTCGCGTTGGTGCAGGACGGGCCGGGGCCGCCGCCGGACATCAGTTCGGAGCACGGGCCCTGGTAGTTGTCCGGCAGGCCGAGCGCGTGACCGGTCTCGTGCGCGGCGATCCGCGTCTGGTCGTACTGCCGCGCCTGCGTGTAGTCGATGAAGATGGTACCGCGGCCGTGGCCGTCGGTCTCGGCGTACGAACCCGAGGGGTCGTTGCCTTCGGTGTAGCGCAAGGTGGCGCCCGACGAGCTTTCCCGCAGCTTCACGTTGGACGCCGAGTTGTTCCAGTTGGCCACGCCCGCCTGGATGGCGGCGCGGAAGCTGGGAGCCCCCGAGGCGTCGTAGTAGACCGTGGTCGCCGCCACGGTCTGCTGAGCAGGCTGGACCGCCGCCGTGGCCTGGCCCGCGGTGACCGGGACGGCCAGCAGCGCCAAGCTCACGGACGCGGAGACGAAGAACTTCCTTGCCATGGACCCACTCCTTGTGAGGACAACGGAATGGTTCGTGAATTTAGGAGCCCCGGCCGAGGCTCGGCACCAACTTTCGTCGCTTCTGCCAGCTGGTGATTTACCAACACTTTCGTCCTATTGACATGCACGTGTTCGCATACGACGATGGTCGCTCCCGCGCCGACGTATAGGCCGTTATACGGTTTTCGGTTTGTACCAGACCTCGGGGCGGCCGACCTGGCCGTAGCGGGGCTCGCGCTGGGCGAGGCCGTTGTCGGCGAGGTATTCGAGGTAGCGGCGGGCGGTGACGCGGGAGGCGCCGATCGCGGTCGCGGCCGCCCCGGCGGAGAGGCCGTCCGCGGCCGAGGCGAGGACTTCGGTGATCGCCTCCAGGGTCTGCGAGCTCATCCCCTTCGGCAGCGCCTGCCGCTCGGTGGTGCGCAGGGTGCCGAGCGCGCGGTCGATCTCGGCCTGGCCGGTGACCTCGCCCGAAGCGCCGTGGAACTCGGCGTAGCGCTCGAGTTTCTCCCGCAGGGAGGCGAAAGTGAACGGTTTCAGCAGGTACTGCACCACGCCGACCGACACGGCGGCCTTGACCAGCGCCAGATCCCGCGCCGAGGTCACCGCGATGACGTCGATCGGGAGACCGGCCGCGCGCAACGACCGGCAGACGGCGAGACCGTGCGTGTCGGGGAGATAGAAGTCCAGCAGCACCAGGTCGACCGGTTCGCGTTCGCAGAACCGCAGGGCGTCGCCGCCGGAGTGGACGACGCCGGACACGGTGAAGCCGGGCATCCGCTCGACGTACACCCGGTGCGCGGCGGCGGCCACCGGTTCGTCCTCGACGACCAGCACCTTGATCATCGTGTCGGCTCCTTCGGCGGCAGACACACGGTGAACACCGCGCCCTCCGCACGGCCGACGTCGATCGTCCCACTGTGCCGCCGCACCGCCTGACCCACCAACGCCAAGCCGAGCCCGTGTCCGTCCTCCGGTTTGGTCGACCAGCCGCGCCGGAACACGTCCTCGACGTCGTCCACCCCGGGGCCGGTGTCGGCGACCCGCAGCAGTAGCCCCTCGGCGTCGGACCGCACGGTGACCTCGACTCCGGGCCGTCCGCCGTCGCCGGCGTTCCCCGCCGCCGCGTCGATGCCGTTGTCGATCAGGTTGCCGAGGATGGTCACCAGATCGCGGGGCGGGACGCCGGTGGCCGCGTCCTCCATGACGGTGTCGGGCGTGATCGTGAACTCGACGCCGCGCTCGCTCGCCTCCGCCGCCTTGCCCAGCAGCAGCGCCGCGAGCACCGGTTCGGCGACCGCGCCGACCACGCGGTCGGTGAGTTCCTGCGCCAGCGCGAGTTCTTCGGTGGCGAACTCGACGGCCTGTTCGGGGCGGCCGATCTCGACCAGCGAAACGACGGTGTGGAGCCGGTTCGCCGCCTCGTGCGCCTGCGACCGCAGTGCTTCGGCCAGACCTCGCACGGTGGTCAGTTCCCCGGTCAGCGCCTGGAGTTCCGTGTGGTCGCGCAGGATCACCACGGTGCCCATCGCCTTTCCGCGCGAGCGCACCGGCGACGTGCTGACGACGAGCACCCTGGCCTCGGTCAGATGCAGTTCGTCGGTGCGCTCCTCCCCCGAGGTGAACGCTTCGACGAGGTCTTCGGGAATGTCCAATGAGGACAGTTCCCGCCCGACCGGATCGTCGGTGACACCCAGCAGCGCGCGGGCCCCGTCGTTGCACAGCACCACTCGTCCGTCGCCGCCGACGAGCAGCAGCCCCTCGCGCACGGAATGCAGGACGGCCTCGTGGTACTCGAACAGGTTGCTCAGTTCCTCAGGCGCGATCCCCCTGGTCTGCCGCCGGAGCCGGGCGCTGACCAGATAGCTGCCGATCCCGCCGACCACCAGCACCGCCACCGCGACCCCGATCAACGGCCACAACCGTTCCCGCAGCTCGGCGTCGATCGCTTCGACGGTGATGCCGACCGACACCAGCGCGACGACCTGTCCGGCGGCACCGTGCACCGGCACCACGACGCGTTCCGACGGCCCGAGCGAGCCGGCGTAGGTCTCGAGCACCCTGCCGCCGCGCTGCGCCTCGCCGATGTTGCCGATGAACGGCTGCCCGATCAGGTCCGGATTCGGATGCGTGTAGCGGATCCCGTTCTTGTCCATGATGGTCACGAAGTCCACGTCCGTATCCGCGCGGACACTCTGCGCGAACGGCTGCAACGTCGAGGTGGGCTCCGATGTGGACAGTGCGGCCAGTACCCCCGGCGCGTCCGCCACCGCTTCGGCGACCGCGATCACCTTGTCCTCCGCCCGGTCTTCGGTGGCCCGGACGGAATCGAGATACGCGAAGGAGACCCCCGCCGCGACGAGCACGAAAAGCACCACGAGCTGGAGAATCAGCAGCTGGCGGGCGAGACTGCCGCGCCTGGTCCGGATCCGCGTCGTCGAGGGCACCCGCTCATACCAGCACACCGCTCACGGGGCCGCTCGGCGCGCCCGGCCGGAATTCCCCGGAAACCGCTCGCGCGAACTCAATGAACACAACCGTGACCCAGCTCACCTGGCCGGGTGATAGTGACCGGCAATCCCACGGACACCCCCCCTGAGCTGGAGGCAAAGGTGCCTACAACGCCGGAAGCGGCGCCACGACGTCGCGACAAGATGCACTACCTGTACCTGGCCGTGATCGCGGCGGTGGTCCTCGGCGTCGTCGTCGGGTTCGCCGCGCCGGGTCTGGCCAAGGAGCTCAAGCCGCTCGGCACGGGTTTCGTCAACCTGATCAAGATGATGATCTCCCCCATCATCTTCTGCACCATCGTCCTCGGTATCGGATCGGTGGCGAAGGCCGCGAAGGTCGGCAAGGTCGGGCTGCTGTCGCTCGGCTACTTCCTGATGATGTCGACGTTCGCGCTCGCGATCGGCCTCGTCGTCGGCAACCTCCTGCACCCGGGCGAGGGCCTGCACCTCGACCCGGCCGCCGCCGCGAAGGCGCACACGCAGGCCGAGGGCGGCGAAGGCTCCGTCGACTTCCTGCTCGGCATCATCCCGACCAGTTTCGGTTCCGCCTTCACCGAAGGCCAGGTCCTGCAGACGCTGCTGGTCGCGCTGCTCGCCGGGTTCGCCGTCCAGAAGCTGGGCACCAAGGGCGAACCGATCCGCCGCGGTATCGAGCACATCCAGCGGCTGGTGTTCCGGATCCTCGCGATGATCATGTGGGCGGCCCCGGTCGGCGCGTTCGGCGCGATCGCCGCGGTGGTCGGGGAAACCGGCTGGGGCGCGCTGCGCAGCCTCGCCGTCATCATGATCGGCTTCTACCTGACCTGCCTGGTCTTCGTGTTCGGGGTGCTCGGCTCGGTGCTGTGGCTCGGCGCGCGGATCAACATCTTCACGCTGCTGCGCTATCTCGGCCGCGAGTTCCTCCTGATCCTGTCGACCTCGTCGTCGGAATCGGCCCTGCCGCGCCTGATCGCGAAGATGGAACACCTCGGGGTCAGCAAGCCGGTCGTCGGCATCACGGTGCCCACCGGGTACTCGTTCAACCTCGACGGCACGGCCATCTACCTGACCATGGCGACGCTGTTCATCGCGACCGCGCAGGACCAGCCGCTGTCGCTCGGCGAGCAGATCTCCTTGCTGCTGTTCATGATCATCGCGTCGAAGGGCGCGGCGGGGGTCAGCGGCGCCGGAATCGCGACGCTCGCGGGCGGTCTCCAGTCGCACCGGCCGGAACTGGTCGACGGCGTCGGCTTCATCCTCGGCATCGACCGGTTCATGTCCGAAGCTCGCGCGCTGACCAACTTCGCGGGCAACGCCGTCGCCACCGTCCTGGTCGGAACATGGACCAAGGAGTTCGACCGCGAACGGGCCAACCAGGTCTTCAGCGGACAGGCGCCGTTCGACGAAGCCGCCCTGATCGACGACCATCCCGACACATCGCAGGATCCTGAAGGCGACAGGGAAAAGGCCGTGGCGCACGCGTAGCGCCCGGCGGCGAACCGGAACCGCGGTGCGAGGGTCCCCCGTCCTCGCACCGCGGTTCCTTCTTTTCTGGGAAACTCACCGGCATGCCGGACGCTATCGACCGCTACGTGCTCGCGCGATACTCGAAGCTGCTGCACGGCAACTTCGCCGGGATGATGAGCGACGCCGAACGCGAGACATTCCTGCGCGACCTCGTCGAGGACGCCGCGCGGATCACCGACGACGAACTCGAAGAGCTGCTCGAGGCGGACTGGCGGCCGCGGATCACCGCGGCGTGGCTCATCGGCGTCGACCGCCGCACCGTGTGGCGCGGACGCCTCCGGGAGCTGCTCCTGGAAAGTGACCTGGTCTTCGCCGGGCAGGGCTACTGCTTCGCGCTGGCCCGGTTCGGCACGATCGCCGACGCCGAGATCCTCGTGTCCTATCTGGACCATTACCTCGCGCGGCCGGATCTGCGCTACGACCAGGAATGGGCGCTCGCGACCCTGCACCACATCGACGCCGACCTCACGACCGCGTACACGTCACGCTATCTGCGGCCGGGCGGCCTCTGGGAAAGCTGGTCCGCGAAGAACAGCACGGACCTGCCGTTCCACAAGATGTACTTCGACCTGCTGTGCTCGCACGTCCAGCGGGCCGTGCACGCGGCGGCCGTCAGGCGCTGACCTTCTCGTCGTAGACGACGCGGGACGCGGCGATCGAGTCGCGGTGGCGCTCGGCCCAGCTCAGCAAGCCGCTCAGCGACGCATAGAGTTCCTTCGCCATCGGCGTGGCCTCGTATTCCACCTTCGGCGGCACCGTCGGGTACACGGTGCGCACGAGCAGGCCGTCGCGTTCGAGGTTCCGCAACGTCAGCGTGAGCATCCGCCTGCTGATCCCCTCCACCGACCGTTCCAGTTCGGTGAACCGCACCGGACCGCGCGTGGCCTCCAGCAGGATGCCGATCGCCCACTTGCCGCTGATCCGGTTGATCACCTCGAGCACGGTGCACACCTCGAGCTTTTCCGGATCGACCACCCTGGCCTGCGCGGTCACATCGGTGTTCCCCTGGGACATGAAAGTGCCTCCTTCCGGCGAGGAACAGAGTCACACAAGATGGGCGCTGTTACAAGTGATGCACCAAGGCGTCACCTGGGGAATCTCGAAGGATCACCATGCGCGCTCTCACCCTTGCCGTTCTTTGCGCCGTCTCGCTGATGGTCGTCCTCGACGGCTCGATCGTCGCCGTCGCGCTGCCCGCGATCCAGAACGACCTCGGCTTCTCGCCGTCCACCCTGGCCTGGGTGGTCAACGCCTATCTGATCGCGTTCGCCGGGCTGCTCCTCTTGTCCGGCAGACTGGGCGATCTGATCGGCCGGAAACGGGTCTTCCTCGCCGGGCTCGGCCTGTTCACCCTCGCGTCTCTGCTCTGCGGGATCGCCCAAGACCGAGCGCAGCTCATCGTGTTCCGTTTCCTTCAGGGCGCGGGCGGCGCGCTGGCGTCGGCCGTCGTGCTCGGCATGATCACCACGCTCTACCCGGAACCGCGGGCACGGGCGAAGGCCATCGGCGTCTACAGCTTCACCCAGGCCGCCGGATCGTCGATCGGGCTCATCGCGGGCGGCACGCTCACTCAGCTGCTCGACTGGCACTGGACGTTCTTCGTCAACCTGCCGATCGGCGCGATCGCGCTGGCGCTGGCCGTCCGGCTGCTCGTGGACGACCGGGGCCCTGGGTTGCGCGGCGGCACCGACGTCACCGGCGCCGGACTGGTCACCGGTGGGCTGATGCTGCTGGTCTACACGATCGTCAAAGCAGAGGACTACACCTGGGCCGACGCCCGCACGCTCGGGCTGCTCGTGGTGTCGCTGCTTCTTCTCGCCGGATTCGTGCTCCGGCAAGCGAAGGCCCGTCAACCGCTGCTGCCGCTTCGGATCTTCCGCCTCCGCGCGGTGTCCGGGGCGAACACCGTGATGGTCCTGATGGTCGCCGGGCTGTTCGGTTTCCAGTTCATCACCGCGCTCTACCTGCAGCGAGTGCTCGAACTCGACGCGTTGAGCACCGGGTTCGCCTTCCTGCCCGCACCGCTGTCGATCGCGGTGATGTCCCTGGTCTTCGCCGAACGGCTGAACCACCGCTTCGGGGCACGGACGGTACTCGTCACCGGGCTTTCCCTGGTCGCGCTGGCGCTCGGCTTCCTCGCCACCGTCGAGGCGGACGGCGACTACGCGACGGACGTCCTGCCCGCGCTCGTCCTGATGGGCATCGGGTTCGGCGCGGCGATGCCGGCGCTGATGGGACAGGCGATGTCCGGCGTCGCATCCGCCGACATCGGGGTCGCTTCGGGACTGATCAACACCACGCAGCAGATCGGCGCGGCCATCGGGACCGCCGTGCTCGCGACCGCCGCCGCGTCCCGCACCGGCTCGCTCCTGGCCGAGGGCACCGCGATTCCCGAGGCGCTCACCGGCGGCTACCGGACGGCGTACGCGTTGAGCGCCGGACTGCTCGCTCTCGCCGTTTTCTCCGCGACGGTGTTCCTTCGCCCGCGGAAAGTTCAGGAAGCGATCGTCGCGTAGGCCCATTCGGAGACCTCGCCGCCGAGGCGTACCTCGGCGGCGCCTCCGGGTTTCCACACCCCGCTGCCACCGAACGCGGCCATCCCACCGGTCTTGCCGGAATACTGGGAAAGCACCACCCACATCCCGTATCCGGCCGCGACGCCGACCTGATCGAGCAGCCGCTGTTCCTGGCCCTCGCTGAAGAGCGCGCTGAGCACGTAGACCTCGGCGCCCGCCTCGGCAAGCTCCCGCGCATGGTCCGGATTCGCCGCGTCGAGACAGATCGCGAGGCCGAGACGCCTGCCACCGACGTCGACGATCACCTGCCGCGTGCCCGGTGCGAACAGCTCTTCCTCGCTGTTGTGCAGGTTCCGTTTCGCATAGGTGGCAACGGTTTCCCCGGCCGGCCCGAGCACGAGCGACCCGATGAGCCGCCGTCCGTCCTCGATGAGCGGAAGGCCGATGACGGCATGGACGTTACTGGCTCGGCACGCCTCGCGGAGCGGGTCGAGGCGGGGATCGTCCGCGGACAGCCAGAGTGCCGGATCGGCGGCGAGCGCCTCGAACTCCAAGCCGGTCAAGGAAAGTTCGGGGAAGACGCAGAGGTCGGCTTCCGCGATCCGGAGGAGCCTCGCGTGTTCGGCGATGTTCGCGGAAAGATCAGCGGGAACGGTGAACGGTTGCACGGTCGCGACACGCATGGCGCGACTCTAGCCTGCCGAAGCCCGCAGATACCCCCGTAAGCCGTTGTGCCCCCGCCGCATCATGAGCGCGTGGTTGATCCGGAACACCGGCCGCGCGATCCGATCGAGCTTGCGCAGCAACGGTTTCCGCGCCTCGACCTCCTGCGTGATCTCCAGTCTGGTGCCACTCCCCACCGCCGTCAGCGCGCCGGCCAGCGTCCCTTCGAGATCGCCGCTGAGCAGGACCCGCACCCGGCCGTCGCGCTCGTCCTGCCGGTCCCGGTGCATCCGGACGGTCAGCGCGTACGGCAGCCTGGACCGGCAGACGAGTTCGGCGGTGTCCTCGTCGACCTGGCTGACCGACCGGACATCGCGCCACCACAGCGGATACGCGGCCAGGTCGACGACGGCGTCGAAGACCGCCTTGGGCGCGGCCGGGAGCACCCACGTGTCGCGGAAGCGGTACCAACCACCTCCGCGACCCACGAGCGAATCCGTCATACCCGCGCCGACACCAGGTTCCGGCCGTCCATGGTCACGACGTCGACCGAAGCCACGTCGTCCGGGGCGACCAGTGCCGAACCGTCGATACCGGTGCCCTCGCGCTGCCCCTTCTCCGAAACGAGCCAACTGCCCGCGTTGACCCGCTCTCCGCCCTTGGTCACCACGACGAGCGCGCACTTCTCGCCTTCGCGGACACCGGTCGCCTTGGCGTGGAGCCGGACCCAGCCCGCCGCCGGGACCACCCGGACCGCCAGCTGGGTGCCCGTCTCCCGGTCGGTGGCCGCGAGGTCGCGGGTGCCGGGCACCGGGGCGGCCGACGCCGGCACCGGCAGCGCCACCGTCGACGGTTCGGGCGACGTCTGCCGTCCGACCAGCACGCCCGCGCCCAGCGCCACGACGACCAGTACGGCCGCACCGGCCACGGCGAGGAGCCGCCGCGGCTTGCGCTCCAGAGTGCTTTCTTCTTCGCGAACCTGACGGAGCGTGCGCCGCAGCAGCAGATCTCCCCCGTCGGGAGGTCCTTCGAGGAACGCCTCCGGCGGCACCTCGTCGAGGTGATACCGCAGCTCCGACAGCTCGCGCACCTCACGACGGCACGTGGGGCAGTTCGCCAGATGCGTCTCGAACGTGGCCGCTTCCGCCGGGGTGAGCCCACCGAGGACGTAAGCGGCGAGCTGGCCCTGGTCATGTCCGACCGCACTCATCGCGCCACCTCCTTCCCTGGTCCCGCCATCACGGCTCTGAGCGCCCGTAACGCGTAATAAGATCTCGACTTAACGGTACCCGGGGCCACGCCCAGGGATCTCGCCGCTTCGGCCACCGTCCGGCCCCGGTAGTAGATCTCCACCAGTACTTCACGATGTTCCGTGGAAAGCCCGTCCATCGCCCCGAGCACGGCCATGGAGTCCACGACGCTCTGCGCGTGATCCCGCTCCACCGCCGGGGTGGGCGCGCCTTCCTCCGGCTCCGCCACTTCCGGTGGCCGCGCCGCCCTGGCCCGCGCGCGGTCGGTGATGATGTTGCGGGCGACGGTGAGCAGCCAGCCCCGCACCGATCCCTTCGCGTCGTTCTCCAGGTCTTCGGCGTGCTTCCAGGCCCGGACCAGGGTCTCCTGCACGACATCCTCTGCTGCCGCGCGGTCTCCGGTCAGCCTCGTCGCGTACGCCAGCAGGCTTCGCCCGTGTTCGGCGTACAAGTGCCGGACCAAGTCCTCGCCTTTGGCCTTTTTGGGCCGCCGGCCTCCGATCGCCACTCGTGTCCTCCCGACGGTCTTCTGGGTCGGCGAGGACAGTACTGCAACCCGCAGGGGCAGAGTGGATCGTTCGGCGCGCGCCGCGATCGAACTGTGCATCGGCACCGGCCTCTCCTCGGTTCTCCATGGCCGCCTCCTCTTGCCTCCCACACGGACGGCACGGGGACGCGGTTCAACCGGGGTCTTGTCGATCACCGGGCGCGCTCGTATGCTGACGCCTCCGGATTCCGCCGCCGCCTGATTCCCGGGAGGGCCTGGGCGTGCCAAGGAAACTCGTGGCCGTTCTGCTGCTGGTGTTCGCTTTCGTGTCGGGATGCGGCGAGGAGCCCTGTTTCACCGCGACACTGACCGATCCGGTGAACGTCGACCTGAGCTGGCCCGACGACGATCCGGACGTCGCGGGGCGGATCGTCGAGTACACCACCGATCCGCACGGCGAATACACGATCCTGCAGTTCGTGCCGCCTCGGCAGACGTCCTACCGGCATCCGGACCTGATGCCCGAAACCCGGTTCTACTACCGGATCCGGCCGTTCTACGGCACCGTTTCGGACGCCGTCACGGTTTCCGGGCCTGCCACTCCGGCCGTGGGCGGCCCCGCCGTGTCCTTGCGAACGGGTGACCGCTCGGCGGCTCCGGCCTCGTTCCGGGCCGAGCCCGCGCCGGAGGAGATGGTGCGGTTCAGCTGGACCGATCGCTCCAGCGACGAAGACGGTTTCCTTGTGGAGATCAAGAAACCCGGCTCGGACGGGTTCGTGCCGATCGAGGTCTCGGATCCGGGGACGACGTCGGCCGGGCTCGCCACGATGCCGGGCGAAGAAGACGCCTCGTACCGGCTGCGCGCGTTCTACTACGGACCCGCTTCGCCCGTGCTGGACCGGACCACGGGAAAGGCGCCTGCCTAGTTCCCGCGTGCAATGAAGGGGCCTTTCATAGCAAATTTTGCTATGAAAGGCCCCTTCATTGCACTTGGTGACTCAGGCGAGAACGGTCTTCAAGAACTCGCCGGTGTAGCTCTCCTCCACCGAAGCGACGTACTCCGGCGTGCCCTCCGCGATCACGGTGCCACCGCCGGAACCACCCTCGGGCCCCATGTCGATGATCCAGTCCGAGGTCTTGATGACGTCGAGGTTGTGCTCGATGACGATCACCGTGTTGCCCTTGTCCACCAGCCCGTTGATCACGCCGATCAGCTTGCTGATGTCCTCGAAGTGCAGACCGGTGGTCGGCTCGTCGAGGATGTAGACCGTCTTGCCGGTGGACCGCTTCTGCAGTTCGCTGGCGAGCTTGACGCGCTGCGCCTCGCCACCCGACAGCGTCGGCGCGGGCTGCCCGAGCCGGACGTAGCCGAGACCGACGTCGACGAGGGTCGCCAGATGCCGGTGGATCGCCTTGATCGGCTCGAAGAACTCGGCCGCCTCCTCGATCGGCATGTTCAGCACGTCGGAGACGGTCTTGCCCTTGTAGTGCACTTCGAGGGTCTCGCGGTTGTACCGGTCGCCCTTGCAGACCTCACACGGGACGTAGACGTCCGGCAGGAAGTTCATCTCGATCTTGATCGTGCCGTCACCGGCGCAGGCCTCGCACCGGCCGCCCTTGACGTTGAACGAGAACCGGCCCTGCTGGTAGCCCCGCACCTTCGCCTCGGTGGTCGCGGCGAACAGCTTGCGCACGTGGTCCCAGACGCCGGTGTACGTCGCCGGGTTGGACCGCGGGGTGCGGCCGATCGGCGACTGGTCGACGCGGACCAGTTTGTCCACGTTGGCCAGCCCGTTCACGCGGGTGTGACGGCCGGGGACCTGGCGGGCACCGTTGAGCTTGTTCGCCAGCACGGTCGCGAGGATGTCGTTGACCAGCGTGGACTTCCCGGAACCCGAGACACCGGTGACCGACACGAGGCAGCCGAGCGGGAACGACACGTCGAGACCGCGCAGGTTGTGCTCGCGCGCGCCGACGACGGTCAGCTGCCGCTTCTTGTCGATCGGGCGCCGGATCGCCGGCACCTCGATCTTGGTGCGGCCCGACAGGTACGCGCCGGTGATCGATTCCTTGTTCCGCAGGATCTTCTTGTACGGTCCACTGTGGACGATGTGGCCACCGTGCTCGCCGGCGCCGGGGCCGATGTCGACCACCCAGTCGCTGGAGCGGATGGTGTCCTCGTCGTGCTCGACGACGATCAGCGTGTTGCCGAGATCCCGCAGGCGGACCAGTGTCTCGATCAAGCGGTGGTTGTCGCGCTGGTGCAGCCCGATCGACGGCTCGTCCAGCACGTACAGCACGCCGACCAGACCGGAACCGATCTGCGTGGCGAGCCGGATGCGCTGCGCCTCGCCACCGGACAGCGTCCCGGAAGCGCGGTCGAGCGAGAGGTAGTTGAGGCCGACGTCGAGCAGGAAGCGCAGCCGCGCCTGGATCTCCTTGAGCACCGCTCCGGCGATCACCTGCTCGCGCTTGCCGAGCTCCAGTTCGTCGAGGAACTGCGACGCCTCCGCGATCGACAGGGCGCAGACCTCGGCGATCGACCGGTCGCCCTGCGTCTTGTGCTCCAGGGTGACGGCGAGGATCTCCGGTTTGAGCCGCGTGCCCTGGCAGGCCGGGCACGGCACCTCGCGCATGTAGCCCTCGTACCGCTCACGCATGTACTCGGACTCGGTCTGTTCCTGGCGCCGCTCGAGGAACGGGATGACGCCCTCGAAGCTCGCGTAGTACGAACGCTGGCGGCCGTAGCGGTTTTTGTAGCGGACGTGGACCTGCTCGTCGACGCCGTGCAGAACGGCCTTCTGCACCTTCGCCGGCAGCTTGCGCCACGGCGTGTCCATCCGGAAGCCGATGGTCTCCGAAAGCGACTCGAGCAGGCGGATGAAGTAGTCCGCGCTCTGGCCGCCCGCCCACGGCGCGATGGCCCCCTCGCCGAGGGACATCTCGTCGTCCGGGACCACGAGCTCCGGGTCGACCTCCTTGCGGACGCCGATACCGGTGCAGTCCGGGCAGGCGCCGTAGGGCGCGTTGAAGGAGAACGACCGCGGCTCGAGGTCCTCGATCGCGAGCGGGTGGCCGTTCGGGCAGGCCAGGTTCTCGGAGAAACCGCGCACGCGATGCGGGTCGTTCTCCGGCAGGTCGACGAACTCCAGCTCGATCAGGCCGTCGGCCAGCCGGAGCGCCGTCTCGACGGAGTCGGTGAGCCGCTGCCGTGAGCTGGTCTTCACCGAGAGCCTGTCGATGATGACGGCGATCTGGTGCTTTTCCTGCTTCTTCAGCTTCGGCGGGTCGGTCAGCGGGTGGACCGTCCCGTCGACCACGACTCGCGCGTAGCCCTGCTGCTGCAGGTTTTCGAAGAGGTCGAGGTACTCACCCTTGCGGCCGCGCACGACCGGCGCGAGCACCTGGAAGCGGGTGCCCTCCTCCATCGCGAGCACCTGGTCGACGATCTGCTGCGGGGTCTGCTTGCTGATCGCCTCGCCGCACTGCGGGCAGTGCGCCTTGCCGGCGCGGGCGTAGAGCAGGCGCAGGTAGTCGTAGACCTCGGTGATGGTGCCGACGGTCGAACGCGGGTTGCGCGAGGTGGACTTCTGGTCGATCGACACCGCGGGCGAAAGGCCCTCGATGAAGTCGACGTCCGGCTTGTCCATCTGGCCGAGGAACTGGCGCGCGTACGCCGACAGCGACTCGACGTAGCGGCGCTGCCCTTCGGCGAAGATGGTGTCGAAGGCGAGACTCGACTTCCCGGACCCGGACAGACCGGTGAACACGATCAGGCTGTCGCGGGGCAGGTCGAGATCCACACCGCGGAGGTTGTGCTCGCGGGCGCCGCGAACAACGAGGCGATCAGCCACGCCAGGGTCCCTTCAGGTTTCATTCTCAGCTGCGGTCGCCGTCCCGGTCGATAGCTGCACGGGCGGCCGCTTCCATGCTACGAGGCACCACCGACAGAAACTGGTTTCGAGTCTCTGACCTGCGGCTTTCCCGGCTTTTCGGGTCGATCCCGGCGAGCGGTGAGCCACCGGTGAACCGGCCGTTCCACGCCAGCGGTGATCGCCCAGCCCCCGAGTACGGCGGCGGCCAGCACGATGGGGAGCCGCAGCCAGCCAGGGACGCCGACGTTCAGCAGGGCACGGGCCAGGATGTAACCGAGTTCCTGGTGCACCAGATAAAGACCATACGAGATGCCCGCGAGCCAGGTGACAGCCGGGGCGATCCGGGACAGCAAGGGGAACCGCCAGTCCGGTCCGCGCGCGGCCAGGCACACCAGCAGCAGCATGATCGCGAACCCGATGGCCGACGGCCAGCGCTCGGGATCGTTCGGCAGGGCCTGGTGGAACGGGAAGACCTGCAGGTCCTGCGCGGCGCAGGCGGCGAGCAGGAACAACGCGAGGTGCCAGTGCGCGAGACGTCGTTTCGCCCACAGCCAGATGGCGATCCCGATGGCGAAGACGTGCACGCGATGCAGCCCGAGGCCGTAGTAGAAGGTCTCCACGAGCTTCGGCGTGGAAACCGGGTCGAACACGACGAACCGGAGGAACAGCGGAACCAGGATCAGCGCCCAGAGCAGGCCGACGGTGAGCCGGTGGGTGCGCCACCGGCGCGGCCACAGCAGGGCGGCGGCGGTGAAGGCGACGAGCTGGACCGGCAGCGTCCAGTAGGCGCCGTCGAGGTAGTAGAAGAGCTCGTACCGCCAGCCCCATTCCTGGACCATGCCCAGGTTGGCGAGCAGATCGGCGCCGGTGGGGACGTACCAGGGCGACGGATCGGACGGCGGGCCCTGCGGAACGCCGAACAGGAATCCGGACAGACCGGGCGGGAACGGCAAGCCGCTGAACCGGATCGTCGCGTACCGGGCGACGACATAGGTGACGGCCACCGCCACCAGGTACGCGGGCACCAGTCGCGCGACCCGGTTCCACAGCCACCGCCCGGGCCGCCCCTTGCGCAGGCTCGCGCACACGAAGAAGGCGGAAATCACCAGAAGGATGGCTGCGCCGAACTGAGCGGTCACCCGGAAGGGGTACCCCACCAGTTCGGGATGCAGAAGCGCCCCCTGATGGGTGACATGCCCGAGCATGACCGCGAAGACGGCGACCACGCGAAGGACGTCCCAGCTGATCTTGCGCGAGGCGTCGGGCACGAGCGTCCTGTGGTTCGGCTGGCGGGGCGACGCGAGCCTACGTCGCGCACCTGTGCGTCGCCTGTGCGGGTAGAACCGACTGCAGGCGAACGACTACCGTGTGCGGTGTGAACATCGTCGAGACCTACACCGGGCACGTCGACCCCGGCGGCGACGCCGCCCGTCGCACCCTGGACGCGCTCACCATCACGAAGCTTTCGGTCGGCCCGATGGACAACAACGCGTATCTCCTCGTCTGCCGCGCCGAGAACGAAGCGCTGCTGATCGACGCCGCGAACGACCCCGAGCGGATCTCCGACCTCATCGGCCACGGCCCCGACCGGCCCGCGCTGAAGACCGTCGTGACCACCCACCAGCACCAGGACCACTGGCAGGCCCTCGGCGCCGTCGCCGGCGCGAACGGCGCGAACACCGCCGCCCACCCGCTGGACGCCGAGCCGCTGCCGATCCCGCCGGACTTCCTCGTCGAACACGGCGACACGGTGAAGGTCGGGCAGGTCACCCTCGAGGTGATCCACCTGCGCGGCCACACCCCCGGCTCCATCGCGCTGCTGTACCGCGACCCGAAAGGACACCCGCACCTGTTCACCGGCGACTCGCTGTTCCCGGGTGGGGTAGGAAAGACTGGGTCGCCCTCGGATTTCGAGTCGCTGATCGACGATGTCGAGACGCGGATCTTCGGCGAACTGCCGGATGAGACGTGGTTCTACCCCGGCCACGGGGACGACTCCACGTTAGGCGAACAGCGTCCGCACGTCGCCGAGTGGCGCGAACGCGGCTGGTGACCCCGTGCCGTTCCCGCACGAGCGCAACAGTTTCTGGCTGACCAAGGGCTGAGTAGATGAGCGAGGAGAAGCAGGAGTCTGGCGACATCACGGAGCACCCGGGGTGGTTCGGGTCGGGTTACGGCAGCAGCGGTACCGGCTCCATGATCCTGGGCATCCATGCAGACTGGCCGGCCTATCCCTGCGCACCAGGTGGAAATCATGGGTTATTCGACCTGGCGCAGTTTCCTGCAGGCACCCGCTTCTTTCCGATCGACGACATCGACCGCTGCGTGCTCTTCAGCGCTTACAACTACGACCCAAAGAAGCCTGAGCGCGCTAAGGAGCCAATGTCACCTGACGCGTTCCAGGTAGCGATCTGGCATGAAGACTTGATGCCTCTCCAGGAGCAAGGTCTGATCAGCGGGATTACGCCGATCAGCAGTCGAGAGTTCGAGATTCGCCGACGAGCCGAATGGGGATGGCCCAAGAGGCAGCTCTTTATGGAACAGAAGGACGGCACCAGGACAAGAGTGATTCTTCCGCCGCTGCCGCCTGCACCAGATGAAGACGAATTCTGGGCCGGAGCTTACAGTTATCCCGCCTTCGACGATGACCAGGATGGCACTGAGGGTGCCATCACGATCACGCCAGTCGGCTGGAAGGTAGTCACCCAGCAACTCGCCGAGCAGCTGGAGCTCCCTGACAGCTTGCCCGATCTGAAGAAACTCCTGGACAACGAGTTGTACGACCACGCTGTCCGGGAAGTCAGCATTGCCATCGAAGAGGAACTGAGGCTTGCCGTCGGCAATGACGACGACTTCGGACAGCGGCTTGTTGACAAGTTCATCAAGCACCTGGATTCAGAGCTGTTCGCCTACAACACCATCCTCCGGATCTATCGACTACGGCTCCGCACTTTTTTCAAGTTTACCCGGAACCTGCACGCTCATCGCAAAATCACTCTCGCATCTTCCAACGCGCTTGCTCTGACGACCCATGCACTGGAACTACTGAGTGACATTCAGCAGTTCCGTGAGGAGAAGAACGCCGCCACCACCTGACGTTCGGCGAAGCGGCACGACCAAACAATCAGATACGCACGAGTTCAGACAGCGACGACCTCGACCATGTTGCCCAACCCTTTGCAGTCATCGGCGTTGCGGGTATAGAGCGGCAGAGCTCGCGACGACGCGATGGCGGCGATCATCAGATCCATTCGCCGGGGCTTCGGATCCCGGTTCGCCGCGAGAACCAGCACGACCAGCGTTCCACACCGGGCAGCGGCATCACCGTCGAACGGAAGCGGGCGAAGTCGACGATCGCAGCACCGAGTTCTCGGTGCGCGCCGCGCGGACCGCGGCATCCTTCGCCATCGCTACCCCGCCGCCGAGACTCCGGTCGGCCGTGCTGCTGCCAGGCTCGTCGAGGCGGGTCAACAGATGGACACTCCTCCTTTGGTGGCGGTGAGACTTGGTCGCGGCGGCGGGACTCAGTCGTTGGGGGACGCCCCTGGTCCAGTCGCGGCGTACCGGGCGGCGATGGTGCGAACGGCCTCGTCGACTACCTGAGCGACGCGTTCGGCACTCACCTCCCAGTCCGGCACAAGGAGTGTCGGCCAGAAGACGTAGTTGGAGATCATGCCCAGGAACTGGGTGGCTGCGAGGTCCACGTCCTCGATCCGCACCGTTCCCGCCTCGTGCTCGGCCAGGAGGTAGCCGCGTACGGACTCGAAGTAGGGCATCTTCCCGTGCGAGAACTGCGCGTGGGCCAGCTCGGGGAACCGCGGCAGCTCGGCGATGACGATCCTGAACAGGTCGGTCATCTGGGCACGGCCCAGCAGCTCGGCGTAACGGCGACCGATGATGCTGAGCCCGTCGACGACGTTGCCTGCCGGCGGAGGATTCTCCTCGTCAGCGGTCGACCAGGACTCGGTCACGATGGCGTCGAACAGGACAGCCTTGCTCGGAAACTGCTTGAACAAGGTGGCCCGCGAAACGCCCGAGCGCTCTGCGATCCGCGCCAGCGACGTCCGGTCGTAGCCCAACTCGAGGAACAGTGCGGTCGCGGCCGTCACGATCAACGCGCGCTTCTCCTGGGCGACGCGCTGGTGATACGTCGGTACGACTCTGCTCATGGGCCGAGAATACGAGGTGAGTGGCTTGACTCGCCACTGCCGCCGACCTAGTGTCGAAGCAGTGGTGAGTCAATCGGCTCACCACCGGCCGACCATTCATCGCCGATGATCCCGGTCGGTCACTCACGTACCGAAGGAACATCTGATGCCCCGCTTCGACAACCAGACCGTCCTCGTGACCGGTGGGACCGGCGGCCAGGGCTCGAGCCACGTGCGCGCCTTTCACGCGGAGGGAGCGAACGTGGTGATCGGCGACATCGACGCGGAACGCGGCGCCGCTCTCGCCGCCGAGCTCGGGACCCGCGCTCGCTTCGCCCGCCTCGACGTCACCGACGAGAGCTCGTGGTCCGCCGCTGTGCTGACCGCCGAGAGCGCCTTCGGCGCCCTGAACGTGCTCGTCAACAACGCGGGCGTGCAGAACCCGCCTGCAACAATCGAAAACACGGAGCAGGCCATGTGGTCGCGCATCCTCGACATCAACCTCACCGGGACCTTCCTCGGCATCAAGGTCGCCGCCCCCGCTCTTCGCCGCGCGACAGGGGGAGCCATCGTCAACATCGCCTCGACAATGGGCCTGGGCGGCACGGGGAACTACGCGCCGTACGTCGCCAGCAAGTGGGCCGTGCGAGGTCTCACCCAAACGGCTGCACTCGAACTCGGCCGTGACCACATCCGGGTGAACACCATCCACCCCGGCGTGATCGCGACCCCCTTCATCCAAGAACCAGCGGCCGGTGCCACCGCGGCAATCGCCGACTTCTACTCACCCGAGCCGTTCGCCATCCCCCGGCTCGGGGAGCCGGCCGACGTCACCCGGCTTCTCCTGTTCCTCACGTCATCGGACGCGTCGTTCATCACGGGGTCGGAGTACGTCATCGACGGTGGACTCCTCCTCGGCCCCGCCCTTCAGACCGAGGCCGCATGAGCACTCCAGACACGACCGGATGGAACGACTCCGCACAGGACGTGTCTTTGTCGCACCTGCCCGATCACTTCCGGCGAGCCATCGAGATCACCCCCGCCGCGGGCACCAGAGAACGGATCATCGACATCACGACACTGGGGCGTCGCACCGGCCGGCCACGTCGCATCGAGATCTTCTTCTACCGAGCCTCGGGCACCACCTACCTGTGCAGCGGCGCCGGCGGTGCCGCGACCGACTGGCATGCGAACCTTCTCGCCGATCCCACCTTCACCTTCCACCTCAAGAACGGGATCCGTGCGGATCTGCCCGCACGGGCCACGCCGGTCACCGACCCAGCTGAACGTCAGACCGTGCTGGCGGAGATCGTGGCTGATCTCAATCAGCCCCACGACCCCGGCACCATCCGGCCGACTCGGCTCGAAGACTGGGCTGACAGCCGGCTGATGCGCATCAGCTTCCGCCAACGGCCGTGATCGCGGAGCCCTCGACAGATGACCCGGCAGAGATGTCGAGGGCTCCCAAGGGAAAGCCTCCTGCACGTTCATCTTGAAAGACCTCCACGTGCCCGATGCCACCGTCGGCGACCGCTCAGAGGTGTTCGTCCACCCGATCTGACAACCTTCTGCCACCTCGACGCGATCGGGCCCGACCGTTGGCCAAACAATCAGATCAGCAAGCAGGAACGCACCTTGCTCAGATACCGATGACGTCGACCATGCTGCCCAGGCATTTAAAGTCGTCTTCATTCCGGGTATACAGCGGCAGCTCTCGCGAAGACGCGATGGCGGCGATCATCAGATCCATTCGCCGAGGTCTCGGATCCCGGTTCGCCGCGAGAACCAGCGCGACCAACGTTCCATAACGGGCAGCGGCATCACCGTCGAACGGAAGCGGGGCGAAATCGACGATCGCAGCACCGAGTTTCTCGGTGCGCGCCGCGCGGACCGCGACATCCTTCGCCATCGCCACCCCTTGATGGAGCTCAGCCATGGTGACAGCGGTGAGCTCCGGAATCTTCGGCAGGGCGGCAGGGTCGAGTAGGCCGAGATCGATGTAAGTGCAGGTGTCGAGCACACCCGTCTCGTGATGCTCAGCCACGACCGTGCTCCCACACGTCACCAGAATCGATACGATCCTCGGTACCGAAGAACTCGTCAGCTTCTTGCCGCATCTGGCCTGCCTCGACCCTGGGCAATCCTCGATGACGCTGGACCAGCTCCTCGGCGGTCAGGCGGCGCCTGCGAGGTAGCGGCCGCAACTCGGCGACTTCGACACCGTTGCGAGTGACATGGTAGATCTCGCCGGCCTCGACGGCGTCCATAACGGCAGCGGAGTTGTTGCGAAACTCGCGCTGGGTGATCACCTTCATGAGACGAGTGTAGCCAGGTGTAGCTCCTAGAGCTACACCTGGCTACATTGTTGACCGCTGACGCGATACGCTGTTCCCGGGCGGCGTCGGCAAGACCGGTTCGCCGGAGGACTTCAAGTCGCTGCTGGACGATGTCGAGACGCGGATCTTCGGGGAACTGCCGGACGAGACGTGGTTCTACCCGGGACACGGGGAAGACTCGACTCTTGGTGAGCAGCGGGCGCACGTGGCCGAGTGGCGCGAACGCGGCTGGTGAGCCGAACGTGTTGCATGCAGCCTGAAGCGACTCGGTGATTACGGCGTGACACATCCAAAGCCGCCACAGTCCAACGGAAACGCGCGGACCCCTTCCCCGTACCTCTGCTATACGGTGCCGCAAAAAACAGTGATCTTGCGCCGCAAGAAGGAAAAAGAAGACGTGGTTGCCGAGTTGTTCGCCGATCTAGCCGAGGAGCTGATAGAGAGAGACGACTTCGCCGGACCCGACTACTCGTGGGGCGACCGCGAGTTGACGCGGTGCCGGCGTACTGGCGGGCAAACCGCTGGGTCGGTGCCTCGATGGGTTGCCATGGCCACATCGCATCACCTCGAACACGTGTCACGCAGAACCGCAACCGATCTCTGACTTGGTGTACCACTAGTCGTGACGCCCACAGCAGCGGGCAGTACCCTCGTCCACCAGGCCGTACGTCGCACGCGATAGAAATTGACCACCTAGGCGCCGCTGTACCCCTCCGGCGCGGAAAACGAAATCGCCCGAGAACTGAGTCATATCGAGACGCCGCTCTCCGAGCAGCCACTGGACAAGGTTTGGTCCTACCAATTCCGCCAAAGCGTGCTGAGTTGCGCAAGTGAGGGGCTAGGCCTTCACCACCTTTGGTTGAGCAGCTCGATCACTTCGGGCGGCCTTGAGTGCCGCTCGTGCAGCCGATGTACCGGATCACCGAGCATGGGCCATTGTGTCGCTCAACTCGAATCGACGCACAACTCCAAGCGATACGCGGGGTCCGTGGTCAGCCGCCATTTCTCACGGAGCGCAAGAACAGCGACGTCGATGCTGTCGAAGTCTGCACTCGCCCGCAGCGCGTTAAGCTGTCGCCAGTTCAAGGCTCCTTCTGACAACGCACTCTTCATCAGAGCGGAGACATCTGCGGGCACGTCACGCTGCATGAACTGCCGCAACGTCCGCGTCCCGTCCGTACCCACGAATCCCCACCCGCGTCGGGCACAGTATTCACGGGCGGCTTCGGCCTTCGCCTGGTTGATCCAGCTGGCCATGTCAGGCAAACCTTTGACCTCCACCAGGACACATCGCCCGTCACCGAGCCACACCAGCAGGTCCGGATAGTACGTGCGTGCCACGCCGTCGAGCTCGTAGTCGATGGTCAGCGGCTGCTCACAGAACCACTCGACCTGTGTGGCGTAGCTCAGCGTGCGGACCACATGCATTTCAGTGGCCGACTCGCACGCGACCTCGCGGCCAAGCTTGGCTGATTTCCACGCGATAGCTCGTTTCGGATTCACCTCTCGACGTGGTGCGAAGGCCGACCGGTCCGGCGCGGGGCTCACCGGCACATCCGGCCACTCGACATCAGCGAGTACAGCCGCCCAGCGTTCGGTGGCTCGCCCGACGAAACCGGCCTCCTTGGCCTGCACGGCGAGCTTCTCTCGCACCGAGGCGAGCGCACCACCCACCTCGGACGGCAAACCACCCAGATCCCGCTGGAGATGAAGACCTGCAAGTACGGCGATCAGTTCGCCGACCATGCGAAGTTCGGCTCCGGGAAACACCACTGTGGAGATCGTGAACAGACATTCCGCATGCCCTTTACCGGCCGCTGCGGCCTCGGCGACCAGACGTGCGAAGGCGTCGTGGACGTGATCGCTTTTTCGTCGAGCCCGCCCCCGCAAGCGCTGCAAAGCCTTACGCTGGAGCTGCGATATCGTCGACGAGGTCACTCCGCGCTGGTCGCCGATGGTCTGCTGTGCCTGAGGTTCTTCTCCGTACAAGCCCAGCCTGCGGGCGACGACGTCGGAGTGGCTCACAGACGCGATCTCCCCGACCGCGGTCGCGACGAGTTCCCGGATACCGAGGACACAATCCTGGTCTCGCGCCTCGACACCCACCCAGCTGACACTCGACAAAGCCAATCCCCCAAGTCAAACCGAACCGTCGTTCTCTGATTCACACAATATCCAGGTTTTGCCACGTGCCACGGTGGCTCGATCGAGACCTTGCCAGCGGGTAACCTCCTCAGCTCGATTCGAAGTCGAGCATTCTGCCGTGAGAGTCCTACTCAGCGGATTGGCTCAGCTGCCGAGCGACGGCTACGCCGATCTCCTCGGGAGAGCCGTGCGCCTTGACGATCTCCACGCCGACGGTTTCGGCCATGGCCCCGATCCGCTCGGACACGGCCATGTTGGTCACGAGGACAGGTTGCACCTGCTGAGCGTCACCGCCGTGCTGAAGCCGGCTGGCCGCCATGCTCTCGACCTGGGCGATCTGACTGAAATGAGTAGCACCCTGTCCCGATTTGACCTCTATGAGATACGCACGTCCGGCCGGATCTTCGACCACCAGATCAGGACCGGCGACACCTTGCTCACCTCGCTCTTCCGCGACCACCCAGTTCTTCTCCCCGAGGGATACCGCGATCTCATGTGCGATGGCGTCTTCTGACATGGTTCCCTCTCCCGATCGATACCCCGCATGTATGGCTAGTTCCATCGGATCGCCCCCCGGAGGGCGTCGGCCACGGCCAAGAGCATCGCGACGAGCCCTACAGCGGCGCCGACCAACGCACCTCCGACCGCACCGATCGGCTGACTGAACACCACTAGGCTGACCATGAAGTACACCAACGCGAAGAACGCGCCCGATACCGAAAGCAGGGTGTCCCGGCGTTTGAACTCACTGATCAGCCCCGTTCTGCCGTGCAGGAGTTCAGGATTTGAATCGCCGTCGAGCAGGCGGGCATCGGACAACACCGGAGAAGAGCCCTCGAACGCACGTTTCACAGCTCGCCAAACCGACTCGGCCGCCGAGAAAATGTTGCCGTTGATCGCCTCGACATTGATCTGAAGCTCATCATTGCTGCTGTTATAACAGATAATCCGATAATCGGGATGCTCATGAGCGAACGATACGACGCTCTCCCATTTTCGAGATTTGAAGATGGGGCTGCGCTTCAGCGCTTCACGATCATCATGTCCGAACTTTCCGACGAGGGCGCGGTGAACGTGATCATCGTCAGTCATCTTGTGGCTCACTCGAATCTCGGCACGCATATTTCCCCCGTTCTCTCCACGGCCTTTCGTCTACTAGCTGGTCGAGGGGTGCACCCGACTTGTTACGTCATCGACTGCAACAAGATGGACAAGGTCGGAAACGGAACGAATCAGTTGCGACGCTGTTCGGGAAATGCGGCTGTCCTCGCCGGTCGACCGCGGGTTTGTCAGCGGCGCGGTTCGCGCCGGAAGGCCCATGTCCTCGGACCGCCGTCCGGCAACTCGACCTCGGCGGTCACCTCGAACCCGAGCTTGCGGTAGAACGGGACATTCGCGGGCTCGGAGGTCTCCAGGAACGCCGGCACACCGGCGGCATCTGCGGCCACGAGTCCGGGCTCGACAATCGCGCGGCCAAGCCCCTTGCCCTGGTGCGCAGGATGAACTCCGACCGTGGCGAGAAACCACACCGGCTCGGCGGGACGGTGCGGGGCCAATGCCTCCTCCGCGGATGCCGCAGCGGAGGCCCGATCCCCCGCAAGCGCGGGCATCATCCGAGCCAGTTCGGCGAAGGCCGCCTCGACGCCGCTCGACTCCGGGGTTGTCCAGACAGCGGCCGCGACAACACCCTCCGGACCATCCGCCACCCACACTCGGCCGCATGGGAGACCGATACGGTCGACGAAAAGCCGCTGGAGATCCCGCACCCGGCGGACGTGGTCGTCAGCCGCGACGGTGTGCCTGGTCCACGCGTAATCCGCGAATGCCGCGGCCAGCACATCCGCGGCACTGTCGATGTCGCCGGGCTCCCCCGGCCGGATCCGATTGTCGATCATCCGAACCGATGCTACCGACGGGTCCGGCCATCGCAACCTACTTCCCGACACAGAGGCCCATCAGGGAAAGTCACCCGTGACCCTACCGCGAACGACTCTTCACCTCAGACACGGCCCGTGATCATCGGTCACCCTCAGTACTTATAGGTTTCGTCGCGTCCACACCACACCCACACACCCCGCGGAGGGTTCGATGACGATTCACGGCGACGACGGCAAGGGCAGCGGCGGCGGTAACACCGGCAATTAGACGCCGGAGACCGAGGCGGGCCACATCGAGCTCGGATGTGGCTCCGCTTTGATCACCGTTGTGGCCAGCGAAAGGCGATGCCGTACTCCTCTCGTGGGTGACAAGGCTCCAGAAAGGTGTGTTCGACGACGCCCCGCTGGATCTCGAGCAGTCGTCGATCACCGGCGGGCGGGCGGACAAGGCGCTCGTAGTCGGTCTGTTCCGCATACCACCAGCAGGCTTCCGGGACGCAGTCGTCGAACGTGATGCTGATGCTCAACCCTCCGGTCACCCTGCCGTCACCGTCGACCACACCCGGCGCGATTCCGTGATGGTCGATGTCGACGTTGATCCAAAGCCGCTCCTCGTCGAGGTCGTCGTCGCACGCGAGCGAAATGAACTCGTGACGCTCGCCTTCGCGCAGTGGTTTCGGGAAGCGCAGATCCACCGCAATCGGATCCCCCGGTTGTGCCCCTGGCGAAGTCTCGACATGGCAACCGAAGATCGCCTTGACAGGGATCGCCGCCAGCTCGCCGGTCCACCCGGTGAGAGCTTGTGCCCGATAGCCGTTGACGCCACTCCCACGGGCGACGACGTTTCGTACCGTCAACCGGCGGTACGCCGTTCTGTGCCGCATCTCCACCGCTACCAAGAGACGCTCCAGGAACACGGGCTGAGCCCCGTCCGAAGGGGCCCGGCGAACCGACGTCCGGGGCTCCGAGAACGACGCACGGGCGATCTCCACGTAAGGCCGCCAGGCTTCTCCTTCGATGGTTTCCAGATTCCTTGCCAGGCAAGGGGCGAGCTTGTCCTTCACCGCCCGTCGCCAAGCCTTGTGCATCGGAGTCGTCGTGCTCGGCGACGGCTCTCCGAATACTCCGGGCAGATTCCTCAGCTGACGGAAACGGTCGTCGAGAGTCGACTTCCACTCCATGTCCCCCAGCCGAAAGGCAGCGGTCAAGGTGTTGCGGCGGCGGGATTCATTCGTCGAGCCGATCTTGTCGATCTCGTCGAGGATCAGGCCCCATACCGCGAGCGCCCGCATCTCCGGAGGCGCCGTGACCATCGATTCCGTCGGCCGGACCAGGCAGCCGAGCGCGGCGGCCGATTCGCTCGCAGGGTCTTCCATCGCGTAACGCAGATACCTGAGCGGCCGCCCGTCCTTGCGAACCGCGAGCCAGCGTAGAGCTGCTTCGACGGCGGCCACGGAACAGGAGACACGCTTCCTCTCCATCTGGATCGTCACGACAGCCTCCACGATTCGCGGCGATGATCGACAATTCGCGGCATGGCGGGACGACGGTCGATGCCCGGAGAGCCCACCCTCGACGACAACAAACTCCTCCTGACCGTCAAAGAACAGAACCGGCGACGGTCATCGCCGGTCGTCGCGCCCTACGGTGTACTAGTACACCACGAACGAAGGGTTCGACAATGAGCAAAGGCCCCTCCGGCGGAGATCATGCGGGAATCGTGAAACTGATCAAGACCTCCTTGGCAGGCGTGGGATGCCTCTATTTACTCACCGGTTCCTTCTTGGTGACGACTCTCGGCACGGCAACCGCGCTCAGCGTGCTCTATTTGAGCGGAATCCGTCGATGGCCGTCGTAACGTTCGATCACCCAGAGCCGAACCACAGCGCGATGCCGTACTACGGATACGACCCCGGCACCGCGGTCGCCATCGGCGGCCGGCTGCTCGCGCCCGGAATCCCCCGCCACAGCGGAGACGGCGAGATCGGCGAGCCCGGTTGGTGCCCTCCGCCGGTCCGCGTGGTCCATCCAGGTGACAGGGCCGAGCGACCGATCCGCCGGGTGGTCTGGTCGTTCTGGAGCGTCCCGTACCGGCGTCGGCACGGAAGACACTGGCCCAGCGACTTCTTCCACGCGTTGTCCTGGGTCCTGTCGTTCCGGCTCGCGTCCCGCCTCTTCCCCACGACCGCCTTGGTGACCGACGATTGGGGACACGAACTGCTCGTGGACCGATTGCGGCTGCCCTTCGGCAACATCTCCCTGACGTTGAACGCACTAACCGGGCGGGATCCGTCGTGGTGGGCGCTCGGGAAGTTGCATGCAGGTCGTCGCGCAGAATCCCGAGCACGCACCGGGTTCTGATGCCGGCTCCTACCGGCCGTCGGCCGTCGCCGCGACGATCCGGGGCATCGGCGGTTTTCTGCCGAGGGAATTCGGCGACTACACCGGGGAAGCCGCGCTGTGCACCGGGGTCGTCGGCGGCACCGCGATTTCCTTCCTGCGCCGCTACGCCGATCTCGCGATCCGCATGGTGGAGTCGACGGAGAATCGGACTGCCTGGCAACCGCTCGAGGACTACAACCTCGTTGTCGAGCAGTACCTTCTCGGCGCACTGTGCTGGGGCGGCAGCGCCACGGACGCAATGCGTCTTCGGCTCGCAGCATGACTGCTACCGGGACGACGACCGGAGATTCACCCATCTCATCGCTTCCGCGAAAAGTGATCTCCGATATATGGACTGGCTCGCGGAGCGGGTCAAAAACCGTTCTCCCGCCGACTTCGAGATCGTTCTACGAGAATTCGGAATCTGGGGCGTCTTTCGGAGAACCAACTCTCCGGCAGGAGGTCACGCCATGACCATCACCCTACGACGCGCATTCGCCGCCACCGCCTGATGCTGACCGGGACGATCGCCGCGGTCACCCCGGTTTCCGCCGCGGCACAACAGATCCCCACCATGACCGGAATCCGTACCGGCCAGAGCCCTGGCTTCGACCGGGTCGTGCTCGACCTGACCGCAGGCCCGGCTCCCGCCGTCCGGTACGACCTCGTCGACGAGTTGATCGCCGATGGCTCGGGCGAAATCATCTGGCTGGCCTCCGCGCACGACGACGCCGGGAATCCGACCTATCCCGGCCCACAGAAGTTCCGGACCCGGAATCTGCGCAACGTCATGGCGGTCGCGGTCTCCGGTGACTACGAAGGCACCTTGTCCATCGGTCTCGGCGTCCGTTCGAGGACACCGGTCACCGTGTTCACCCTGACTTCGCCGAACCGCGTCGTCATCGACGTCCGCCATTGATCACGAGCGGGAATCCGTGAAGGCTTTTCGACGGCCACCGGGCTTTCGGTGAGCAAAAGCCTTTTCGGATTCCCGCGGTGAAAATCACGTTCTGCCCCAAGGGGTGAATTTTCGGAAAATCAGGTATCTGCCGCCCGGGTTCGCGTTCCTTCCTTCCGTCAGCATCACCGCCGCTGCGAAGGAGAACCTCATGCCACGCAATCCCGACACCCCGTCCTTGGGCCCGGGTGGCGACAATCTCGAAGCGGGCCCGGGCAGTTCGGGCCTCGGAAGCTTCTCGAACAGCGAAATCGGCGAACTGGTCACCCAGGCCGCCGAAACCATGGCCGCGTCCGGCGAAGACGCCGAGCGGAACTACCAGCGGAGCCTCGACCGGCTTCGCGAACGCGCGGACGACGTGGTCCCCGCGCTCGGAGCACAGTACGACGCCTTGTCCGAGGAGCAGTACCTGGAGCGCTGGGGCCTGGTCCAGCTCCTCACCGATCTGAGGCACGCCGCCACCGTCTCGGTGCTGGAAAACGTGCTACGCCAGCCGATCCCGCCGGAACGTTCCGACGACCCCGCGCACGGGATCAGCACCGTCGGCGAAGAGGTGATCATCCGCACCACCGCCGTGGAAGCGTTGGCGCGCTTGGCCTCCGCCGGGGACAGTGCGGCCAAGGAGCTGCTGCTGCGGCAGGTCCGGCACGAAGTGTTCACGGTACGGCGAGCGGCGGTCCAGGCCATCGCCGAGACCGGCGACACCGACCTCACCGCGCGGGTGCGCGAGGAGCTGAGCGGCACCGAGGACGAGCGTCTGCTGAACATCCGGCGGGTCGACGTCCGCGGCGTTCCTCAGGCCGTCGGCGGCCGGCACGTGAAGGACTCACGGGCCGACGACGTACCGCCGCCCGAGCCCCCGCGCTCCTGAATCGAACCCATTCCTTCTACAGACAGGTGATCTCCGATGGCCACTTGCAGCTACACCGTGCCCGACAAGAACGTGACCGGGGACAATTTCTACGGCGCCTCGATCTGCAATCAGACCTACATCGACTATTTCTGGAACACCTACGGTTTCGCGGGCAACAAGGACTACTGGGACGACGGCTTCGGCTGGGAAGACGCGTGCAACACCGACAAGCCGCTGGCCCGGACGTTCAACGCGTGCTACCTGCTGACCTATTCGGCGCAGGACTACCAGAACGACGCCTATTCCGGGGCGATGCTGAACTGGGCGCGCCGGTACGTTCGCGACAACTGCGACGATCTCCGCTCGCTGTGCGGCGACGGCAGCGCCATCGCGCGCTCGTTCAGCGGGGCGTTCGTCGACGACCGGATCGAGGTGTACCTCGGTTTCTGGTACTCCAAGGACGTTCCCGGCCGCGCCGAGACGCTGATTCACGAATCGCGCCACCAGGGTGGGAAGCCGCACAACGCGAACTTCCCGGCGGGTTCGGTGTTCGGGGCAGGCAAGAGCGGCGCCGACTCCACCTGGGGATACGAGGGCGCCTGGATGTACGGCGCGCTCTACCTGTGGTGGTTCTACGCCCAGGGCGCCCGCACGACGTCGGCGCTGCGTGAACGAGCGCGCCAGCGCGGGAACCTCGTGATCGACAACGCCTTCGCGACCCATCCGGGCTTCAACATCTGAATCGCGACCGACAAGCCCTCTCGTACTGCAGACGAGAGGGCTTAGTCGCGAGATACCTCTGATGACTAAGCGCGTGTCCCGCTCATCGGGGCTTGACCACGAACATTTCTGCCGCAATCATCGGACCTCTCGGTAATCACGCCTGGGATGAGAGCGGATGGTCATGAGAGTTCGAGCGCATCGCACCGCCTGGCTCGCCGTAGTTCTCGCCCTGCTGGCGAGCCTGCTCACCACGACGGCCGCCAGCGCGGAGGTACACCATCCCCGGCAGAAATGGCTGCGCGAAGCCACCGCCGGCCTCTTCCTCCATTGGGGCATGTTCACCGCACCACGCCACACCGATTGCGCCGCTTGGGAACGCGCCGTCACCGACGGCGGCTGGAGCGCGGACTACTGGGTGGACGAGGCCCGCAAGCTGGGCGCCTCCTACATCGTGCTCGCCACCTTCCACAGCAGGCTGGGCTACGCGCGTCCGTGGCCGTCGGCGATCCCGGGCAGTTGCTCCACGCGCCGCGACCTCCTCGGCGAGCTCGTCAAGGCGGGCAACGCGAAGGGGGTCCGGACGATCCTCTACATGACCGACGATCCCCAGTGGCACAAGGAAACCGGTGTCGAATCGCTGGATTCCGCCGCGTACTCCGCCTACAAGGGCAAACAGGTCGACCTGACCACCCGCCCGGGCTTCGGCGAGTACAGCTACGACCTCTTCCACGAGGTCATGGATCGCTACGCGGACCTCGCCGGGTTCTGGATCGACAACGACAACGACTACTGGGAGAAGAACCGGCTCTACGAACAGATCCGCGAGAAACGGCCGTCCTGGTTGCTGAGCAACAACAACGAGGACACCCCGATCATGGACACCGTCAGCAACGAACAGAAGACCGGCATCACCCCGCCGTACGACTATCCGCAGGCCGCTTTCACCCCGATGCCCAGGCTCACCGAGGCCGACTACAAACTGCCGACCAACGGCGCCTGGTGGTACGACGGCACCGATCAGGCCGTCGACTTCCGGCTGTCCACCGGGCGCTACATCGCCAACGCGGGTTCGTCGATGAAGTCACTGATGGCCGAGACCCCGATGGTGAACGGGAAGTTCCCGCCACAACAGGAGGCGTACAACAACTTCATGGCGAGCTGGGTGCCGCCGATCAAGTCCTCCCTGCAGGGCAAAGAGGGCGGCGGGTACATGTACGGCGGCATGCAGCCGGGGTTCTGGAACGACGGCGCGCACGGCGTCATCACCGTCGAGCCCGGTGCCGGAACACAGTATCTCCACGTGGTCACGCGGCCACGCACCGACCTGCTGCGGTTGCGCGACAACGGATACAAGGTGACCAGAGTGTCCGACCTGCGGACGGGGAAGCCGCTGCGCTTCAGCCAATCCGGCGGCTATCTGACCATTGTGGACATCAAGGACTGGGACACCTACGACACGGTGTTCAAGGTGGAAACGGCCGGGCAACGGTACTTCCACGACTCCCGCACGATCAAGGCGACCGCTTCGTCCTCACGCGCCGGGCGTCCGGCGTCGAACCTGGTCGACGGGAACTTCGAGAACTACTGGGACGCCGATGGCCGGCAACCGGTCTCGCTGACCTTGGACCTCGGCAGGCGGCGGCCGGCCACCTACCTCGCGGTGAATCAGCGCGAGATGTCGCCGACGCACGCGCGCGAGTCGTTCGGCAGGCCGGAGGACTCGTCGCGGATCAAGGACTATCGCGTCTACGTCAGCGACGACGGGCGGAACTGGGGCGAACCGGTCCGCACCGGCGCGATGCCGAGCGCCCGCGGTGTGCAGTTCATCGACTTCGGCGAGCGGCAGACCAGGTTCGTGAAACTCGAGGTGATGAATACCTGGTCCGGACCGCAGGCGAAGCCCTTCCACAAGCAGTTGGCGATCGACGAGATCAAGGTGGCGTACGGCTACCCGAATTCAGCGCTGGGCGCGCGGGTTCCGCTGGAGGCGGAGTCCTTTCGCAACGACCACGACGGCCGTGCCCGGCTCGGCCATTGCTCGTCCTGCTCCGGGTCGTTCCAGGTCACCGGGCTCGGTGGCGGCCCGCGCAACTCGGTCACCTATCCGGACGTGACGGCCGCTGAAGCCGGAAGCCACCGGCTTCAGCTCGACACGATGGGCGGTCCCGCGACGTCGGTGACGGTGAGCGTCAACGGCGGTACCCCCATCGAGACCACTATCGATGCCGGAACGCCCGGAGTCGTGACTTCGACGGCGATCCCCGTCGAGCTGAACGCCGGCGCCAACACCGTCAAGGTGTTCAGCAACGCGTCCACGGGGCCGGGCCTCGACCGGATCGCGATCGCTCCCCTGCCACCATCGTCCTACACGCCGAAAACGACACTGACCGTCGAGCCGGGCGGCGTCCAATGGCTCGCGCCGGGACGGCAGTCCCTTCAAGTGACCGCGAAGCTGCGGCTCGACGCCGACGACACGATCAAGCAGGTCAGCCTCGCACCCGTCGTCCCGGCGGGCTGGACCTTGCAGGGTGCTCCGGCCACGGCGACGTCGATGCGGGTCGGGAACGAGCTCGAAGCCTCCTGGACCCTGGTCTCCCCCGAAGGTGTCACCGCGGCCGACATCCCGGTCACCGGGTCGTTCGACCTGCTCGGCCGGGCGAAAACGGTGAGCAAACCGGTCCGGGTGAGCCCGCGACCGGCGGACCGCGTCTTCATGCGGGAGGCCGAAGACTCGGCGAACGACGTCGGCGAAGCGGGCGTCACGAACTGCGGGGTGTGCTCGGGCGGGCAGAAGGTCCGCAACATCGGCGGCGACCCGGCCTCGTTCGTGCGGTTCGACGCCGTCACCGTGCCCGAGACCAGGCGTTACACCCTCCACATCGACTTCACCGTCAACGGGCCGCGCTCGTACTTCGTCACGGTCAACGGTGGCACGCCGATCGAGGTGAAGGTCGACGGCTCCGGCAACAACACCCAGCTCACGACGTCGTTGCCGGTCGAGCTGAAGGCGGGGGCGAACACGATCAAACTGCACAACGACCACGCGTCCGCCCCGGATCTCGATCGGCTGTCACTGGGGTGAGGTACCGGCTTGACCCTCTCCCCGGGAGAGGGTTCAGGCTGGTCCCATGACGACCTTGATGCCGATCGGCGTGTTCGCGCACGCCACGAGGCTGTCGGTCCGCGCGCTGCGGAACTACGACCGGATCGGGCTGCTGGTCCCCGCCGGCGTCGACTCCGGCACCGGGTACCGCCGGTATTCGCTCGAACAGTTCGCCCGCGCGGGCCTGATCCGGCGGCTGCGGGAGCTGGAGGTGCCGCTGGCGGAGATCGCCGGGATCCTGGACGCGGGCGACCCGGACGAGGTGAGGGCCGCGATCAAACGGCATCACGACCGCGTGGCGACACGGGCCGCGGAACTCGCGGCGATCACGGACGGACTCGACTCCGTGCTCGCCGAACCGACGCGGTGGCTGCACGTCTACGAACGCGTGCGCGCACCGCGGCCGATCGCCCGCCTGTCGCTCCGGACGCCGCTGAGCGGGCTGGCCGAGCTGATCGGCCCGGCGTACGCCCGGCTGTTCGCGGCGCTCGGCGCGCAAGGGGTCACGCCGTCCGGACCGCCCGGGACCCGTTATCTCACCGACGATCCCGACGAGCTGACCGTCGAACTGTTCGTCCCGGTCGACGGGCCGGTGCGGGAAGACGGGAAGATCGCCTCCGCCGAGCTTCCCGGCGGGCTGCTCGTGGCGACGATCCACGAGGGTGGCTACGAAGACGTCGAGACCGCGTACCGATCACTCGGCCGCTGGATCGCCGAACGCGACCGCCTCCCGGCGGGACCCGCCGAAGAGTTGTACCTGGTGGCGCCCGGGCCGGGGGTCGCACCCGAGGCCTACCGCACCGAAATCGCCTGGCCGGTGCCCTCGTGATCGTCGACGGAATCGCGACCGCGGGCGGCGAGCACTGCGAGACCAGCACCCTCGACGTCCTCCTGCGGCACGCCGGAATCGAGCTGTCCGAGCCGATGCTGTTCGGGCTCGGCGAAGGTCTGGGCTTCATCTACTGGGACGGGAAGAACCTGCCGTTCCCGTTCCTCGGAGGCCGCAGCAAGCCCGTCGAGATCACGCGGAAGCTGACCGACCGGCTCGGATTGACCTTGCGGGTCAAGGAAACGACGTCGGCGCGCACGGCATGGCGGAACGTGGCCGGGGAGATCGACGCCGGTGTGCCGGTCGGCCTGCAACTCGACTCGTACCATCTGGAGTACTTCACCTCGAAAGTCCACTTCGGAGGGCACTTCGCCGCCTTGTACGGCTACGACGCCAAGACCGCGTTCCTCGTCGATACGGCACAGCAGGGCGGGGCCGTATCGACCTCACTGGAGAGCCTGGAACGCGCCCGCGGCGAGAAGGGCCCAATGACCGCGAAGAACCGCTCGTTCACCATCGGTGTGGACACACCTCTCGTTCCGCTCGCCGACGCCATCCGCACGGCCGTCCGGGCCAACGCGGCGGAGTTCCTGAACCCGCCCATCGCGAATCTCGGCTATCGCGGGATCGGCAAAGCCGCCGTGCAGGTGCGGAAATGGCTGGAACGCAGCAGTGATCCGGCGCGCGACCTTCCGCAGGCCGCCGTCCTGATGGAACGGGCAGGCACCGGCGGCGCGCTCTTCCGCCGGCTCTACCGCGACTTCCTCGAAGAAAGCACGGCCCTCGTCGACGACGCCGGTCTTCGCACCGCATATGAGAAATACCGCGGAATTACTCCACTGTGGACAGAGGTCGCGGGATTGCTCACCCGGGCGGGGGAAACCGGCGACGCCGAGGACCTGAACGACGCGTCCGCCATCCTGTTCGAACTGGCCCAGCGCGAACAGGAGGCGATGACGGCGCTCGCGACCGTTCAGCGTGGGCGCTCGTAGGGCAACTTCTCCCCCGCTTCCACCGCGAACGGCAGGTCGTTGCCGGCCGGCGGCAACGGACACGTGGCGAAATCGGTGAACGCGCACGGCAGATTCGTCGCGCGGGTGAAATCGAGGACGACCGCTCCGTCCTCAGCGGGAGGCGGGACCGCGAGCGACCGGTTCGCCGCGTAGGTGGTGACGCCGCTCGTGGCATCGGTGAAGAGGATGAGCAGGCCGTCCTTTTTGCCGTTGAAGGCGGTGAGCGTGTGCTCCACGCCGTCGTACTCGAACCGCACGATACCCGGCGAGACGTAGACGTGACTGAGTCCTTCGACGACCGCTCCGACCGTGGTCGGCCGCGGCTCGTCGAAGGGCTCGAAAGTCCCGGACAGCACCCAGGCCACGTCGGGCTCGTATGCCGGGACCCCGCGGAAAGCGTTCAGCACCGGCGCCTTCGGGTCGTGCGTCCGGATCAGGTACCCGCCGCGGCGCGCCACCTCGATTTCGATGTCGCCGGCGACGACCCTCGTGGTCGCACCGCTGTTGATCAGCTCGAAGCGGCGGACTTCGGTGACCCGCTCGCCGTCGTGCGAGAGATCGGCGCCCTGAGGGTCGAGGTACGCCGCGTCGGCGTCCTGCCACCACAGGCCGGGAAGCCCCTCGTACGCGCGCGGCTTGTCTTCGAGCCACTCGAGCGAGACCAGCGCGAGCCAGCCGAGCGGATCGGCGAGATCGCGCTCGCGATGGGTCTTCCAGCCCTGCCAGTCCCGCGTGAACGTGTCCAGGCTTGTGCTCATCGCCGATCCCTTCCGTGACCTTTGCTCGTTCCCCCAGGTCAACGGGACGACGGCGAGGATATTTCCTGTCCCGGCATGTGGGCTATGCCCGGTAGTCCTCGGTGGTGCCCTCTTCGGCGGAGATCAATTCGGCGATGGGCGCGAAGAACGCCTTGATCCCCGGCAGGTTGGCCCCCTTCTCCCGCGACGCGGCGAAGTCCTCCGAGGAGCGCCACCACACGACGTCGAGCCAGGTCTCGTCGTCGACCCGGATCAGCTGGGCGTCGAGGAACCCTTCCCGGTCGGCGCGGAACTCGGCGAGCATCGCGGGCCGGGCCTGGAGCAGTTCGTCCGCGCGGTCGGCCGGGACCTTGAAGCGGGTCAGTTCCACTGTCGTCATGGTGCCGATATTAGGCGACGACCTTTCGCGGGGACGGCGGTCGCCGATCTCAAGGAGTACAGGCAGTGCCGCAGCTGGCAGGCATAGGTCGTCGAGCACCCTGTTGTCATCGCAATTAGTCGACTAATTGCGATGGTTTCGGGGCGCCTTGCTCAAGGTGATTCAGCTCGGTGGCCGATTCACCTTTCAGTATTGTTCACGCGTTTCGCTTGTTGCTTAAAATTACGAACACGTGTTCGATTGGTTTGCGGTATTATGGAGGAGTGTCCGAGACCTTCCTTCCCGAGTTGCCGCAGGAGCTGTGGCGTGCTGGCAAGCTGGAGCTTGCCCATGGCGTGCAGCAGTCTTTGCGGGTGATCAGGATGGCTACCGCCGGGTTGGGGCAGTATTTGGCGGAGATCGAGTCCCGGGGCGTCAAAGACTTGTATGGGTATGGGTCGACGGCTGCTTGGTTCGCGGATGTGGCGGGACTGTCGCGTGGCGAGGCTCAGCCCGTGGTCAATCGTGCGCTGGCGTTGAATCCGACCCGCGCGTTGGATGGCGCCGAAGTTCCTGCTGTCGCGCCCGCGACCGCGGCTGTCGCCGCTGAAGGTTTGGTCGGGGACGAGCAGATCGATCAGATCCTGGAGTTCTTGAAGAGACTTCCGGCCGACACCTCAACTGAGGACCGCGTCAATGCCGAGAAGATCCTCGCCACCCTCGCCCGCGAGGTTGGTCCTCGGCAACTGGCGAAGGCTGAAACGAATCTGCTCGGGTTGCTGGACCCGGACGGGAACGAGCCGAAGGAGCCGGAGCCGAAGGAGCCGCGCCGGGAGATCACGCTGGAGCGGCGTAAGGACGGTTTCTGGAAGCTGACCGGTCTCCTCGATAACGAGACCGGTGCCCGCACCGCCGCCGCACTCGAGGCCTACGCCCAGCCACGCCCAGTGGACGAGTTCGGCCAAGCGGATCTGCGGATGAAGTGCGAGCGCATGGGAGACGCCTGGGTCGACATCCTCGACCTCGCCATCGCCTGCCCCGACCAACCCGGCACCAACGGCTACCGGACCTTGGTGCATGTCACGATCGGGCTCGACGAACTCAAGTCCGGCCTCGGGACCGCGTGCCTGGATTTCGTCGGGACGATGACCGCCCGGGAAGCCCGCCTCGCTGCCTGCGACTGCCTGATGCTGCCCGTGGTGATGAGCGCCGCCGGGGAGCCCCTCGATGTGGGACGGCTCAGACGCTTCGTCACCCCCGGCCAACGCCGTGCACTCAACATCCGCGACGGTGGCTGCGCCTTCCCCGGGTGCCATCGGAAGCCGAAGAACTGCCACGCCCACCACATTCACCACTGGGCAGACGGCGGCCCCACCGATCTCCGGAATCTGGTGCTGCTGTGCGGCTTCCACCACCGGCTGATTCACCACGGCGACTGGGAAGTCCGCATGGCCGCCGACGGGCTACCGGAATTCATCCCACCCCAATACCGAGATCCGCTCCGACAACCCCGCCGTAACACCCTCCACCGCTGACCACCGAGGAGCCCGCCAGCCACACCGGCGACGGGCCCCTCGCCATGCCCGCTCCGTGAATTCTTCCTTCAGCACGATGACCTCGACGCGATGGACGAGGTCATGCCCAGCGGACAACACCGAGATCTGAAGGACTTGAAGGCCCTTTGTTGCACCTACGTACATGAAGAGGGCATTCACCACTGGCAGACGGTGGCCCGACGGATCTCCGGAATCTGGATTCCACCACCGGCTAATCCACGACAGCGACCGGGAAGTCCACATAGCCGCCGACGGACTACGGGAATTCATCCCGCCCCAGTACCGAGATCCGCTCCGCCAACCCCGGCGCGACACCCGGCACCACTGACCACCGAAGAGCCGCCAGCCACACCGGCGACGGGCCCCCGGCATGCCTGCGGCCCTTCACTACCCTCCACGCGATGGACGAGGTCATGCCCAGTGGCCAACACCTCACGGCGTCCCACCAGCGCTCGAGCAAGCCACGCTTCGGCAGGTGTTCCCCATCAGAGCGCCCGCTGTCGACGAACCCTTTATCGCCGCGGAAACTGTTCAGCACCGGCGGAAACCCGAAGTTCGGCTGCGCCGTTCGGGCGTATTAGCGCAAGAGTTCTCGATTCCTCCGCAAAACCCGGAGCAAGATCGGCCGTTCCGGACTTGGGAGGGGACGGAGCATCATGGTGAATCAACCACGTGGCCCGGACGGCCGTTGGATCAAATACAAGTACGGCGCGGGCGCGATGGTCACGGCAGGAGTGGTCGTCGCCGCCACCAACGGTATCGGCGGAGGCACTGCGGTCTCGCTGGATTCCGCCGCGAGCCAAGCCCTCAAAGGGAAAAGCTCCAGCAAGAAATCCGCACAGAAGGGCCGCCATTCCGAAGCATGGCAACGCCTGGGCTGGCGCCGGCTGAAGAAGACCACCAAGCGGGAACTCAACTGCGGACCGCATTCCTTCGGCGAAGTCCAGCGCTTCTTCCTGCGTCATCCTTGCGTGGATCTCGATCGCATGATGGTCACCGTCGACGACGGCGCCGGGAACACCATCGCCGTGTCCGTCGCGTGGGTGAAGATGCCGAGGACGGGCCAGGCAGGCGACTTGAAACGGCTCGTCGACAAGGACGGCACCGGCAACGTCTTGCTCTTCGGCGAGGCACCGCCGGGAAGCCGCTTCACCGGCAAGAACTACGACTCCCGCCTGGCCAAGAAGCTGGTCGTGATCGCCGAATCCGCGCCCGCTTCCGGACGGCCGAGCGAAGCGACGTTGGAGACCGCCGTCGACGTCGCCGTCGAGTTCCCCGCACCTTGAACCCGCACCAGCGGTCCACAATGGAGGCGCCCAGGCCGGCCACTGACCGAAGAGGACACCATGAACGATCAGACCGACCTGCCGCCCGGCATCGGCAACCCGGCGACGCGGGCTTTCACCGCCGCGGGTTACACGCGACTGGAGCAGTTCACCCGCGCCACCGAAGCCGAGCTCGCGAGCCTGCACGGCGTCGGCCCCAAAGCGCTCCGCATCATCCGCGAAGCACTGAAAGCACGAGGTCAGACATTCAAACGCACCGACTATTATTTTTGTCTTGACAACTTCATACTTCGGGCGGTTGGCTGTACTCACACCGACCGAAGGAGTACGAGTCATGGCCAAGTTCGCGAACGTCGACGACTACATCGCCGCCCTGCCCGAGAACCTGCGCGAAGTCACCGCCGCGTTGCGCCCGATCGTCAACGCCGCCCTGCCGGGCTCCATCGAGGCGATGTACCACGCCTCCCCGACTTGGAGCGCCGGTGAAGCCGCTGGAAAGAACCTCGTCTGCCTGATGAAGGCCTACTCGTCGTACGTCACCTTCGCCCTATGGAAGGGGCAGCTCGTCGACGACGAGTCCGGCAGGCTTGAGGCAAGCGCGCGGGAGATGGCGCACGTCAAGCTGCGTTCGGTCGAGGACCTCGACGCCGACCTGTTCACCGGTTGGCTCAAGCAGGCGCGAGACCTCGAAACCGCCGCGGCGGCGCGATGACACAATCGGCGGCGTGATCACCGACGAGTCCCGTTGTCCCTGCGGCCTTGGCGAGCCTTACGGCGCGTGCTGCGGCCGCTTCCATCGGGGAGCCGCGACGGCGCCGACCGCCGAACTCCTGATGCGGTCGCGATTCAGCGCGTTCGCCGTCGGCGACACCGAGTACCTCACGAAGACCTGGCATCCGAAGGCCAGGCCCGCCCAGCTCGAGCTCGATCCCGGGCAACGCTGGACGTTCCTGGAGATCCTCGGCAAGACCGGCGGCGGACTGCTGGAGAACGAGGGCACCGTGGAGTTCCGGGCCCACTACCGGCAGGACCGTCAACCCAGCAGCATGCACGAGAACAGCCGCTTCGTCCGCGTCGACGGGCAGTGGAGCTACGTGGCGCCCGTCCGCTGACGAACCCGGTGCAAGGGTCTGTTCTCCGCGTGACGTGGCGGCTACTATTCCCCCCAACATTGTTAGGGAACTTTCTTAACGATTTCGCCAAGGTCCGCCGCCGTGTGCCCAAGGAGGCGCGCTCGTGAGTTTTCGGCAGAAGAGAACCCGGATCCCCTTACTGGCCATGACCGTCACCGCGCTGGCCGCCGCGGTCTGCGGAGTGACCGCCGCTCCCGCCGCCACCGGCGCGGAAGTGGCCGTCCCCCTGTCCGTCGGCGCCGCCGCGGGCAACGCCACCCCGATCCCCGGCTACGCGATCCAGTCCTCGGCACAGGTCAGCGACGATTCAGCGGTATCGAAGCCGGGCTTCCCCACCGCCGGCTGGTACCCGGTGTCGTCGCGCTCGACGGTCTACGCCGGGTTGCTGCAGAACGGCAAGTACGCCGACCCGTTCTACTCGACGAACATGAAGAACGTCCCGACGGCGCAGTTCTCGGTGCCGTGGTGGTACCGCACGGACCTGAATGTCGAGGACACCTCGAAGCGCACGTACCTCGACTTCAGCGGCGTGCTCTCCAAGGCCGACGTCTGGGTCAACGGCGTCCGGATCGCGACGAAGGACCAGGTCAACGGCGCGTACACCCGCCACGACCTGGACATCACCGCGCACGTGCGCCAGGGCGTCAACAGCGTCGCGTTCAAGGTCTACCCCAACGACCCCGACAACGACCTCTCGATGGGCTGGATCGACTGGGCGCAGACCCCGCCGGACCAGAACATGGGCATCGTGCGCGACGTCCTCGTCCGCCGCGGCGGTCCGGTCGCGCTGCGCAGCGCCCACGTCGTCCAGAAGCTGAACTCCTCGCTAAACCGCGCCGACCTCACCGTGAAGGCCGACGTCCGCAACGACTCGGCGAACGCGGTGCAGGCCACCGTCGCCGGCACGGTCGCGGGCAAGCCGATCACCCAGACGGTCTCGCTGGCCGCCAAGGAACGCAAGACGGTCACCTTCGGCGTGGTCGGCCTCGACAAGCCCAACCTGTGGTGGCCCGCCGGGATGGGCGGCCAGCACCGGTACGAACTCGACCTGACCGCGAGTGTCGGAGACACGCCGTCGGACACCTCGAAGTCGAAGTTCGGTGTCCGCGACGTCAAGGCGCCGCTGAACTCCAGCGGCGGGCGGCAGTACAGCGTCAACGGCAAACCGCTGCTGATCCGCGGCGGCGGCTACACGCCGGACCTGTTCCTGCGCTGGAACGAGACCGCGGCGGCCGACAAGCTCAAGTACGTGCTGAACCTCGGGCTCAACACGGTCCGGCTGGAAGGCCACATCGAGCCGGACGAGTTCTTCGACCTCGCCGACGACCTCGGCGTGCTCACCATGCCCGGCTGGGAATGCTGCGACAAATGGGAAGGGCACGTCAACGGCGAGGAGAAGGGCGAGCCGTGGGTCGAGTCGGACTACCCGATCGCCAAAGCGTCGATGTTCTCCGAAGCCGAGCGCCTGCGTGACCACCCGAGTGTCATCTCGTTCCACATCGGCAGCGACTTCGCTCCCGACAGGCGGATCGAGCAGGGTTACCTCGACGCGATGAAGGCCGCCGACTTCACCCTCCCGGTGATCCCGTCGGCGTCGAAGCGGCCGTCCCCGATCACGGGCGCCTCCGGGATGAAGATGAACGGCCCGTACGACTACGTCCCGCCCGTCTACTGGTACGACAAGTCGCAGAAGGACCGTGGCGGCGCGTGGAGCTTCAACTCCGAGACCAGCGCGGGCGTCGACATCCCGACGATGGACACCCTGAAGCGGATGATGTCGGACAGTGAGCTGGAAACGATGTGGAAGGACCCGTCGGCACCCCAGTACCACCGTTCTTCGTCGACGACGTTCGCGAACCTGAAGCTGTTCGCCAACGCGCTCACCAAGCGCTACGGCGCGCCCGCCGACCTGAACGACTTCGTCCGGAAGGCGCAGCTCGCGCAGTACGAGAACGTCCGCGCGGAGTTCGAGTCGCACTCGCGCAACTACACCGATTCGACCAACCCGTCGACCGGGTTGATCTACTGGATGCTCAACAGCCCGTGGACCTCGCTGCACTGGCAACTGTTCGACGCCTACATGGACCAGAACGGCGCCTACTACGGGGCGAAGAAGGCCAACGAGCCGCTGCACATCCAGTATTCGCACGACAATCGCTCGGTCGTGGTGATCAACCAGACGTCGAACGCGGTGAGCGGGCTGACGGCGACCACGAAGCTGTACAACCTCGACGGCACCGAGAAGTACAGCAACACCAAGACCGGGCTGTCGGTCGGCGCGCTGGGTGCCAAGGCAACCGCGGTCACCGTCCCGGCGGTGAGCGGACTGTCGACGACCTATCTGGCGAAGCTGGTGCTCACCGACTCGTCCGGCAAAGAGGTCAGCCGGAACGTGTACTGGCTCTCCACCAAGGCCGACACGCTGAACTGGGGCGGCAGCGACTGGTACTACACGCCTCAGTCGGGTTACGCCGACCTGTCCGGCCTGAAGAGCCTCGGGCAGTCCGCGGTGAGCGCGACGGCGAAGTCGGTCGCCGGCGGCGACGGCACCACCACGACCACCGTGACGCTGAAGAACACCTCGGGCGGCAAGCTCCCGGCGTTCTACGTGGACTCGAAGGTCGTGGACGCCGCGGGCAAGCCGGTGCTCCCGGTGGAGTGGAACGACAACGCGGTGAGCCTGTGGCCGGGTGAAACGACCACGCTGACCGCGAAGTACCGCACCGCCGATCTCAAGGGCTCCAAGCCTTCGGTCCGCGTCTCGGGCTGGAACACCGGCACGCAGACCGTTCCGGCCGACGGCTCCGGGCCGGGCAACCCGGTCGATTACCAGGCCGAGGACGCCACGATCGTCCAGGGCGCGGTGGAGTCGAACCACGCCGGGTTCACCGGCACCGGGTTCGTCAACTACGACAACGTCGCGGGCAGTTCGGTCGAGTGGACGGTCAACGCGCCCGCCGCGGGCACCTACGACGTCGTCGTCCGGTACGCCAACGGCACCACGGCGAACCGGCCGCTGGACTTCTCGGTCAACGGCTCGATCAGCGCGTCCGGTGTCGGCTTCGGCGGCACCGGAGCCTGGCCGAACTGGACGACCAGAACCGTCAAGGTGACACTGGCGGCGGGAGTGAACAAGATCAAGGCGGTCGCCACCACGGCGAACGGTGGCCCCAACATCGACAAGATCACCCTCTAGACCGGGAGTCGCCCGAGGCCCCCTTCGCCACCCGGCGAAGGGGGCCTCTCTCGTCCGCGCGTGGGTTACGCTTTCCGGGTGACCGGCAAACCCGACCCGCGTCTGCGGGACCTGGCGATGCTGCGCCGTGTCCGGGACCGGATCGATCGCGACTACGCGCAGCCCTTGGACGTCGAGGCGCTGGCCCGCGGCGTGCACGTCTCCGCCGGGCACCTCAGCCGCGAGTTCCGCGCCGCGTACGGCGAATCGCCGTACAGCTACCTGATGACCCGCCGCATCGAGCGGGCCATGATGCTGCTGCGGCGCGGGGACATGTCGGTCACCGAAGTGTGCTTCGACGTCGGTTTCTCGTCGCTGGGCACGTTCAGCACGCGGTTCTCCGAACTGGTCGGCGTCTCGCCGAGCGCGTACCGCAAACAGGCGGCGGACGACGGCCGGGGCATGCCCGGCTGCGTCGTCAAACAGGTCATGCGACCGATCAGGAATCGAGAAGCGACACCGCCGCGCGCCGACCTACCTTGAGTCGTATGACCCTCTCGATTCAGGCGTCCTATCTCCCGGCGGACGATCTCGAGGCTTCACTTTCCTTCTATCGCGACATCCTGGGCTTCGAGGTACGTGCCCAAGGCCCGCTCCAGGCCACGGTCGGCCCACCGGGGCAGCCGGAGACGTCGCTCGTGCTCCACCCGCCCGCCGCCGATCCGGAGCTCACCGACGAGGAACGCGCCACGATCGCCGAACTGATGGCCAAGGGCGTCCACGGGATCATCGTGCTCTCCACCCCGGATCTGATCGGCACCTTCGACCGGATCCAGGCCGCGGGGGCGGACGTGGTCCAAGAACCGATGAAGCAGTCCTACGGCGCCTTCGACTGCTCTTTCCGCGACCCGGCGGGCAACCTGGTGCGGTTCGAGGAGCGGTAGCCCTGCCTCGGTGCGCGCGCACCGAGGTTCCCGGGTGATGATGAGCGGCGTGGAGATCGCGGTAGAACTAGTGGCACTGGTGGTGGCCGTCCTCCTGGTCACCGCCGCGGCGCGGAAACTCGACTGGTCGGCACCGCTGTGCCTGATCGCGGTCGGCGTCGTCGCCTCGTACGTGCCGGGCGTCCCGGAGTACGAACTGGACCCGGAGGTCGTGCTGCTGGGGCTGCTGCCCCCGCTGCTGTACGCCACCGCGATCCGCACGTCGCTCATCGACTTCCGCCGCAACCGCGGGCCGATCCTGTTGCTGTCGGTGGGGCTCGTCATCTTCACCACGGCCGCGGTCGGGATCGTGGCGTGGCTGGTGATTCCCGGTCTACCGCTGGCCGCCGGGCTCGCGATCGGCGCGGTGGTCGCGCCGCCGGACGCGGTCGCGGCCACCGCCGTCGCCCGCAAGGTGGGCATGCCGCGCAAGCTGACCAGGCTGTTGGAGGGCGAAAGCCTGTTCAACGACGCGGCCGCGCTGGTCGCGTTGCGGACCGCCATCGCGGCCATCGCGGGTTCGGTGAGCCTGCTGCAGGTCGGCGGGGATTTCCTGCTGGCCGCGGGCGGCGGGCTGGTGATCGGGTTCGCCGTCGGCGCGCTCGCCGCGCTGATCCGCACCCGCCTCGAAGACCCGGTCACCGACACCGCGCTTTCGCTGGCGGTCCCGTTCGTCGCCTATCTCGCCGCCGAGGCGATCCACGGTTCCGGCGTGATCGCCGTGGTCGTCGCGGGGCTGATCCTCGGGCACAAGGCGCCGAGCATGCTTTCGGGCCGTTCCCGGCTGGCCAGCAGGCTGAACTGGCAGACCATCCAGTTCCTGCTGGAGAACATCGTCTTTTTGCTGATCGGCCTGCAGGTCCGCCGGATCATGACCGAGGTCGGCGACAGCGGGCTGACCGCGCTGGAACTGGTCCTGATCTGCGCCGCCACTCTGGCCGCGACCATCCTCACCCGGATCGTCTGGATGGTGGGCATCGGCCTGGCGCGACGGGTGTTCCGCCGTCACGCGTGGCCGTGGCGGTACTCGGCCGTGATCGCGTGGGCGGGGATGCGCGGGGTCGTCACGCTCGCGGCGGCGTTCGTGCTGCCCGCGGACACCCCGCAGCGGGCCGTGCTGGTGCTGGTCGCGTTCGTCGTGGTGGCGGGAACGCTGCTGCTGCACGGGACGACGCTGCCCGTGCTGGTCCGGCGCCTGAAACTGCCGCCTCCCGACCCGGCCGAGGACGCGCTGCAGGAAGCGGCCGTGCTCCATGACATGACCAGGGCCGCGCTCGAAGAATTGGAGAAGATCCGGACCCCGGAGGATCCGGACGACATCGTCGAACGCCTGCGCAGCCGGCTCCAGCACCGCTCGGACTCGGCCTGGGAGGAACTCGGCAGGCAGAGCGCGCTGTCCGAAACCCCGAGCGACGCGTATCGGCGGCTGCGACTGCGGCTGCTCGAAGTCGAACGGGAGAAGTTCCTGGAGGCGCGTGACTCCGGAATGGCCGATGATGATGTCCTGCGCCGGATCCTCGAACGTCTCGACATCGAGGAATCCATGCTGGACAGGGAGGAGGAGACCGTGCCGGACTCCGATCGGGAACTGCGCACCCCCGCCGCGACGGCGGGATCCTGCAAACATCTGACCAAGAGTTGGCCAGAAGTCCAGCCTGATGCGCCTGACGAATGCGCGGTCTGCGTCGAGAACGGGATGACCTGGGTGCATCTGCGCGAATGCGTCAAATGCGGGAACGTCGCTTGCTGCGACTCCTCCCCGGGCAAGCACGCGACAGCGCACTTCCACGACACCCTGCACCCGGTGATGCGCAGCCACGAACCCGGCGAGACCTGGCGGTGGTGTTTCGTGGACAAACAGCTGGGCTAGCTCGGTATCGTCCGGGGTATGAGCACCCCTGAGCAGGAAGTCGAATACCGTCAGCACCGGTTCGCTCCCCCACCAGGCGCGACCGAGATCTTCCTTGTCCGCCACGGTGAATCGGCCCCGGCGAAGGGCGACGCGCCGTTCGACCTCGTCGACGGGCAGGCCGATCCGGACCTCGCGCCGGAGGGCAGAGACCACGCCGAGCGGGTCGGACGCCGTCTGGCTGACGAGCGGATCTCCGCGCTGTACGTGACGACGCTGCGCCGGACGCCGCAGACCGCCGCCCCGCTGGCGGCGAAACTCGGGCTCACCCCGGAGGTCGAGCCGGACCTGCGGGAGATCCACCTCGGCGACTGGGAGAACGGGCTTTTCCGGCGCTACACCTACGAAGGCCACCCGATCATCGAGCAACTCTGGAGCGAGCAGCGCTGGGACGTCATCCCGGGCGCGGAGACGATGGAGTCGTTCGGCGGCCGGATCAGGGCGGCCATCGGCAGGCTCGCGGCGGCCAACCCGGACCGGAGGATCGCCGTGTTCACCCACGGCGGTGTCATCGGCGAGGTCTTCGCGCAGGCCAGCGCCGCGAAGAACCGGTTCGCGTTCCTGGGCGCGGACAACGGCTCGATCTCACATCTGGTGGTGTCGGGCGACAACTGGATGGTGCGGCGGTTCAACGACACGTCGCATCTTCAGTCGCCTTTCGGCTGATCCGGCCCGCCGCGACCAGGTGCACGACGACCAGGACCGCGACCGCCTCGGCGGCCAGCAGCCCGATGAGCACGAGCACCTGGGTCACCCCGGCCTGCACCGGCCCGGCGCCACCGAGGAGGACACCGACGTAGGCGCCGGGCAAGGTCACCAGGCCGACCGTCCGGGTCTGGTCGAGGGCGGGGATCAGCGCGTGCCCCGCCGAGGGGCGGCAGATCTCCAGCGCGGCCGGGCGGCGCAGGAAGCCCAGCGCCAGCGCGGCTTCGTATTCGCCGTGCCGCGACACGAGTTCATCGAGGGCTCGCCTCGCGGCCTGGGAAGTCGCGGACATCGCGCCGCCGATGACGATCCCGGCGATCGGCACGATCGCGATCGGCCGCCACGGGACCACCCCGGTCGCGAGTACGAGCGTCAGCACCGGCACCACACCGGACGCGATGGCGAGCGCGACCCACGCCAGATCCTTCGCCACGCCGATCCGGCGGGCGGAGGTGACCGCCGCGATCGCGAACATCAGCAGCACGAAACCGCCGGTCAGCCAGCCGGATTCCAGGATCCCGACGATGACCAGCGACACGGCGGCGAGTTGCACGACGGCGCGCCCGGCCGCGAACAGCACCGCCTTGCCTTGCCCCAGCCGCCCGAACTGCACCACCGCCGCGCCGAAGATCGCCAGCACGGCCAAGACCACGGCGAGCACCGGGCCGAACTCGATCGCACCATCCGTCACCCGGATGATCCTGCCGTAGCGCCTACGCGGTGCAGCTCACCGGCGCGCCCGCGGCGGGGGCGGTGCGATCGCTGACGACCTCGCCGTCGACGAGGATCCGGCACCGCAACGCACCGCTGCCCGAACCCTGCGCGGAAAGGCTGTAGAACTCGTCGCGGCCTTCCTGGCTCGTGCGCTCGAAAGCGGCGCTCCACGGCACCGTCACTTCGGTCTTCTGCATGAGTTCGGAACCCTGCGCGACGTAAGTGACGTTCTGGGCGCCCTCCGCGCCGGAAAGCTCGTAGACGACGGAGTGGAGCACGGTGCGTACGGCGGCCGCAGCTTGTTCGACCTGTTCGATCCGCGGCGCGGGCGGGCTCTGCGCCGGCTTGGCGGCCTTCGGCAACACATAACTGGTCAGCGTGACGGCGACGGCCATCACCCCCAGCACGACCACGACCGTCCCCAGCGGCTTCAGCCTGCCGGGGGCACCCTGCCCCGGCGCCGATGCCGGAGGGGTCGCGGTGGGAACACCCATGGAGAGGTCTTCTCTCGTCCGAGCGCACTTCCGTCGAGTGCGTCGACTACTTCTCGTTCAAAGGTGACTCCGCGTTAGCCGTTATCGGGAAGAAACCCGATATTCACCCTTTTGGGTGTCCCAGTGAGTGGGGAGTGCCTGGTCATGGGGCGATCGGCGTAACCACAGTGCGCTGAACAGCTCACTTTGAGTGACCCGGCCTGGTCGACGAGACGGCAGGCAGAGGTGCGCGTCCGACGAACAACATGTCGCGATCGGACCGAACAAGCCATCACCGGACGCCCTTCAGTCCTGGTGAATCGATCTCTGCTCGGCCACGGCCCGATTCTGTCGTAGGCCCAGGGCATCATGGCAGGCGTGTATCGGGAGACGACGGCATCCGGCGGGCCGGCCGGTGTGGTGCGCTGCCTGTGGGAGGACACGGGCACGGCGCCGAAGCGGATCGTGCCCGACGGCTGCGTGGACCTGGTGGAGAGCGGCGGGGAGGTCTTCGTCGCCGGGCCGGATACGGCGCCCTGGACCTGGGAGGCCGGCGAACGGGCAAGGGGCGTGCGCTTCGCCCCCGGCAGAGCGGGTGCCGTCTTGGGTCTGGGGGCCGACGAGCTACGCGATCAGCGTGTCTCCCTCGGCGACCTGTGGGGCAGGGAGGGCGAACTGCTGGCCGAACGCGTGCTCTCAGGCGCCGCTTCGCTGGCCGACGTCGTCGAGCGGCGCGGAGCCAGGCGAGCCGACCGGGAGGTTTCGGAGCTCATCGCCAGGCTGGACGGCGGCGTGCCCCGGGTTTCCGCCGCGCTGAAGCGGTTCACCACCGGCGAGCGGCAGTTGCGGAGGCGGTTCACCCTCGCGGTGGGCTACGGCCCGGCCACGTACCTGCGGGTCACCCGGTTCCAGCGCGCCGTCGGCCTCGCGCGTACGGCACCGGATCTCGCCTCGCTGGCGTTTTCGGCGGGTTACGCCGATCAAGCTCATCTGAGCCGGGATTGCCGTGAACTCTCCGGGCTGAAAGCGAGTGAGTTCTTCCGCGCCAGGAAGTGAGCGATGTCCACAGTGGACCGGTACAGGTCACGGTAATGCGGATAGAACTCGTCGTAGACATCGGCGTCCGCCCCGGGGCGGACGATCTCGGCGACCGGGTTCCAGGCTTCGATATCCGGTTCCCTCCCCAGGGCGACCGAGGCGAGAACGGCGCCTCCGAACGCGGCGCCGATGGTCTCCGCGGGGATCTCCTGGTCGATCCGCGCCACGTCGCTGACGATCCGCGTCCACACCCCGCCCTGTGTCCCGCCACCGACGGCGACGATCCGGCCGGTGCCGCCACCGGCCTCCCGCATGGCTTCGAGGTTGTGCCGCACGCCGTACGCGGTGCCTTCCAGTGCCGCGCGGTAGAGATCGGCGCGATCATGGGAGGTGGTGAGCCCGGCGATGACACCCCTCGCGTCCGGGTCCGGCACGGGGGTCCGTTCTCCCGCGAAGTACGGCAGCATCAGCAGACCGCGGCTGCCCGCCGGGACCTCGGCCGCCGCCGCGGCCAGTTCCCCGAATTCACCGCCGACGAGATCCCGCAGCCAATCGGTGATCGCGCCGGAGGTGGCCATCCCCGCGGCCAGCGAATAGCTGCCGGGGAAGGCACCGCGGGTCGTCCACAGCCCCTGCCCGGGGCGGGGATCGGCGAGCATCTGGATCAGGAACATCGTGGTGCCGTACATGAGCATGGTGTCCCCGGGCGCGGTGACCCCGACGCTGGTCGCCTCCGCCCAGGCGTCCACCGTCCCCGCCGTGACAGGAATCCCTTGCGGCAAGCCGGTTTCCGCGGCCGCTTCGGTGGTGACCGAACCGGCGACCTCGGTCGGCCACGCGAGCCTCGGCAATTCGACGCCGGGGGCGATCGCGGCGGCCCGGTCCGGCGCCCAGCGGGCCTCGCGCAGGTCGTACATCGGATCGCATTGGCTCGCCGAATGATGGTCGAGGACGTATTCACCGGTCAGTCGCAGCACGAGGAACGAACTCGCCATCAGGAAGAGCTTCGCCCGCTCGAACACGTCCGGCTCGTTCTTGGCCAGCCAGCGCCATTTCGGTCCGACGGCCTGTGAGCCGAGTGCGCTCCCGCCTCGTTCCACAATGGATTCTTCACCGAATTCCCGATTCAATTCCCGGATTTCGTCGTAGGCACGGGTGTCGACGCCGTAAAGGATCGCCGGCCGCAAGGGTCTTCCGGAAGCGTCCGCGGGTAAGAGCACCGGCCCGATCCCGCTGACCGACACTCCGATGATGGGATGATCCCCGGCTCCCGCCGAAAGTTTCCTTGCCAGCGCCACGAAGTCCTGCCACCACACGGTTTCCGCGTCGTGCTCGAACCAGCCGGGACGCGGGCGGGAGGTTTCGTGCGGCCGGGATGCCCGTGCCACCACGGTGCCCCGGGAATCGACGAGGACACCTTTGGAACTCGAGGTGCCGATGTCGATGCCGAGCACCAGGCCCGGTTCCCACACGACGCCTCCGAACTCCTCCGCGCGAGTAGCGCGATCAGCGGATGGTAACGATTGTCGGTCAAGCTATTCTTCCCGTGCGAGGGTGTCAACACACCTGCGGAAGGGGAGGTCACGGTGGCCACCATCAACGACGTGGCGGCGAAGGCCGGGGTTTCGACGGCGACCGTGTCGAGAACGCTCAACGGGAAGTCCACAGTGGACCCGGTGCTCGCGGCCCGGGTGCAGGCGGCCGCGGCCGAATTGGGATATCACCCGAACGGGCTCGCGAGAAATCTGCGTCGTCAGGAGACCGCGGTACTCGCGCTCATCATCTCCGACGTGGAGAACCCGTTCTTCACCGCGATCGCCCGCGGCGTGGAGGACATCGCGCAGACGGCGGGCTATTCGGTGGTGCTGTGCAACGCCGACGACAACGAGGAGAAGGAGCGGCGCTATATCGACGTCGCGCTCCAGGAACGGGTCGCCGGCGTGGTGCTCTCCCCCACCGGCCGGGCCACGAACGTCGACCGGCTGACCGAACGCGGCACCCCCGTGGTCGCCGTCGACCGGCCGTTGCTGAAGAACATCGGCGACCAGGTGCTGGTCGACACCCGGCTCGCCGCCCGCGACGCCACCCGGCACCTGCTCGACGGCGGATACCGGCGGGTCGCCTGCGTCAGCGGGCCGCCCGGGGTGCGCACGGCCGAAGACCGGCTGGCCGGTTACACCGATGCCGTCGGCGAGGAGCACGCGCTGACCCGGCGGGCCGAATTCCGCGCCGAGGGCGGCAGGCTCGCCGCGCTCAGCCTGCTCGACGAGGCCGAGCCGCCGGACGCGCTGCTGGTCGGCAACAGCACGATGACGATCGGCGTCCTGGAGGCGCTGGCCGCACGCGGTCTGCGCTCGGGACGGGACGTCGGGATCGTGTCGTTCGACGACGCGCCGTGGACGACGCTGATCGACCCGCCGCTCACGGTGGTCGCCCAGCCCGCGAACGAGGTGGGCCGGGTCGCCGCCGAGCTGCTGCTCGCCCGGATCGGCGACAGCACGCGCAAGGCCACGACGACCACGCTGCAGGCGAAGCTGATCGTGCGCCGGAGTTCGCGGCGCGACTGACACCCGGAGATCCCAGGTGCACGACGTGCCTGGGCGACCGGTTCGCACCGGCCGCCCAGGAACGCCCCACCCCCTTGTTCCCCCAAGCCGGCCCCACACCAGCCGGGTTCTCCGAAGCGGTGGGAAGAAATCGTTTACCGTTCGGACGGTAAGTTCCCGTTTACCACCTGTCAAGCCGAAGTCCTGGACAACCTCGCCCGATCCGGGCAGACTATGGCGAAATTGCCTACTGCGCGTGTTTGATTCCGTGCACTCTGTGTTCATCTCTGGTGAATTCCCCCACGAAATCGAGATGAGACCGCACGAACCCGCACAGACGCGTTACCCTAGGCGCATGTCGATAGCGCTCGAGAACGTTCTCGCCAAGGCGGGCCTGAAGGTCGACGCCAACGAGTTCCTGAACCTCGTCGAGGACGCGGCGCGGAGACTGACCCCACCGAACCCCGATCCGTCGCATTACTTCTCGGCGGACCAGCGGGCCGCGCTCACCGAAGTCGGCCTGGACCTCTCCCCCCGAAGCGAGGACGAGCCGGACTTCCGTGCCCGCACGGTCGCCGCGCACGCCGTACTCGCCGATTCCGCGCTGAGCGTGCTGGAAGCGGCGAAGGCACTGGGCGTGGACGACAGCCGGATCCGGCACCGCCTCAAGGAGGGCAGGCTCACCGGCTGGAAAGACCAGGGCTGGCGGCTGCCCGCCTGGCAGTTCGCCGGTTCCGGGGTATTGCCCGGCCTGGAGGTCGTGCTGCGTGCCGTCCCCGAGGACCAGCCCGCGCTCGTCGTCGCCGCGTTCATGAGCACCCCGCAGACCGATCTGGTGATCAACGAGCACCCCGCCACCCCGCGGCAATGGCTCCTCTCCGGCGGAGATCCCGAGCACGTCGCGCGACTGGTGGCCACCCTGGGCTCGCCGTTCTGAGATCCTTGCCCGACGACGGAAATTTCAGTCGGGGGTAGGCCGTAGGCTGACCCCACCGAGCAAGATCACCCGACAAGGACGGACGACTCCCGAGGTATGGCCCGGCTTCCCCTGCCGCCCGCACGCTCTGTCCTGGTCAAGGAGCTGCACCGCACCAACGACGTGGTGACGGTGCACCCCGGCACCAGGCTGGTCAGGATCTTCACCGCGCACGGCAACCACCCCCAGCAGTGGAATTCGTTCCGCTACAGCGGCCCGCTCCCGCACGGCCGGTTCGACCCGCAGACCCCCGGTCGCGGCGGTCGCCCCGTCACCGACCCCGGGAACGGCGTTCTGTACTTCGGTCTCACCGTGCGCACCAGCATCGCGGAGGTCTTCCAGACCACGTCGACGGTCGACCGCAAATCCCGCGGCCCGCGCCTGGTCGTCGTCCGGCCGACCCGCACCCTGCGGCTGCTCGACCTCGCCGGTCTCTGGCCGACCAGGGTCGGCGCCTCGCAGGAGATCTCCAGCGGCCCGAAGAAGATCACCCAGGCTTGGGCCCGCGCCATCCGCGCCGCCTTCGGCGACCTCGACGGCGTCTGGTACCGGTCGTCCATGGACTCCGGCGGCCCCGCGCTCGCGCTGTGGGACCCGCCCGCCGGGAATTCGCTGCCGGTCGCGCCGGACGTGCTGCTCCCGCTGGACCATCCGGGGCTCGACGTCCCACTGGGCCGGGTGTGCGAAGAGCTGAACTACACGCTTCTCAGCTGACGTCTTGAGTACCTACCGCAGGTGCACGGGCCGCGTTTTCGTGTGATGGGACGGACGACACGCGTGATCGGGTGGACGACTCGTGGCGGAGCCCCGGCCGTGGTCGTGTCGTCCGTCCAGTCACGCGTGTCGTCCGCCTGATCACGCGTGTCGTCCGCCTGATCACGAGACCCGACCACTCGGTACCGAGGTTTCTTGCTCACCGGTCCTGCTGGGCTTGGCCGGAGGTTGCGAAAGCCACTTTCGCAACCCTCAACGTTGCGAAAGTGGCTTTCACAACGTCGGCCGGCGAAGGGGCGCGTGGGGAGCCGACCCGTCCTCACCACTCACGAAGATCAGAGGTGGCGGCCCCACCACTCCAGTACGGCGTCGAACCGCTGCACCCGGTGCCGCGGCAGCCCGGAACGCGTGAGTTCGTGCCCTTCCCCGGGGAACAGCAGGAATTCGGCCGCGACGCCGTTCTGCCGCAGCGCCACGTACATCCGCTGCGCCTGCTCCAGCGGGCATCGCCAGTCCTGCTCGGAGTGCACGACCATGAACGGGATGTCGATCTTCCCCGCGTACGTCAGCGGGCTGCGCTTGCGCTGCTCGTCGACATCGTCGCCGACATAGCCCCCGGCGAAGAACCAGCCGATGTCGGAACTGCCGACGAACGAGTCCCAGGCGTTGACGGCGCGCTCGCTCCACGCGGCGCGGAACCGGCCGCCGTGATGGGCGGCGAGCCAGCTGGTGATGAAACCGCCGTACGAGCCGCCCATCACCCCGACGCGATCACTGTCCAAATTGGACAATTTGAGCGCTTCGTCCAGCAGTGCCAGCAGATCGTCCGCGTCCACGGTGCCGAGGCCGTGGACGATGCTCCGGCCGTGGTTTTCGCCGTAGCCCGCGGAACCGCGCGGGTTGCCGAGAACGACGGCGTAGCCCGCGGCGGCGAGCACCTGCGCCTCGTCGAAGACCTTCCATTCGTACGCCGCGAACGGTCCACCGTGGACCATCAGGACCACGGGATGCGGCCCGTCCCCCGCGGGCCGGACGACCCAGCCGTGGACCGGGTAGCCGTCCGGAGCGGTCGCGTTCAGTTCCTCCAGCGGCAGGATCCCGGTGTCCCGCAACGTCTTCGAGTAATCGGTGAGCACGCGCGGCTCCCCGTCCGAGAGCAGCACGACGTCACCGGAACTCTCGGGCGTCCCGATCACCGCGACGATCCGTTCGCCGTCGACGGCGAACGACTTCACCGCGGTGCGCTCACCCGCCAGGTGGCGCAGCGACTTCAGCTCGGCCAGTTCGGCGTCGAGGGGAACGGCGCGCAGTTCGGCGGCACCGCGGGCGGTGACCACGACGAGAACCTCGTCTCCGAGGACGACCGGAGCGCCGGCCGCGTTGTCGCAGTCCACCGTTTCGACGTCGGTCAGCCGGCGCGGGGACGAGGGCTCGTCACCGGAGGGCCACGGCGCCTGCCAGAGGCCGGTGTTGCGGCCGACGTCCTCCAGACCGGGGAATTCGTTGCCGTAGAACAGGATCGAACCGTCCGGTGCGACGACCGGCCGGTCCGCGGTGCCCAGGGTCCGGACCAGGAGCCGGGGCTCGCCACCGCCCGCGGGCACGGCGTAGACATCCGTGCGGACGGTGTCCTCGGCGGCCCAGTCACGCGGGCCGGTGAACAGGACCTGCTCGCCGTCGGCCGTCCACGAGGGATGGTCGACGTCGGCCCGGTCGTCGGTCAGCGGCGTGAGCTCGGCCGGCGGCTCATCGTCCAGCGCGGCGACGGCGTCCACGACGAACAGACGCTGTGGACGGTCGTTGAGGAAACCCACGTCGTCGACGCGGTAGAAGAGATTCGTGATGTGCCGCGGCGCTTCTTCGCCCGGCTCCGGCGTTTCGCCGTCCTCGTCCTCGGTGCCGTAGCGGCCCGGCTCGGGCACGCGGACGACGAAGGCGATCCGACGGGAATCCGGTGCCCAGACCGGGGCGCCCGCGCCGAGGGGCAGGTCGGTGATCCGCTTCGCGTCGCCGCCGTCCGCGGACATCACGTGCACCTGCGGCTTGGCGGCGCGCCCGGAACCCTCTCCCGCCCGGAGGAACGCGACCCACCGGCCGTCCGGCGAGATGGCGGGGGCGGAGTCCTTGGTCCCGTGGGTCCAGGCCCCTTCTCCACCGCCCCCCGGATCGACCCGGCGCAGGGTTCCGCGGTAGCTGTTCGTCTTCAGATCAGGCCTGCTCACCGCGGTGAGCAGCAGGTCGCCGCGCAGCGTGAGGATGCCGGGGACCGTCAGGGCTTCGATGTCAACGGGACGCACGGCCCCGACGGTACCCGATCCTTAGCAGCTCTAACTACTGATTGAAGACTCCTGCTCAGCGGCTTCCAGCTTCTTCGCCTTCGCGAGGCTGGCCACCGTCGTCACGGTCAGGACCACGACGATGACGCCGAGGGAGACCCAGTTGTTGATGTCCAGCCAGTCCGGGACGACGTGGTACTCGTGCAGCGCGTGCAGGAACAGCTTGGCGCCGATGAAGGCGAGGATCACCGCGAGACCGTAGGACAGGTACACCAGCTTGGTGACCAGGCCACCGAGCAGGAAGTACAGCTGGCGCAGGCCCATCAGCGCGAACGCGTTGGCGGCGAAGACCAGGAAGGCCTCCTGCGTGATACCGAAGATCGCGGGGATCGAGTCGACCGCGAACAGCAGGTCCGCGCTGCCGATCGCGACGATCACCAGGAACATCGGGGTGATCCAGCGCTTGCCGTCCTTCTTCACGAAGGACTTGTGGCCGTGCCACTCGTTGGTGACCGGGAAGAGCTTGCGCACCCAGCGGGTGAGCGCGTTCTCCTCGTATTCCTCTTCTTCGTCCTTGTTGCGGACCATGCTGACCGCGGTCCAGATGAGGACGGCGCCGAAGAGGAAGAAGACCCAGACGAACTGCGCGATCAGCGCGGCGCCCACGGCGATGAACACGCTGCGCATGGCGAGCGCGAGCAGGATGCCGATCAGCAGCACCCGGTGCTGGTGGATCGCGGGCACCTTGAACGACGTCATGATGATCATGAAGATGAACAGGTTGTCGACGCTCAGTGAGTACTCGGTGATGTACCCGGTGAAGAACTCGACTCCCGGGTCGTGTCCCCCGAAGACCCAGACGCCGATACCGAACGCGACGGCCACGGCGATGTAGAAGATGACCCACCTGGCGGCTTCGCCGGTGGTGACCTCATGCGGCTTGCGATCGACGATGACCAGGTCGAGTGCGATCAGCGCGAGCAGACCGCCGACCGTGGCGATCCATAGCCACAGGGGAACAGACATGTAACCAACCCTCCGGATAGTGCACAGCAGCAACTAACCGGAGGTCTCTTCCGCCGGTGCGAAACCGGCCGACGGTGCCGGGGGCCTGCGAAGACCACCGTGCTGACGACACCGCCGCGAAGGAATACTCCCCTCACAGCTGGTCCAGTTTGACCTGTCTGTACGCGGGACGCCAGTTAAGGTTGCCCTTGTCACCAAGATGATGGCGTAACTCCCGTCACACCCACCACTTCTCGCTCCTTTGAGTACCCGTTCCGGTGGCGGCCCTAACGTCACTCTTGTGTGGTCCGTGTGTGCCGGGGAAGCGGTTCTCAGGTTCGGTGAAATACGGTCGTTCCGTGCCCCGAATCCCGCTCCCTCGCACGCGAGGCGCGAAGCTCATCGCGCTCGCCGCGGTCGTGGTGGTCCTGGCCGCCGCGGCCGTCGTGTGGACGAACAGCGAACCCGCCCCGTCCGCGGTCAGAACCCAGGACGCGACCCTCGACCTGCCCGAAACCCCGGGCTCGTCCGAGGTCGTGAAGATCGACTCGACCACGTACCTGCCCGAACAGACCCCGGCTCCGGCGGTCCTGCTCGCCCACGGTTTCGGCGGTGACAAGAACAGTGTCGCCACCGAGGCCCGCGAGCTCGCCGAAAAGGGCTTCGTGGTGCTGACCTGGTCCGCGCGCGGTTTCGGCCGCAGCACCGGGAAGATCGCGCTGAACGACCCCGACCGCGAGGTCGCCGACGCCAGGAAGCTGATCGACGGCCTTGCCGAGCGCCCCGAGGTCCTCAGCGAGAACGGCGACCCGAAGGTGGCCGTATCCGGAGCTTCCTACGGTGGCGCGCTTTCCCTGCTGCTCGCCGGGACCGACAAGCGGGTCGACGCGATCGCGCCGGTGATCACCTACAACGATCTCGCGCAGGGCCTCTTCCCGAACGCGGCCGCTCCGGCCGCGCCGAACGCCACCACCCCGGCCGCCGGCGCGTTCACCGCGGACGGCGTCTTCAAGAAGTCGTGGGCGGGCATCTTCTTCTCCGCCGGTTCCGGCGCGGCGCAGAGCGGCTCCCCCGCCAACGACGCGCCCGAAGCCGGCGACGAGACGAGCGAATCCGGTGCGGCACAGGGCGTCGGCGCGGCCGGTGCCGCGGCGCAGTCGCTGCCGCTCGGCGGGCAGAACGGGCAGCGGCCACCGTCCGGCCCGCCCGACCCTTGTGGACGGTTCACCGCCGACGTCTGTCAGGCCTACACCGAGCTCGCCACCACGGGGAAGGCGAGCCAGAAGACGGTCGACCTGCTCCGGCGGGTCTCCCCCGCGTCCGTGACGGACAAGATCACCGTGCCGACCCTGCTGGTGCAGGGCGAAAGTGACACGCTGTTCGGGCTGGACCAGTCCGACGCGACCGCCCGGCAGATCACCGCGGCGGGCGGCAAGGTCCGCACGATCTGGTACACCGGCGGCCACGACGGCGGGAAGCCAGGGCAGAAACTGCGCGCGCAGATCGCCGATTTCCTCAAGTTCTCCCTCACCGGGCAGGGCACCGACCCCGGCACCGGGTTCAGCTACGACATCCAGGGCACGCTCCGGGCCAACGGCGCCCCCTCGGTCCGCACGGTCACCGCACCGGCGTACCCGGGAGCGACCGGGGACGCCACGGAGCGACGGCAGTTCACCCTGGCGGGCCCGGCCCAGCCGGTCGTGCGGCCCGCCGGCGGCAATCCCGCCGCGGTGAGCGGGATCCCCGGCTTGAACGGGGCGGTGGCTGGTTCGTCCCGGCTTTCCGGACTGTTCAGCCTGGATCCGCCGGGGCAGGCCGCGCAGTTCGCGACCCCGCCGCTCGACGCGCAGACGATCGCGGCCGGTTCGTCGACGGTCCGGCTGCAGGTCTCGGCCGACCCGTCCACCACGGCTCCGCGACAAGAAGCCGTCCTGTTCGCGAAGCTCTACGACGTCAACTCGGAAGGCGTCCGAACACTTCCGGCCAACGCCGTCGCGCCCTTCCGCGTCTCGGGCCTGCCTGCCGACGGCAGTCCGGTCGAGGTGACGGTGACCCTACCGGGCATCGTGCGGCCCTTGGAAGCCGGGCACACGCTGCGGTTGGTCGTCAGTACGACGGACCAGGCGTTCGCGACGCCGGTCGAGCCCGCCGTCTTCCGCATCGGGCTCGCGGACGGCGGACGGCTCGGGGTGCCGGTCGTCCCCGGCAACTCGGTCGGCGCGGGCGCGCCCACCGCGCAGTTGCTCGGGATCGGCGGAACGCTGCTCGCGGGGATCGCGATCACGGTGATCGCCGCGTTCCGTCGCCGCCGTGCCCACGACGTCGACGAGAGCCTGGCGAAGACGCCGCTCGTGATCGAAGGCCTGCACAAGGCCTACGCGGGCGGGTTCGTCGCGGTGAAGGATCTGTCGTTCCGCGTCGAACCCGGTCAGGTACTCGGCCTGCTCGGGCCGAACGGCGCGGGCAAGACGACGACCCTGCGCATGCTGATGGGGCTCATCACGCCGACCGCGGGCACCATCCGCGTGTTCGGCCACCTGATCGCGCCCGGCGCGCCGGTGCTGTCCCGGATCGGGTCCTTCGTGGAGGGTTCGGGCTTCCTGCCGCATCTGTCCGGCAAGGAGAACCTGGAGCTGTACTGGGCGAGTACGGGCAGGCCGAAGGAGAAGGCGCATTTCGCCGAGGCACTGGAGATCGCCGGACTCGGTGACGCGGTGAACCGGCGGGTCCGCACCTACAGCCAGGGCATGCGGCAACGGCTCGCGATCGCGCAGGCGATGCTCGGCCTGCCGGAGCTCATGGTGCTCGACGAACCGACCAACGGGCTCGACCCGCCACAGATCCACCAGATGCGCGAGGTGCTCCAGCGCTACGCGGCGACCGGGCGCACCGTGGTGGTCTCGAGCCACCTGCTGGCCGAGGTCGAGCAGACCTGTACGCACGTGGTCGTGATGCACCGCGGCATGCTGGTCGCCTCGGGTGAGGTCGGCGAGCTGGCCGCGTCCAGCGGCGAGGCGACGTTCCGCGTCGACAAGCCCGCCGAAGCGGCCGAAGCGCTGCGAAAGGTCGGCGGCGTTTCCGGCGTCGACGTCGACGGCGAACTGGTCCACGCGGATCTCGACGGTCTCGCCCGCGCCGAGGCGGTCGCCGTCCTGGTGCGGGCCGGGGTCGCGGTCGAGCAGGCCGGGCCGCGGCGCCGTCTGGAAGACGCGTTCCTGCAGCTGGTCGGAGAGGACTCGAAGGGTGAGTAAGACCAATGGTTCCGGCCCGGCGACCCGGGCGGATCACGGCGTGCACACCGATCCGGCGGCCCTGCTGGAGCTGACCGAGGTCGCGTCGCACGAACCGACCGAGGTCGGCCCCGACGGGGCGGTGGCGGGGTACCGCGCCGACCGGACGCTGCGGCTCGGCGTCGAACTGAAACGGCAGCTCAAACGGCGGCGGACCCAGCTGATGCTGGGGTTCGTCGCGCTGCTGCCGTTCATCCTGGTGATCGCGTTCGAGATCGGGCAGGCCAACCCGAACCGCCGCAGCGGCGGCTTCGTCGACCTCGCCACCGCGAGCGCGCCGAACTTCGTGGTGCTCGCGCTGTTCGTCTCCGGGACGTTCCTGCTCCCGATGATCGTGGCGTTGTTCTACGGCGACACGATCGCGAGCGAGGCGTCGTGGTCGAGCCTGAAGTACCTGCTCGCGATGCCGGTCCCCCGGCATCGGGTGCTGCGGCAGAAGGCGATCGTCTCCGGCATCCTCTCCGCGGTCGCGCTGATCCTGTTGCCACTGGTTTCGCTGGTGGTCGGCGTCATCTGGTACGGCGCGGGCGACGCGATCAGCCCGACCGGGGACGCGGTGTCGTTCGGCGACAGCCTCGTCGCCATGGGGCTCGCGACGATCTACATCATCCTGCAGCTGGCGTGGGTGGCCGGGCTGGCGATGCTGCTCTCGGTCGCCACCGACGCCCCGCTGGGCGCCGTCGGCGGCGCGGTGATCGTCGCGATCGTGTCGCAGATCCTCGACCAGATCACCGCGCTGGAGGGGTTGCGCGACTACCTGCCGACGCATTTCGCGTTCTCGTGGATGGATCTGATCTCGACCGACATCGACTGGACGAACATGGCCAACGGCATGCTCTCCGCGGCGTTGTACGGCACCGTGTTCTTCCTTCTGGCGGGCCGCCGGTTCGCGACGAAGGACATCACCAGCTGAGAGCGTTTTCGTACCGGAAAATCACCGGGGTCCACCGGGAAGACGAAATCCTCTTCCCTGGTGGGCCCCGGTTTTCACTGGCCGTGGCGACCTTCACCCATTAGCGCCGGTAACCGGTGTTTCATGCGCATGAGAAAATTGATTTTCCGATCATCGACTCATTGGGTGAAAAGTTCGCATTCATCTTCGGGGACCTCCGGGAAATCCTTATCTTCAGTGGAAAGGTGCCGACGCGAGCGGAAAGCGGGGATGTCACCATGACCCAGTCAGTCGAGACCCCGGTCCAAGAATTCTCTCTTGATTGGACCATGAGCGCTGGCAAGGGCGGCCGGGTCGGATTCGCCGTCTCGGGCCAGGTGACGCTTCTCGACAACAACCGGTTCTACAAGATCGACGGGGTCCTCTACATCTCGGAGGGCAGCACCTATTGCCGCGAAATCGGCAACCCGCATCTTTTCGTCCGGCGCAACGGCGTCGAGGAGAGCGGCAGGCAGTGGGGCTGGGAGACGATCTGCAACCGCAAGTCCTGCGCCAGGCTGTGTTCGATGGACGCCTACTTCGTGCGCACCGGCTACTGGGCGCCCGCCGACCGCGCCATCCAGCTCAGCATCGGCGCCGAGACCGGCTGGAACCGCAAACGTTCCTTCAGCCCGACGGTCACCGTGCGGCTGAGGGACTAGCGGTGGGTTCTCCGGCTGAGTAACGCCCGCGTTCGGGGAAGCCAGCGTGGTCCACTGTAGATCCTCGCGGGCTCGGGTACGGTCGGGCCATGGCCACCTCCTCGATCCGCGTGGACGACGATGGCGGGATCGCCGTCGTCACCCTCCAGCACGGCAAAGCGAACACCTCGACACCGAGTTCTGCCAGGAACTGGCCCTCCGGCTCGAAGACGTGCAGCTGGGCGGTTGTCGCGGGGTCGTGCTGACCGGCACCGGCGGCATCTTCTCGGCGGGCGTCGACCTGCGGCGAGTACACGACGGCGGCGCGGATTACATCGAGGACTTCCTGCCCGCGCTGTCGGACGCGTTCCTCTCGGTCTTCGGCTTCCCCGGCCCGGTGGTCGCGGCCGTCAACGGGCACGCGATCGCCGGCGGGGCGGTGCTCGCCGCCGCCTGCGACCGCCGCGTCCTCGCCGACGGCCCCAGCCGGATCGGGATCACCGAGCTGCTCGTCGGCGTGCCGTTCCCGTTGGCGGCACTGGAGATCCTGCGGTCCGGGTTCGGTGCCGACGTCCTCGCCGAACTCGCCTTCCTCGGCGAGACCCACCTACCCGCGGACGCGCTCCGGCTCGGCCTGGTGAACGAGGTGACCGCGCCCGAGAACGTCTTGGGGCGGGCGGTGGAGGTGGCGCGGAAGCTCGCCGAGATCCCGGCGGCCGCGTACGCGCACACGAAGGCGCAGCTGCACCGGCCGTTCCACGAGCGCATCGCCGAACACCGCACCGGCGACGACGCCCACGTCCTCGAACTGTGGAGCTCTCCCGAGGCGCTCGCGGCCATCAAGGCCTACGTCGAGAGGGTGCTGCGCGGCTCGACCGGATAGGCGATTGCCCACCGGCGGTGACTCTGTGAGTATCCGACCGCTCAACAGGTCCCGATGGGGAGGGCATGGATGCGGAAGCTCACGGCCGCGTGGTCGGTTCTGGCGATCACCGTTCTCGCGCTGGCCGGGCTGACCCCGGCCGTGCAGGCGGCACCCGGCGACATCAAGGAAGCGCTCGGACGGATACCCGGGCTGACCGTCGTCTCGGAGAATCCAGCGCCGACCGGGTACCGGTTCTTCAAGCTCACCTACACCCAGCCGGTCGACCACCGCAGGCCGGACCGCGGCACCTTCCAGCAGCGGTTCACGTTGCTGCACAAGGAATTCCGGTCACCGACCGTGGTGTTCACGAGTGGGTACAACGTCTCGCAATCGCCCAACCGCTCGGAGCCGACACAGCTCGTCGACGGCAACCAGCTGTCCATGGAGTACCGGTTCTTCACCCCGTCCCGGCCGGACCATCCGGACTGGGGCAGGCAGCTGACGATCTGGCAGGCCGCCGCCGATCAGCACCGCGCCGTCGAGGCGTTCAAGCGGATCTACCCGGGCAAGTGGCTCGCGACCGGCGGCAGCAAGGGCGGCATGACGGCGACCTACTTCCGTAGGTTTTTCCCGGACGACGTCGACGCGACGATCCCGTACGTCGCGCCCAACGACGTCATCAACGCGCACGACCGCTACAACCGGTTCCTGGCGAACGTCGGCGACGATCCGGCCTGCCGTTCGGCGTTGAAGGCGATCCAGCGTGACGTGCTGGCCCGGCGTCCGGAGTTCGCGGCGCTCGCCGCCGCCGACGCGGCCAAGAACGGCTACACGTTCAAGACCGTCGGCTCGGCGGACGTGTCGCTGGAGATCTCCGTGATCGACTCGTACTTCGCCTTCTGGCAGTACCAGAGGCAGTCGGACTGCGCGACGATCCCGAAGGCGGGTGCTCCGGCGGCGGAGATCTACGCTTGGTTCGAACGCGTCGAAAGCCTGAACACCTACTCCGACCAGAACCTCGAGGTCTACGTCCCGTACTACTTCCAGGCGGCCTACCAGCTCGGCGCCCCCGAGTCCTACGAAGGCTATCTGCGGGATCTGCTGCGCTATCCGGGATCGAACGTGTCGCGGACGTTCGTGCCGAAGTCGGTCGACATCCCGCGGTTCGACCACCTGGCGATGCCGGACATCGACTTCTGGGTGAAGTCCCAGGGGAAGCGGCTGATGTTCGTCTACGGCGCGAACGACCCGTGGAGTGCCGAGCCGTTCAAACTCGGCTTCGGCACGAAGGATTCCTACAGCTACACGGTTCCGGGCGGCAACCACGGCGCCCGGATCGCGCAGCTTCCCGCGGCCCAGGCCGCCGAAGCGACGAACACCGTACGGCGATGGGCCGGCCTGCCTCCGATCTCGCCCGGCGTCAGCACGCGTTCGGCACCCGCCGGGTTCCCGGACTTCGACGCCGACCTGACTATGCTGGAGCGCCGTCGGCTCTGACCCTCACGCGTTTCGTCCTCTGGTTGCGGTCCTTGCACACGCAAGGATCGCAACCAGAGGACGAAACGCGGCTTACTTGATACCGGCCGCGTCCATGCCCCGGAGCTCCTTCTTGAGGTCCGCGACCTCGTCCCGCAGCCGGGCGGCCAGCTCGAACTGCAGGTCGCGGGCGGCCTGCATCATCTGGTCGGTCATCTGCTGGATGAGATCCGCCAGTTCGGCGCGCGGCATCCCGGCGACGTCCTTGTCCGCGAGCATCCCGGAGCTGCGCACGCGATCGCCCTGCTCGGGCTTCTTGCCGCGCGAGGAGTTCCGGCCCGAGCCACCGACGGCGACGGACTCCGTGTCCTCGGCCTCGCTGTAGACACGGTCCAGGATGTCGGCGATCTTCTTCCGCAGGGGCTGCGGGTCGACACCGCGCTCCTTGTTGTAGGCGACCTGCTTGGCGCGGCGGCGATCGGTCTCGTCGATGGCGTGCTGCATCGAGTCGGTGATCTTGTCCGCGTACATGTGCACTTCGCCCGACACGTTCCGGGCCGCGCGGCCGATCGTCTGGATCAGCGACGTGCCGCTGCGGAGGAAGCCTTCCTTGTCCGCGTCGAGGATCGCGACCAGCGAGACCTCGGGCAGGTCGAGCCCCTCACGGAGCAGGTTGATGCCGACCAGCACGTCGTAATCGCCCGCGCGCAGCTGCCGCAGCAGCTCGACCCGGCGCAGCGTGTCCACCTCGGAGTGCAGGTACCGCACCCGGATGCCCAGCTCCAGCAGGTAGTCGGTGAGATCCTCGGACATCTTCTTGGTGAGCGTGGTGACCAGGACGCGCTCGTCCTTCTCGGCCCGCTCGCGGATCTCGTGCACCAGGTCGTCGATCTGGCCCTCGGTGGGCTTCACAACCACCTTCGGGTCGACCAGACCGGTCGGGCGGATGACCTGCTCGACGAACTCGCCGCCCGCCTGCCCCATCTCGTACGGCCCCGGCGTCGCCGACAGGTACACCGTCTGCCCGATCCGGTCGGTGAACTCCTCCCAGGTCAGCGGCCGGTTGTCGACGGCGCTGGGCAGCCGGAACCCGAAGTCGACCAGGTTCCGCTTCCGCGACATGTCGCCCTCGAACATGCCGCCGATCTGCGGGACCGTCTGGTGCGACTCGTCGATGACCAGCAGGAAGTCTTCCGGGAAGTAGTCGATGAGGGTCGCGGGCGCGGTGCCGGCGCCGCGGCCGTCGATATGCCGCGAGTAGTTCTCGATGCCGGAACAGAACCCGACCTGGCGCATCATCTCGATGTCGTAGGCGGTGCGCATCCGCAGCCGCTGGGCCTCGAGCAGCTTGCCCTGCTTCTCCAGCTCGGCCAGCCGCTCCTCGAGCTCGGCCTCGATGCCGCCGATGGCCTTCTCCATCCGCTCCGGGCCCGCCACGTAGTGGGTGGCCGGGAAGATGCGGACCTCGTCGACCTCTTTGACGATGTCCCCGGTGAGCGGGTGCAGGTAGTACAGCTTCTCGATCTCGTCGCCGAAGAACTCGACGCGGATCGCCAGCTCCTCGTACGCCGGGATGATCTCGACCGTGTCCCCGCGGGCGCGGAAGGTGCCGCGTGCGAAGGCGATGTCGTTGCGGGTGTACTGCACGTCCACCAGCGCGCGGAGGAAGACGTCCCGGTCTAGCTGCTCGCCGACCTTCAGCTTGCTCGACCGGTCGAGGTACGACTGCGGCGTGCCAAGACCGTAAATGCACGAGACACTCGCGACCACGATGACGTCGCGCCGGGACAGCAGGTTCATCGTCGCCGAGTGCCGCAGCCGCTCGACGTCGTCATTGATCGACGAGTCCTTCTCGATGTAGGTGTCCGTCTGCGCGATGTACGCCTCGGGCTGGTAGTAGTCGTAGTAACTGACGAAGTATTCGACCGCGTTGTGCGGGAACAGCTCCCTCAGCTCGTTCGCCAGCTGCGCGGCGAGCGTCTTGTTCGGCGCCATCACCAGCGTCGGACGCTGGACGCGCTCGATCAGCCAGGCCGTCGTCGCCGACTTACCGGTACCCGTCGCGCCGAGCAGCACGACGTCCTTCTCGCCCGCGTTGATCCGGCGTTCGAGCTCGTCGATGGCCGCCGGCTGGTCACCGGCGGGTTTGTACTCGCTGACCACCTCGAACCGGCCGCCGGTCCGGGGGATGTCCGTGACGGGGCGGAAGTCCGACTGGGCGAGCACGGGGTGTTCGGTTGCGAAAGCCACGTCCTCCAGAGTAAGGGCTGGGTCCGACAATTTCCGTTTCGCCTGGTCGGATCAGCAGGAACAGTCACAGCAGTTGCAGCAGTCACAACCGTCACAGTTGTTGCACCAGGCCTCGTGCGGCTTCCCGCTCCACGCCCCGGGGAACGGGTCGCGGCAGCAGAACTGGCACGAACAGCACATGTAGGTCGCCACCGCGCAACCGAAGAAGAACCCCCTCGGCTGCGCGGGCACCCGGAACTTCGGCGTCCAGCAGCAACCGCCCTGACCATCGACCGGTCCGCCCTCGCCGCGGTGCTTGCCCTTCTTCTTCGGCGGCTCCTGCGGCGGGCCTCCGCCGCCGGGGGCGCCCGCCGGCGGGGGCGGCGGCTGATGACCGCCCTGCGGATACCGCTGGGGCGGGTAAGGCTGGTGCGGATGCTGCTGCGGTCGAGGTCCGGGGCCGATCCAGCCCGGCGGCGGCTGCTGTGGGCCGTGTCCGTGCCCGGTGAGGTTGTGCCCGAAAGCGCGCCGCACCGCCTGCCGCAGTTCGTGAACCAGGAGGGCGTGGACCAGCTTGGGCTGATCGAACCTCACCTCGCGAAGGGCGAGTTCGACGCCGAGCACCGCGTCGTCGCACAACCGCCGAGCCTCGGCGAGCCCGGTTCCGGTGGCCGCCAGCGGGTTCCACGCTCCGGCGGCTTCGTCCTCCGCGAGATCCTCGACGGCGTCGAGCAGATGGGCGGCCCTGCCGAACAGGCGTCCGGCCTCCGCCAGCGGCGCCGCGTTCTCCGGGCGGCCCGCCAGGACCGCGGTGTGCGCGAAGGCGGCCGCCGTCGCCAGTTCGGCGGGTTCGGTGGCGAGGACGGCCGAATCGCCGATTCGGACGGCGTTTTCGAGCTCGGCCTGCCGGTCGACGGCCTCGGTCAGGACCGCCGTGTCGAAACCGACCCGGATCCCCGTCCGGCTTCCCTGATCGGCCCAGCGCGTCGCGACCCGCCTCGCGGCGAGCGCGACGGAACGCCGCGCGAAGGCACCGTCGCGGTCTTCGACGTGGTCACTGATCTTGGCCGACGCCAGCACGAGGGAGACCGCCGCCGCGAGCTGGGCGCCGCCGCCCTTCGCCACCGACGTTCCCTTCATCGCCCGAAGCGGGCAAGGGCCGGCGTCGCGGCGTCCTTCCGCACGCGGCGACTGGGCTTCGACGAGCGCCGAGATGATCAGCCCGTCATAGTTCGTCACCATTCGGGCCAGATGTCCGTGTTCGTCCCGCAACGCCAGGCAAAGACCGCAGAGATGGGCGAGCCAGTCCGCGTGCAACCCCGCGGAAAGCCGATGGCGGCACGGCCTGATGATCCCGAACATGCGTCGACTCCCACTCACCCCTATGGCGGAACCTGCGCACCTTATCCGGCCGAGGGGCGCTACTCCCCCGGAACCCGCGAACCGTGATCGTCCACCCGGTTGGGCGGTGTTCGCGAGCGACGCCGCCTTCCAAGATGGGCGGATGACCGCGCTGCATCCGCCCAAGGTCGAGTACTTCGACCCGGCCGCGAAGACCAACACGGATCCCAAGGGCATCGTGAGGGACGTCGAGGAATACCGCGAAGAACCCTTCGGCCTCTACATGGCGCGGCCGACTCCGGGACGGGCGCAGTTCCACTACATCGAGTCGTGGCTGCTGCCGGAGCTCGGCCTGCGGATCACCGACTTCTGGTTCACCCCCGGCCACGACCGCGATCAGGACTTCTACCTCGACGTCGTCGACGTCCGCCGCGAGGGCGGCGTCTGGGTCGCCACCGACCTCTATCTCGACCTCGTCCTCCGGGACAAGAAATCCGTCCAGGTGATCGACGCCGACGAACTCCTCGCCGCGGTCACCGCCGGGCTGCTCTCCCCCGCCGACGGCGAACGCGCGCTCGGCGTCAGCCACGCGACCGTCGACGGACTGGCCACGCACGGCCACGACCTGCGCGGCTGGCTGTCCACAAAGGACATCACACTCGGCTGGCGACGGCACTGATCCTCCGCATCCATCGATCGGTTGATCCTGGCTCATCCCTTCGATGAGCCGATCCTGACCGGCCGATGGATCCCCGGAAAGGCGGCGGCGCGGGACTCTCGATCAAGGGCGTAACCGATCGAGAGGGGGCGGATACCCGTGGTCATGGAGGCCGAGGGACTCCGGGAACGGTCCGGTGGACGAGAACGCGCGGAGGTCGCGTCGTTCGCCAGGACACCGGTGCTGGTGATCGCCGGGGCGATGGGGGCGGTCCTCGCGGCGACGGCCGATCGTTACGGCTATTTCGGCGACGAGTTGTACTTCCTGGCGGCCGGTCGGCATCTGGACTGGGGGTATGCCGACCAGCCGCCCCTGTTGCCGCTGCTGGCCCGGCTGATGGACGCGTTCGGCGCCGATTCACCGTTCGTCCTGCGGATCCCGGCGATGCTGGCGATGGTGGCAGGCGTCGCGCTGACGGCGCTCATCGCCAGGGAACTGGGCGGCGGCCGCAAAGCGCAGACGATCGCGGCGGCGACGATCGCGGTGTCCATCCAGATGCTCGGCAGCGGGCACTACCTGGCGACCAGCACGATCGACCCGTTCCTGTGGACGCTGCTGATCTGGCTGCTCGCCCGCTGGGTGCGGACCCGGACGGACAGGCTCCTGGTCTGGGCCGGTGTGGTGACCGGGCTCGCCCTGAACACGAAGTTCCTCGTCGGCGGCTTCTGGGTCGTCGTACTGGTCGCCGCGGTGGCGTTCGGGCCCCGTGACCTCGTCCGCCGTCCGGCGCTGTGGCTCGGCGCGCTGATCGCCGCCGCGATGATCGCGCCCACCCTCGTCTGGCAGGCGGCGAACGGATGGCCGCAGCTGACCATGGGCGCGGCGATCTCCCAGGAGGTCTCGGCCGGCTGGGGCGGCCGGGCCACCTTCGTCCCGACGCTGGTGCTGAGCGCCGGAGTACCGGTGGGGGCGATCCTGGTCTGCTACGGACTGTGGCGCCTGCTGCGGTCCGAACGCCTGCGGCCGTACCGGTTCCTCGGCTGGACCGCGCTCGGCGTCCTCGCCCTGTTCGTGCTGGCGAACGGGCGCTACTACTACGCGGCGGGGATGTTCGCCCCGCTGTTCGCCGCCGCGGCGGTGGAGATCGAGGCGGGTCAGGCGTCGAAGTACTGGCGCTGGCTCGCCACCTGGCCGGTGTACCTCCTCGCCGCGGTGATCGCGATCCCGCAGGCACTTCCGGTCCTGCCGCGGGCGCAGCTGGCGAGCGCTCCGATGTGGGCGCGGCCGATCTTCGCCACCGAAGAGGTCGGCTGGCGGGAGATCACGGAGTCGGTGGCGCGGGTGTACCGGACCGTTCCCGATCCGTCCCGGACCGGTGTCGTCGCGGCGAAGTACTGGCAAGCCAGTGCCATCGACCACTATGGACCGGAACTCGGGCTGCCGTCACCGTCGAGCCCCAACCGCGGCTACGTGACGCTGCCGAGGCCGCCGGAATCGGCGCGGGACATCCTGTTCGTCGGGAACGACCCTTCGATGCTTGTGCCGTACTTCACGCAGGTGCGTGAGGTCGGCGCCCTCGACAACGGGGCCGGGATCCAGAACGTGAGCCAGGGCATGAAGATCTGGCTGGCCGCCGGCCGGAACGGGACTTGGGACACGGTGTGGCCGAAACTCACGGACTGGGGCTTCTGAGCCTGACCGGTCCTCTCACGACCGACGCGCCACGCCGGTGGCACGTAAGGTGCGAGAGGACCGGCACCCGAGGGATCTGCGAGGAATGGATGGAAGCCGCCCGCGCGGCCGAAACACCGACCGTGTCCGGTGCGGCGTTCGCCCGGCTCCCGGTGGGGCTCCTCGCCGCCGCGGCCGCGGCGGTCCTGATGGCGACGGCGTGGCGGTACGGCTACTTCGGCGACGAACTGTACTTCCTCTCCGCCGGTAAGCGGCTGGCCTGGGGTTACGCGGACCAGCCGCCGGTGCTCCCGTTCCTGGCCCTGGCGATGGACACGCTCGCGCCGGGAGACGTCTTCGTCTTCCGCCTGCCCGCCGTCCTCGCGACGGCCGCCGGTGTCGTGTTCACCGGGCTCATCGCCTACGAGATGGGCGGGGACCGCCGGGCGCAGACCCGCGCCGCCGCCGCGTACGCGATCTGCGGGCAGTTCCTCGGCAGCGGGCACTACCTGGCCACCTCGACGATCGATCCGGCGCTGTGGACGCTCATCGCGTGGCTGCTCGTGCGGTGGATGCGGACCCGCGACGACAACCTGCTGCCGTGGCTGGGCGTGGCGACCGCCGTCGCGCTGAACGTCAAGCTCCTGATCGCGACGTTCTGGATCGCCGCCGGGGTCGCGATCCTGGTCTTCGGGCCCCGGGATCTCTTGCGCAGGCCCAAACTCTGGCTCGGCGCGGGGATCGCCGCCCTCTCGATGGTGCCGACACTCTGGTGGCAGGCCGCGAACGGCTGGCCGCAATTGGAGATGGGCGACGTCATCGCGCACGAGACCACCGGCGGCTGGAGTGGCCGCGCCGGATTCCTGCCCGCGCTGCTGACCGGCGCCGGGCTCGGCATCGGCGTCGTCGGTGTCCTTTACGGACTCTGGGTCCTGCTGTTCTCGGCAAGGCTGCGCGAATACCGGTTCCTGGGCTGGGCCGCGGTCGGCGTGATCGCGCTGTTCATCCTGTCGAACGGCCGGTACTACTACGCGGCGGGCATGTTCGGCGTCCTATGGGCGGGTGCCGCCGTCCACTTCGGACAGTCGCGGCCGTCCCGGTGGTTCCGCTGGATCCCGACCTGGCCGGTGTTCCTGCTTTCCGCGCTGTACACGCTTCCGTACGCGCTGCCGGTGTGGCCGTCCGCCTGGCTCGCGGAAGGCCGGGACGTCCCGCGTCCGGCGTACGCGCTGGAGGAGATCGGCTGGCCGGACCTCGCCCGTTCGGTAGCGGAGGCCTATCACCGGCTCCCGCCGGAGCAGCGGGCACGCACCACGCTCGTCGCGGCCGGGTACTGGCAGGCCGGAGCGCTGGACCGGTACGGCGCCGACTACGGGCTTCCCGCCGTATACAGCCCCAGCCGGGGCTTCTGGTACTTCGGGCATCCGCCCGAGACCGCGGACAGCGTCCTGTTCGTCGGGCCGGATCCGGCGCGGCTGCTGCGATCGTTCACCGACGCCCGGATCGTCTCCCGCGTGGACAACGCGGCCGGCGTCCGCAACGTGAGCCGGGGGATGCCGATCTGGCTGATCACCGGCCACACCGAAACCTGGGCCACGGCGTGGCCGGGCCTGCGAGAATTCCGGGTATGACCAGCTGGATCCGGTGGCAGGAGTCGCTGTGGCCGTCTCCCGAAGACGGCGGGTCACTGTGGCGCCCGTGGGGCGGCCGGGTCGAAAGGTGTCTGCCGTACGCGCTGCTGGCGCTCGGCACGGTGCTCAGTCTCGTGCTCTCCGGGCACGACCCGCTGCAGACCCTGAAGCCGGTCGGGATCGCGGCCGGCTGGCTCCTGCTCACCGTGACGCTGATGCCGACGCGCTGGGACGGGCATCCGGTCGTGGTCGCCGTGTCCTTCGCCGGGCTGGTCGCGATCGCGGCGGTGCTCGAAGCACACGACACGATCTTCCTCGTCTTCATGATCGCCGGGTTCTTCGAAGCGATGCGCCTGCGGCCCGCCCCGCTGGCACTGGCCGGGATCTTCGCCGTCTCCGCGCTGATCAACACGATCCCCAACGGCGGCCCGCTGCGGGCGTTCGCCGATCAGCCCGCGTTGTGGACCGTGGTCACGCTGGTGCAGACGGCCGCGGTCGGCGGGGGCGGGCTCGTCTCGGCGGCGATGGCGCGACAGCACGCGGAGCGCAAACGTGTGCTCGACGAGCTGGCCGCCGCCCAGGAGGAGAACGCGGTGCTGCAACGGCAGTTGCTGAGCCAGGCGCACGAAACCGGCGTCCTCGACGAGCGTCAGCGGCTGAGCCAGGAAATCCACGACACGCTCGCCCAGGGCTTCACCGGGATCATCACCCAGCTGGAGGCGGCCGCCGAGGCGAAGGCCGATCCCGTGGAATGGCAGCGGCACGTCGGCTCCGCGATGGCCTTGGCGCGGGAGAACCTGACCGCCGCCCGGCGTTCGGTGCGGGCGCTCGGCCCGCAGCCGCTGGCCGCCGCAACCCTGCCGGACGCGCTCGGCGAGGTCTCCCGGCGATGGAGCGTCCGGACCGGTGTCGAAGTCCGGTTCACCACCACCGGGACCACGCGGGCGCTGCATCCCGAGATCGAGGCGACATTGCTGCGGATCACGCAGGAAGCGCTGGCCAACGTAGAGAAGCACGCCGCCGCGACGATCGTGGGGCTCACGTTGTCCTACATGGGCGATCAGGTGACCGTCGACGTCCGGGACGACGGGAAGGGCTTCGAACCGGAAATGGCGGGCGATGGAGGTTTCGGCATTCCCGGGATGCGGGCCCGCGTCGCCAGGCTGGCGGGAACACTGCACGTCGAATCCGAGCCGGGCGGCGGGACGGCCGTGTCGGCCGACCTGCCCGCGATCGCGCTGGAGGCCCGGGTATGACGATCACGCTGCTGATCACCGACGACCACCCCATCGTCCGCGACGGGCTGCGCGGCATCTTCACCGCGGATCAAGGGTTCGAGGTGCTCGGAGAGGCGTCCTCCGGTGACCAGGCCGTCGCGCTGACGGAGAAACTCCGTCCCGACGTCGTGCTGATGGATCTGCGGATGCCGGGTTCCGGTGGGGTGGCCGCGATCGCGAAGCTCGCCAAGCTCGGCAATCCCGCGCGGATCCTCGTGCTGACGACCTACGACACCGACACCGACGTCATCCCGGCGATCGAAGCGGGCGCGACCGGCTACCTGCTCAAGGACGCTCCTCGCGAGGAACTCTTCCGCGCGGTCCGGGCGACGGCGCGAGGCGAGGCGGTGCTCTCCCCCGCCGTCGCCGACCTGATCCTCGGCAGGATGCGCGCCCCCACGCCGGAGCCGCTGAGCAAGCGGGAACTCGAAGTCCTCACCCTGATCTCGCGTGGGTCGACCAACAAGGAGGCCGCGAAACTGCTGTTCATCAGCGAGGCCACGGTCAAGACGCACCTTGTGCACGCGTACGCCAAGCTCGGGGTGAAGGATCGCGCGGCCGCCGTCGCGACCGCTTTCGCGCGGGGCCTGCTCGGCGGCTAGTGCGTGTTTCACAAGTCTGTTCGATGGGCTTCGTGATGCAGGTGGTTCCTGACGGTGCGGGCGGATCGGCCTCGTACCGGGTCGTACTCGGCCGCATCCGCCCGTGCCGTCAGGGACCGCCTGGGCGCGAAGACCGCGAACAAGACTTGTGAAACACGCGCTAGGGGCTCCAGCCGGTCGAGTCCGCCCACACGTCGGCACGGGTGAAAGCCGCGTCTACCCAGACCTGCTTCTCGTCGGTGTACAGCTCGACTGTTCCGTCGCCGGCGTGCTTCGCGGCCATGGCGTTCTTGACCGCCGCGTAGGCGTCACGCTCGTCCGGGTTCTGCCGCAGCCATTCCGGGAACAGCAGCGCGAGCCGCCAGGCCGGCGTCTCCTGGGAGCGGACGTGCAGGTTGACCGGGCGGCGGGGGTCGCCACCGAAGTGGAACCGCTTGGGCCAGGTGCCCTCTTCACCGTGCGCGTCGTCGAACCACTCCCCCTCCGCCCGCGGGAACCCCGCGTCGGAGAGCGCGCCGGCCAGTTCGTCGGCCTTGTCCAAAGTGGACACCGTCAGCTGGAGGTCGAGGATGTCCTTGGCGGGCAGACCCGGCACGGAGGTCGAACCGATGTGATCGACCCGCACGGCGTCGTCACCCACCACCACGCGGACCCGTGCGAGGGCACGTTCGGCCTGCACGGGCCAGGTCTCGTCGTACGGCGCGATCTTCGGCGACATCGGCGCACGCGGCTTGCGGAGCCGGACGTTCGCCTCGAACGGCGTCAGCCTGTCCGCCCACAGCGCGTCGACCTCGGCGAGCACGATGTCGGGCGCACCACTGTTATCGAACCAGACGTCGGCCACCGCCCGGCGCTGGTCGGTCGTGGCCTGCGCCTTGATCCTGGCGCGCGCGTCGTTCTCGGCCATCCCGCGCGCCTCGACCAGACGGCGGACCCGGACCTCCTCCGGCGCGTCGACCATGACGACGAGGTGGTACATCGGCGCGAGCCCGCCTTCAACCAGCAGCGGGATGTCGTGGACGATGATCGCGTCCGGCGCGGCGGCCGCCATCAGCTCGGCCGTCCTGGCACCGACCCTCGGATGGACGATCGAGTTCAGCCGCTTGCGGAATTCTTCGCCGGCGAACGCCTTGGCGGCGAGCGCGGCCCGGTCCAGCGCGCCGTCGGCGGCGAGGATGTCTTCCCCGAACGCCTCGACGAGTTCGGCGAGCCCCGGTGTCCCCGGCTCGACGACCTCCCTGGCGATCTTGTCGGAGTCGATGAGGACGGCGCCGTGCTCGGAAAGCCGGTTCGCCACCGTCGATTTTCCGGCGCCGATCCCGCCGGTCAGGCCCACACGCAGCATGTCGAGCAGCCTAGTGGCGCGATCAGGGCCGACCGCGCAGGGTCACGGGATGCGCACATCCGGCACAGACCGATCCAAAAGGCAAGTTCATAGTGACGCGAGACTCAACCTTTCCGAGTGACACGCCGGTCGGTTACCGGGCTTCGGGGGCTTGATTGCGTACCGTGCGCGGCGAAGGTAGCCCACACGGAGGAACGATGGCAGACGGTAAGCCCGCCGGAAGGCACCGGCTCGGAACGCCGGGCCTGGTGCACTGTGTCCTTCATCGTCCCGTGGCCGACGCCCTCGCCGAATACCGGCGCACATGGCTGAGCGCGCTCCTCGTTCCCGCCCAGCACAGCTTCGCCGGACTCCGCCGCAAGGCCCGCGCCGCGGCGCTCGAACGCATCTGGGTGCCGTCGGTCCCGTCCGTCCGGACCGCCACCTCCTGACCCCCGCTTCCCCTCTACCGCATTCAGTCCTCTGAATGCGGTAGTCGCGCGTGCAAGGAACGCATCCAGAGGACGAAATGCGGGCAAGAAAACGGCCCCGGTCCGAAAAGTGGACCGGGGCCGCTGTCTGTCAGCTAATGGCTGAGCGCCTGGATCACGCGCCGCCCGACAGCTTCTCGCGGAGAGCCGCGAGCTGCTCGTCGCTGGCGAGCGTGCCACCGCTCTTGGCCTCGGCCGGAGCGGAGGTGTAGCTCTGCTCGCCCGAGTCGCTGGAGGTGACACCGGTCGCGGCGTCCGCGGCGGCCTCGGCGTCTGCCTCGGCGGCCTTCTGGACCTGCTTCATGTGAGCCTCGTAGCGGGTGTGAGCCTCGGCGTACTGACGCTCCCACTCCTCACGCTGCTTGTCGAAGCCTTCCTGCCACTCCTGGGTGTCCGGGTCGAAGCCTTCGGGGTAGATGTAGTTGCCCTCGGCGTCGTACTCGGCGGCCATGCCGTACTGAGTGGGGTCGAACTCGGTCTCCGGCGTGACGCCCTCGTTCGCCTGCTTCAGCGACAGCGAGATGCGACGACGCTCGAGGTCGATGTCGATGACCTTGACCATCACGTCGCCGTTGACCTGGACGACCTGCTCCGGGATCTCCACGTGGCGCTCGGCCAGCTCGGAGATGTGCACCAGGCCCTCGATGCCCTCCTCGACGCGCACGAACGCACCGAACGGGACGAGCTTGGTGACCTTGCCCGGCACGATCTGGCCGATCGCGTGGGTGCGGGCGAACTGACGCCACGGGTCTTCCTGGGTCGCCTTCAGCGACAGCGAGACGCGCTCGCGGTCCATGTCGACGTCCAGAACCTCGACCGTGACCTCCTGGCCGACCTCGACGACCTCGGACGGGTGGTCGATGTGCTTCCAGGACAGCTCGGAGACGTGCACCAGGCCGTCGACGCCACCCAGGTCCACGAAGGCACCGAAGTTGACGATGGACGACACGACGCCCTTGCGGACCTGGCCCTTGGCGAGCGCGTTGAGGAACTCGCTGCGCACCTCGGACTGGGTCTGCTCCAGGTAGGCGCGGCGGGACAGGACCACGTTGTTGCGGTTCTTGTCCAGCTCGATGATCTTCGCCTCGAGCTCGCGGCCGACGTACGGCTGCAGGTCGCGCACGCGGCGCATCTCGACCAGCGACGCCGGCAGGAAGCCGCGCAGGCCGATGTCCAGGATGAGGCCGCCCTTGACGACCTCGATGACGGTGCCCTTGACGGGCTCGTCCTTCTCCTTGAGCTCCTCGATCGTGCCCCAGGCGCGCTCGTACTGCGCACGCTTCTTGGACAGGATCAGACGGCCTTCCTTGTCCTCCTTCTGGAGGACCAGGGCTTCGACCTCATCGCCGACGGTGACAACCTCAGCCGGGTCGACATCGTGCTTGATGGAGAGCTCGCGCGAGGGGATGACACCCTCGGTCTTGTAGCCGATGTCGAGCAGGACCTCGTCACGGTCGACCTTGACGATGGTTCCTTCGACGATGTCGCCATCGTTGAAGTACTTGATCGTCTTGTCGATCGCAGCGAGGAAGTCTTCCTCCGACCCGATGTCGTTGATAGCGACTTGCGGGGCCCCAACGGGGGCGGTCGGGGCGGTGGCGGTGTCGGTCGTCATTAGGCGGGTTGCTCCGGTGGATGGGAAGTAGTGGGTTTGCGGTTAGGGCACCATGGGCTCTTCCGGCATGAGGCGACCACATAAGCAAACGTCCACAGGGAACGACCGCGAGCATCACCGCATCCGGTACGCGACCCCCTGACCCGGACGCTGAGCGAACCGGGGGAAAGAGTAGCGCGAACCCACTGCGCTAACAGATATCCTACGCGGCCCCCTGTACACGGCACAATCAGGGTCGCCCCCACGATCACGGCGGGCGGATAAACTGTCCCGCGAAGCCCTGACCTGGGGAAAGGATATCGGTTTGAGCCAGCAGTCCGTCACCGAGCCCGAACGGCACGCAGAGGCCGTGGAGCGGCTCGGCACCGCGGGGGTCGCCTATCGGGCGGTCTCGGCGCCGGAGGCCACCGCCGCGAACCTGGCGTGGTGGGACGCCGACGCCGACGACTACCAAGCCACCCACGGCGGCTTCCTCGGCGACGCGGACTTCGTCTGGTGCCCCGAAGGTGTCCGCGAGGCCGACGTCGCACTTCTGGGTGAAGTCGGCGGCAAGCGGATCCTCGAGGTCGGCTGCGGACAGGCGGCGTGCTCGCGCTGGCTCGCCGCGCAGGGCGCCGACGCGGTGGCGACCGATCTGTCGGGCGGCATGCTCCGGCACGCGAGGGAGGGCAACGAACGGACCGGCACCCCCGTCCCGCTCGTGCAGGCGACGGCGGAGTCGCTCCCGTTCGCCGACGCGAGCTTCGACGCGGCCTGTTCGGCCTTCGGCGCGGTCCCGTTCGTGGCCTCGGTGGACGTCGTGTTCGCCGAAGTGCGCCGGGTGCTCCGGCCGGGGGCCCGCTGGGTGTTCTCGGTGACCCATCCGATGCGCTGGATCTTCCCCGACGACCCCGGTCCGCAGGGCCTCACCGTCACCCAGCCGTATTTCGACCGCACGCCCTACGTCGAGGTCGACGAAGAGGGCATCGCGACCTACGTCGAATACCACCGCACCCTCGGCGACTACGTCCGCGCGCTCGCCGACGCCGGGTTCGCGCTGACCGACCTCATCGAGCCCGCCTGGCCGGAGGGCCACTCCCGCACGTGGGGGCAGTGGAGCCCGTTGCGCGGCAAGCTGTTCCCCGGCACGGCGATCTTCTGCACCCAGCGGGGATGACCCCGGCGGCGGAGCGGCAGCGGGCGCGGTTCGCCGCACTCGACCCGATGATCCCGCCGCCGCCCCCGCTCCCGGCCGGAGACCCCGTCGAGGCCGGTGGCGCCTTCGGGACGATCGCGCACGTGCGGTTCGCGGCGGGTTCCTGGCAACGGCTCTGGAGCCCGGCTCAGCTGCGGATCCTCTCCGCGATCCTCCCGCCCGACGCCGGGGCGGGGATGAGCGCGCTGCTCTCCGCCTGGCGCGAACGGATCGCGCTCGACGACGCCGAACCCGATTCCTCGTGCACGGTCACCTGGCCCAGCCGTGACGTCGCGGTGTCGCGGACCCTGCTCGACCACGGGCTCGCGCCGCAACTGGCGCTGGCCGTCCGCGCGCCCGCCGCGGGTGAGACCTGTTCCGTCCCCGGCGTGAGCATCCGCGCGTCGACCCACGGCGACCTGGAAGAGATCGTCGGCCTGCGCTTCGAAGAACTTCGCTACACCTCGCTGGTCGGCCACGGTGTCGTCCGGCCGGGGGCCAAGGCGCTGCTCGCCGAGGAGGTCCGGCGCGGCCTGCAGTTCGGCGGCCGGGTCTGGATCGCCGAAGAGGGGGGCGTCACGGTGGGAATGGTGACCACCGGAAAGCGCTCCCCGATCCCCGGTGACGCGCTCGCCGGTCGGCTGCCGCCGGGCGAGTGGGGCTACGTCGGCACGCTCGCGGTGACCGCGGCCGCGCGGGGGCGAGGGATCGGACGCGCGCTGACCGCCGTCGCGCACGACGAGCTGTTCTCGCCGTCACTGCGCGGCACCTTCGTCTCGTACAATCCGGCCAATCCGCTCTCCCCGGTGTTCTGGCACCGGCAGGGTTATCGTCCACTGTGGACGACGTGGGCCGTCTGCCCCGCCTCGGCCCTGCGGTAGCGGTCGACCCTGGGGACGGGATGGAAATCGAGAAGGCGTTGCTCGACGCGCACCGCGCCCGGTTCGCCGCGATCGACCGGCTCCTGCCCGAAGCCGCGCCGCCCCCGGCCGGCGGCGAGCGGGTGGACGCCGCCACGGCGGCGGGCGTCCAGGTCACCGGCGTGGTGCAACGTCAGCTGCACGGTCCGGACGACGTCACCCTGCTCTGGTCCGCCGCCGACGCGCGGCACCTGTTCCCGTTCGTCGGGAACACCGGCACCGAGGGCATGGACGTGCTGCTGCGCGCGTGGCGGACACGGATGGACGCCGAGACATCCGGCGAGGACTCGTCCTGCGTGATCAACTGGCCGAGCCGGGACGCCGAGGCGATCCGCGCCTTCCTCGACCACGGGCTGGTGCCGATGTCCGCGCTCGCCGTGCGCACCGGGCGCCGTCGCGGCGATCCGGGCGCCGACGGGGTGACCGTCCGCCGCGCCCGGCACGACGACTTCGACACCCTGCTCGAGCTTGCCGTGTCGACGCACGACTACATCGGCCAGGTCGCCACCCGGCACCGCCCGAACGCCGCCGAACTACTCGCCCCGGCACTGGAACTCGCCCTGGACAAGGATCGCCCGCTGCTGTGGCTGGCCGAACGGGACGCCCGTATCGCCGCGTTCGCGCACGGCGCCTGGATCACGTCGTCACCGGGGTCGGCCGAGGCCGAACTCCTCCCCCACGGCCACTGGGGATACGTCAACAACGTCGTCACCGTGCCCGCCCTGCGCGGGAGCGGCCTCGGCCGCACACTGATGGCGGCGGTGCACGAGGAGTTCGCCGCCGGCGGCGCGGACGGCACGTACCTCTACTACAACCCGACCAACCCGCTTTCCTCGGTGTTCTGGCACCGCCAGGGTTATCGTCCACTGTGGACGTCCTGGGAGGTCCATCCGGCTTCGGCCCTGCGCTAGCCGTCCGGTTTGCGGGGGTTTCGTCACTCTTGCGTGTGACATGAGCCCCCCACGGTTGTATCCCTCCCAGGTCAGGGCTAACTTTTGAACTGACCAGTCAGTTCAAGTTCCGCGAGTCACCGACCTGGGAGTTCTTCGTGCGGGTTCAAGCCGACAGGGTGTCCGTGACCGGACCCCACGGCACGTTGCTGTCGCCTACTTCGCTCACCGTTTCGGGTGGTGAGCTGGCGATCGTGCACGGCGAGCCCGGGGTCGGCGTCACCGCCTTCGGGCTGGCGCTGGCGGGCAGGCTGAAGCCCGCCACCGGGACGGTGACCGTCGAGGGCGGCGACCCGCGGAAGGTCGTGGCGATCGTCGACTCCCCCGGCGTGAGCGAGCCGGACGGCGCGTTGTCGCTGCAGGTCGTCGTCGGTGAGGAACTCGAACTGGCGAAGCGCCCGGCGAACAAGGCTGCCGTCGCGAGCTGGCTGGCCGAACACGACGCCGCCGCTTACGCCACCACCCGCTTCGAGAACCTCGAACCGGTGACGCGCACGCGGCTGCTCACCGCGCTGGCCGCCGACCGCAAGGGGGTCGGTGTCCTCGTGCTCGACACCCCGGACCGGCACACCAGCGACGTCGGCAGCTGGGCGAAGCTCGCCCGCGAGCACGCCGAGCGCGGTCTCGCCGTCATCGTGCTGACCGCCACCACCCCGGTTTCGGCCCTGCCGGAGAAACCTGCCCTCTGCGGCGCCCTCGACCAGCCCGACCCCGTGCGCTGCGCGCCCGTCGAGCCCGAGCCGGACGCCACCGCGGAGATCGAAAAGACTTCAGGAGACCAGGAATGAACCCCGTCCGGATCGCCGCCAACGAGCTGCGCCGGCTGAGCAGCGGCACCCTGCCGAAGCTCGCCATGGCCGCGCTCGTCCTGGTGCCGCTGCTCTACGCGTCCTTCTACCTCTACGCGAACTACGACCCGTACTCGCGGCTGGACAAGCTGCCCGCCGCCGTCTTCACCTCGGACACCGGCGCGAAGGACTCGGCAGGCGCGGAACGCAACGTCGGCCGCGAGGTCACCGACGAACTGGTCAAGTCCGGCACCTTCCAGTGGCACGAGGTGTCGCCGGAGGAGGCGGCGAAGGGCGTCCGCGACGACAAGTACTCGTTCGCGATCGGCATCCCGCGCGACTTCTCCACCGCGCTGCTGTCCTCGGGCAACTTCCAGCCCCAGCAGGCGACGATCACGCTGACCACCAACGACGCGAACAACTATCTGTCCGGGACCATCGCGAAACAGGTGGCCGAACAGGTCCGCAAGACGATCGCGGAGAAGGTCGGCAGCGAGGCCGCGGACAAGTTCCTGGTCGGTTTCTCCACGATCTACGGCAAGATCCAGGAAGCCTCGACCGGCGCTTCGCAGCTCGCCGACGGCGCGGGCAAGCTCAAGTCGGGACAGCAGCAACTCGCGGACGGCGCCTCCCAGCTCGCCTCCGGCAGCTCCCAGCTGGCGACCGGGCTCGGCACCCTGAAATCCAGCACCGCCCAGCTCCCCGCGCAGACGCAGAAGCTCGCCGACGGCGCCGGTCAGGTCGCCGACGGGAACCAGAAGGTCGCCGACGCCGCCTCGCTCGCGGCGACGGCCTCCGGGGACATCCAGGCCAAACTCGACGGTTACCGCACCCAGCTCGCGCAGGACCTGCGCGACGCCGGCGTCCCCGAGACGAAGGTCCAGGAGATCCTGAGCCGCCTCGACACCCTCCGGTCGCCGGTCGACCAGGCGAACACGAAGATCCAGGGCGCGAACAGCCAGCTCGCCCAGCTCGCGTCCGGTGCCCGGCAGGTGTCCGACGGCGCGCACCAGCTGGCCTCGGCCACGCCGCAGCTCACCAGCGGCATCGCGCAGGCCGCCGACGCGTCGAACCAGATCCGTGACGGAGCCGCGAAGCTGAACGACGGCGAGAAGTCCGCGGTCACCGGCACGAACCAGCTCGCCGACGGTTCCGTGCAGCTGCGCGACGGGCTCGCCGCCGGGCTCAAGGAGATCCCGAACCCGGACGACCCGACCCGCGCGGCGACCGCCAACACCATCGCCGACCCGGTGGCGGTCAACTCCTCCGGCGTCGCCTCGGCGGGGACATATGGCGCCGGTCTCGCCCCGTTCTTCATCTCGCTCGCGACCTGGATCGGCGCGTTCGTGCTGTTCCTGTTGCTGCGCCCGCTCTCGACCCGCGCGCTGACCGCCGGCGCGTCGCCGTTCAAGGTCGCGCTCGGCGGCTGGCTGTCCTCGGCGCTGCTCGGGATCGCGCAGGTGATCGTGCTGTTCGGCGCGGTGACCTGGCTGGTCGGCATCGACGTCGCGCATCCGCTCGGCGCGATCGGGTTCGCCGTGCTGGTGTCGCTGACCTTCACGTCCGTGGTGCACGCGCTCAACGCGTTCTTCGGTGCCGTCGGGAAGTTCCTCGGCCTGGTGCTGCTGGTGCTCCAGCTGGTGAGCGCGGGCGGCACGTTCCCGTGGCAGACCATCCCGGACGCGTTGTACCCGTTGCACATCGTGCTGCCGATGGGCTACGCGATCGACGGGTTCCGGCACCTGCTCTACAGTGGCGCCTCGATGGAGATCCTCGGTGACATCGGCGTCCTGGTCGCGTATCTCGTCGGCGGGATCCTGGTCTCGACGCTGGCGGCGCGGAAACGGCGCACCTGGACGGTTTCGGCGCTGAAACCCGAGCTGGCGTTGTGAGTCCCCGGGGTGAGGCGACGAAGCAGAAGCTGTTCGAGGCGACGCTGCGGCTGTCCGCCAGCCGCGGCCTCGTCGGCCTGACGGTGGACGACATCGCGGCCGAGGCGAAGGTCGCGAAGGGCACCGTCTACTACAACTTCGGCAGCAAGGACGGTCTTGTCGACGCGCTGTTGCGCTACGGCGTCGGCGTGCTCGCGGACCGGCTGCGCGCGGCCACCGGCGACGGCGACCCGATGGACGTCATCGAGTCGCAAGTGGACGGTGCGCTGGAGTTCATCGCCGAATACCCCGGTTTCTCGCAGATCCTGGTGAGCGAGATGTGGCGTACGCCCGGCACTTGGCACGAGACGCTGACGTTGCTGCGCGAGGAGATCATCTCGATCGTGCGCGAGCAGCTCCACCGGCTGGACGCCGCCGGGCGGTTGCCCGACGGCGTCCAGATCCCGACGGCGGCGGCCGGGTTGTTCGGCACGATGCTGGTGGTCGCCCTCGACTGGCAGGTGTTCCAGCCGAAGCGGACCCGGGCCGACGTGCGGGACTCGGTGATGGTGCTGGTCCGGGGCCTCGGCGCTAGCCGTAACTCGCGTGATTGAAGCCGTAACTCGCGTGCTCGGACTCGTAACTCACGTGTTACGGCTTCAATCACGTGAGTTACGGCTTCAATCACGCGTCTTCGGTGTTTCGGGTCCATTTCAGCTTGACCTCGAAGTTCCCCTCCAGGCCCGTTTTCGCGATGACGGCGCCTGCCTGCGCGGTCAGCTTGACGCCGAACTTGAGCTCGACCTCGTCCGGTCCCCTGGTCATCGACCGGAAGGTGTCCAGTGCCGCCACCGCCGCGTCCTTGACGTTCGCGAGCGCCGCTTCGAAGGAGCCCTTGGCGTCCTCGACCAGGTCGTCACGCCGGGAGACCCGGGAGGTACCGGGGACCGGGTCGATCTCGACGACCACCGAACCGCCGCCTTCGAGGGGGAACCGCGCCAGGTCGTTCACCGATGCTCCTCACTGTCCACAATGGATCTTCAACCATTCGCCGGGCTGGATGCTCTCCCGGACGTCGTCGAGTTGTCTCAGCAGGATGTCCAGGCGGTCCCGGTTGCTCAGGTACTCCAGGACGGCACGGTGGAAGGCGCCGGTCATCGTCGCGGGCATCAGGTCCGACGCGTCGAAGCACAGGGCGGACGCCGAGGTGATCGTGTCCGCGACCCGCCTGCTCACCTGATCCGGATAGACGTCGAGGCCGACTTGCCGGTTGGCGGAGAAGGCGTTCGCGCGGGGGATCGACGGCCAGATCCGCTGTGCCTTCTCCGAGGCCAGGAATTCCATCAGCTTCCGCGCACCGGGCGTGTCCTGGAACATCCCGGCGAGGTCGGCGGCGACCTCGGAGACGTCGCGTCCCGGGAAGGTCAGGAAGTCGAAATCGGTGCCGGGCTTGGGGAACGTCCCATCCGGTCGCTTGAAGTTCTGGTAGCGGCTCATGATGAACGACGCCTGGTGTTCGAGCGCGCAGCCGGGCGGGTCGGCGAACATCGGCTTGCCCGCGTCGCCGAAATCGGTCAGCAGCGCGGCCGCGGTGCCGCCGCGGATCGCGGTGGGTTCGAACACGGAACCCCAGTCCAGCCAGGCCTGCCTGACCTCCGGCGACGTCCATTCGAGGCCACCGGACGCCCACTGCCGGTACTTGTCGGGGCCCGCCGAGTGCAGCAGGATGTCCTCGATCCAGTCGGTTCCCGGCCAGCCCGAGGCAGGCGGGGCGCCCATCCCGACGCACCAGGGCGTGCCGCCGGCGGCCGCCAGCCCGGCCGAGTAGTCCCGGAGCCCGGCGAACGTCGTCGGGCGGATCCCGGTCAGCCGCGCCGGGTTGTACCAGATCAGGCTCTTGAGGTCGGCCTTCACGGCGACCGCGTACAGCTTTTCGGTGCCGATCTGCTGCAGGGTGACCCATTGGGGGCTGAAGGATCGGGTCACCGCGGCGGAGAGGGCGTCGTCGAGCGGCAGCAGATCACCCGACTTCTGGTACTTCGCCAGCACCCCGGCGTTGGGCAGCACGGCCACGTCCGGCGGCGTGCCGCGCTGGACGTCCGAAGCGAGCACCTGGTCGACGGCCCGGGTGCCCTCGTAGAGGTAGCCGATCCCGGTGTCGGCCTTGAAGGCGTCCAGCACCTGACGGAACGCCTTCTCCTCTTCACCGGTCCAGGACGCGAGGACGACGACCGGCCCGTCCTCCGCCGACGCCGAACAGCCGCCCGCGACCAGCGACAGCGCCATCACCACGGCCAGCAGGCGTTTCACGGGCGGTACCGGTATTCGTCGATCCTGGCGTGCAGGCCGAGCAGGACGAGTCCGCCCGCGAGCAGGGTGCCCGCCGGGATCAGGAACTCCCGCCCGCCGGATTCGGCCGCCGCGGAGGCGTCGGCCGCCACCGCCCTCGCACCCGCCGTGGCCACCCGCGTGTTGTCGGTCACCGGGGTGGCGGCCTGCCGCGCCCGCTCCCGGAATCCGTCGACGGTCACCCCGCATCCCTGCTCCTCGTCGCAGTATCCGGCCAGCAGATCGGCGAGCCGCCGCTGGCCGTCGTCGTCGGCCGCCTGGATCTGCGTGGCCCGCGCGGCGGCGACGCCGTCGAGCCGCTCCCCCACCGAGTCCAGCCGGTCACGGCTGATCAGGGTGAACACCAGGGCGATCCCGATGGCGGCGATCAGCACGGTCGCCGCGAGCAGCGGGACGTTCGCCACGCGGCGGAACCGTTTCCTCAGATACAGCTGAGTGAGGACCAGCAGCACCAGGAGCGCGAGTACCGGCAGAAGCCACAGCGGGAGCATCGCGAGGCTCATCCCGGTGGACGCCAGCTGCCGGTTCAGCGCGTCGCGTTGCCTGCCCTGCAACGCTTCCAGCTCCTCCAGGACACCGCCCGGAGCGTGCAGCAACCGTGACGCGTGCCAGAGGTCGACGGCGCCCAGTACGGCGGCGTCCGGCTGACGGAAGTGCACGTCGGCCTGTCCGATGGAGCCCGAATAGGCCGCGACCTGGCTTTCGATCACCTGAAGCGCGTTGCCGCCTTCCTCCCCCGCCTGGTTGAACTCCGCGACCCTCGCGAGACTTTGGCTCGCCAGCGCCAGCTGGTTCGAGTACTCCTGCCCCGGTCCGGCGAGTCTCGCCTCGCCGGAGGCGAAGCTCGCGATCGCCGCGGCGTCGGCGGCCACCAGCGCGGCCCGCGCGGCGGTCACTTCGAGTACCGCGTGCGCGGTGCGGTCGCGGACGGTCTCCGCCGTGTTCTGGACGTTCTGGAACGCCCACAGCGACACCACCAGTACCGCGAGGGTGAGCACCAGCAGGGCGGTGCGGAGCCGGACCAGCCGTACCCGGGTGGCCGTCACGAAACCGCCTCTCCGAACGGTCTTCCGCAGCCGACGCAGAAGTTCGCCCCGGCGGGCGAAAGCGCGGGACAGGCGGCACAGGTGAGCGGTGCTCCTTCGGGCATCGGCCGATCCTCCTGCGGAAGAGCGATTTCCGAAACCCTCGACGGGATGACGACGTGCAACGCGTGACTGCGCGTCGCGTCCGGCCGCAGCCGCACGACCCCTTTCTCCGCGTCGACGATCTCCACGACCCCCGAGAGACGGCTGAGCGTCTCTTCGTCGCCCGCGGCCGTGGCCAAGGCGACCGCCCGGCCCCAGTCCCGTTCGGCCCCGGCCCGGTCTCCGGCAGCGTAGGCGTCACCGCCCGAGGTCAGCGTCTCGCCGAGATCGGCCTGGGCGGCGTATTTCGAAACCATCGGGTGAATCAGCGTCGGCGGGATCGGGTCGCGGGTCCACCTCCCCGCGATGGCCAGCGCGTCCTCCTCCACCGCGGCTCCCGGCACGGGAACGAGTTCCGTCCACGCCAGCTGACGATCCTGTCCATGGCTGGGTTCGAGGTCCGGATCGAGATCCAGGATCAGCTGGTAATCCCGCGTCTCGTCGTTCGCGAACGAACCGAGCGACAGCTCGTGCTCGCGGACGGCGACCTCCTGGCACCGATCGGTGAGGTCGTATTCGTCCGGGAACACCTGCTTGATCGACCGCAGCCTGCTGAACGGCATGGTGCCGACGCGCAGGCGGACCTCGGGCAGCACCTTCGTCAGCGCGCTCTCCACCAGCTGCCGGAAATCCTCGGCGAGTTTGTCGTCCTCGACGACCGAGTCGACGTTCCCGCGCAGCACCCTGCCGATCTGGGTGAGTTCGGCCGGCTCCCAGCCGTCGCCGATTCCCCTGGCGTCGCAGACGAACCGGCCTTCGCAGGTGTTCAGCACCCTCATCAGGTCGGCCCTGGTCTGCGAATCGTTGCGGCCATCGGTGAGCAGGATCGCGTGGCGGACGGCGTCGGGCACGAGATCGAAGAGGTCGCGTGCCTTGGCGAGCCACGCGCCCATCGCGGTGCCGCCGACGGCCGCGAGGTGTTCGACGGCGGCGCGTGCCTCCGCCCGGGTCGTCGCGGAGGCGGTCACCAGGCCGTCCTCGGCCGGGTAGATCATCTTCGCGCGGTCGGTGCCCTGGATGACGGCGAATCGCACGCCGTCCGGCAGGACGTCGATGGCCGCGGCCGCCGCCCGCCGGGCCTCGCCGATCTTGGTGCTGGGGAAGCGCATCGAACTGGAGCAGTCGATCATCAGGACTTCGGCGGCCGTCGTGGCCGCGGCCGCCGCACCGCCGCGGGAGACGACCCGGACGATCGCGGTCATCGCCCGGTCCCCCTCGGCCAGGAACTTGTTCTGGTGCACTTCGAGGCCCAGGCTCGGCTCCCCGCTCATCGGTCCCCTTTCACCCCAAGTCACACCAAGGTCACCGGTCTCACGGAATTGGCTAGATCGATCAGCACGTCATGCGCTTCCGGCGTCGGCGTGTGGTGGGCGAGCCGCCGGTACGACTTGTCCAGCACCGTGCGTGCGCCCGTTTCGCCTGCTCGCAGGAGCTCGCCGTCGGTGATCCCGTCCTGCCCGAGGAGCACGGCGGCCAGCCCCGTCTCGCGCACGGCCGTCACCAGCCTGTCGAGGGAGTCGCCGTCGAGGTCCAAGGCGGTCAGCCGGACCACGGCGTCGTCGAGTTCGGCCGGCACCGGGAGGTCACCCGTCCCCGGCATCCGCGCGGACAGCACCCGCACCCCGGCGATCCGCGCTGCCTCGTCGTAGCGCGAGAACTCCGGGACCTGGTCGAGGATTTCGACGGCGGCGGCGCGGTTACCGCGCAGCAGCCGGACCCGCGCGAGCCCGAACGCCGCACTGACCTGCGACCGGTCCCGCACCCACAACGCGTCGTAGTACCGTTCGGCGGCGGCCGCGCCGTTGAGGTGCTCCTCGCAGAGCCCCAGCGCGAGTTTCGGCGGCTCCTCGCCGGGGATGTCGCGGTACACGGCGGTGAACTTCTCCTTGGCCGCGGCGAAATCGCCCGCGCCGAGCGCGAGCAGGCCCCGATGCCACGCCACTCGCCAGTCGTGGACGGCGCGCTCGCCGAGCAGCCGTTCGGCCTCCGCCACCGCCAGCGCGCCTTCGACGGTCGCCCCGAGTTCCAGGTGCGCCCGGCACCGGCGGAACTCGAACTCGACCGAACCCGGCACCTTGTCGAGTTTCTTCAGCAGCCGCGCGGCGTCGGGAGCCCGGACGGCGCGCAGGAAGTTCGTCCGCGGGTCGTCCGGATCCTCGCGCGGCACCGGGAGACCGACGGCGATCTCCGCGGCGGACGGGCGCGCGCCGAGCGAGACGGGTGTCCTCCGCGTCCAGTGCTCCAGCGGCGGCGCCTGGCCGAGACCCGCGTCGAGCAGGACCGCCCCTTCGGCGAACAGCGTCGAACCGGCGGGCCTGGATTGCTTGTCCCGCAAGGAAAGGATCTCGCCGAGCACGCCGTCGAGCTGGACCAGCATCTCGCGCGCGGTCGCGAACCGCTGCTCGAACGGGGCGGTCGCCCGGTCGAGGACACGGAGGAAGGATTCGATGCCGAACCGGACGCCACGCGCGTCGGTGGTGACCGACCAGCCGTCGCTGGCCTGGAAGAGCTCGCGCAACGTCACGCCGACGGTGTGGATGTCGGACCGGACGGTGAGCCCGTGTTTCGCCCGTTCCCGTGGGGACACCTGATAGTGCTCGGTGCCGACGGTCGGGCTTTCGTCGTCGGTGATCTTGCGGATGGCGCCGAAGTCGATGAGCTTGATCCGCTTCTCGCCGTGGATCACGTTGTCCGGCTTCATGTCGCAGTACAGCAGGCCCTCGCCGTGCAGGTAGTCCAGCGCGGTCAGGATTTCGCGCCCGTACGCCACGACATGCTCGACGAGCAGCCGTCCTTCGCTGGAGTCCAGCGCCGCCCGGCCGCGGTTCTTGACCTCCCGCAGGGAAAGCCCGTCGACGAACTCCATGACGATGTAGCGGAGTTCCTCGTGTTCGACCACGTCGAGGATCCGGACGACGTTCGGGTGGTCCAGCGCGGTGAGCACCTGGCTTTCGGTCTCCGCGATCCGGACGGCGGCGGTGTTGTTCGTGTTGATCAGGCCCTTGAGCGCGACGTACCGGTCGCCGAGCCCGGAATCCGTCGCCAGGTAGACGAACCCGAGTCCGCCGCGCGCGACACAGCCGAGCACGTGGTACCGGCCGTCGACCACGTCGCCGGCCGCGAGCTTGGGCGCGAAGGAGAACGGCGTCCGGCAGACCGGGCAGAACCCCTCGGTGGGCGCGGGCCCGCCGCCGATCGAGCGGCCGACCGGGGTGGCGGTGCACCCGTGCTTGCCGCAGAACCGTTCGTCCTCCGGGACACGCGGTTCGGTGAGCAGGCGGCCCGCGACGTCCGGGAGTTCGACGGCCGGCAGCGGGACCCGGTCGTCCGCGCTCGCGTGGCCCGCGATCTGCTGGGAACGGGTGACCACCGTGCCGGTGATCCTGGTCGGCGCCTCGCCGGGGCCGGGGATCACCAGGGTCGGTTTCTCCCGCGGCGCGGACTCTTCCGGTTTCCCCGGCGGCAATCCGCAGAGCTTGCAGAACCCGGTCTTGCCGAGCACACCCGGGCAGCCGTCGTGTCCGCAGGCCGTCATCCGTCGATCCGTTTCCGGACGGTGTCCGCGTACCGCTCGACGGCCGCCGCCGAGGCCACGAGGTCACATGGTCCTTCGAAGAGCATCCGCCAGGCGGGTGCGTAGGCGGCATCCAGTTCGACGTCTTCGACAAGGCCGCTGTTACGGGCCATCTCCCCGTACGCGTCGAGCCGGGCGCGCAATTCCGCGCGCCGCGCGAGGTTCTCGTCAAGGAGGCGACGGAGGTCGCGGGCACGCTCGACGGTTTTGGCCACGGCTCGCTCGCAGACCGGAAGCTGCCGTTTCACCCACTCGGTGTCGCCGTCCTTCTCCGCCGAACGCAGTTGGGTCAACGCGCCTCTCAGCCGTCGTGCCTTGGGATGGACGTGCGGGGCGTCGGAGAAGCGGGGCGCGTCGCTCAGATTCTCCTTCTCCAGGCTGTCGAGTTCACCCAACCGGGTTTCCAGCAGGGCGAGGCGGCCCTCGGTGTCCTCCTCCTCGGCCGGCAGGACGTCCGTGCTCGACCGGACCACGCTCACCCCCGGCGAGGTCTCCTCGCGGAAGGCCAGCGCGAGCCGCAGCCCGAGTTCGTGCGCGCGCTGGGCCAGCGGCACGAGTACCTCACCGACGAGCGCGTCGGGCTCGGCCGCTTCGTCGATCCCGGAGACGACGACGGTGCGGGCGGACCCGTGACGGCCGGCGGGCGAATCCGCGGCGACGTCGAGCCGATCGAAGATCCGGCGGCGGACCTCGTCGGCGGTCTTGCCGACCGCGTCGACGGCGAGCACGACACTGCCCAGCGGCGGCACCGTCGGCCCGGTCACGCTCCGGCCGGCGCCACGTTCGCGGTCGGCGAGCACGACGGCGCGCCGCAGCGAGGCGGCGACGGCGGAATCGTCCTCGCCCATGATGATCACCCGGACGTCCGCCCGGCCGTGCCCGCCGAGCCAGCGGGCGAATTCGCGGGCGAACAGCGGATCGATCGCGGGTGGTTCCGGATACCGCACGAAACCGGGGTCGATCGCGGGGCTGCCTTCGGCCCAGCGGCGCAGGGCCGGCAGGTACCCGAGCATGGTCTCGACCGGGATCATCCACGAGACGCGGGCGGCCTCGGTGGCGTACCGGGTCGCGACCATGCCGACGACGTGCCCGGTCTTCTCGGCGATCACCGCGGAACCGCTGAAGCCGTGGGTGATCGGCTCGGCGTCCGGAGTGCGGTGCAGCTGGACGCGCTCGAGCCCGTGGCCGCCGTCGCCGACGACGGTCGCCAACGACCACATGCCGTCCGAACCGGCCGGGAAGCCGTACGCGCGGACCCGCTGCCCGTCTTCGAGGGCCGTCCGGTGGAGCGGGGCGCCGGAGATCTGTTCCTCGGGGCCCCGCAACCGGAGTAACGCGATGTCCCCGCCGTCGTCGCCGATGGGCGCCGCCTGCGCGAGGATCGTGGCGATTCCTGACTCCACACCGGGAAGCGCCACGAAATCCACGGCGACGTCGTGGTGGCCTTCGATGACGTGAGCGCAGGTGAGGAGGTGTTCGCCGTCGAGCATGGTCCCGGCGCCCAGGATCCGCCCACGGTGATCGCGCAGCCGCACCCGCCAGCGTCTGCGCTCGGAAGTCACCCGAACGACCCTACCGATCGTGAGTGGTGATGACGGTCAGAACCGTCATTACCACTCACGAGGCCTAATTGCCCGGCGGTGAACCCGCGTCCGCGGTAGCGGCCTTCGAGGCAGGGGGTTCACTCATTCGGTCCCGTTTGCCTAGTGCGCGGCGTCGTTCCAGGACCGGCCGTAGCCGACCGAGACCTCCAGCGGGACCGCCAGCTCGTAGGCCGAGCCCATTCCCTGGCGCACCAACGTTTCCAGCTGCTCGCGCTCGCCATCGGCGACCTCGAGGACGAGCTCGTCGTGAACCTGCAGCAGCACACGGCTCTTCAGCTTCGCCTCGGTCAGCGCCTTGTGCACGTTGAGCATGGCGACCTTGATGATGTCCGCCGCGCTGCCCTGGATGGGGGCGTTGAGCGCCATCCGCTCGGCCATTTCGCGGCGCTGCCGGTTGTCGCTGTTGAGGTCCGGCAGATACCGGCGGCGGCCGAAGATCGTCTCGGTGTACCCGACCTTCGCCGCGTCGCCCACGACCGAATGGAGATAATCGCGCACGCCGCCGAAACGGGAGAAGTACGCCTCCATCTGCTCCTTGGCCTCTTCGGTCGAGATCCGCAGCTGCTGTGAAAGCCCGTACGCCGAAAGCCCGTACGCCAGGCCGTACGACATCGCCTTCACCCGGAAGCGCAGTTCCGGCGTGATCTCCTCCGGCGGCAGCGAGAACGCGCGCGACGCCACGAAAGTGTGCAGATCCTCGCCGCTGTTGAAGGCCTGGATCAGCCCCTCGTCCTGCGAGAGATGCGCCATGATCCGCATCTCGATCTGGCTGTAGTCCGCCGTCATCAGCTCGGCGTATCCGTCGCCGACGACGAAGGCGTCACGGATGCGGCGGCCTTCTTCGGTGCGGATCGGGATGTTCTGCAGGTTCGGGTCGACCGAGGAGAGCCGTCCGGTGGCGGCGATCGTCTGCAGCAGCGTGGTGTGGATGCGGCCGTCGTCGGCGACCGACTTGATCAGGCCCTCGACCGTGGTGCGCAGCCTGGTCGCGTCCCGGTGCTCCAGCAGATGCTGCAGGAAGGGGTGCTCGGTCTTCTCGAACAGGCTCTGCAGCGCCTCGGCGTCGGTGGTGTAACCGGTCTTCGTGCGTTTGGTCTTCGGCATGCCGAGCTCGTCGAACAGGATGACCTGCAGCTGCTTCGGCGAACCGAGGTTGACCTGCTTGCCGATGACCGCGTACGCCTCCTCCGCGGCCTGCGTCACCCGGCCGAGGTAATGCGCTTCCAGGTTCGTCAGATGCTCGATGTCGACCGCGATACCCGCCGCTTCGAGGCCGGTGATCACCTGAAGCAACGGCAGTTCGAGCTCGGCGAGCAGCTGCGCGCCGCCCAGTTCTTCGAGCTCCTTGGTCAGCGCTCCCGCGAGCTCGGCGACCGCGCGGGCCTTGACCAGTTCGGCCTGGATCTCCTTCTGCTCCATGTCCTCGGCGCCACCGTCGAGCAGCGAAAGCTGCCCGTCCCCGGTGTCGGCCTCGGACCGCAGCTCACGGTGCAGGTACCGCAAGGCCAGGTCGTCGAGCTCGAAGGTGCGCTGCCCCGGGCGGACCAGGTACGCCGCGAGCGCGGTGTCCATGACGAGCCCGGCGAACGCCCAGCCGCGGGCCCGGACGGCGTGCAGCGGGACCTTGAGCTCGTGGCCGATCTTCTGGATCTCGGCGTCGGCGAGCCAGGCCGTGAGCGCCTTGTCGTCCTCGGCGTCCATCGCGGTGACGTCGACATACGCGCCCTCGCCGTCCGCGGCCGCGAACGTGATGGCCTTCAGGTCGGAGCGGACCGACGCCCCGGTGGTGCGGAACGCCAGGCCGACGGGCTTGTCCCGGCCAGTGTGCGCGGACAGCCAGCCCGTCAGCGCGCCCGGCGCGAGCTTCGAACCGCTGACCTCGAAACCTTCCTCGGCCTCGGGCTCGGCACTCTGCAGGGTGGCGAAGAGCCGGTCCCGCAGGACGCGGAACTCGAGCTCGTCGAACAGCGCGTGGACGGCCTCGCGGTCCCACGGGCGCAGTTCGAGCATGGTCGGGCCGAGCTCCAGCTCGACGTCGCGGATCAGCTCGGTGAGCTGGCGGTTCAGCATGACCGCGCCGAGGTGCTCGCGCAGCGCGTCGCCGACCTTGCCCTTGACCTCGTCGACGCGGTCGATCAGCTCGTTGAAGGACCCGAACTGCCTGATCCACTTCGCGGCCGTCTTCTCACCGACGCCCGGGATGCTGGGCAGGTTGTCCGAGGGGTCGCCACGCAGCGCGGCGAAGTCCGGGTACTGCGCCGGGGTGAGGCCGTACTTCTCCTCGACCGCCTCCGGGGTGAACCGGGTCATCTCCGAGACGCCGCGCTTCGGGTACAGCACGGTGACCTGGTCGGTCACCAGCTGGAGCGCGTCACGGTCACCCGTACAGATGAGGACGTCGAAACCTTCGGCGGTCGCCTGTGTCGTGAGCGTGGCGATGATGTCGTCGGCTTCGTAGTTCTCCTTGGTCAGCGCCGGGATGCCGAGGACCTTCAGCACGTCCTCGACCAGCCCGACCTGGCCCTTGAACTCGTCCGGGGTGGTGCTGCGGTTGGCCTTGTAGTCCGCGTACGTCTCCGACCGGAACGTCTTGCGGGAGAGGTCGAACGCCACCGCGAGGTGGGTCGGCGCCTCGTCGCGCAGCAGGTTGATGAGCATCGAGGTGAACCCGAACACCGCGTTCGTCGTCTGCCCGGTCTTCGTCTTGAAGTTCTCCGCGGGCAGCGCGAAGAACGCGCGATACGCCATCGAATGGCCGTCGATCAGCAGCAGTTTGGGCCGCTCGGCCTGTGCGGTGGCAGGTGTGGCGTTGGCAACGGTCGTGTTCTCACTCGGGCTCACGGGAGCGAGTCTAGGGTGAGGGTCCGACAGTCCTGCCTGTCGTGTCTGTTGCGGCCTGTCGGCGGAGCCGCTCAGCCCCCTTGGCGCAGGAAACTCGCCAGGCCGGAGGCAGGGCGTGAGAAGAACTCGATGACGTGTGCCCAGTCGACGCGGTCGCGGGTGCACGAATGTTAAGGAGCGTTGCGTGACCGAACAAGCCCTCGAATCCTTCGCCGGGATCGACCCGGCCTTCGCCGGACAGCAGCTCAACGACAAGCTCGGGCTCGAGATCAGCGAATTCGGTCCCGAACGTGTCGTGGGCAGCATCCCGGTGGAGGGCAACCTCCAGCCCTACGGCCTCCTCCACGGCGGCGCGAACGCCGTCGTCGCCGAGGCGCTCGGTTCGATGGTCTGCGCGCTCAACGCCGGTACCGACAAGGCGACGATGGGGCTCGAACTCTCGTGCACGCACCACCGGGCGGTCCGGTCCGGGCGGGTGACCGGTGTCGCGACCCCGGTGCACGTCGGACGCGGGACCGTGACCGCCGAGATCGTGCTGACCGACGACCAGGGGCGCCGGTCGTGCACGGCGCGGCTGACCTGCGTGGTGCGGGAGCGGCCGCCGGGAATGTGAGCTCTCGCCCCACTGGATGTCCGTGAAGGCCTCCTTGAGGGACCCAGAGTCCCTCAAGGAGGCCTTCACGGACATCTCCTCCCGCGCCGCCAGGAGTACATGATGGGGGCCTTCACGTAACTTCAGGGCGTGGATCTCGACACGGCCCAGGTGCGCGCGTTCGTCGCCACCGCCGACCACGGCCATTTCGGTCGCGCGGCGGAATCCCTGTTCCTCACCCAGCAGGCGCTGTCGAAGCGCGTCCGGAAGCTCGAGGACACCCTGTCGGTCCAGCTCTTCCGGCGCACCAACCGGTCCGTCGAGCTGACCGGTGACGGCGAACGGTTCCTCCCCCACGCGCGCGAACTGATCCGCGTGGCCGACGCCGCGGTCGCCGCGATGGGGTTGCGGGACCGCCCGCCCCGCCTCGATGTCATCGATCCGCGCCTCTCCCCCATGTACATGCTGCGGCGCATCGCCCAGCGGGACCCGGCGCTGGCGGTCGAGCGCGTCGCCGGACGCGGACTGGCCAACGCCCTCGACCCCTTGGTCCGCGGCGAGATCGATCTCGCGTTCGGCCGCGTCGCGGACCTCGGCCGCGAAGTGCCCGCGGAACTCGAACACCGGCTTGTCCGGCTGGAACCGCTGTTCGCCCTTCTCGCGCCGGAACACCCGCTCGCGGGCAACGATGTCCTGAAATTGTCCGATCTCCGGGATGACGGCATCTGGATTCCGCAATTGGGCGGCCCGGTCGAATGGCTTTCCTATTTGCAACGCCTATGCAAAGAATTCGCCGTCCCGATCGACGACTCCGGCGTCAGTTACGACCTCAGACACACACTGGAACAGACTCGTTACGGGAAGCAGCGGGTCACGCTCGCCGGCGCCGACATGGATCTCGCCTCCGACCTCAATCTGCGGGTCCTGCCGTTCGAGCCGTCGCCGCTTTTCCCGTGGTCGGTGGTGTGGCGGCGCGGCGAAGGCCCGGCCGTGCGGCGCCTGCTGGCGCTCGCCGGCCGGACCAGCCACGAAGAAGGTTGGTGCACCTACGATCCCGCGCGATCCTGGCTGCCGGACGACGATCTCAAACAGCTAGGCGGTGTCCGGTAAGTCTGTTCGATGGGCTTCGTGATCCAGGTGTTCCTGACGGTGCGGGCGGTTCGGCCTCGTACCGGGTTGTACTCGGCTGGACCGCCCGTGCCGTCAGGGGCCGACTGGGCGCGGAGACCGCGAACAGACTTACCGGACACTGCCTAGGTGCCGGGCGAACCAGCGCGTGAGCTCGGCGTCGACCAGCTTCGCGTGCGCCGTCTGCGGTGCGGGTTCGAGGCCGGGAGCCTCGGCGAATCCGTGCGCCATCCCCGGGATCGTGACGAGCTCGGATCGCCGTTCCCCCAACGCCTTGTGCAACGCCTCGGCCGGTTCCGTGATCGAAACGTCGTCCTCCTCGCCGATGACGAGCAGGACCGGCGCGGTCAGTTCGTCCGCCCGCCGCACGTAGTCGTACTCGTTCGCGACCGCGCGAGACCGGTCCGACCAGTGATAGGTGACGTCGTAGACCCGCTCGTTCGCCGCGATCACCGGCGCCAGCTGGGTCACGGGGTTCACCAGCGCGGCCGCCGCCACCGGGATCTCCGGGTGGGTCAGCATCTGCAACGCGACCGCGCCGCCCTGCGAACCGCCCACCAGCCCGACCGGTCCGTCCTCAATGGACAGGCGGGAGCGCAGTTCCGCCACCGCGGCCGGGAACTCCGCCTCGACCTGCTTGGTGAGCGGTTCGACGACGTTGAGCACGTTGTCCTCGCTCGCGAGCCGGAAGAAGCCCTCGAAACCACCCGCGGGAAACCGTTTACCGGTCAGCGGCAACCCGAGGTGCACCCGCCACGCGGGCAGCTCCCGCATCGGCAGCGCCGCCGCCATGGCCGCCTCGCTGAACGGCGCGCCCAGCAGATGCCAGGTCAGCACCAGCGGCGCCGGACGTTTCCCGTCCGACGGCGGCACCGCCACGAACGGAACTCCCGCGGCCACACCTTCGATCACTTCGGCACTCATCGTCGTCATAAGGACAGTCAATCGCGAGGTCAGGGCCGGAATCCAACAGCCGTCCGGACCGCCATGACAACCATCGGTTGTCATCGCACAAGAGAAGAGGGGGCACCGTTGACGCCCTTTGGGGCAGCATTGCTACGACGAACGGCCGCCCACGAAGGAGCCGAAAAAGCGCAAGATACGCGGCCGAAACATGGTCATCACCCACGAGCATGATCGACGTGGTAACGGTGAATCCCCAGCGTGACCAGCGAAGACCCGCCAACCGGCAACATTCGCCTTTTCGTGCAATTCGTTCTGGTTTCGACCGTCACGATGTGGACACAGAGTGATGGGCGTCTGGGCAGATCATGGCGTAGGGGGATATCTTCCTGCCCTAACCTAGCCCCTGTGTCGGGGGCAACGCCTACCGGCGGCTGGTTGGTCATGGGAGGTAGTCGGTGTCAGGAGTGCGTTTTGGACGGGTTTTCGCCGTCGCGGCGGCTGCGTCGCTGGCGCTGGCGGGCTGTGCAGGCGGCAGCAGCTCGTCCGGCAGCGGTGACAGCAGCACGCTGAAGATCGGGTTCATGGGTGACCTCACCGGTGAGAACTCCGGGATCGTGATCCCGCCCCGCAACGGCGCCAAGCTCGCTATCGACGAGTACAACAAGACGAACCCGGCGACGAAGCTGGAACTCAAGGAATACGACAGCCAGGGCAAGCCCGAGCAGGCGACGTCGCTGATCGCGACCGCCGTCGGCCAGGACAAGATCACCGCCCTGATCGGACCGGCCTTCTCCGGTGAGTCGAAGGCCATCGGCGGGCAGCTGGAGCAGAACAAGATCCCGAGCGTCTCGCCCTCGGCCACCAACGCGGGCCTGTCCTCGAACGGGTGGAAGTACTGGCACCGTGTCGTCGCGAGTGACGCCAGCCAGGGCCCGGCCATCGCCAACTTCCTCATCACGGCGAAGTCGCCCAAGAAGGCCTACATCATCTCGGACGACCAGGAATACAGTGTCGGCCTGGCGGACAACTTCGAGAAGACCTTGAAGGAGAAGAACGTCCCGTCCGAGCGCGACAAGTTCGCCAAGGACGCGTCGGACTACTCCTCGACCGTGCAGAAGGTCAAGGCCGCGAACCCGGACATCATCCTCTTCGGTGGCTACTACGCCCAGGGTGGTCGTCTGCTCAAGCAGCTGCGTGACGGCGGCGTGACCGCCACCTTCGCCACCGGTGACGGTTCGCTCGACGCCCAGCTGATCAGCGGTGCGGGTGCCGCGGCCGCCGAGAAGGCCGTCGTCGGCTGCCCTTGCAACATCCCGGACGCCGGCTCCACCGACGAGTTCAGCACCAAGTACAAGGCCGCGTTCAACGTCGACCCGGCGATCTACTCGAGTGAGGGCTACGACGCCGCGACCGCCATCATCAACGCGGTCAAGGCGGGTGCCAACACCTCGGAGAAGATCAACGAGGCCCTCAAGACGATCGACTTCAAGGGTGCCTCGAAGCAGATCAAGTTCAAGGAGAACGGCGAACCGTCGACGGACGCGATCAACGTCTACCAGGTCACCGGTGGTGTCCTGAAGAACCTCGGCGTCTCGACCGAAGCCAAGCTCAACGGCTGACGGAGCAGATAGGAACACCTAACGGAAGCGGGGGCGCTGTGCGATCACAGCACCCCCGCTTCCCGCAAATGTGGCGAAAGAAGTTCTCGCCCCGTCCCGTAAGGCATCCACGTCATGCTTCAAGATCTGCAAGCCCAGTTCCTCGGTAGCACCATCGGCGGACTGGTCGCCGGAAGCATCTACGCCCTCATCGCCCTCGGCTACACAATGGTCTACGGCGTGCTCCGGCTCATCAACTTCGCACATTCCGAGATCTTCATGATCGGGACGATCACGTCCCTGTTCGTCCTGATCAGCATCGCGGGCGGCACCGCCCCGATCACGCTCGGCGTGTTCGGGATGATCGCCGTACTGCTGCTGATCATCATCGCCTCGGCCGCCGTGTCCGGCGGCGCGGCGGTATTGCTGGAGCAAGTGGCGTACCGGCCACTCCGCAAGAAGGGCGCGACCCGGCTCGCCGCCCTGATCTCCGCCATCGGCGCCTCGCTGTTCCTCCAGGAGCTGTTCGGCCTCGAGATCATCGAATGGATCACGGACAAATCCGGCCGTGTGCAACAGAACGCGCCGCGGTTCATCCCGCACGACCCGCTGTTCCACATCGGCAACGGTGTCGTGCGCACGGACCACGTGTTCGTCGTCGTCGGTGCCGTGATCATGATGGTCGTCCTCGACCAGCTGGTCAGCCGTACCCGCATCGGCCGCGGTATCCGTGCCACCGCACAGGATCCCGAAGCCGCCGTGCTGATGGGCGTCAGCATCGACAAGATCGTGCGCCTCACGTTCCTGCTCGGTGGCGCGATGGCCGGTGTCGCCGCCGCGCTGTACGTCATGGAGTACGAGAACACCGAGTACCGCATCGGCTTCCTCCTCGGTATCAAGGCGTTCACCGCGGCCGTGCTGGGAGGTATCGGCAATCTGCGCGGCGCTCTGCTAGGTGGCATCGTGCTCGGTTTGGTGGAGAACTGGAGTTCCATCTTCTTCGGTTCGGCTTGGAAGGACGTCACCGCCTTCGTGGTACTGGTGCTGGTCCTGATGTTCCGTCCCACCGGCATCCTCGGTGAATCGCTGCAGCGGGCACGCGCATGAAGGGCAACGAAGAAGTGGCTGAAAAGTCCCCAGAGAACGGAAAGCCGACGCGCGCCGGCTTCCACCCCGTGGACGGCATGCGGGATTGGTGGGCACGCGCCCCGCATTGGCAGCGTTATGGCGTGTACCTCGCCCTGATCATCGGCGCGCTGATCCTTCCCGCGCCCGCGATCGGTTCGATCATGTCCCCGGAATCGGACTGGACCACGGTCCTGATCTTCCCGGTCGGGGTGTACATCCTGCTGGCGATCGGCCTGAACATCGTCGTCGGTCACGCGGGCATGCTCGACCTCGGGTTCGTCGCGTTCTTCGCGATCGGCGCCTACACGCTCGCCGTGATGGGAACCCTGCACGGCTGGGGGTTCTGGGGCACGCTCGTGCTCGGCATCTTCCTGGCGGCGATGTCGGGGGTGATCCTCGGCGCTCCGACGCTCCGGTTGCGCGGTGACTACCTGGCCATCGTGACCCTCGGCTTCGGTGAGATCGTCCGGATCACCGCGACGAACACCGACGCCATCGGCGGTGCCCGCGGTATCACCAACATCCCGCACCCGGAACCCATGTTCGGGACCGAGTTCCTGCTCGACCCGGCGCCGTACTACTACCTGATCCTCGCGGCGATCGTGATCGCGATCATCTTCTCGGTGCGGCTGCACAAGAGCCGCGTCGGCCGGGCGTGGGCGGCCATCCGTGAGGACGAGGACGCCGCCGAACTGATGGGCGTCCCGACGTTCAAGTTCAAGCTGCTGGCGTTCGCCATCGGCGCCATGCTCGGCGGTATGGCCGGTGTGGTCTACGCCAGCAAGGCCGTCTTCATCGAGCCGAACAACTTCCCGTTCATCCTGTCCGCGACCATCCTCGCGGCCGTGGTGCTCGGTGGTGCGGGCAACCTGCCCGGTGTCATGCTCGGTGCCTTCCTGGTCGCCTGGCTTCCGGAGCGGTTCCGGTTCCTCTCCGAGTACCGCATCCTGATCTTCGGTGGTGTGCTGGTGCTGATGATGGCGCTGCGGCCGGAGGGTCTGCTGCCGTCGCGGCAGCGCAAGGCGGAACTACATGAGGGAACGGGCGGGATGGGTGCCATGGGCGCCGAAGTCGCGGGTCCGGATTCCGAGGCTTCGGCGGAGGTGACGAAGTGAGCGCACTGCTCGAATTCGACAACGTGACGATGCGCTTCGGTGGTGTCACGGCCTTGAAGGAAGTCGACCTCACCATCAACCAGGGTGAGATCTTCGCCCTGATCGGCCCGAACGGCGCGGGGAAGACCACGGTCTTCAACGTGATCACCGGCGTCTACCGGCCGACCGAAGGCCAGGTGCGCTTCGGCGACACCCGGGTCGACGGGATGAAGCGGTTCAAGATCAACCAGGCCGGTATCGCCCGTACGTTCCAGAACATCCGGCTGTTCCACAACATGTCGGCGCTCGAGAACGTGATGGTCGGCGCGGACTCGCACCACAAGACCGGCGCGCTTTCGGCGACGCTGGGCCTGCCCGTGCACCGCAAGGAAGAGAAGCGGGGCCGCGAGCTGGCGAGGGACCTGCTGGACTTCGTCGGCATCGGCCGGGTCGAGCACAACACCGCGAAGAACCTCTCCTACGGCGACCAGCGCCGTCTGGAGATCGCGCGTGCGCTCGCGACCGACCCGAAGCTGCTGCTGCTCGACGAGCCCGCCGCCGGCATGAACCCGGCGGAGAAGAACTCGCTGCAGCAGCTGATCCGCAAGATCCGTGATGACGGCCGCACCGTGCTGCTCATCGAGCACGACATGGGCTTGGTCATGCAGATCGCCGACCGGCTGGCCGTGCTCGACTTCGGCCAGAAGATCGCAGAAGGGCTCCCCCACGAGGTGCAGAACAACCAAAAGGTGATCGAGGCTTACCTGGGGGTGGCGGAAGATGCTTCTTGAGGTTCAGGACATCAACGTCCACTACGGGAAGATCGCCGCGCTCAAGGGAATGAGCATCGACGTCGACGAGGGCGAGATCGTTTCGCTCATCGGGGCCAACGGTGCGGGCAAGACCACGACGCTGAAGACGATCTCGGGCCTGCGTCCGCTGACCAGCGGCCGGATCCTCTTCAATGGCAAGGACATCTCGAAGACGCCCGGCCACAAACGGGTCGAGCTCGGGATCGGCCAGTCACCGGAAGGCCGGGGCGTGTTCCCCGGTATGACGGTGCAGGAGAACCTCCTGATGGGTGCCTACACCCGCAAGGACGACCTGAAGGCCGACCTCGACGAGGTCTACGAGCTGTTCCCGCGGCTGAACGAACGCAAGACCCAGTTCGGCGGCACGATGTCCGGTGGCGAACAGCAGATGATCGCCATCGGCCGCGCGCTGATGACCAAGCCCAAGGTGCTGTTGCTCGACGAGCCGTCCATGGGCCTGGCACCGATGCTGATCGCGCAGATCTTCGACATCATCCGCGAGATCAACAAGCGCGGGACCACGGTCCTGCTGGTGGAGCAGAACGCGCAGCAGGCGCTGAAGCTCTCCGACCGCGCGTATGTGCTGGAGACCGGTCAAGTGGTCAAGAGCGCCCGCGGTGCCGAGCTGCTGGACGACCCGCAGGTGCGGGCCGCCTACCTCGGTGGTGACCTGGGCGTCTGACGCCATTTCGAGAAAGGGCCCCGTCGCTTTCGCGGCGGGGCCTTTCTCGTCGAGAGGGCGGTGACTGTGTGGGTTTTGGGACGTCTACCCTCGGCTCGATCGGCCATGTCGCGAAGCTCGCATCGCGTTTGACGTACCCCTCATGCCAGCTTGATGTCGGTTCCGGTGAGGTTCTTCATGTCGGTCAGCGTCGGACCGCCGAAAGCCCGCAGCACCACGGGTTTGGCCTCTGCGGGAAGGTCGAAGTAAAGGTCGAACTCGACCCGCACGCCGCGCCCCAGCTCGAACTTGTCCGGCTGCCGTTTGATCGTCATGGCCTGGTTGTCGACCGCGATCACCGCACCGGAATCGGTGACGAGTTGCTGGCGCCGCGTGTCGAAGAGGATCCCGGAGAGCCCCTTTCCCGTCACCACCAGCCGAAGCCGGACGAACTGCCCCTTCGCCTCGAATTCGGTGTGGCTGCCGGTGAGGCTGGGGAGCCCGGTGGCCAGGCCGATGAGAGAGAACTCGGTCTCCCCGTTGAGCGCCGGTGGCAGGTGCAGGGCGGTCTCGTCCGGCCGGACCTCGCGCGCGGGCAGGTCGTAGACCGGTTTGGCGGGCGGCTGTTCTTGCCCGGCCGAGCACCCCGTGAGCAGGGCCAGTGCCGAAGCCGCCGCTGTCAGGAACTTTCTCATCGAGCGACCTCCACGCTCAAGTACGGCCACCCGTCGACATCCGGCAACCGCACAGGGCCGACTTCCGTGCCCGGCGAGAAGTGCACCGTCGTTCCTGTCGTGCCGTCGCCCGCGATCGGCGTCAGATCGGTGACCGGGACACCCCGTTCGTAACGCTGAGTCCAAGAGCCGTTGCGACGCCGGTTGGTGTGCACGAGCCAGTCGCTCAAGGCGGCCACGACCGACACACCGCGGCGCGGATGACCGTCCGGAAGCCATTGCGCCTGGGGGAAATCGAAGAAACGCAGATCTTTGGTCGACATGACCGGCTTCTTCACGAAGCCGCCGTGACCGTCGGCGCGTGTGTCGGTGCCCCGCCCGTCGTCCACCACGGAAATCGAACCGTCGGGATGGACCGTGACGACGGCATGCCCGCCGCCGGTGCCCTCGGCTTCCTCCGCCGCATAGGCGAGCACTTCGAGGACAAGGTGCGCGACCCCGCCAGGGGCGAACTCCCCGGGGCTCCGGCGGATGCGCGCCAGATGGTCGAGGTCCACGGAACCGGCCCAGTCGTGCGTGGTGTTGCGCCATTCACTCACCCCGTCGATTCTGCCCGGTCCGGGGCTACTGTGCGGCTGTGGAGTTACGACGTCTTCGATATCTGTGCGCCGTGGCCGACGAGGGGCATCTCACCCGTGCGGCGGAGCGCCTCGGTATCCGGGCGTCGTCGCTCAGCCAGCAGATCATCGCACTGGAACGGGAACTGGACGCGACCCTGTTCGTCCGGACCCAGTCGGGAATGACGCCCACCGCCGCCGCGCTGGCGCTGCTCCCCCACGCCCGCCGGATACTGGAGGAGGCCGAACTCGGCGCGCGGGCCGTCCGCGACACCGTGGGTCGGCCGCTCCGCGTCGGCGTGACGCCGGGCGCGCCGCCGGCCATGCTCCCCGTCCTCTACGCGAAAGCGGTGGAGGTCGACGACCTCTCCGCCGCGCGGCAACTCGAACTGCTGCGCCGCGGCGCGCTCGACGCCGGTCTGCTCGCCCTGCCGGAGGACGTGGACGGCCTGCGGGTGGTCGTCGTGAGCGAGCGGGCGCTGGGGGTGCTCGTGTCCGACGTCCATTCCCTCGCTCGGCTCGGCGAAGTGGGCTGGGACGACCTCACCGGAATGGACCTCCTTTTGTACGAACGAAAACTGGCCCCTGGCTACCACGACGCACTGCTCGCGGACTGTGCCGCCGCGGGCTGGCGGCCCGTCCGCGTACGGACCGGTCCGCCCCGGCGGTCATTGTTCGTCGCCGAACTGCGGCAAGGCGACGTCGCCGCCTTGCGCCCGAGGGAAGAAGCCGCGGACGGTCTGCGGTGGCTGCCGCTCCGGGAGGCGCCCGTCGTCCGGCACGCGCTGGTATGGGATCCGGCGCACGAATCCTCGGATCGGATCGCGTCGCTGGTATGACAGCGCCCACAACGGTTCCTCGCCCCTGACCGGCCGACCTCGCCTCTTCGGTGCTTCCGAACGGCCGTTCGGATCCGCCTCGTGGACACCGTCCTTCGTTCTGCGCTTACCTCACGGTGACCGAGAACGAAGGAGAAGTGTCATGCGTCGGTGGGGTTTCGTCTACTTGGCCGATGGCTGCGAACCGGCGCGGGACGTGTCCCGTGTGGACACCGGCGAATGCCTGACGGTGCTGCTCGGTGTCGGCCGCGTGGATCAGGTCGTCGCCGCGGCCCGGCGGCTGGTCGACGAGGGCGCGCAACTGATCGAACTGTGCGGCGCGTTCGGACCGCTGTGGACGGCTCGCGTGATCGACGCGGTGGGAAGCGAGGTTCCGGTCGGAAGCGTCATGTACGGCGCCGAGGCCACGAAACAGCTTCACGACCTGTTCGATCTCGGGGCCTAGCGCGTGTTTCACAAGTCTGTTCGATGGGCTTCGTGATCCAGGTGGTTCCTGCTGGTGCGGGCGGATCGGCCTCGTACCGGGTCGTACTCGGCCGCATCCGCCCGTGCCGTCAGGGGCCGCCTGGGCGCGAAGACCGCGAACAAGACTTGTGAAACACGCGCTAGCAGTCGTCGTGGGCGGCCTCGACGCAGGCGGCGGGCTCGGCGTGCCCCGCCGCCTGATAAAGCAGGGTGTACAGCGTCTCGCGCTGATCCTTGTCGAGCGCGCCGAGCACCTCGTCTTCGACCGCGGCGAGCGCGAACTCGGCCTTGACGAGTTGCTTCACGCCGACGTCGGTGAGTTCGACGATATGACGGCGCCGGTCCGCCGGTGACCGCCGGCGTTCGATCAGATTCGCGGACTCGAGGTCGTTCAACAGCCCGACGACGTTCGTGCCGTCCATCTCCAGCGTCTTCGCGAGGGCCTGCTGCGAGCAGCCGTTGAGGTCACGCAGCACGGTCAGCGCGACGAGATGCCGGGGCCGCAGGCCGAGCGGGGTCAGGACGGACTCGCTGCGCAGCCGGATCCGGCGGGTGACGTGGTCGAGCAGCGCGCCGCAGCGGTGCGGGGGCTGGTTCACGACCGGGAGTTCAGGCACTCGTCAAGTCTACGTTCCCCTCATGATGACCGCCACAACATCAATGGTTTGCGTTACACAAACTACCTATGCAAGATAGTGGGTATGACGAACCTGCTGCACATCGACTCGAGCATCACGGGCGAGCACTCGACCAGCCGCCGCCTCACCGCGCGGGCCGCCGCGGCTTGGCGCGCGGCGCATCCGGAGGGCACCGTCACCTATCGCGACCTGGGCGCCGACCCGCTGCCACATCTGGGCGCGGCGGCCAACGTCGCCAAGGCCGTGCCGCCGGAGCAGCACACCCCGGAACAGGCCGAGGCATGGCGGCTCATCACGGAACTGGTCGACGAGGTCCGGGCGGCCGACACGATCCTGCTGGGCCTGCCGCTGTACAACTTCGGCCCGCCGAGCACGGTCAAAGCCTGAGTCGACCACCTGATCGTGCCCGGGCTGACGCTCGACGCCGAGACCAGGGAAGGCCTGCTCGGCGACCGCCACTTCATCGTCGTGACCTCACGCGGCGGCGGTTACGGCGAAGGCACCCCGCGCGAAGGCTGGGACCACGCCCAGTCGTGGATCCCGCACGGTGTCTCGCTGACCGGCCTCGAACCGCGGTTCGTGACCGCCGAGCTGACCATGGCGAAGACCAACCCGGCGATGGCGGAGCTCATCCCGCTGGCCGAAGCCAGCCAGGCCGAGGCCGAACGCGCCATCGACGCTTTGTGGACGCCCGTCGCGGCCTGAGTTCGAAAGTCCGTGAAGGCCTCCTTGAGGGACTCTGGGTCCCTCAAGGAGGCCTTCACGGACTAGATCAGCCGATGCCCGCCGCGAACACGTGCATCGCGGTGTTCGACGGCAGCGTCACCGCGACGACCTCCTTCCCCGCGGTCAGCGGGACGGAGTTCGCGAAAACCCGGTAAGGCGTGGTCGGATACGCCGCCCCCGTGCGGGTGTTCTTGCCCATCACGGTCGCCACCGTCGTGGCGCCGTACTGGGCGGGGTCGGCGCAGCACCAGTTCGGGAAGCCGAGTTCGGCTTGACTCGTGCTGCCGTCGGCGTACCGGACGACGACGGTGCCCTTCGCCGTGCCCGTCCCGGTTCCGGCCAGCACCAGCTTGGCACCCGTACCGCGCACCGCGATGGTCTGACCGGACGCGAGGACGTTGTCCTTCTGCCCGGCTCCCGTCGCAGGCCAGGTCAGCTGAGCACCGAGCGCGGAGAAGCCCGCACCCGGCTTGAGACCGGCTTCGGCTAGGCTTTCCGCACGGAAACTGCTGCCGCCGCCGTCAAGATCGCCGACCGCGACGTGAGCCGCGTCGGTGACGCCGACGTTGCCGTACGCCGCGGCCAGCGAGGCGTGCGGCACGGTGACGGTCACCGAGTCGGTGACCCTGTTCTCCCCGAGCCGCGCTTGATACGACGCGGACGCGGTGAGCTGGTAGTCGTCCGGTTTGATCCCCGCGTCCGGCGTCACCTTCACCGGCACGCGCACGGTCTCGCCGGGCATCACCAAACGCGGCCCGGCAGGCACCTCGGTGCGGAAGCCGTTGGCGGGCAAGGAGAACTTGACGTTCCGGACCGGCAGCGGCGTGCCGTTGGTGAAGCTCAGCGTGCCCGTCGCGGTCTGCCCGGGGCCGGCGACCGCGGGCACGGAGAGGGCGACCGAGCCGTTGCGGTCTTCGGGGAAGATCCCGCCGACCGCGCTGGTGCCGAACAGCCGCACGTCTTGACGGTCACCGGCGCCGATCTTGCCGGTCTTGACCCGCGCGACCCCACCGGCGGCCGGGTCGAACCACCAGCCCGACGCCGCCGCGTCCAGTTCGGCCCTGCTGCCGTACTGCCGCAGGATCGAAGTCCCGGCCAGTACCACCGCGGGCTTGCTTCCCGTGTGGACGGTCAGCTGGTAGTTCCGCGACGCGGGCTTCCCGGCGTAGGAACCGGAACTGGCGCCGATCCCGACCGTCACCGTGCCCAGGCCGGACGTCGGCGCGTCGACGGTGAACGTCTGCTTCGCCTGGTCGCCGTTCTTGTAGGCGCGGGTGACGCCGTCGTCCTCGGTGAGCGTGAACGAACCCTTGCCCTGCGGGTAGACGTCGAGGTCGAGCACGCCCTTGTCCCTGGTCTGCCACGACTTCGTGCCCTCGGCCCACATCGGCACCACGGCCCCGGCGCGGACGAACAGCGGCAGTGTGTCGAGCGGCGTGTCGTAACCGTCCACAGTGGTCGGTCCGGTGTAGGTCTTGCCGCTCCAGTAGTCGACCCAGGTGCCCTTCGGCAGGTAGATGCCGTTGCGCACGGTCGAGTTCTCGTACACCGGCGCGACCAGGAAGTCCTTGCCGGACAGGAACTCGTACTTCGCCTTGTCGCCCCAGACGTTCGGGTCGTCCGGGTATTCGAGCGCCAGCGGGCGGACCTGGCCGACGCCGGTCTTGTGCGCCTCCACCGAATGGCTGTAGGTGTAGGGCAGCAGCCGCTCCTTGAGCAGCAGGTACTTGCGGTTGATCGAGGTGTACGGCTCGCCGTACCGCCACGGCTGCTTGTCCGACGCGGCCCAGCCGTCCATCGTCATCGAGACCGGCAGGAACGCCTTCCACTGCAGGTCTCGGACGTAGGTCTGCGGGCTGCCGCCGAAGATGCCGTCGATGTCGCCGGTGTTGTACGCCATGCCGGACGTCGTGGCGCCGGCGTAGGTCGGGATCTGCCATTTGATGTAGTCGTAGGAACCGGCCTGGTCGCCACTCCACAGCACGCCGCAGCGCTGAGCGCCCGCCCAGCTGACCGGTGTCCAGACGAAACCGCGCGCGTCGCTGTTGTCCTCGATGCCCTTGTACGCGGTGTCGCAGGCGTCCAGCGCGAACTCGTACCCCGGACCGACCCACGCGACGTCGAGTTTGCGGACCCGGACCCCGGCCTTGACCTCCTCGACCTGGTTCGGTACGCCGTTCTCGGTCCACAGCCCGAGTTGCATGTTGTTCTTGCGGAGGCCTTCGCCCGTCTGCTGGAGGTTTTCGTATCCGCAGCCGTAGCCGTCGTTGACCAGCATCCAGCCGTTGGGCATCCCGTGTTCGGTGTAGCCCTCGGCGACCTTCACCGCGTCCAGCGTGTGCCGCTCACCGCGGTTGGCGTTGTGCAGGTAGCAGTCGGCGTCACCGTGTTCGAGACCGTAGAGCGGTGGCAGGAAAGGCTTCCCGACGAGATCGGTGTAGCCGGTGATGACGTCCTTGAGCCCGTCGCCGACGACGTAGGTCGCGTCGAAGCGGCGCTCGTCGTGGGTCGTGCGCACCGGCTCGGTGAAGGCGTAGGTGCCTTGCGCGAAGGTGTTGCGCAGCACGCCGTACCCCGCCGTGGAGGCGTAGAACGGCTGTGAATTCGGCGCCCCGCCGTCGTTCCAGTTGTAGTCGGCGAAGATCCGGATCGTCTGGTCACGGTGACTGAAGCGGCCGTTCTGCTCACCGCCGCCGACGAACTGCTCGGCCGCCGTCCGCGCCAGGGTCTGCGTGGTCTGCTTGTCGGTCCAGGACAGCGGCGCCGACTCCTCCCAGAGCCGCTTGCGGTCCGCGCCGTCGTACAACGCGAGCCGCAGGGGGTGCTTGTATGCCCGCAGTGTCGCCTTGGCCGTGGAAACCGCCCAGTAGTCCCCCTTGTCCGTCCTCTTCGGCGTCACCGGGTCGCCGGTACGCGGCAGCACGATCTTGCTCCCGGCCGGATCGGTGAACGTGCCGTCCGGCGCCAGCCAGACCCGGACGGCGCCTTCGGCCGGGAAGCTGACGCGCACCGCGGCGCTTCCCGAACTCAGGGTGACCGTGGCGCCGTCGCCGGAAACACCGGTCAGATCGCCCAGTTTGCCGGACGCCGCCGCGGCCGGATCGGCATGCGCGGCGACCGGGGAAAGCCCGAGCAAGGCCACCGCGGCCAAACAACTCAGGGATTGCGCAACTCTGCTCATTCGAGACACCTTTCGCGCATGAATACGCAAGATGGTCTCTGTATAGCGCACGGTTCGCGCAAAGTCATCCGCCGAAGCGGTGCTGCCGACTTTCGTCGGGTCGCCCGAAGATCCTTATGTCACAAGGAGTGCGCAAAGCCGGGTCAGGACCCCGGCAAAGTCGCAGCGCTGCCGGCCTACACCCCTGCCGGCGGGACTCACAGGAGCGGACTCAGTCGAGAGGCCCGGACCCTGACTGTCCATAAGGGACTCGCAGTGCCCGATTCAGGCGATTTGCACCTCTTCGCGAGGGGGTCGTGAGTGTTTGGGGTCGTTCTAACCCTCTCTGCCACTCACGACCGCGCGCAGAATCGGACATACGTGCATCAATCAGACATTCGGCCACCGAGAAGTGTCCCTTGTGGACACTCGCGGCAGTCTGCGCTATCTCGACGTTGCCGGGACCCCAAGGTAGGGAAGGGGGCCTTCACGGACTTGGTCAGACGGCCTGGACCTCGACGCCGGCGGCCTCGAAGGCCCGCACCACCTTCGGATCGGCGTTGGAGTCGGTGACCAGGGCGTGCACCTGCGGAGTCGCGCAGATGCGCGCGAACGCGCGGCGGCCCAGCTTCGAGCCGTCGGCGACCGCGACGACGCGTTCCGCCCGCTCAACCATCAGCCGGTTGATACTCGCCTCGCCCTCGTGATGCGCGAAGGCGCCTGCGTCGGCGTCGAACGCGTCGACGCCGAGGAACAGCAGATCGATCGTCAGTTCACTGAGCACACGAGTGGCCAGCGGACCGCTGAGCTCGAACGATTGCGGACGCGCGACCCCGCCGGTGACCACGATCTTCACATGCGGCCGCACCGCGAGTTCGTGCGCGATGTTCAGCGCGTTGGTGACCACGGTCAGCCCCGGCGAATCACGGAGACCGGCCAGATCGGACCGCGTCGCCAGCGACCGTGCGACGCCGGCCGTCGTCGTCCCGCCGTTGAGGCCGACAACCATGCCCTGCGCGACGAGCGCCGCCGCCGCGACGCTGATCCGCTGTTTCTCGGGCACGTGCCGCGCGGTCTTGTACCGCAACGGCAGGTCGTAGGCGAGATCGTTGGCCACCGCCCCACCGCGGGTGCGGGTGAGCAACTGCTGCTCCGCCAGGTGATCGAGGTCGCGCCGGATCGTGGCGGCGGAGACGTTCAGCTCCTCGGCCACGTCCTCGACGTCGATCTTTTCCCGCTGCCCCAGCAGGTCCAGCAGGGTGCTCAGCCGTTCGTGCCGGGCCATCGGCGCCACTCCTAGCTCGCTGCGGCCTATCGCGCATACCGGTGCGCTGTTGGCCACTGTTTCGAGCAGTATGCTGCATCGCGGTTGTCCGCCGCGAGCGGCACGCCGGTCGAGTGGCCCGGCCGGTCACTTCATCCGGAAGTCGTGCTGTTCCGGCAGCGGTTCCCCGGAAACCGCCGCCCAGGTGTCCGACAAGGACGTTTCCCCTTCCCTGATGTTCGCGACCTCGAAACCGGTGTCGTACACGGCCTTGGCCCCGGCGACGTCGCCGAGGGCGAGCCGGGTGCGGGCGGTCAGCAGGGCGACCCGCCCCTCCACGGGCAGCCCGTCCAGCAGCTCGCTCGCTTCGTCCGGGAGCCCCGCGGCGAGTTGCGCCGCGATCGCCTCCACGACCAGAGGACGCAGTGACGGCGCGAGGGCGACCGCCCGCCGGTACAGCCAGGCGGCCTCGTGCCCGGCCGTGACGACCGCGAGATTCCGTAGTGCCCAAGGATTTTCGGCCACCGAGACGGACTCGCGCCAGGCGCCGACCGCGTCCGAATGCCGCCCGGCCGCCCAGTGCGCGACGCCGCGGTGGTACCAGGTCAGCCAGTTCTTCGGCGCGTACTCCAGGATATCCGCCCAGTACCGGTTCACCAGCGTCGGCGGCGGCACCGCGAGCGGATCACCGTCCGGCGGCGTCCCGTCGAGCAACGCGAGCCACGGCTCCTGGTCCGGTCCGAGCGACTCGTCCGGGAACGGCGTGCCGGGCAGGCACATCGGCGCACGCCGGTTCTCCAGCGCGCCCCAGCCGGAGCCGGTGGACAGGAAGGATTCCGGGGTGACGTCGGCGATCTTGCGCCAGTCGTCGAGGTATTCGTCCAGTGCTTCCGCGGACGGCAGACCAGAGGCGACGGCTTCTCGCGCCGCCGTCCAGTCTTCGCCGTGCGCCGCGGCCGGATCCGTGGCGACCGGACCGTAGGCCTCCAGCCAGTCCCAACCCTCCCCCGGCGGCAAGCGCAGGTGCTCCAGCTGGGTGCGGGCCAGCCCGGCCTGGATCTCCAGATAGCCGCCCGCGCCGGGAGCCAGCCACTCCTGCCAGCGCCGCCCGCCGGTGGATTCGCCCCACAGGAACAGCTTGCGCCCCCGCAAGCGGCCGGTCGACGACTGCGCCAGCCCCGTCCCGTCGGCCTCCACGGCCGCGACCCACGGCCTTCCGGTCACCTCGAAGAAGTAGTCCGCCGCTGCTTCCGCACGGGACGGGTAGGTCAGCTCGCCGGGCACACCGACCAGGTCGAGCCGTCCCGAATAGCCGTAGTGCCACGCCTGGGTCGCGGGCGCCAGCACACGGGTGCCTTCGTTCTGCGGCACCGCGATGTTCGACCACCAGTACACCGGGACGTCGTAGGGATGCGGGTTCCGCACCCGTACGGCCACGAGCAGCTGATCCGAGTCGTCGGGCAGCCAGAAGTCGATCTGGTACGGCAGGTCGCGAGTGCGTTCCCACTCCCACAGCCGCAGCACCGGCGTTCCGTCCGGGCCCTCGATCTCCGCGGCGAACATCGGTTCGCAGGTCAGCGTCGTATGCCCCGTGCTCCCGAGGTTCCATTCGACGCCGCCGGCGAACCACGCGTCCCGCAGGGCGAGGTTCGCGGGCTGGAACACCGGATTGCGGTAGAGCAGCTCGCGGCCGGACGGCTTGTGGACCAGCGAGTACAGCCGTCCGCCCAGTGAGGGCAGCACGGTGGCGCGGAGCTTGTCGTTCTCCAGCACCAGCGCCGGGAGCTCGCGTTCCGTGCGCTCCCGGGTATAGCCGTCCTGAAGCAGGCACGGCAACGGCGTGTCCAGACGGCCGTAGCCGATGTTCTCCGCCAGATCCGGCGGCAGTTCATCCACATTGGACACCTTTGCCACCGCTTCGGGTTTCCGGAGCGGTGGCAACGGGTTCTCCGGCCCCAGTTCGGCGGCCGGCAGCAGCAACCCGGTGCGGAACAGGCGGGTCATGCGTCCGGGAGCCGATCGCCGGTGGCGGCGTCGAACAGGTGCACCGCGCCCGGTTGCGGCGTCAGGGTGATCGGCTCGCCGCGCTGCCACGGGGCCATGCCCGGGGTGCGGACCGTCAGCACGCGGTCGCCGTCCCGGCAGTACAGGTACTGGTCACTGCCCAGTTCCTCGACGACCTCGACGACGGCCTCGAAACCGCCGTCCCCGATCGCCCAGCCCTCGGGACGGACACCGACGACGATGCCGGGACCGGTCAGCGCCGAACGCTGTGCCGGGGTCAGCGGCAACCGCGTTCCACCGGCGACGGCGCCGTCGCTGTCCACAGTGGTCTCCAGGAGGTTCATCGCGGGCGAGCCGATGAATCCGGCGACGAACACGTTGACCGGCTTGGCGAACAGCCCGACGGGAGTGTCGCACTGCTGCAGGATCCCGTCCTTCAGCACGGCGACCCGGTCCCCCATGGTCATCGCCTCGACCTGGTCGTGCGTGACGTAGAGCGTCGTGATGCCCAGCCGCCGTTGCAGGGACGCGATCTGCGTCCGCGTCTGTACCCGGAGCTTGGCGTCCAGATTGGACAGTGGCTCGTCCATCAGGAACACGCTGGGCTCGCGCACGATCGCCCGGCCCATCGCGACGCGCTGCCGCTGCCCCCCGGACAGGTTCGCGGGTTTGCGGTCGAGGTACTCGGTCAGGTCGAGCACGGCCGCGGCCTCGCGTACCTTGCGTTCGCGTTCGGCCTTGGCCATCTTCGCCAGCTTCAGGTGGAAGCCGATGTTCTCCCCCACCGTCATATGCGGGTAGAGCGCGTAGTTCTGGAACACCATCGCGATGTCCCGGTCCTTCGGCGGGAGTTCGGTGACGTCGCGGTCGCCGATGTGGATCGAGCCGTCGTCGACGCCTTCCAGCCCGGCGAGCATCCGCAGCGTGGTCGACTTCCCGCAGCCGGACGGGCCGACCAGCACCAGGAACTCGCCGTCGGCGACCTCGAGGTCGAGGCCGTCGACCGCGGGACGTTCCACTCCGGCGTAGAACCGGGTGGTGTCGGAGAAGGTCACGGTGGCCATCAGGTCCTACTTTCCGGCGCCGAGGGTCAGGCCGGTGATGATCCGGCGGGCGAGCACGAGGTAGAGCACGAGCATCGGGAGCACGACGATCGCCACCCCGGCGATCAGGCCGCCGTACTCCGATTGGTAGCTCGCGGCCCCGTAGAAGGTGAAGAGCGCGCGCGACAGCGTGAAATGCGCCTGGTCCTTGAGGAACACGATCGCCAGCAGCGTCTCGTTCCACAGGCCGATGGCGTTCAGCGTCAGCGCGGTGATCATGCCGCCACGGGTCAGCGGCAGCATGACCGAGAAGAACGTGCGCGTCGGTGACGCGCCGTCGAGCGCGGCCGCCTCCTCCAGCTCGTCCGGCAGCGACCGGAAGAACCCTGTCATGAGGAACACCGTGAACGGGATCGACAGCGCCACGTACAGCACGAACAGGCCGTACTCGTTGTCCAGGTGCACCTTGCTGAGCACCACGAACAGCGGGATGATCACGGTCTGGAACGGCACGCCCATGCCGATCGCGACGACGTTCGTCATCGGTCCGGCACCGCGGACACCGAGCCTGGTCAGGGCGTACGCGCAGGGCGCCGAGACGGCGACGGTCACGACCGTCGCCAGCCCGACCAGGACCACGGTGGTCAGCACGGCCTGCCCGAAACCGGCGTTGTTCCAGGCGTAGATGAAGTTCCGGAACGGCTTGCCGACGTGAAACCACTGGTACGGCAGGGCGAACGGCTTGGTGAAGATCTCCACCGGTGTCTTGAACGACGCCGTGAGCAGCCAGTACAGCACCAGGATGTTGCCCGCGGTGAACAACCACACGATCGTGGAACCCAGTACCCGTAACGGGCTGAACCGTTGGGAACCGGGCGCCGGACGCGGTTTGCGTGGCGGCTTGCGCACCGGTTTCGGCGACGGGCGCGCAGGCGCCTCGACGTCGGTGACGGACATGTGATCTCCCATGGACAACTCAGAACTGGATCGCGTCACGGCGCATCAACCGGCGGAGCAGGACGACGAGCACGGACACCAGCGCGATCATCGCGACCGCGCAGGCACACGCGGCGCCGAAGTCCGGGGTGCCGTTCGAGCCGAAGGTCCGGTCGAACACGTAGATCCCCAGCGTCCACGCCTCGTTGGGCGGGGCGTAGGTGCCCGGACCGGCCAGCACGAACACCAGCTCGAAGATCTTGAGCGCGTTGATCGTCCACAGCACCCCGGCGACCCCGACGACGTCCCAGGTCATCGGCAGCGTGATGTTCTTGAACTTCTGCCACGGCGACGCGCCGCCCAGTTCCGCGTCCTCGTACAGGTACGGCGGGATTCGGTCGACCGCGGCCATCAGGATGGTGATGTAGAAACCCGAGCTCGCCCAGATCAGCGAAGCCGTCACCACACCGGTCACATTGGACGGTGCGAGGAACTTCGCCGCGTCCGCGCCGAGACTCTCCAGCACATAGTTCGCCAGCCCCTGCTTCCCCGGCTGGTACTTGAAGACGAAGCCGAGGAACATGCCGAGCGCGACCGGCGCCACGATGTTCGGGAAGAACAGGATGGCGCGGACGATCTTGCCGCCCTTCATGTCCCGCAGCACCATGGTGAACAGGAACGCCAGCGCGAACGTGCCGATGCCGCCGAGGAACACGTAGATCAGCGTGTTGCGGAAGGCGTACTGGAACGAGTCGCTCGCCCACATCTGCGTGTAGTTGGTGACGCCGTTGGGTTCCGGCGTGTCCCCCGCCCCGGCCCAGCTGGTGAAGCTCAGCACCACGGTCGCGATCGTCGGCAGTACCAGGAAGGCCAGGTACAGCACCAGCGCCGGCGCGGCGAACGGCCAGAACAGCCGTTTCTTGCGGCGCAGGTGCGCTCCCGCCTTCACCGCCCGCGACGGTGGTGTCGCTGGTGTCGCCGGTGTCGTGACCGTCGCCATCAGCCCTGGTTCTTCCAAAACTCGGCGCCCTTGGTGGCGAGCTGGTCCACGAACTGCTGCGGAGTGAGCTGGCCCTTCAGCAGCGCGATGTCGGCGGGGTCGAAGACGTCGGTCTGCCATTTGCCGCCGGCGATGCCGTCGATCCCGTCGTACTGCAGGACGTGCTCCTTCTTCGGGTCGTCCAGCGCGGCCTTGACCTGCTTGAGGTCGTCCGGCACGGCGAGGTCGGCGCGCGGCACGAGGTTGTCGGCCACGATCGGGATCCCGGCGAGCAGGTCCTTGTTGAGGAAGTAGGCGATGAACGCCTTGGCCGCCTCGGGGTGCTTGGCCTTCTTGGTCACGGAGAACCCGATCGACATCTGCTCGACGGTGTCGTGCGTGGCGCCTTCGGGCATCGGGAACTGGAAGGAGCCGTAGTTGATCTTCGTTCCGGCGCCCTGCTTGTCCAGGTACTCACGGGTCTCGCTCGGCGCCCAGCTGCCGACGTAGAGGAACCGGGAGTCGCCGTCCGCCCAGCGCTGCTGCACCTGCGGGAACTTCGCCGCGTCCCAGCCGTCGATGAGGTACTTGGGCAGCTTCGCGGTTTCGGTGGCGGCCTTGAGGAAACCGGGATCGGTCTTCCACACCTGGCCGGTCTTGTCCGTCGCCGCCTTGTAGAGCCCGCCCGCGCCGACGTACCGCTCGGCGAGCTGGGTGTAGAAGTACATGTTGTAGAACGGGATGTCGCCGTCGAGGCTGATGGCGGCCTTGCCGTCGGCCTTCGCCTTGTCGAACAGGCCGATCAGCTCGTCCATCGTCTTCGGCTGCTGGATGTCACCGGCGGTGTCCTTGTTGAACCACCAGGCGCTCGACTGGATCGTGTACGGGACCATGAAGTTGTGGCCCTCGCGGTCCTTGTTCTGCGGGAAGTCGTACGAGCTCGGCGAAAGCACGTCCTTGACGGTCTTGTCGCCCTCGCCGACCTTCATCGCGAACACGTCGTCGACGCTCTGCGTGCCGCCCGGCGTCATGACCGCCGCGCCGACCTTGCTGACGTCCTGGTCGAACAGGTCCGGTACCGCGTCGGTGTTCAGCGCGGGCACCAGGTTCTGCGTGTAGGCCTTGCGGCCCAGCCACTGCACGTCGACCTTGACACCGGTCTTCTCCTGGAAGCATTTGAAGGCCTTCTGGAGGACCTTGCCCTGCGGCTCGTCGGCCGTCCACATGGACCAGTACGTGAATTCCTTGTCCGTGGCGGGTTTCACCGCCGCCTCCGGACAAGGCGCGTTGAGGAACTGGTCGACGCCCGGGAGCGCGTTCTCGCCGGTGCCACCGGCCACGTCCCCGCCGCCGCATCCCGCGAGCAGGAGCGCCACCCCTGCCGTCGCCGATGTCACTGCCGTGAGCCTGCCTACCCGCATCCGCCACCACCTGGATCGAAGATCACACAAGTTCTGCTTGTTATTGCGCAGTTTTGTGAGGTTTCGCGCACATGTCAACAGTCAATCGCGCAAAGTCTGCTCAATCGTCACCTTGACCGGTTCAATCTGATCAAGCTTGAGCACTCCCAGCAAACGCCGCACCTCGACAGCGACCGCCGCCCGTCCGGCGCCGAGATATTTTCGCGGGTCGACGCGGTCCGGATGCGCGCGCCAGTCCGCCGTGGCGGCCGCGGTGAACACCTTGTTGAGCTGGGTGGCGATGTTGATCTTCGTCATCCCGGCTCGCACCGCCTCGGCCAGCCCGTCGTCCGGTACGCCGGACGAACCGTGCAGCACCAGCGGCACCGGCACCCGCTCCCGCAGCCTTGCGATCAGCTCGAAGTCCAGTGCGGCGTCACGGGTGAGCATGGCGTGCGAACTGCCCACCGCCACCGCGAGCGCGTCGACGCCGGTGGACGCGACGAACTCCGCCGCCTCGTCCGGATCGGTGCGCGCGCCGGGCGCGTGGACGCCGTCCTTGCCCCCGACCTCGCCGAGTTCGGCCTCGACCCAGACCCCGTGGTCGTGGCAGTACGCGGCGACCTCACGGGTCGCGCGCACGTTGTCGGTGTAGTCCAGTTTGGACGCGTCGAACATGACCGAGCCGAAGCCGAGCGCGACCGCCTCGCGGACGAGGACGGCCGATTCGGCGTGGTCGAGATGCACCGCGACCGGCGTGGCGGCCTCTCTCGCCGCGGCGAGCGCCGCCGTTCCGATCGGTGCCAGCGAGCCGTGGTACTTCACCGCGTTCTGGCTCAGCTGCACGATCACCGGCGCTTCCGCCGCGGCCGCGCCGTCGACGATCGCGGTGAGGTGTTCGAGCTGGATCGCGTTGAACGCGCCGCAGCCGCGCCTTGCCGCCGCGGCGGCTCCGACGATCTCCCCGGTTCCCACCAGAGGCATGGTGATTCTCCTAGGTCGTGTCCTGGTCTGGGCGGGCGCGCACGGCGACCAGTCCCTGTTCGGCTTGGTAGTGCGCGAGGTCGACGTCGCCGGCGAGCGGGCCGAGCACGGCCGCCCCGGACAACGCGACGGCCCGGCGCAGGATGTCCGGCCACGCTTCGACGCGGCTGAGCCCCAGCGCCAGCGCCGCGACGACGGCGTCACCCGCGCCGGTGGTGTTGCCGCGGAGCACGGTGGACGGTGCCGCGTGCCAGGTGCCGGATCCGGTCACCGCCAGCAGCCCTTCCGGGCCCAGCGAGACGACGACGGCGCCGGCCCCGGCCTTGCGGAGTTCGGCCGCGGCGGCCACCGGATCCCGCAGGCCGGTGACCTCGCGCAGCTCGTCCGCGTTCGGTTTGACCACGGACGGCTTCCCGGCCAGCCCGGCGAGCAGCGCTTCGCCGGAAGTGTCCAAGATGGACGGTGCGTCGCCGAAGAGCCCGGCGTATCCCCCGGCTCCCGGCGGCAGGCTGCCCGAGCAGACGAGCACGTCCGGCTTCCGGGCTCGGACGGCCGCCGCAAGCGCTTGCCATTCGTCCCCGGTGAGCCGTGGCCCTGGCTCGTTGAGCAGCGTGACCGAGCCGTCGCCCGCGAGAACCGTGGTGGTACGCCGGGTTTCGCCGCCGATCGGAACGACGCCCGCCGGGATGCCCGCCGCCGCGAGATCACCCACGACGGCGGCCCCCGTCGAACCACCCGCCGTGAAGACCGCGCGGACGTCGGCGCCGAGGGCGTGCAGCACGCGGGCGACGTTGACGCCCTTGCCGCCTGCCCGCTGCCGCACGTCCCGCACCCGGTGCACGTCACCGGGCCGCAGACCGTCCACTGTGTACGTGACGTCCAGCGCGGTGTTCGGCGTGACGGTGACGATCACGGCGGCCCCATTGTCTGTTGGTGAACCCGCGAACGCGATCGACGTCGGCAGGGCGCTACCCGGTCTTCGCTGTCACCGATGCGGACAGGGCGCCCTGCCACCGCGACAGCGGGGCCTTCGGCCGGGGCGGGTTCACGCGTCCGGTCACTTTCCGAATACCTCACAGCTCCGCCAACGGGCTCTCAGGTCAGGACGACGGAACGGGTGAGGCTGCGAGGGTTGTCCGGGTCGAGGCCCTTACGGGCGGCGATGGCCCCGGCGACACGCTGTGCGCGGACCAGGTCCGCCAGCGGGTCCAGGCCGCTTTCGACGAACAGGCCGCCCGCGCGGGCGACGTCGTCGGCCAGCCCTTCCGGCGCCTGTCCGAACATCCACGTCACCCGGCCGGGTTCGCTGATGCTGATCGGCCCGTGCCGGTAGTCCCACGCCGGGTAGGACTCGGTCCACAGCAGGCAGGCCTCGCGGAACTTGAGCGCGGCTTCGTTCGCGATGCCCACGGACCAGCCGGTGCCGAGGAAGCTGAACTGCTCCGCGGTGACCAGTTCGTCGGGCAACGGTTCGGCGAGCACGCGTTCGGCCTGGTCGGCGACCGCAGTCAGGTCCTCGCCGAGATGGGCGCGCAGCATCGCCAGCGCCGTCGTGGCGAACCGGGTCTGCACGACCGAACGTTCGTCCACCACGGAGAGATCGACGATCGTGTCCGCCGCGGCCTCGATCTCGCGCGGCACGCCGGTGATCGCGATGGTCGGCGTCTTGCCCCGCAGCTTCGCCAGCAGGGCGTGGACCTCGGTCGTCGTACCCGACCTGGTCAGCGCCACGACGTGGTCGTAACCCCGGGCAGACGGGAACTCGGACGCGGCGAAGGCGTCGGTCTCGCCCAGCCCGGCGGACTCGCGAAGGACGGCGTACGCCTGGCCGATGAACCACGACGTGCCGCAGCCGACGATCGCGACCCGCGCGCCCGGCGGCGGCAACAGGTCACTGTTCGCCGAGGCCAGCGCCGCCGCTTCCCGCCAGCAGCCGGGCTGGCTCGCGATCTCCGCCGCCATGAAGGTCCCGCTCATGAACTCCCCATCCGTGCCAGTTGTGCGCAATAGCTGTCACGTTAGGTGCAGTTTTGTGCAACGTCAATGCTCTGTCAGTGCACTTTCACGCATTTGATCCGCGCAGATGTGCAGGATGGACCGGGCGCCTACCGTGGACGGATGCGGATCGTCTCGCTGCTCCCCGCCACGACCGACTTCGTCGCGACACTCGGGCTCCTGCCGTCCTTGGTGGGCCGGACCCACGAATGCGACTGGCCACCCGGCGCGCTCGACGACGTCCCGGTGGTCACGAGCAGCGCGATCGACCACGACGCGCTGTCGAGCCGGGAGATATCGGCGGCCGTCGGCGGCGAGCATCGCGGTTCGGCCCTGTACTCCCTGGACGCCGAGCTACTCGCGGCGGCCGAACCCGACGTCGTGCTCACGCAGGATCTCTGCGACGTCTGCGCGGTCTCCTACCGGCAGGTCTCGGAGACCGTGCGCGCGATGGACGGCGACACGCGGGTGGTCAGCCTCGAACCACGAACGCTCGACGGCGTCTTCAGCTGCTTGACCACGCTCGGCGAGGTGCTGGGTGTCCCCGAACGTGCGGCTTCGGAGGCGCGTCTTCTCCGGGAACGCATGGAGGCGGTCCGGGGCCGCGTCGCGGGACGAGCGCGGCCGAGGGTGGCGGCCATCGAATGGCTCGACCCGCTCTGGCCCGCCGGGCACTGGGTCCCGGAGCAGATCGAAGCGGCCGGTGGCGTCCCACTGCTCGCCGCCGCGGGCGAACACACTCGCCCCATCGCCTGGGACGCTGTCGCCGGGGCGCGGCCCGACGTGCTGCTGCTCATGCCCTGCGGCTTCCCGCCGGAGCGGACCGAGGCGGAACTACCGCTGCTGACCGGTTCGCCGGGCTGGGACGACATCCCGGCCGTGCACATCCTGGACGGGCCCGCCTACTTCAACCGGCCCGGGCCCCGCGTCGTCGACGGCGCCGAAATCCTCGCCGACCTCTTCCACGCGTGACCGGTGTCACATGCGACACTGTCACAACCTCCCGTCCCCGCTCGTCATGTGTGCGGAACCGACGGAGAGGAAAGATCATGGAACCGCGAGTCAACCTGTTCGAGAACGACGTCATCCTCAAGTACGTCAAGCGTCTCGGAGCCGCGAACCGGCCGATCGAAGAGTCCTCGCTGCCGCACGCGACCCAGGAGCTGGTGAAGCTGCGCGCCAGCCAGATCAACGGCTGTGGCTTCTGCACCGACATGCACAGCAAGGACGCCGCGCACGCCGGCGAGACTTCGGTGCGGCTCAACCTGGTCGCCGCCTGGCGGGAGGCGAAGGTGTTCACCGAGCCCGAGCGCGCGGCTCTCGCGCTCACCGAGGAGGGCACCCGGATCGCCGACGCGCACCACGGCGTCAACGACGACACCTGGGCGCAGGTGCGCAAGCACTACGACGACGAGCAGATCGGCGCGTTGATCGCGCTGATCGCGGCGATCAACGCCTACAACCGGCTCAACGTCATCGCCGGGACCCCGGCGGGCGATTACCAGCCCGGCATGTTCGACTGATCTTCGCGTTCACCGACAACAGGATCGCTTCGCCGGACAACGATCGAGGTGCGACGGGCTGCTAAACCTGCGGATACCAGCGATCCGGAGGTTTCAGCCCGTGCGACTCGACGTCCGCTTCTTCCCAGTGACCGGGACCCATCCGCTCAGCACCGACCTCGTCGGGCTCCGAGCGAACTTCCATTACGGCTCCGGGAACGTGCTGGAGCAGCACTACGCGGACCGGACGACGATGATCTGGACCGGTGTGTCCGGTGATTTCGCCGGTGTCCGGCAGAAGGAGGCGACACTGCGCGTCTTCGAAACCGGCCCGGCGCGGTATTTCGTCACCTGGTACGAAACCGGGACCGTGGCGACGGCCGCGCACGGCGAAATCTTCGACGGCGGTTACCCCATCGCGGTGATGGCCGATTTCGACCGCTTGGTCGCGACGGCGGCCTATACGAATCCTCGCGAGGACGGCGGCCAGTATTTCCTGGTCGACCAGGCGACCATCGAGATTCTGGAGAAGCCGCACGGGTGGCCCTCCTTTCCCGAACCGCGGTCGTGAGTGGAGATTCGGCCCGGAAGCAAGCCGGGGGCACGGGGCGCGGCCGATTGACGATCATCGGCCACTCGGTCCGGGCCTTCCCTCCACCACCTCATGAAACGGCTCACTTGGTCGGTCGACGCCCCACCACTCGGTGTGCGCCCCTGAGGTGCATCGTCGCTGGCCACAACCCCAAAGCTACTCCGCCTCGAACACCTGCACTAGGCCGAACAGCTCAACTCGGAGAATTGCCGAAAAATGGCAACAGCGAAGAGAGCCTTAAAGCTGCGAAGCGCTTTAAGGCGCGAAGCAACATAGGCGCTTCGTCGCTCACCTAAGGCAAAGTGTCACGTCGTGAGTGCGATTCGGGTTCTAGCCGACACTGGCTTCAGGCCGCTGTCGATCCCGGGGCGCGAGTACAGCGCCAGGCCTGCGATCCCGGCAGGACAGGGAGAGACACCGGCACCGAACGAGTCAGGTCTCGTGACTGGACGGACGACACGCGTGCTCCGACGGACGACACGCGTCACTGGACGGACGACACGACCACGGCCGGGGCACCACCACGAGTCCTCCGCACCATCACGCGTGCCGTCCTTCCCGACTCACGAAAACGCCACCCGCGCGCCCGCGGCAGGTACCCACGACACCGGTTGGACCTGCCCCGAATCGCCGCTCACGACCCGCACGACCGACAGCGGAGGACCAGGCGCTGACGAACAAGCCCCGAGCACGCAGAGACAAAGGACCGAGAGCGTCCGCTCCCATACTGGCCGTCAAGCCGAGACGAGGAGCACCGAATGAGCCGAGACGACACGTCGCTCGCCAAGAACGTCCTTGGCGTGCCGGGCATCGTCTTCCTCGTGCTCGCGGCGGTCGCGCCACTGACCGGGATGATCGTGATCGCGGCCATCGGTATCGCGGTCGGGAACGGCGGCGGCATGGTCGCGGCGTTCCTGCTGGCGACGGTCGTCCTGCTGCTGTTCGCCGTCGGCTACGCGCAGATGTCGCGGGTGCTCACCAGCGCGGGCGGCTTCTACGCCTTCGTGGTCAAGGGTTTGGGCAGGACGCCGGGTCTCGTCGCCGGATTCGTCGCGATGCTCGGGTACAACTGTTTCGTCGCGGGCGCGATCGGCACGAGCGGGTTCTTCACCTCCACGGCGATCGACGACGTCTTCGGCCTGAAACTCGATTGGCTGTTCTGGAGCGCGCTTTCGGTCGTGTTGGTCCTCCTGCTCAGCCGCCGGGGAATCGCGGTCAGCGCGAAGGTACTGGGTGTCTCGCTGGTCCTCGAAGTGTCGATTCTGCTGATCATGGACTTCAGTGTGCTGTTCCGGCACGGCTTCTCCTTCGCCGCGTTCAGCCCGTCCGTCATGTTCCAAGGCGCGGGCGGTCTGGCGTTGTTGTTCGCCGCCAACGCTTTCATCGGGTTCGAGGCGACGGCACTGTTCGGCGAGGAGGCCAAGGATCCCCGGCGGACGATCCCGCGGGCGACCTACATCGCGATCGGGTTCATCGGCGTGTTCGCCGCGTTCACGACCTGGGCCGTGGTCAGCGCGATCGGCGCCGAGCAGGCACAGGACGTGGCCGCCGCGCATCTGTCGAGCGGGGATCTCGTGCTGTCGGTCGCGCAGGAGTACCTCGGCGGCCCGTTGACGAAGGTGATGTTGCTGCTCCTGGTGGTCAGCCTGTTCGCGGCACTGCTGGCGCTGCACAACTCGGCCACCCGCTATCTGTACGCGCTGGGCCGGGTCGGCGTGCTGCCGCGTCTGCTGGGCAAGACCAGCCCGCGCAACGGCGCGCCGCGCTACGCCTCGATCGTCCAGCTGGCCTTCGGTTCGCTGGTGGCGTTGGCGTTCCGCCTCGCGGGCCTCGACCCCGTCGCCGACCTCACCGCGAGCATGACCGGTTTCGGGACGCTCGGGATCCTCACCCTGCAGTTGTTCGCGGCGGTGGCGATCCTGGTCCACTTCCGCCGGACGCGGGATCGCCGGGTCGTGAAGACGCTGATCGCCCCCGGGCTGGGCGCGGTGGGGCTCGGGCTGATCGTGACGCTGGCGATCCTCAACTTCCCGACGCTCGCCGGGTCGAGCAACGGCGTCGTCCCGCACCTGCCGTGGCTGCTCCTGGTGGTCGCGCTGGCCGGGCTCGCGCTCGCCGCCTGGCTGCGGCGGTTCCGCCCTTCGGTGTACGACGCGCTGGAGACCGACCTGGAACGGGAACCGTCAGACGTTGTTGGTCAGTGAGAGGTTGAACGAGTAGCGCGACGCCCGGTAGACGTGCCACCCGTACTCCACGACCTTGCCGGAGTCGTCGTAGGTGGTGCGGTGCATGGTGAGCAGCGCCGCGCCCGGCTCCTCGTCGAGCAGTTCGGCGTCCTCCTCGGTCGCCTGCCGGGCGCCTACGTTCTGCTGGGCGGCGTGCAGACGGACACCGGCGGAGCGCAGTAGCTGGTAGAGGCCCTTGTCCCGCAGTTCGTCGTCGGCCGGGGCGATGAGGCCGTCGGGCAGGTAGTTGTTCATGATCGCCAGCGGCTCGCCGCCGGTCGAGCGCACCCGCTTCAGCCGCCGGACGTGGGTCAGGCCCGGCGTCTCGAGCTGCTCGATCGCGTCTTCGCCCGCGGGCTCGACCCGGTTGACGAGGACGACGGACTCCGGTTTGTCGCCGAGTTCGCTGAGGTCGTCGAAGAGGCTGCTCAACCGCAGTGGCCGCGCGACCTTGGTGCGCACGACCTGCGTGCCGACACCGCGCTTGCGGACGAGCAACCCCTGGTTGACCAGCGACTGGATCGCCTGGCGGATGGTCGGCCGCGACAGGTGCAGCCGCGCGGCCAGATCGAGCTCGTTGTCCAGCCGGGCGCCGTTCGGCAGCCTGCCGTCTTCGATGGCGGCGCCGATCTGCCGGGCGACCTGGGAATACAGCGGCTCCGGGCCGTTCGGATCCACCACGATCTCGCCGGGCGCCCAGGGTCTCATGCGCGGAGCCTACCGCGATCGGTCACTATGACCTTATGTCCATATGTCTTGACAAAGTCACGCACCGCTTGCGATGGTCGCAAGACCACGTGAGCCGGGAGGTACGGAGTTGTCGGACACAGTGCGCCGGATAGTCACCACGCGGGTGCGCGATCCCGGAGCCGTCGCGGTGGCCGCCGCCACCCGCGTCCGGGCGAAGTCGCCGTTCAACGACAGGGGCCGCACGATGATCATCGCCGCGGATCATCCGGCTCGCGGCGCGAACGGCGTCGGCGCCGACCCGCTCGCGATGGCCGACCGCGGCGAACTGCTCGACCGCCTCGGCCTGGCGCTGGACCGCCCCGGGGTCACCGGCGTGCTGGCCACGCCGGACATCATCGACGATCTGCTGCTCCTCGGCGCCCTCGACGGCAAGACCGTCATCGGCTCGATGAACCGTACCGGACTCGCGGGATCGAGTTTCGAGATCGACGACCGGTTCGCCTGCTACGACGCCGAAACCATCGAGCGGATGCGGTTCGACGGCGGCAAGACGCTCACCAGGATCTGCCTGACCGACCCGGCGACGCCCAGCGTCCTCGAGAACACCGCGAAGGCGGTCGACGACCTCGCCGACCGGAAACTGATCGCGATGGTCGAGCCGTTCCTCGCGGACTGGGTCGACGGACGCCTCCGCACCGACCTCTCCCCCGACGCCGTGATCCGCTCGATCACCATCGCCTCCGCGCTCGGCCGCTCGTCGGCCTACACCTGGCTGAAACTTCCGGTGGTGAAGGACATGGAGCGTGTGCTGGCCGCCTCGACCCTGCCCGCCGTCCTGCTGGGCGGCGAGGTCAAGGACCCCGACGCCGCGTTCGCCGCCTGGCAGCGCGCGCTCGCGCTGCCGACCGTGCAAGGCCTCGTGGTCGGCCGGTCCCTGCTCTACCCGCACGACGGCGATGTCGCCAAGGCCGTCGACACCGCCGTCGGACTGCTGTGAACACCTGTGGAGGACAACGCGTGAAGACCATCGACCACTGGATCAACGGCACCGCGACCACGGCGGGCTCCACCCGCACCGCCCCGGTGTACGACCCGGCCGCGGGACGCGCGCGGGCGGAAGTGCTTCTCGCGGAAGCGTCCGATGTGGACACCGCGGTCGCCGCGGCGGGCAAGGCGTTCGAGACGTGGGGCGATTCGTCGTTGTCCCAGCGGACGAAGGTGATGTTCGCCTTTCGCGAGCTGCTGGTGAAGCACGAGGACGAACTCGCCCGGATCATCTCCGCCGAGCACGGCAAGGTGATCGACGACGCGCGCGGCGAGATCGTCCGCGGCCGCGAGATCGTCGAGTACGCCTGCGGGATCGCCGACGCGCTCAAGGGCGGCTTCTCCGACCAGGTCTCGCGGGACGTGGACGTGCACGACTTCCGGCAGCCGCTCGGGGTCGTCGCCGGGATCACGCCGTTCAACTTCCCGATCATGGTGCCGCTGTGGATGCACCCGATCGCCATCGCGGCGGGCAACACGTTCGTGCTCAAACCCAGCGAGCGGGTCCCGTCCGCGTCCCGACTGGTCGCCGAACTGTACGCCGAGGCAGGGCTTCCCGACGGCGTGTTCAACGTGGTAAACGGGGACAAGGTGGCGGTCGACGCGATCCTGGAGCATCCCGATATCGCGGCCGTTTCGTTCGTCGGCTCGACCCCGATCGCCAAGTACGTCCACGAACGCGCGACGGCGACCGGCAAACGCGTGCAGGCGCTGGGCGGGGCCAAGAACCACGCCGTCGTCCTGCCCGACGCCGATCTGGAGTACGCCGCGAACCACCTCACGGCCGCCGCGTTCGGTTCCGCCGGGCAACGCTGCATGGCGATCTCCATCGGCGTCGCCGTGGGTTCGGCGGGCGACGGGCTGATCGAGATCCTCGAGCGCAAGACCGCCGAGATCAAGGTCGGCCCCGGACACGAGGCGGGCAACGACATGGGGCCGGTGGTCACGGAGGCCGCGCGGCAGCGGGTGATCGACTCCGTCGCCCTCGGCGCGGAGCAGGGCGCGACCGTGGTGGTCGACGGCCGGGACCTGCTGGTCGCCGGGCACGAAGAGGGTTTCTTCGTCGGACCGTCCCTTTTGGACCACGTGACCACCGAGATGGCCGCCTACCGCGACGAGATCTTCGGGCCCGTGCTCGGGATCGTGCGGGTGTCCACTCTGGACGAAGCGATCGCACTGATCAACGCGAACCCGTACGGCAACGGGACCGCGGTCTTCACCGGTAGCGGAGAGGCCGCGCGGCGGTTCCAGCGGGAGGTGAAGGTGGGAATGATCGGGGTTAACGTGCCCATCCCGGTGCCGATGTCGTACTACTCCTTCGGCGGCTGGAAGGACTCCCTCATCGGGGACAGCCCGATCCACGGCCCCGCGGGCGTCCGGTTTTACACGCGGGCGAAGGTCGTCACGACACGCTGGCCGCACTCCGCCGCCGGCTTCAACTTCCCGACCTCCAGCTGACGACCGCGTTTCGTCCTCTGAGTGCGGCAACACGCATTCAGAGGTCGAAATGCGGGCCCGTCAGCCGGAGGTCGGGGTCGCGGTGGGCTGAAGGCTCCTTTCGCCGAGCCCCGATGCGACGACAGGAGCCTTCCGGCCTTGGCCTCGACTGCCAACGCAGGGGCTTGGTTGCGCAAGCCGATCACGACGTCAATTGTCCATAAAGGACGCTAAGCCCGCTCTGCGTGCCCGATTTGGGCACTTTGCGCGGGGGTCGTGAGTGGTATTGGTCGTTCTAACCCTCTTTACCACTCACGACCCCGCCACAAGAATGCGCAAAGCTCCCTCAAGAGGAACCGTCCTCACCACTCACGACCCGCCGCGGGCCTGCCGTTTCCCGACGATCCGCCAGCCGACCGCCAGGACCACGACCAGCACCGGGATCGAATAGAACGCGATCTTCTCGGCACCGTCGGAGAAGCCCATCAGGACGACGACCAGCGCGAGGAAGCCGAGCGTCGCCCAGCCGCTGTAGGGCGCCCAAGGCATCCGGTAGGACGGCCGTTCCAGCTCGCCGCGCAGCGCCGCCTGACGCAGCCGCAGCTGGCAGAAGATCAGCGTCGCCCAGGTGGTGATCACGCCGAGCGAGGCGATCGCGATCGCGATGTCGAAGGCGTCCTTCGGCACCAGGTAGTTGAGCACGACGCCCAGCACGTACGCGCCGGAAGTGAACAGGATGCCGCCGTAGGGCACATGACGGCCGCTCATCCGGCCGACGAACTTCGGCGCCTCACCCTTGTCCGCGAGCGCCCGAAGGATGCGGCCGGTCGAGTAGAGGCCGGAGTTACAGCTCGACAGCGCGGCGGTGAGCACGACCGCGTTCATCACGTCGCCGATGCCCGGGATCCCGAGCCGGCTGAACACGGTGACGAACGGGCTCTCGCCGCCGTTGTAGAACGGCCACGGCAGCAGCATCGCCAGCATCAGCACGGATCCCACGTAGAACACGCCGATCCGCCAGACGACCCCGTTGATGGCCTTCGGCAGCACCTTACGGGCGTCCTTCGTCTCGCCGGCGGCGATACCGACGACCTCGATGGCCGAGTACGCGAAGATGACCGCCTGCAGCGTCATCAGCGCGATGCCGACGCCGGCCGGGAAGAATCCATTGTGGGCGGTCAGGTTGTGCACGCCCGCCGTGGTGCCGCCGATGTCGGCGCTGGTGAACACCAGCCCCGCCGCGGTGACCAGGAAGACCACGATGGCCAGCACCTTGACCACCGAGAACCAGAATTCCAGCTCGCCGAACAGTTTCACCGACAGCAGGTTCACCACGATCAGCACCCCGAGCGCGACCAGCGCGGTGATCCACTGCGGCACGTCGGGCAGCCACTTGTGCACGTAGATGGCGACCGCGGTGATCTCCGCGATCCCGGTCATCGCCCAGTTCACCCAGTACATCCAGCCGGAGACGAAACCAGCCCACGGCCCGATGAACTTGCGGGCGTAGGTGACGAAACTGCCGGAAGTCGGCTCGTGCAGCACGAGCTCACCGAGAGCGCGCATCACGAAGTACGCGGCGATACCGCAAAGCGCGTACGACAGGACCAGCGACGGCCCGACCTGCTGGAGCTTTCCACCGGCACCGAGGAACAGCCCGACGCCGATCGCGCCGCCGATGGCGATCATCTGCACTTGGCGGTTGCCCAATGCTTTTGAGTAGCTTTCACCTTTTTCGGTGAGCAGCGAGGAATCCATGGTTGCCAGACGCTAGAGCGTGTGCGGCAGGTCACCAACAATGCTAAGGAAGACTTAAGGTGTGCGGCACGTCACTGCGATGGTTTGACCGGAATTTCCCGTTTCAATTTGACAAGCTCACCGGTGAACCCCGATCTTCGCGCGCGAACGAGCGCTTCTACGCTACGGCCGTGGACCTCGCAGCGCTGCTGGACCGGATCGCCGACGACGTCGCGCCGGAGATCGGCCGCGGCTTCGTCGCGGACTACATCCCCGCCCTGGCCAGGGTCGAACCCGGGCGGTTCGGCATGGCGGTGGCCGATGTGGACGGTGGGGTGCATGGCGTCGGCGACTGGGAGACGCCGTTCTCCATCCAGAGCATGTCGAAGGTCTTCACCCTGGCTCTCGCGCTCTCCCACGGCGACGGCGTGTGGGCACGAGTGGGCCGCGAGCCGTCCGGCAACCCGTTCAACTCGCTGGTCCAGCTGGAGAACGAGGACGGGATCCCCCGCAATCCCTTCATCAACGCCGGCGCGCTCGTGGTGACCGACGAGTTGGCGCACCACGGCGACGCGGCGGAGACGCTGCTTCGGTTCCTCCGCGAGGAAAGCGGCCGCGCGGACATCGGGATCGACGCCGACGTCGCCGCGTCCGAGGCCGACCACGCCGACCGCAACCGCGCGCTCGCGTATTTCATGGCGTCATACCGGAACATGCGTCATCCGGTGCCCGCCGTCCTCGACCAGTACGTGCGCCAATGCTCGATCGCGATGAACTGCGGCGACGTCGCGCGCGCGGCGGTGTTCCTCGCCCGCCACGGCGTGCGCAACGACGGCACCCGCCTGCTCGAGCGAAGCGCGGCCAAGCGGGTCAACGCGGTGATGCTGACCTGCGGCACCTACGACGCCGCGGGTGAATTCGCCTATCGCGTCGGGCTTCCGGGTAAAAGCGGGGTCGGCGGCGGTATCGTCGCGATCGTCCCCGGCCGGTGCGCGATCTGCGTGTGGAGCCCGGGGCTGGACCCGCGCGGCAACTCCGTCGCGGGCGTCGCGGCGCTGGACCGGTTCACCACCCTGACCGGCTGGTCGATCTTCTGATCCGTTTGAACCCGCGACGACGGGGAAGCCGCCGGTGTGCAGACGTTTCTCCCGTTCGCCGGGTTCCGGGCCTCCGCTTCCGTCCTCGACCAGCGGAGGCTCGGCAAGCAGCGGGTCGAGACGATCCAGGTGCTGCGCGCGCTGACGGTGCCGGGATACGGCTGGCGGCACCATCCGGCCGCGGCGATGTGGGCGGGTTACGAGGAAGCGCTCGTCCGGTACGGCTTCGACATCTGCGAGGTCTGGTGCGAGACCGGACGGCAGGACACCTGCCGCGAAACACTGCGGGTGGATCTGCTCCGCACCACCGGGCTCGACGAGATCCGCACCCAAGCCAGGCTCGCGGACGCGAAAGAGCTTCCACCCTGGCTCGGCGACACGGACTTCCATCGCAGCCACCAGTCCGCGCTCGTCCGCAAGGACCCCGCGCACTACCGCGCGAGTTTCCCGGACGTCCCCGACGACCTGCCGTACGTCTGGCCGGCGTCGGACCGTCCGCGACGAGAAGGAACGCGATGACCAAGCGATTCCACCAAGGCGGAGGAGATCACCTTCGACACCGAGGCGGGCGGGCTTGTGTACCGCTTCGCTGCCGCTCTTGTCGCTGCGCACCAGGTATTGCGGCACTTCCTTGACGCGCACACGCCCGAGGCACTGTGGTCATGACCTGGGGCCACGATCCCTGCGCGTAGCTCAACCCGACGGCCGCCCCATCTCGTGTCCGGGCCGCCCCTCGGTACGCCTGCTGCGCTTGATCCGCTCTTCGTGCAGGTGACGGCGCCCTCCGGTCAGGTCTTCGGCGACGTCCCGCGTCAGGTCGCGGTAGGCCCGGTAGTAGCCGTCGTCGTACTCTTCGATCACCTGGAAGGTCCACCTGTCCGGCAGCACGTTGAGCCCGATCAGCTCGGTCTCGATCCGCTCGGCCCAGTCCGCGTGCCCGGCCTTGCGAAGGCCTTCGACGGCCTCCCCGAGCGCGAAGTCGGCTGTCCCCGTGAGGTGATGGAAGGCGTACAGGTGACCTCGCGCCTGCTCGACCGTTTCGAGGGCGAAGATCAGCTTTCCGACGGCGTCGACGGTCGTCTCGTCGGGTTCCGAAGATGAGTCCGGCATGTCCGGGGATTGCCCCGGCGCCGGGGTTTCTACACCCCGGCGTCGTACCGCGTCCTGGCGTCGTTGATCGCGTTGATATGGGATTCGGCCCAATCCCGGAGCACCGCCAACGGCGCGGTGAGGGTGTGGCCGAGCTCGGTCAGCGTGTACTCGACCTTCGGCGGCACCGTCGGATGCACGGTGCGCGTGACCAGCCCGTCGCGTTCGAGGCCGCGCAGGGTCTGGGTGAGCATCTTCTCGCTGACCCCGTCGATCGCGGCGCGCAGTTCGCTGTAGCGCTTGGTCCCCGTGGAGAGGCATCCGACGATGAGCGCGGTCCATTTGTCCGCGATGCGATCCAGCACCTGACGTGAGGGGCACGGCGCGCTGTACACGTCGGCGGGCCGCCCGTCCGGCAACCAGGCCAGTACCTGGCCGGGAGTGCCTGGACGGGGACGGCGGCGGTGTGGTTCCGGCATGCCGCGACGTTATCCGGTGGCCGGGCCGGCGGCCCAGATCCGGCGCAGCGCGGGCGGCAGGACCCGGCCGAACACCTGTCCGGCGAAATGCCCGCCGGCGAGGATCGTCCGGTCGTCCTCGATCTCCTTCAGCAGGTGCTCGCGGGTGGCGACGCCCTCCACCGGATCGACGTCGAACGCGAACGTCCAGTGGCTTTCGGTGATCTGCACCTGGCAGTGCATGACGTCGCCGAGCACGACGACGCGGCGGGGATCGTCCCCGGCCGGATCGGTGATCACGAGGCTGCTGTGCCCGGGCGTGTGCCCCGGCGTGGCGAGTATCCGCACGCCTGGCGCGATGATGTCGCCGTCGCCGAAGAAGCCGATCACCTCGGCCAGCGGCCGCTGCACGGCGAGCGGATCCGGACCGACCGGCTCGTTCGTGCCGGACCAGTGCGCCCATTCGGCCTCGCTGACGAGATGCCGTGCCGCCGGGAAGGTCAGGCCGGTCACCGGCCCGCCCGGGCCGTCCGGCGTGGGCGGGACGTTCGTCGTCCAGCCGACGTGGTCGTGGTGGAGATGTGTGTAGATCACGGTGTCGACGTCTTCGGGGGCCAGGCCCTCCGCGGCCAGTGCGCCGAGCAGGCCGCCGCCGTGGAACTCGGCGGCACCGGGCAGGGTGAAGTCGGCCGCGCCGAGCCCCAGGTCCACCAGGATGGCCCGGTCTCCGGTGCGGATCAGGAACGAGCCGATGCTGACCGGGAACCAGCCGCGTTCGTCGAGGAACGCGTCGTGGGCGGCCCAGCCGGACGGGACACTCGACGGCAGGAAAACGGCGGGGTTGAGCCAGGCGTGACCGTCCGGCAGGTAGGTGACCGTGGTCCGGCCGACCTGGATCCGGGACCTGGCAGCGGGTCTCGACATGAAGCGGACTCCCTTGTGGATGGTGAGCGAACCTGTACTCACTTTCGGGGAGCCGCTCTCCGGAGGGAAGTACGCACTTGCAAGTGCGCGCTAGCGCGTGTTTCACAAGTCTGTTCGATGGGCTTCGTGATCCAGGTGGTTCCTGACCGTGCGAGCGGATCGGCCTCGTACCGGGTCGTACTCGGCCGCATCCGCCCGTGCCGTCAGGGACCGCCTGGGCGCGAAGACCGCGAACAAGACTTGTGAAACACGCGCTAGCGATGGCTTTCGATGGCGATCCGCGCGAACGAGCGGATCAGCGGGCTCTCCCGCGTCGTCACCCAGGCGACGACCAGCGGGCTCGGTGGCATGTCGGCCAGCGGTACCCAGATGAGCCCGTCGGGCAAGGTGTGCCCGAGCGGCGCGATCCCGGCCGAACCGTTCCAGAGCACGGCCTGAAGGCATTCGCCGACCGTGCGCACCACCGGCCCGGCAGGGCGTTCCCCGACGGGCGCGGCCCCGTTCCAGTACTCGCGCCACAGCGGATCCGTGCCGTCCGGCAGCTGGAACCAGGGCCGATCGGCGACGTCGGCGAGCCGCAACGACGCACGATCGGCGAGCGGGTCACCGGTGCGCAGCACCAGCCCAACCGGGTCTGAACGCAGGACGCGGACACTGAGACCGGTTTCGTCGAACGGCGACCGGGTCAGCGCGACGTCGGCCAGCCCGGCGCGCAGCCCGGTGGTGGGATCGGTGAAATCCGCCTCGCGGAAGCGGATCGAGATCTCGGGATGCCGTCGCCGGAAGGCCGCGGCCAGCCGGGTGCCCGCCTCCCCCGCTCCGTCGGTCAGGGTGCCGACGGTGAGCGTCGCGGGCCCCGCCGCCGCCGTCACCCGAGCGCGGGCACGGTCGGCCTGGTCCAACAGGGTGCGGGCCTCGGCGTACAAGGTGGTTCCGGCGGCGGTGGGCTCGACGCCGGCGGCCGAGCGGAGCAGCAGGACGACGCCCAGGTCGTTCTCCAGCTGCCGGATGGCCCGGCTGAGTGGCGGCTGGGTCATGTGCAGCCGCGCGGCCGCCCGGCCGAAGTGCCGTTCCTCGGCGACGGCCACGAAGTAGCGCAGCAGACGAAGCTCCATCACCAGCGATGATACCCAGCAGGTATCGGGTGATGGAGATCGGTCTTGGACGGCGCGCCGAGACCGGCGCGAAGGTGGGGCATGCCCTTCGAACCCCTCGTCCACGAACCCGCCGTCGAACCCGGCCAGGCCAGGGAGATCGCTCGCGACCTCGTGGTGATCCCGAATCTCGGCGTCGACCTCGTCCCCAACATCGGGGTCATCGGCGGCTCCCACTCGGTGCTCGTCGTCGACACCGGCCTCGGCCCCCGCAACGCCGAGAAGGTGCTCGCCTTCGCCGCCGAGCACGCCCCCGGCCGCAGGCTGTACCTGACCACCACGCATTTCCACCCCGAGCACGCATTCGGCGCGCAGGTCTTCGTGGACGAGGCGACCTACCTCGTCAACAGCGCGCAGGCGGCGGATCTGGTCCACAAAGGACCGGGCTATCTCCAGATGTTCCGCGGTCTCGGCGCCCCGGTCGCACGGGCGCTGGACGGCGTCACCCTGGCCACCCCCGACGTGGTCTACGACGACGCGTACGAACTCGACCTCGGCGGACGGGTGGTGCGGATGGAGGCCACCGGACGCGCCCACAGCAAGGGCGACCAGGTGGTGACCGTGCCCGACGCGAGTGTGCTGTTCACCGGAGATCTGGTCGAGGCAGGCCAGTTCTCGATCTTCCCGTGGTTCCCGCCGCACGACACCGACGTCTCGGGCGGGCGCTGGATCGAAGTGCTGCGACGGCTGACCGCCACCGGACCGGAGCTCGTCGTCCCCGGCCACGGCGAAGTCTCCGGACGCGGGATCCTGACCGAGGTCCGCGAGTACCTCGAACTCCTGCGCGACGAGACCTGGACGCGGCGCGACTCGTCTCTTCCCGAAGACACCATCGCCGCGGAGGTCGAAGCGCTGATGATCGAACGCCACCCCGAGTGGGAAGGCCGGGACTGGATCGCGAAAGGCGTCGGGTGCTTCTGTGCCGAGACCGGGGCGGATCATTTGAAGATCGCGATGGGGTGAACGACGAGTTCACCGGTTTCGGGATCCCAGTCCTCGACCTTGCCGAGACACCGCGCCCGGAACGCACCGGCGGGCGCGGTGTCCCGCAGATCGCTGGTGACGCAGGTGAAGCGGATCCGCCTGCTTCGCGCCGGATCGTCCGGATTCCCGTACGGGGCCACGAAAACCGTCTCGGTGTCGGTCTGGGAACGTTTACGGAACAGGCCCTTCACGGAGACGAAAGCCTCGACACCCCGCAACCGGGTCTTGAGCTGCCGGGTGCTCTCGGGACCGTCGGCCCAGCCGAGTTCCTTCACCAGCGCCCGGTTGTGGACCAGCTCCTGCTTCGCCAGATCCACGTAGATGATGTCGTGGTGCTTCTCCAGCACCTTCATCACGATGCCGATCACCGTGATCGGCTCGGCCTTGCGGATGTACCGCCGGAACTCCTCGTCGGTGTCGGTGCGCTCCGATTCCCCTTTCAGCGGACCGAATCCCGCCGAGCCCCAGAACCGCCAGCCGCGGCTCTTCCGCTTCTCCACCTCCTGTTCCAGCGCCTCGTTGTAGCGATGCAACTGATACAGGCCCATCACGGATTTCGTGTGCAGATAGAAACCGATGCCCCGGATCATGCCCTGATCGCCGTCGGACCGCGCGCGGCGCCAGTGCCGCACGAAAACGACGACCGCGACGAGGAGGGCGGCCACGGTCAGCACCCAGACCGCGAGCCACAGTCCCCAGACGTCCCACCACAGATTATCGGCAGCCACGGATCTCCTTGAAGGCCTTGAGCAGGGATGTCGTGTTCGCGTCGACCATCCGGCCACCGGTGGCCGCCGCCGCGCGAGCCAGTTCGGCGGGATCGGCCTCGCCGTACCGGATGGTGTACGTGTGCACGCCGGGATCCCTCGGCGCGCGCAGGAATTCTTCGATGCCCGGCCCGGTGTTGCTCTCGCCGTCGGTCATCAGCACGATCGAGACGCTCCGGTCCGGTTCGGCACGGCGATGGGCGCCGGCCTTCGCGTAGGCCTCGCCGAGTGCCGACCAGACCGCCGTGTTGCCGTCGAATTCATCGGCGGCGATGAAGGCGCGCAGCGCGTCGAGATCCTGGGGCCCTTCGACGGTGAACTCCCTGTCCCCCAGTATCTTCCCGCCGAAACGGAGGACCGTGAGCCGCTCGCCGCGGTAGAAGCGGTCGAACCCGCCGTCCGGCCCGCCGCTCAGCCCGGCGAAGGTCGCCCGGAGCGCGGCGATCCTCTGCCCCTTCATCGAACCGGAGAAGTCCAGCACGAAGATCACGCGTCCGGGAGTGCGGCCGTCGGCGGCCGCGTAATCGTCGAGGAGTTTGTCCACGACGGCCTGTTCGTCGGGGAAGTACAGCGAGTTCCCGATGGCGGCGGGCAGCCTCGGATCCAGCCCCACCTCGCCGGTGATCGGCCGCCGGAGGGTCCTTTCCATCAGTTTCTTCTGCGTCGCCGGGCTCCTGAGCCAGGACACGAGCTTGTCGTACACCTCCCGCTTGGCCGGGTCGAGCAGCAGGACCGGGTAGTCGGACTGGACGATGCCGTCGCGCGGGTACACCAGTTCCAGCGGCGTCTTGAGCCTGCCGCTCGCGTTGAGCGAGAGCAGCGTGGACTCGTACCCGATGATCGCGTCGACGTCTTGGCGCTCGGCGAACCGCTCGGCCACCGCGGCCGACGTGTCCGCCGTGAGCGTGTGCCCGGTGCGGAAGCCCTGGAGCTTGTCGCATTCGACGTCCTGGAGACGCAACGCGGCACCGGTGCCCGCGGCGGCCGTCGCCACCCCGACGAGCGATGTGAGCCCGCTGGTCGACTTGGCCGGATCCGCCATCGCGAACCGGAAACCGCCGCCCGCCGCCGCGTCCGCCAGATCCGCCCACGAGAGCTTCCCGTCCGGTTTGCCGCGGCGCAGCTCCGCCGCCTTCACCGGGGTGATCCCGACGATCACCGGCGACACCATGGTCTTGGTCGCGAGCGGCCGTTCCCCCTTGTCGCCGGATTGCCGGAACTTGAGCTGGAAATACCGGTCGGTGGAAAGCCAGGCGAGATCGTGCGTCGCTTTCCCCGGCGTGAGGGACGTGCTCGCGTCGACCGTTCCCCGGAAATCCATTTCCAGTTCGATTCCCGTTTCCCCGCGAAGGTCGTCGAGAATGGGGCCGAGGTCGGCCAGTTCGGAACTGGCGAGCACGCGCAGTTTCACCTTCTCGCCGCCGCTCGTACAGGCGGTGACCATCAGGAGCAGGCAGCACAGGACCGCGAGCAGCCGCTTCACTGGCAGTCCCCGACCGTCTTGATCATCTCTTCCAGCACCAGGTTGTCCGGCAGCGGTGTGGTGCTGTCGTTGTCCGCCGTCTCCGGGGTCGGCACCCCCTGCCCGCGGAGGAAGTCGTACAGCCGCGCGCTCTTCGTGCTGCCCGCGGGGGTCGCGACGCCGAACCCGAGCTCCATCGCGCGGCGTTGCAGATCGGGATCGAAGGTGATCAGTTCGCCCAGCCGCTCCGCTTCCGGCTTCAGGGCGAGGAACTGCGGTTTCGTCAGGATGTTGTCCTTGGGGTACAGCAGGACCCGGTCGTGGTCGGGCTGTCCGCTCTGCGCCTTGGCCCGCAACTGCATGGCGAGGTACTGGTGCTCGTAGATGACGACGATCGGCTTGTCGCCCTCGGCGACGTTCGCGTAGGACTCCGACAGGTCGGCCGACGGGAAGCCTTGGGCCGCCACCAGCGGTTTGACCCGGTTGGCCAGCTCCTTCGCGTTCGATAGGTTCGGCGGCCCGGCCGGACGCGGGTCGACGACCGGGACCTGACGGCCGTTCTCCAGGAACGCCAGCAGGATCAGGTACGTCGCGCCCGAATTGGAATCGCAGATGTTCGAGGTCTGCGCCAGCACCCGGTTGCCGTTCGCGGCGCCGTGGTCGCGGACGCCCAGCGAATCCCAGGTCTCCCCTCGTTTCATCACCTGCATGAACTTGTCGGTGTCCAGCGTGTAGTAGAGGTCCTGCCCCGGCGGTTTCTCCGCGATCTTCCTGCCCGCCAGCGTTTCCGCGTAACGGCGGTACGTGGCGAGGACGATCGGGCTGGTGAACGGCTGCCGTGCGGTGCCCGTCCACTCGTTCGCCCTCGAGCGCCGGACGAGACCCGCGGCGGGCTCGCCCGAGAGGAACACGAAGTCGTACTGGCTGAGGTCGTGGGTGGCGATGTCCCGTGATCCCGTCCTGGTCACGTGGACCCGGATGTGGTGACGCATCAGGATTTCCTGGACCTTGGCGTCCTCGAAGAGATCCGATTTGGAGCCCATCTTGCCGCGCAGGACCAGTGTCTGCTGGAACGGCACCACGACGGTGCCGCTGACGAGCAAGGCGATCAGGCCGCTCACGGCCAGCGCGAGCGCGGGCCCGAAAGTGCGGAGAAAACGACGGCGCAGAAAGAACGCCGAGGGCTTTGGTCGGATGGTGAGCTGGGGTTCTTCACGAAGCGAGCTATCGGTGGTCACCGATTTCCTCCCCGAATGTCCGGCAAGGCCTATTTTACCGGGGCGCACCGACGAAAAAGCACGTCTCGATCCGGCTTCGGGACCCACCCTCACCAGGCCGGGAGGCCGGACGGTTAGGCTCTTCGGTGGCGAAAACCGCCATGCACCACGACGCCGGGAGATCTGAACCGCCATGCTGGACCGAGCAGTCATCGACGCCCTCTTCCCCGCCGACCTGCCCGAGCCCGAGCACTGGGAACAGCGTTACCCCGCCCGCGAGCTCCCCGAGGGGGCCCTGGTCACCCGGTTCGGTCCCTCGCCGACCGGTTTCGTCCACATCGGCGGTGTCTACGTCGCCACCATCGACCAGGACGTCGCCCGCCGCAGCGGCGGCCGCTACCTCGTCCGGGTCGAGGACACCGACCGCTCCCGCGAGGTCGAAGGCGCCATCGACCAGTTCGAGCGCGGCTTCGCCTACTTCGATCTCGCCGCCGACGAGGACATCCACCGCGGCGGCGACTACGGCCCGTACCAGCAGTCCGAGCGCGAGCGGATCTACCTGACCTACGTCCGTCAGCTGCTCCGCACCGGCCGCGCGTACCTCGACTTCGCCACCAAGGACGAGCTGGCGGCGATCACCGCCCGGCAGCAGGCGACGAAGCTGCCGACCGGTTACTACGGCTCGTGGGCCATCTGGCGCGACGCCGACCCCGCCGACGTCCAGGCCAAACTCGACGCCGGAGACCCGTACGTCGTGCGCTTCCGCGCGCCCGACGACACCGGCGCCCGCGCCCGGTTCACCGACGCCATCCGCGGCCCGCTGGAGGCCGAGGCCAACCGCAACGACGTCGTCATCCTCAAGAGCTCCGACCAGAGCCCCCGGCTGCCGACCTACCACTTCGCGCACGCCGTCGACGACCACCTCATGCGCGTCAACCTGGTCATCCGCGGCGACGAGTGGATCTCGTCGGTGCCGGTGCACCAGCAGCTGTTCGACGCGCTCGGCTTCGAGCCGCTCACGTACGCGCACATCGCTCCGCTGATGAAGCAGGAGGGCGGCAGCAAGCGCAAGCTGTCGAAGCGCAAGGACCCGGAAGCGAGCGTCGACTTCTACATCGAGTCCGGCTATCCCACCAAGGCGGTCCTCTACTACCTGCGCGGCCTCGCCAACGGCCGTCTCGCCGAGATGCCGCTCGACCAGGCGCTGGCCGAGCCGATCAAGCTCGAAGAATGCGGCGTCGCCGGCCCGCTCGTCGACCTGGTCAAACTCGACGACATCTCGGCCGACCACATCGCCACGCTGACCGGCGCCGAGATCCTCGAAGAGGTCCGCGGCTGGGCGGAGCGGTTCGACCCCGAGCTGCGGACCGTCCTCGACGCCGAGCCGGACCTCGCGCTCCGCGCGCTCGCCGTCGAGCGTGACGGCGCCGAGAACCCGCGCAAGGACCTCAAGAAGTGGAGCGAGTTCCGCGCCGTCTACGGCTTCTTCTTCCCGCAGCTGCACGCCGCCGTCGCGAGCGCCGACGACGAGCGGATCGCCGCCCTCGGCGTCGACCCCGAGGTCGTCCGGGCCGTGGCGCGGGACTTCGTCGAGAACTACCAGCAGCTCGACGACGGCCAGGAATGGTTCCAGCAGATCCGCGAGGTCGCGGCGAAGCACGGCTTCGCGAAGAACGCCAAGGAGTTCAAGAAGAATCCCGAAGGCTTCCCGGGCTCCATTCGCGAGGCTTCGCAGATCATCCGGATCGCGATCACGGGCTCGACCCGGAGCCCCGATCTCCACGCGATCACCCAGGCGCTGGGGCGCGAGGAGACGCTGGGCCGGTTCTCCGGCCTCGTCGCCGAGTGAGATCGGCCGCGGGTCGCTCCGTGGGTTATCAAGTCCGTGAAGGCCTCCTTGAGGGACTCTGGGTCCCTCAAGGAGGCCTTCACGGACCGGGCCAGGGGACCACAACACTCAAGAAGCGGGCAGGAACTGGTCGTAGAACGCCGTCTTGACCGCGACGACCGCCTCCTCCGTCTCCCGGAACCGCTCCCGTGCCTCGCTCGAGTCGATCAGCTGCACGAGCCGCAGCCCGAGCTGATCGGAATGGGTGAGCGAAAGCGGGGACGCGGCGGCGAGCGGGCGGGACTTCGCGTCGTGCACGTGGTGCGGGTAGTAGAAGACGGACTTGTCGCCGAGCACCGGGCCGATCCGGCGCCACAGTTCGCCGTACTCGACGGAGACCAGCACCTCGCCCCAGAAGCGCAGGATGGTCAGCAGTTCGACGTCGGCGTGCTTCGAGTCGCCCGCCGAGGCGATCAGCTCCATCGTGGTGTCGACGCACGCCGTCGTGGCCAGTGACCTCCGCGACCGCACCAGCGCTTCCCGGGGGACGCCCAGCGCGAGGATGTCCGCCATCAGGTCCTCGCGGTGTGAAGGCGTGCTGCCGGGCGAAGCGTTGTCCGGGTACTCCTCACGGATGATGACGCGGGCGATCCGCTGGGACTGCTCGTCGGTGAGCAGGTCGATCGCCAGGTCGTAGGCCATGGTGAAGGCCAGCGACAGGAAACGCCGCTGCAGCAGGACGGCCCGCAGGTCCTCCGGCGAGAGCTCGGTGACGCCACGCAGTGCCGGGTGATTCCGGAACCGCTCGATCAAACCGTCTTCGAACTCGTCGAGTTCGCGCATCACTACCCCTCTTGCTCAGAAACGGATCATGTCGATGCTTCGGTTCCAGTCGCCGAGGTCCACGTCGCGGCCGATGTCCCACAACGTGTCGAGCTCGCGCTGGATCTGTTCGCCGAGCACGGTGTCGTGCGTGCCCTCGATCTCGAACTGCGGTGAATCGATCGCCAGCTGGCCGTGCAGGAACATGCTGACCAGGTAGCGCCCGTCGGCCCGGTACACCGAAACCGAGGCCTGCGAGTTGAACACTCGCACCTTCAGGTTGGCCTGACGCTTCGCCAGCCGCCGGTGCAGGCGGGCGAGGGTCTCCAGGCACTCCACGATCCCCGTGCTCACGAAGGTCTTGCCCGCGCCGTCGCTCCGGTCCAGTGCCGCTTCGCGCAGCCCCACGAGCATCGAGTTCGGGTGCAGCAGCATGATGCGCACCTGGGCGCGCCGGTCGACGATCGCGGCTTCCAGTTCCTTTTCCAGGCGTTGCAGGTTGGGGATCCAGGTGTTCAGGATCGTCACCTGCTTGGCCTTCGCGATCTGCGCCGCGAACTCGTCGTCCGGAAAGCGTTTGTGCACTTCGACCACGCCGCCGTAGTGCGACCGGCGCCGGCTCGCGGCGATGGTGTCGATGTCGAGGCCGGCGAGGCGATCGCGGATGTCTTCCAGCGCGCGCAACGGGGTCAGCTCGATGAGCAGCACCACGACCACGCCGCTGACCATGATCAGCGTCAGCGTGGAGACGCCTTTCGGCGCCACATTGTCCAGCAGGCCGAGCTGTTCCGTGATCCCGACCGCGAAGCCGACCACCGCCAACCCGCCGAGACTGAGCAATTCGAGCCAGCGACGCATTTTGCGCAGCATTCACCCTCCGGGAGCCGGCGACCTTGGCTCCCATGTTCCCACGGTGGAAGAGGGTTCTGTGATCGGGGTCACCGCCTTTGGTGTGACACCATGTCTTCCGCGGAATTCACCCAAAGAATCGTATCCAGCACGGAAATCCGCGGTACGAAGGGCGCACATCACAAGGCGGGCGTGAAACGCGCGGCCGCCGAGAGACGACTTACCCGGTACGCAAGTACGGAAAGTTGTGGTCGATGAGCGCTGATCGCGTTGTCCAGCTGCGCTGGGAGTCCCGCCACGTGGCCGGCGACGGGGGCGCGGCGTTGTCCTACCCCGGAATCTCCGTCGTCCGGAGCGACCACGGCGAAATCGTCGACCGCGCTTGGATACCGGTCGGGGAAGAACCCACCTTCGCCGACGACGAGGCGTTGATCACCGCCCTGCGCGATGCCTGGCGCTGGACCAGGCCTGCCGCGTAACTCCCCTATTCGTCGCCGGCCCGGTATTCGCGCTGGTGCTCGTCATCCTGCTCGCGCGGCGGCTTTTCCGTCCAGCGCCCGTGGACGAGGTCGTTCTCCGTGTAGTCGGCCCGCCGCGAGGCCCAGCCCGGCAACATGATCTTGCGTGTCCCGCCCCGCCCTCGATCGCGCAGGTCGGCGACGACGGCGATGCCGACCACCAGCAGCAGTATTCCGAGGGTTATCCAGATTCCGACCATGTCCGCTCCCCCGCAGATCAGTCAGTTTCGCCAAGACTACCGCCGGACGACGCTCGGGCGGGTCTCATTTTTACCGGCAGCCGATCGCCGGAACGGTGCGGCGAGGTCGGCGGGACATGACGGCGACGGCGAGCCCGATCAGCACGAAGGCCGACCAGCTACCGGTTGGAACCGGTCATATTGGCCGCTGCGTAGGCGACGTACTCGGGATTCGAGCCTGCGGCGTAGGCGAAGTACAGGTCCACCGCGTACTCGGGGAGTACCGCGATGGCGAGCCCGCCGGAGATGTCCACCTGCGCGGCTTCCGCGGCCCAGGCGAGAAGGAACGAAGCCGTTACGACGGCCAGGCCGAACACCAGCAACCCGGCCACCGCACCTGGTTCGGCGCGGAGAACCGCAGGACGAGCGCGGGCAGGGTGAGCCCGGCGCGCAGGCCGACGGGCTTCAGTCGGTTGACGATCACGGACGGAGATTCCCGCCCGCGGACGGTTACCACAACCGTTTCCCTCTTCGCCGACTAAAGAAAAACAAAGATCGTCATGTCGAAGACCGGTCGTCGCCCCACCGGGCTACGGCCCGGCCTGCTCCGACGTCGCTCGCGTCCGATCACAGCACGCGGGCATGACGGCCTCCCCGGTATCCGCGGATACCGGGGAGGCCGGGGGCGGTTCAGCCCCGGGCGTTCGGGTCGATCACGCCGCCTGCCAGCCCGGTGGCGGTGTCACCGAGGGCACCGGTGGAGTCGACGACGCCCTGACCGGCCGCGGTGGCCGAGTCGACGGCGTCCTGGCCCGCGGCGGTGGCGTTCTCGGCGAGACCCTGGCCGGTCTCGGCCAGTCCGCCGGCGGACTGGGTGGCCTGGTCGGCGGCGCCGGAAAGGTCGACGCCGGTCAGTTCGCTGACCTTGTCGCCCGCGCCACCCAGCAGCTCGGCGGCCTTTTCCTTCAGCGAGTCGAACAGGCTCATCTGGGGTACTCCTCGGATCGGTCGTGCGCAGGCGGCTGAAGGTTCACCGTACAGGACAAAACGGGCACGGTGCGCGACAAGCGCCGCTCCGGACAGGTGAAAACCGAGAAAGTGTTCAGAGACAGGGCGGCCGGTAGCGATCGATCGAGAGGCCGCGGAAAGCGAGCTCGTTCGGGGTTTTGCCGACGAAGACCAGTCCTCGCGCCTCGGTCAGCGCCGAGGCGAAGGAGTAACCGGGCGTTCCCAGTTCGGGGAGCGTCGTCCAGGCTTCGGGCTTGAAACTGAAGAACTTCTTGACGGTCTTTCCGCCGGTCGACGGAACCTTCGTGAGCCACTTGTCGCCACCGCTCCACTTCGAGGCGGGACGCAGCTGGACGTAGAGATCGTCGGTCGCGCTGTAGGTCATCCAAAAACCGGCGGATTTCGAGAGATCGGCCTGCGCTTCGAACCGATTCCCCAGCCAGACGACGACCACATGCCATTCGGCGTTGAGAAACGCCACCTTGGCCGCGTAGCCGCCGCGTTCGCGGACGAGCAGGCTGCCGGTCGGCGGCACCGTGGTGCCCTCACCGGAGGCGAGCCATTGCTGCAACCGGTCGATCGACGGGGTCGCGCATTCACAGCCGTGCCCGCCGGACGCGTTCGCGACGGCACCGGGGCCGATCAGCGAGGCCAGGAACATCGACGCGATCACCGCGAGCGTACGACCGAAAGGAACCCTGGATCCTTTACGCATCCCCGGAAGTTAGCACAACGGGCGCCGGTGCCCCGCTCAGCGGGGACCGTCCTCTATGGACAGACCCGCGAGTTCGGCGGCGAACAACACACCGGGATCGAACCCCATGCCGGCGAAATGCCCGGCCAGCTCCAGGGACAGGACGCCGTGGATCCGGGTCCAGAACGTCACGGCACGACGGAGGACCGCGGAGGACACCGGCAGTCCGCCCGCCCATTCACGATGCTCCTCGACATGGCTGTCGAACGCCGTCACCCGCCCGTCGTCCGGAGCGTCCGCGTGCACCCTGAGCAGTACGGCCATGAACTCGTTCGAGATCTCCGTGGTGTCGCCGGGCGCGCGATAGCCGGGGATCGGCGTTCCGTAGACGAACAGATATCGCTGCGGATCCGCCAGCGCCCATTCCCTGATCGCGTAGGCGACTTCGGCCACGCCGCCGGACCCGGCCGCCGCCCGGACGACGTCGGCGAGGCTTCGGTAGGCGTCGCGGACGAGGTCCGTGATCAGGTCGTCGCGGCTGGGGAAGTACCGGTACAGCGCGGGCCCGCTCATGCCCACGTGTTTGGCGATCGCGTTGAGGGACAGCGCGGAGACACCCGTCGTGCCCAGTTGCTCCCACGCGTACCGCTTGATCTCGGCGCGCACCTGGGCCCGGTAACGCTCACGCGAGGTCTTGACGTCCATCGACCGCTCCTTCCGGGCTCGTTCAGTTAGAGGCTATCACTTTCCCTATTGACACTCACATCGCTGTGGTTATAGCTTCTAACTATCGCAATCGCCGCTAACAAGGAGTTCGCATGACCCTCCGCCGCACCGCCGCCCTCGCGCTTCCCCTGGCCCTCGGCCTGCTGGGTGGCGCCGTGACGCCCGCACAGGCCGCCACCACCTCCCCCGCCCCGCTTTCGTGTCAGGGCAAGACCATCGACACGAAGGCGCCGATCCACTACCGGACCGAGGCCCTGATCAAGGCGCCGCTGAGCAAGATCTGGCGGCTTCAGACCGACGTCGAACGCTGGCCGTCCTGGCAGGAGCCGGTGCTGAGCAACGAACGCCTCGACTGGGGCCCGCTCCGCAAGAACTCCCGGTTCCGCTGGACCACGCCGGCGCCGCCGACGGCCACGACTCCCGCCACCACACTGTCGATCACCTCGACCGTCCACCAGATCCAGCGCGGAAAATGCCTCCGCTGGAGCGGGCCCGCGGTCGGCGAGGGCCTCGGCATCGACAACGGGATCCACGTCTGGACCTTCACCGAGGTCAAGGGCGGCGTGCTCGTCCGTACCGAGGAGAACTGGGCGGGCGCTCAGGTGGAGGCCGACGTGCCCACCGCGACCAAATTCCTCGGCTGGGGTCTCGAAGCCTGGCTGAAGGACCTCAAGACCACCGCCGAATCCCACTGCTGACCGTATTCCGAACCCCGGAGGAACCGATGTCCACCCAGACGCTCGACCGCGAAACCACCGTCCGCCGCTTCCCGCGTTCCGTCCTCGTCTCGGCCTGGGCCGTGCCGGTCATGATCATCGGCCAGTTCGCGATGCTCGCCGTCGTCCCGGTCGCCCTCGTCCTGATCGGCACCCTGCGCGACGCCCGATTCAAGGCGCTCCGCTGGGGCGCGATCGCGCTCACGGCGGCCTACGCCACGCCCCTGGCACTCTGGGCCATCGGCCCCGAACGCGCACAGAGCCTGTCCAAGGACATGCATCCCGTCTTCGCCGCGATCATCGTGGCCGTAGGGGTGGCGTTCGCCGTGGCCTGCCACGTCCTGCCCCGGAAATCCCGCAAGTAGCCGACTAATCGCGGGGTGGGGTGAACGAAGGAAGCACCCCGAAGGAAGCCTTCCGCGAAGCCCGGCGCAACGTCGCGAGCACGGCGGGGCCCAGCACCAGGATCGCCGCCGCGTTCGTGATCGCGCGGCCCGTGTCCCAGCCCGCCGTCGAGGTCAGCAGGGTGAACACGGTGAACCGGTGCAGGTTCTCCAGCAGCGGGGCGCCGGGCACGTAGGAGATGTGCCCGGCGTGGTACGGCACTTCGGCGTCGGTGATGAACGGCCAGAACCACAGGTTCATCAGGAGCCCGAAGACGTACGCGACGAGGATCCCGTACCCCACCAGCATCGCGATCTCGGCCTTGCCGGTGACGCGGCGCGGCAGGAGTCCCGCGGCCATCCCGATCCACGCCGAGCACATCATCTGGAACGGCAGCCACGGTCCCACCCCGGCGGTCAGCAGCGCCGAGGCGAACATCGACGTGCAGCCCAGCACGAAACCGAAGCCCGGGCCGAACACCCGCCCGGCCAGCACCAGCAGGAAGAACACGGTCTCGATCCCCGCGGTCCCCGCGCCGAGTGGCCGCAGGGCGGCGTTCACCGCGGAAAGCACGCCGAGCATCGCGAGGGCCTTGGAGTCCATGCCCCCTTCGGACATTTCGGCCAGCACGATGACGATCAGGATCGGCAGGATCCCGATGAACACGAACGGCGCGTCCTGGCCGTGCTGCATCGACTGCGGCTCGACGCGGACCAGCAGCGGCCAGACGAACATCATCAGCCCCGCGAGCGACGCGAGGCCGAGCACCGTCGCCGAGCGCGGGCCGAGCCGGACCGCCGGTGCCGTCGTGGTCACGGGACCTCCTGCGGAAGCGCCGACCGGACCTGGTCCACGGTGAGCCAAGGCTCGCCGAGGATCTTCGCGATCTGCGTGGCGAACGCCGGGGAACCGCCGAGCACCTCACCGGTCGGACCGTCGGAGACGACCTCTCCCTCCGCCATCACGATCACCCGGTGCGCGATCGTCGCGACGAACTCGACGTCGTGGGTGGCCACGACGATCGCCTTGCCCTCGGCCGTCAGCGAAGCGATCATCTGCGCCAGCGCCGCCTTCGCGGTGTAGTCGAGGCCGCGGGTCGGTTCGTCCAGCAGCATGATCCGCGGGGCGGCCGAAAGCTGCACGGCGAGCACGAGCGCGAGACGCTGGCCCTCCGAGAGGTCACGCGGATGCGACGCGGGATCGATGCCCGGAGCGAGCCTGTCGAGCAGGCCCCGGCAATGCCCCGGCTCCGCACCGGATTCCGCGTCGGCGGCTTCGCATTCGGCGGCGACCGTCTGGAGGTACAGCAGGTCGCTCGCGGTCTGCGGCACCATGCCGACGAGCTCCCTGGCCGCGGCACTGCTGAGCGTCTTCGGGTCCTTGCCTTCGACGGTGACCTTGCCGCCCTGCCGGGGCCCGGAGCCCTGCACCGCCCACAGCAGCGACGACTTGCCGGAGCCGTTGCGCCCCATCATCGCCAGCACCTCGCCGGCACGCAGGGACAGATCGACCTCCCGCACCGCGACCTTTGGCCCGTACCGCACGACCACGCCGGACGCGGTCAGCAGCTCCTCGCCGACGGTGGTGCTTCGCGCGGAGGGAGCACCGAGCGTCAGCGACGAAGCGCGCCGCCGGGCGTCACGTACCGACATCGGCAGCGGGTCCCAGCCCGCCAACCGTCCCAAGTGGACGATCGGCGGCGCGATCGGCATGTCCTTCAGCACTTCCGGCGGTGTCCCGTCGACCACTCCCCCGCTGCCGGGGACATGGATCATCCGGTCCGCGAACGGGATCACGCGTTCCATCCGGTGCTCGGCCATCAGCACCGTCGTACCGAGGTCCTCCACCAGCCTGGCCAGCGTCGCGAGCACCTCCTCGGCCGCGGTCGGGTCCAGCGCCGACGTCGGTTCGTCCAGCACCAGCACCTTGGGGTGCGTGGTCAGCACCGAGCCGATGGCCACCCGCTGCTGCTGCCCGCCGGACAGCGTCCGCAGCGCGCGCCTGCGCAGTTCCGCGATGCCGAGGAGGTCGAGCGTCTCCTCCACCCGGCGTCGCATCACCTGCGGGGTCAGGCCCAGCTGTTCCATGCCGTACGCGAGCTCGTCCTCGACCGTGTCGGTGACGAAGCCCGCGAGCGGGTCCTGCCCGACGACGCCGACCAGATGCGCGAACTCGCGCGGCGGCCGGGACCGCGTCGTCACGCCGTCGACGGACACCGTGCCCTCGAGATGGCCGCCGGTGAAATGCGGGACGAGACCGTTGATCGTGCCGAGCAGCGTCGACTTGCCCGCCCCCGTCCGGCCCGCGAACAGCACGAGTTCGCCTTCACCGATGGACAGCGTCACGTCGGACAGCACCGGTTCGGCGCGGCCGTGATAGGTGAAGGAAACGTGGTCGAGTTCGATCATGAGCGGGCTTCTTCTTCTAGTGCGGCGAAAGGCGGTTCGGGGGCCGGGGTCAGGAACGCGGGCACCACGCCGAGCAGCACGCCGAGCAACGGCCCCCAGGACAGCGCCGGCCAGGACAGGCCGATCAGGGACGGGTTCATGTTCATCGGGTTCACGCTGGAGGTCACGAACAACGTCGCCGCGACCCCGATCCCGCTGACGGCGACGACGATTTCCGGCGGGTGCCAGCGATCGGGCCGGTACCGCGTGCGCCGGACCCGTTTGCCCGCCGACCAGAAGCCGATCAGCCCGATCACGACGCCCACGGAAAGCACCGGCGCGGCGAGGTAGCGGGGCGTGGAACCGTCCAAAGTGGCGTAAACGCCGACGCAGACACCGAGCAGGCCGACGATCATCAGCGTTCCCGTGATCAGCCTGGTCCGCGCCTCGACCAGCCCCGCGCGGCCGTAACCGCGCGAGTCCATCGACGCGGCCAGCTGCAGTGAGCGCGAAAGCGCGTCCTCCAGCACAGGGATGAGGATGGTGTGCAGGGCCTTCATCTTCTTCTTGCCCGAACCGCCGCGCAGTTTGCGGGCCCGCCGGACCCGCAGCACGCTTTCGGCCAGCTGCGGGAACACCGAAAGCGCGACGATCACCGCTGTGCCCACTTCGTACAACGCCGGCGGCATCGCCTTGAGCAGCCGTTTCGGGTTCGCGAGCGCGTTGGCCGCGCCGAGGCAGATCACCATCGCCGCCAGCCGCATCCCGTCGTAGAGCCCGCCCAGCAACGATTCCGCGGACACGTCACCGAAGAGGCGGATGCCCGCCGCCCATTCCGGCAGCGGGATCTCGGGCAGCCGCAGGATGATCGTGGATCCCTCGGCGCCGCCGAACACGACGCGGAAGAACACGCGGATCGCGACGATGAACGCACCGAGGTACAGGTAGAGCCGGAACGCCAGCGCCCACGGCGCCTCACCGCGCCGGGCCACGACGACGTACCCCGCGACCGCCACGATGGTCAGCAGCAGCCACGGGTTCGTCGTGCGGGTCGCCGCGACGGCGAGGCCCAGCGCCCACACCCACCACGCGGCCGGATGCAGGTCGCGCGGCAGGAAGTAGGACGTCATCAGACTCCTTGCGCGCGTTTGCGTCTGTGTGCCGCCAGGAATCCTGCCACGCACAGCGCCAGTATCGCGGCGCCCGCCGCCCAGGGCGCCCAGCCGACGGCTCCGGATTCGCGTTCGATCACCGCGTTGACGTCTTCGGCGTTCTCGCCGCCGGTGAACGCGATGTTCGACGACGGGTCCTGCGCCTTCGGCCGTGCCGAGGCACTCGGACGCCGTTTGGGCGGCGGTAGCGCACCGGAACCCGGACCCGCGGCAGGGGCTTCGCCCGCGCCCGGTTCCGCACCGGCCGTCGGCCGCGGACCGCCGGCCTGACCGCTCCCCGGCTGCGGCCGCTGTTGCTCGCCGGGATCGCCGGTGGCAGGCTTGGCCTCTTCGCGCGACACGCACGGCTGGCCCTCGGTACCCGGCCGCACGGCGGAAACCCGCGGGGCCGGGTTGCTCTGAGCGGTGGCGTTCAAGGAGAACGACCAGCCCTCGAATCCGCCAGGGGTGAAGTCCCGGTTCTTGAGCCCCCACTGGCTGTAGTCCCACGCGCAGTTGTTCGAGGCGTGCCAGTAGGACCAGTAGGCCTGCGAGGGAGGCGTGTCGACACACTGCTCGCGGTACTTCTCGCGGCCGCTGACCGGGATGTCCTCGGCCGCGGAAGGACGATTCTCGATCCGGCACACGAACGACTCGCCCCAGCGCTGCACCCCGGCGAGCTGGAAACCGGCGCCCTTGAGCGCGTCCAGCCCGGTGCCGCGCGTGGTCTGGGGATTGCAGCGGACGATGGCCGTGCCGCCGAGTTGCCGGAAGTCCACCACCACGGTGACCCCGGTGGCGTCCTTGCAGAACCCGGGATATCCCTTGCTCTGGTCGACGGCGTGCGCGGACGGTGCCGTGGCGGCGATCAGGACGACCGCCGCCACCGCGGGAAGAACCCTCCTCACGGGATGGCCGGGTTCCTCGGCGTGACACCGGGCGGCGGGTTGGTCGTCGCCGACTTGTTCAGGGAGAACGACCAGCCCTCGAATCCGCCGGAGGTCACGTTCCGGTTGACGGCGCCGGAGGTGCTGTAGGTCCAGGTCGAGCCGGAACCGTTCGCGTGCCAGTAACCCCAGTACGCGCCGGCGGGCGGGGTGGTGACGCACGCCTCCTTGTAGTTCGGGTTGGCCGACAGCGGAAGGGTCTCCGTCGCGGACGGGCGGCCTTCCACGCGGCAGACGAAAGCGAGGCCCCAGCGTGCGGTGCCGGTGACCGCGATCCCGGCGTCCTGCAAGGCCTTGATACCCGTGCGGGCGGTGCCCGGCGCGGCGTTGGGCGAGCAGCGGGTGATCGTCGGCGCGGCGGTCCCGCCGTTGCCGTCCAGTTCCTGGAAGTCGACGACGACGGTGACCCCGGTGAGCGCGTCGGCGCCGGTGCAGATCCCGGCGTAGCCCTTGGTGGTGTCGACCGCGTTCGCGGGCGCGGCGGAAAGCCCGATCAGTCCGATGAGGACGGACGTCACGGCCAGCATTCTCTTCACGGTGTTGCCCCCTTTTTCTTGGTGAAACGACGAAGGACGAAAACCAGTGCGATCACGGTGAGCAGCAGCAGGACGGCCAGCCCGGCGAGCCCCCAGAGCAGCCATGACGGCGGGGAGCCGGACTGCTCCGCGGCCAGTACCGGCGTGGACGGATTCGCCTCGGTCAGCGGCAGCCGGACCGCGGGCGAGAGCGGCGAATCCGCCGCGGTGAGCCACGGTCGGCCAGCGACCCCTTGCGCGGCGGCCACACTGGTGGGGAAATCAGTCTCCCCGGCGGATCCCTTGGCCATACCGCCGTCGGGCTTGATCAGCTTGCCCAGTGACCGCGCGGTTCCGCTCGCGTCGAGGCCGGCGGTCTGCCGCGCGGCGGCGACGGCGGCGCTGAGCGCGACGTCCGGCTCCCCGCCCTCTCCGGTGACCATGCCCTCGCCGGTCGGCCGGACGCCGAGCGCGCCCACCGCGGAGACGAACGCAGACACGCGCCGCTCACTCCAGCCGTCCGGACGCCTGGACGGGGGCGCGTCGTCGGTGTGCGGGCGGGCGGACAGCGCGGTGACCGCGGCGGCGGTCGCGGCGAGGTCGCCGGAGCCGCATTCCACGGTGTCGAGGTGCTTCGGAAAGGTTCCGTCGGCGCACTGGCGCGAAAGGAGCAGTTCGACCGCGGGACCGGGATCGGCCGCGGTGGCGAGTACCGCCCAAGCGTGCCGCTCCACGGTCTCGTCGGCGTCGGCGAACGATCCCGTGTCGGTGAACTCGCCGTCGGCGCCGCGCAGTTTCACCAGATCGGCGCGCACCTGCCCGGCGATATCCGCCTTGGCGAATTCGGCGACGAGCACGAGTTTCGCGAGCGGTTCGGCATACGACGCCTCGCCCTGCTCGTACGGCGCGCCGTGGGCGTAGGCCTGTACGGCTTCCGGCTTCAGCAGGAACTGTGACGCGCGGGCGACCGAGTCCGGTTGCTGGTCCAACGCTCGCAGGGCCAGCACCACGTCGGCGGTGGCGTCGTGGTCGACGTAGGTCTTGCCGTCCTCGGTCACCTCGACGTGGTCACCGTCGATGAGCCGGTTCGCCAGGTAGGCGCCGAGGCGGGCGGCCGGTGTCGCCGCGTCCGGGGTGGCGATCGCCGTCGATGTCCGCACCCGGACGCCGGTGGACGTGCCTGCCTTTTTGGGCTTGGGCGGTGGCGTCACCGACTTCGTGACGGTGGTCGTCGTGGTGGGAGCCGGGTTGCCGCCGGTCGGCGGCTGAGTGTCGCCCTTCGCGAGCGAGTAGAAGCCGACCTGCGCCAACCCGAGCGAAGCCTGGGCACCCGCACGGATCCAGGTGTCGAGCCCGCTGATGCCGGACGCGCGCGCGTCCTCGTAGGCAGCCGGGTTGTAGGCGATCGCACCGAGATCGCCCGCGAGCTTGGTGCCTGCGTCGGCGGCGGCGTTCGCCTGCGCGGATTTGAGGAACCGCACGCCCTTGTCCACCGCCGCGTCCGCACCGCCCGCGTCGGCGAGCGCCTGGACGACCATGCCGGTGCTGTTGGTGTTCGGTGCCTCGGTGCCGACGCCGCCGCCCCAGCCACCACCGGGGGTCTGGTTCGCCTTGAGCCAGGAGACGGTCTTGGCGATCGGGGCGTCGAGGCCGGTCGCGCCCGCCTTCCGTGCGGCCAGCAGGGCCGAGAGCGCGAGACCGGTGGCGTCACCGTCGGTGGGGGAAAGGTCGAGCGGCTTCCCCTCGTCGCAGGTCGAAATCTTGCGGCCGTCCGGCGTGACGTGGTCGCCGGTCTCCTTTGTCGGGATGTCTTTGAACAAGAGGCGGAAGTAGCCCTCGGAACACTGCTGGGCCAGCAACCTGTCGATGGCGATCCGGTCGTTCTCGCCCGCCGCGGCGAGCCCGATGACGCCGAGCGCCTGGCCGAACGTGTTCGCGTCGTTGCTCACCGAGCCGGCGAGATCCGGATTTTTGGAGTAGTCGCTGATCCGGCCCTTGTCGGGGCCCTTGCGCATGATCGCGGCGTGGGTTTCGGCGACCAGGTCGTATCCGTCGACATCGCGCGGGTCCCGGCCGGAAACCTGGGCGGCGACCAGCGTCTTCGCCAGCGAGCCGCCGACGACGATCTTGTCGTATCCGGGCGCGGGAATGAGCTTTTCCCAGGTGAAGTAGTCGCTCGCGTGGCCTTCGTCGTCGAGGAACTTCATGATCGGCTCGGCCTTGGCGCCGTCGCCCGACGCGTACAGCGCGAAAAGCACGTCGAGCATCAGGCCGTGGTCGGGCAGTTCGCCGCCGAAGGGGTTCTCGAGCGTGCCGTCCGGCTTCAGCTTCGTCGCGAGCCAGCGGGAATTCGCCTTCGCGGCCCCGGGATCGTTCGCGGCGGTGGCCGTTCCGGTGAGCAGTGCGGCGACCACGCCGACGCTGACGGCGAACGCCAGTGCGGCGAGGGACCGGCGGCGCATGACTCCTCCTAGCGGCATGACGGAGGACAGGCGCGGACGCCGCGGTCACCCCTGCTTATCGCGACAGTGGTTCGTTCATCCGCCCGTTCGGTATCCCGGCTCGCCCCTGGTGAAGGGCCCACGGTTGCGCGACAGCGCCGGATTTCGACCGGCTTCCCCGTCACGGGCGGCGGTGTTCAGTTGTCGAGCGAGGCGAGGTTAACACTCGATCACCTCGGGCAGGCACCGCTGACCAGGTCGGTTGCGAGGATCACATCGCCGCCTCGCGCCCGGCGGTACCCCGGCGCTTGACCGGGATGAGACCCTTCGGTTCGTCCGATTCAGCGCGGTCGTGGGGGAAGTCCGGTGAGAGTCCGGCGCTGTCCCGCAACGGTGTGCCCTCCAGGCGAGCCCGGTCACCCACGTCGCGCGGTGTCACCGACTCCTGTCGTGGAAATGCGGGAAGGGTTCTCATGAGACGTTTGGTTTTCGCTGTCGTCATGCTGTGCGGCATCGGGCTGGTCGCCGCTCCGGCGGCGGCCGCCGGCACCCACAACAAGGCGGACGCCGCCTCGGGCTGGCTCGCCAGGCAGCTGACCGACGGGGAAAGGTTCGAGGCCGACTTCGGCGGCCAGAAGTTCCCCGACCAGGGTTTGACGATCGACGCGATCTTCGCGTTCGCCGCGGCCGGGGTGTCGGACACGAACGCGGGGAAGGCGATCGCCTGGCTGGCGAAGCCGGAGATCACCACCGGCTACGTCGGCAGCGGCACCGAGGCGTACGCGGGCGCGCACGCCAAACTGCTGCTCGCCGCGCAGGTTCGCGACAAGAACCCGGCGTCGTTCGGGGGCGTCGACGTGAAGGCGGGTCTGCTCTCGCTGCTGACGCCGTCCGGCCGGTTCTCCGACCGCTCCGAATACGGCGACTTCTCCAACGCCCTCTCTCAGTCACTCGCCTTGCTGGCGCTGGACCGCACCGGCGGCGCCCCCGCTCCGGCCGTGGCGTTCCTCGCGGGCACCCAGTGCCCCGACGGCGGTTTCCCGCTGAACTTCGGCGAGGCGACGTGCACGAGCGACGTCGACGCGACCGCGACGGTCGTGCAGGCCTTGCGCGCCACCGGTGACCCGGTGAACGCCGGCGAGGGCACCTCCTGGCTGGTCGGCAAGCAGCACGCGAACGGCGGCTTCGGTTTCGGCACCAACGCGCCGAACGCCAACAGCACCGGACTCGCCGCGCAGGCGCTGGCCGGGCATCGTCCCGCCGCCGCCGTCAAGGCGCGGGAATTCCTGCGGTCGCTGCAGACCGGCTGCGCCGGCGCCGAGGCGGACCGCGGCGCGATCGCCTACGACGCCACGGGCCTGAACCCGTCGACCGCCCCGCGCGCGACCGCGCAGGCGATCCTCGGCCTGGCCAGGGTTCCGCTGAGCGACCTGCACGGCGGCGGGCGTCCGCAGGCCCCGGTCCTCGCCTGCCCGTAACTCGCGTGATCAGAGGCGTAACACACGAGTTACGGCTTCGATCACGCGAGTTCGTCATTCCCCGGCGGCGACGCGGCGCGCGAGTTCCACGCGGGACCGCACCCCCAGTGCCGTGAAGATGTTCCGCAGGTGGTGATCCACCGTGCGATGGCTGATCACGAGCCGCCGCGCGATCTCCTTGTTCGTCTCCCCCGCCGCCACCAGCCGGGTGATGGCGTCCTGCTGTGGGGTGAGCCCGGCGAGCGATCGGTGCGGCACGTCGACGGTCTCGCCGGTGGCGCGCAGGCCGGCGCGGGCCCGTTCGGCGAACCGCTTCGCTCCGACGTTTTCGAAGCCGCGCAAGGCATCGCGGAACTGGTCGCGGGCGTCGCGGGTCCGCCGATGCCGTCGCAGCAGGGTGGCGTAGGCGAACCGGGTCCTGGCGAGTTCCATCGCGCCGCCTGCCCGCCGGTGCGCCTCGATGGCCAGGACGAAACGCCGCTCCGCCACACCGGGATCCGACGCGGTCAGCGCGTGACAGCGGTGGCTCAGCGCGAGCCAGCAGGGTTCCGCTCCCGCTAGGGTCCAGCGGTCGAACACCTCCAGCGCGGCCAGCGCGCGTTCGGGCCGCCCGGAACCGACGGCCGCCTCGACGAGTTGCGGGGTGGCCAGCACCCGGATCACCGGCTGGTCGCCGGAGACGCCCGAAGCGAGGTCTTCGAGCCTGCTCAACGCGTCGTCGGGCCGGTCTTCGGCCAGGTCCAGGCAGGCGTTCGCCCACGCGGCGACCGCGGCGGGCCTGCCGAGACCGCGTTCGGCGATGCCTTCGGCCGCTTCGTCCAGCTCCGGTACGCGGTCGCCGAGCAGTGCGGCGGCCAGCCCCAGCAACGTCAGATGCTCCATCCGCAGGTTGTGCGGTGCGCGCAGCCCGTCGCGGGACGCCGCCCGCGCACAGGGGATGCGGTCGAGCGCGATGGCCGAGAGCGACAGAGAGATCAGCGCCCACGGCAGTTCCGCGTGCCGTTTGCCCAGGCGCGCGCGGCTCACGGCCGCGGCCGCGTATTCGTGCGCCCGTTCGGCATGCCCGCGGGCGAAGGCCGCTTCGGCGGCCCAGACGGCCCCGGCGACGTCCGAGCCGGCCATCCCTTTGGCGACCGCGTCCTTCAGCGGAGTGACGGCGTCCTCGTGACGTCCGGCGTAAACCGAGGTCAGACCGTGGAAATGCGCGGACACCAGCCCGTCGTCCGCCGGGACCGTCCGGGCGAGGGCCCGGTAGCCGCTCAGGTCTCCGCCGAGCCTGCGGGCCTCGCCCGCCAGCAGGAGCGCGCCTGCCGGATCGGGCAGAAGTTCCGCCGCCGCGCCCAGTTCGTGGGTGGCGACGGCGGGATCGCCGTCGCGCAACTCGATCTCCCCGTGCAGCAACGCCACCGCGCCCGGTTCGGTGTCCACTTCGGACAGCAGCAGCCGGGCCCACCCCGGTCTGCCCGCCTGCCAGGCCGCGTCCGCCGCGGCCAGCAGCCGGGTCGCCCGTGTGGCCGGATCGGCGGTCAGGGCGGCTGAGCGTTCGAGCTGCCGCGCCGCGGCGGCGTGATCCACCGCCGGTGCCGCGGCGAGCGCGTCCGCGAGTGACTCGGACGGCGTGGCCGTCGCCATCGCGCGATGCCAGAGCGCGTCGGGGCCCTCCTCGGCGGAGGCCAGCAGCGCGTGCGCCGCCCTGCGGTCGACCGGGGACGCCGCCGCATACCAGGTCGCCTTCCTCGCGGAAACATCCATGCAGGTCATGAGAAACCGGAGACGTTCGTCGACCCGCATCGCGTCGAGCTCGGCCGTGTAGCGAGGCAGGCGCTCGCGCAGGATCGGCGAAACCGGCTCCCGCCCGGCCGCCTGCGCGGGCGTCAGCGAAGCCGCCAGCGCGACGAGGTCGGCGGGGTTCCCGTCGCCGAGTTCGACCAGCTGCGGGCGCACCCCGGCGGGCACGCCGCGGTCACGCAGCACCTGATCGGCGGCGGAATCGGTCAACGGCGGCAGCTCGACGGACTCGAACTCGTCGGATCCGGACCGCGAGGCGAGCACCATCCCGACCGGCGCGCCCGCCAGTCGTCTGGCGGCGAAACCCAGCGCCGCCAAGGACTCCGGATCGACCCAGTGGGCGTCGTCGATCCAGCAGATCGTCGGCGCCGAGACGGCACCGAGCCGGTCTCGCGCCTCCGCACCGCTGGAGACCGGCACGCCGAACATCCGGTGCAGGGCGCCGTAGGGCAGCTCGCGTTCCGCTCGCAGGCCCCGCACGCCGACGAGACGGACGCCGAGGGTGGCGCGCAGCGCGGTGAGCAGGGCCGACTTACCCAGGCCTTCCGCACCGCGGACCAGCACGGCGCGCCCGGCGACCGACCGCAGCCCGCCGAAGAGGTCGTCCCTCCCCCGCAGCGGGTACACAGGCATCGGCGCCTCCTCGAGATCCCTCTCGATGAAACACCAGGCGCAAGTGTTTCACAAGGTCCTCGCCGGCACCCGTCCTTCCACGAGCGCTCCGAGCAGCGTCGACGCCGCTTCGAGATCGGGCGTCCGGGCGGCGAGGACGTCCGAGTACAGGAACGCCTCCCCCAGCCGCACGATGGCGTAACACAGGCTGTCCAAGCCGACCGCGGGCACGAAACCGCCGTCCTCGACGTCGCGGCGGAGCAGCTCGACGTGTGCCGCGATCACCCTCGGCTGGACGCGTCCGTCCGGGTCGGTCAGCAGCCGGATCGCCAGCACCGGCTCGTCGTCGAGGAAGCGCCGGAACCCGGCACTCGCCGCCAGCACGGACCGGTACTCGCGCATGATCGAAAGACAGCGCAGTTCACCGGCCGCGTTGCGCACCACGTCGCCCTCTTCGCGCTCCCAGGTGCGTGCGGCGGCCGTCAGGGTGCGCTCGGACAGGTAGTAGAGGGCATCACCGAGCAGGTCTTCCCGGTTTCCGACGCGGCGGAACAGGGTGCTGCGCGAGATGCCCAGATCCTGGGCGAAGGCGGAGGTGTCGACGCGGACGCCGCGATCGATCCACCGCGCCGCCGTGCGGACTATGTCCTCGGCTGAGGGGTTCACGATCGCCGATCGTACGGGCGACCGGCCCGGCGGGAACGGCCGCGGATCAAGACTGGCGATTTCACCGATGCAGCGCACTCCGGCCGTTTGCCACAGTCCATCACCACGGACCGTGTTCAACGGCGAACGGAGACGGCACCATGCGTAGTACGACCCGGATCCTTTGTGGACTGGCCACCGTCGCGGCACTCACTGTCGCCCCCGCGGCCTACGCCGCCGAGAACCCCTACGAACGAGGACCCGACCCGACGGAAAGCAGCATCGAAGCGTCCCGCGGCTCGTTCGCGGTGTCGCAGACCTCCGTGTCGAGCCTGGCCGTCACCGGCTTCGGCGGCGGAACGATCTACTACCCCACCAGCACCGCGCAGGGCACGTTCGGCGCGGTCGCCATCTCGCCGGGGTTCACCGCGACCCAGTCGAGCATCGCGTGGATGGGCCCACGGCTGGCGTCGCAGGGCTTCGTGGTGTTCACGATCGACACCAACACGATCTACGACCAGCCCGACAGCCGCGGTGACCAGCTGCTGGCCGCACTCGACTACCTGACCCAGCGCAGCACCGTCCGCTCCCGCATCGACACCACCCGGCTCGCGGTGGCAGGCCACTCGATGGGCGGCGGCGGTTCGCTCGAAGCCGCGCAGGACCGGCCGTCGCTGCAGGCCGCGGTGCCGCTCGCGCCGTGGAACACGCGGAAGTCGTGGTCCTCGCTGCGGGTGCCGACGTTCGTCATCGGCGGCGAATCCGACACGGTCGCGCCGGTGTCGTCGCACTCGATCCCGTTCTACACCAGCATTCCCGCTACGGCGGAGAAGGCATACATGGAGCTGGACAACGCGAGCCACTTCTTCCCGAACACCGCAAACACCACGATGGCCAAGTACACGCTTTCGTGGCTGAAGCGGTTCGTGGACAACGACACCCGCTACGAGCAGTTCCTCTGCCCCGCCCCGGACGACCGCACGATCAGCGACTACCGGGACACGTGTCCGCACGCCTGAGCGTCAACGGTCCCGGCGCACCCGCGCCGGGACCTCCTCTCTCCGTTGGGAGTTCTTGCGTGACCCTGTCGACCTTCGAGATGTCCGGCGTGTCGGTGACCTTCGGTGGTCTCGTCGCCCTGTCGGACGTCTCCCTGACCGTCGCGCCGGGCCGGGTGCTCGGGGTGATCGGTCCGAACGGGGCGGGCAAGACCACGCTCTTCAACGTCGCGTGCGGTTTCGTCCGCCCGGACGCCGGCACCCTGACCTGGCGCGGAGCGGAGCTGCGGCGGCTGCGCCCCCATCATCTCGCCGGCCTCGGTATCGCCCGCAGCTTGCAGGAACTCGGTCTGTTCGACCGGATGACCGTGCTGGACAACGTCCTCGCGGGAGCGGGAAGGCACGCGAAATCCGGCTTCTGGTCCTCGTTGCTGGGGTGGACGAAGGACGAGAAGGCGTTGACCGAGCGCGCGATGGCTCAACTGGAGGCCTTCGACATCGCCGACGTCGCCCATCGCTATCCCGCGAGCCTTCCTTACCCGGTGCGGAAACGCGTCGCGCTGGCGCGAGCGCTGGTGAGCGAACCCGACCTGCTGCTCCTCGACGAACCGGCGGGCGGCCTGTCGTCGGCCGAGATCGACGAGGTCGGCGCGCTGGTCCGCGGCCTGACCGAACGCATGTCGGTGATGCTGGTGGAACACCATATGGATCTGGTGATGGGCGTCTGCGACGAGATCGTGGTGCTGGACTTCGGCAGGGTCATCGCCCGCGGCACCCCGGACGAGATCCGCGCGGATCCGGCGGTCCAGGCGGCCTACCTCGGCGAGGAGGTGGCCGGTGCTGACCGTTGAGAACCTTTCGGCGAGCTACGGCCCGGTGCGCGCGCTCGACTCCGTGAGCCTTTCGGCCGCGGAAGGCGAGATCACCGCGGTGCTCGGCGCGAACGGCGCGGGCAAGACCACTTTGCTGCGCACCATTTCCGGCCTGGTGCCGACGGCGGGCGGCAGCGTCTCGCTCGAGGGCAGGGACCTGAGCCGAGTGTCCACAGAGGACCTTCCAGCGCTGGGGCTGGCACACGTCCCCGAAAACCGCGGCGTGCTGGCCGAACTCACCGTCGAGGAGAACCTGCGGCTCGGCGCGCTCGGGGCACGCGGCCGGGCCACGGCGGCCGATCTCCGCCGGATCTACGACCTCTTCCCGGCGCTGGCCGACCGCAAGAACGGTCTCGCGCACGTCCTTTCCGGCGGGGAACGGCAGATGCTGGTCATCGGCCGCGCGCTGCTCTCCCGGCCGAAGGTGCTGCTGCTGGACGAACCGTCCTTGGGTCTCGCGCCCCGGATCGTGGCGCGGATCTTCGGCCTGCTGCGCGGTCTCGTGCACGACGAAGGGCTGGCCGTCGTGCTGGTCGAGCAGAACGCGCGCAGCGCGCTGTCCATCGCCGACCACGGCGTCGTGCTCAACCTCGGGCAGGTCGTCGTCCGGCGGGACGCGGCCGCGCTCGTCGAGGACGACGACCTCCGGCACGCCTACCTCGGATTCTGAAAGGGAGCTTCGTGCATCCGTGGTGTCGCCGACGGCCCGCCCGCGGAGGTTGCGAAAGCCACTTTCGCAACGCCCCGGGCACACCGCAGTAAATTCACCCCCGCTCTGAAAGGGAGCCTGTGCAACAACTGCTGACCACCGCGCTCACCGGCCTGACGCTGGGCGTGGTCTACGCCGCGTTCGCGCTGGCGCTCGTGCTCATCTGGCGGGCGACGCGGATCGTGAACTTCGCGCAGGCGCCGATGGCGATGATCACCACCTACCTGGCGCTGGTCCTGATCGACGCGGGCTGGTCGTACTGGGCCGGTTTCGCCGTGGCCCTCGCCTCTGGACTCGTACTCGGCGCGCTGGTGGAACGGTTCGTCGTCCGGTTCGTCGACGGCAAGGCCGAGATCAACGCCGTCATCCTCACCCTCGGGCTGTTCATCGTGTTGCACGCGCTGGCGGCGCTGGTGTTCGGCTCGCGGTACCGGTCGTTCCCGGCGCCGTTCGGGCTCACCGGTTTCCGGGTCGGTGACACGACGATCGCGCTGACCGGATTCGGCGTGTTCACCATCGCGGCCGTCGGCGTCGTGCTGATCGGGCTCGTGCTGTTGTTCCGTGGTACCGATCTGGGCCTGCGGATGCGGGCCGCGGCCTTCGACCGGGAGGTGGCCCGCCTGCTCGGCGTGCGGGTCGGGCGGATGCTCACCCTCGGCTGGGCGCTGGCCGCGCTCGCCGGTTCGCTGTCCGGTCTGCTGATCGCCGGCGGCGGTCTCGTCCATCCGTCCTATATGGACGGTGTGGTGGTGTACGGTTTCGTCGCCGCCGTGCTCGGCGGGCTGGACAGCCCGGTCGGCGCGGTCGTCGGCGGCGTCGTCCTCGGCCTGTCGCTGAGTTTGGTGAGCGGCTACGTCGGCTCGGAACTCGTCCCGCTCGCCGCGCTGGCGCTGCTCATGGTGGTGCTGCTCCTGAAGCCCGGTGGCCTGTTCGCGAACGTCCGTGAACGGAGGGTCTGACGTGCCACGCCGTTCTCTGCTGAGCGCGCTCGCCGCGCTGCTCGTCGTCGTGCTGGTCCTGGAGAACTCCGGGCCGTTCCTCACCTCGCAGCTCACCACGATGGCGTACTTCGCGATCGCGGCGGGCGGCCTGACCGTCCTGACCGGACTCAACGGGCAGCTGTCGCTCGGGCACGGCGCCTTGATGGCCGTCGGGGCGTACTCGACGGCGCTCCTGCTGAAGTCGGAATTCCTTCCGCTGCCGGTGATCCTGGTGCTGGCGATGGTGATCACGCTGGCCGTCGGGGCCCTCGTGGGCGTCGCCGCCGCCAGGCTGCACGGGCCGTATCTCGCCGGGGCGACGCTCGCGCTCGCCGTCGCCGTCCCCGGGATCCCGTTGTTCTTCGGCGAAGCGCTCGGCGGCGAGCAGGGCTTGCCCGTGCGGATGCCGGAGATCCCCGTCTGGCTGGCGGACGCCGCGTACTTCGTCACCGGGCAGGAACTCACGTCGATCCGTTATCTCGCCTACCTTTCCTGGCTCGCGGTGATCATCGTGTTCGTGCTGCTGGCGAACCTGGCCCGCGGCCGAGTCGGACGCGATTGGCGGGCGGTGCGCGACGAGGACGTGGCCGCCGAACTCGCCGGGATCGACCTCGGCCGCACACGGGTGCGGGCGTTCGTCGTCAGCTCGGGATGCGCGGGGCTGGCCGGAGCGCTGATGGCGTTGTCGGCGCGGCTGGCGGCGCCGAGCGGGTTCGCGCTGACGTTGTCGCTGCTGCTGGTGTCCGCGGTGGTGCTCGGCGGTCTCGGGAGCCTGACCGGAGCGCTCGCCGGCGCCGCGCTGCTGACCTTCCTGCCGCCGCTGGTGACCGGCGCGGGAACGGATCTCGGCCTCTCCGACGTCCAGGCCGCGCATCTGGCGCCGTTGATCTACGGCCTGGTCACCGTCCTGATCGTGCTGCTCGCACCGGCCGGTCTCGCCGGCGGGCTGCGGAAACTCATCCACCGGAGGAGAACCTCATGAAACGCTGGACCAAGGCCGTGGCCGTCTTCCTGGCCGTCACGGTCACCGCCGCCTGCGGTGCGGGCGGCAGACCCGAGACCGAGCAGAAGGGCTCGACGGTCGGCGTCACCGACACGACCATCAAGATCGGCGCGCATTTCCCGCTGACCGGCGTCGCCGCGCCGGGCTACAGCGAGATCCCGAGCGGTCATCAGGCCTACTACGACTACGTGAACGCGAACGGCGGCGTCGACGGCCGCAAGATCGAGTTCGTGGTGAAGGACGACGGCTACAACCCGACCACCACGAGCGCGGTCACCGACGAACTGGTGCTCAAGGAGGAGATCTTCGCGATGGTCGGCGGCCTCGGCACGCCGACGCACAGCGCCGTCGTCGACTTCCTGAACAACTCCAAGGTGCCGGACCTGTTCGTGTCGTCGGGTTCGCTGCGCTGGGGCGACGATCCGCAGAAGGTACCGTTCACCTTCGGCTGGCAGCCGGACTACGAGATCGAAGGCAAGATCATCGGCGACTGGGTGCGGAAGAACCTGCCGAACGCCAAGGTCGGCCTATTCCTCCAGGACGACGACTTCGGCCGCGACGGCGAGAAGGGGGCCCGGCGGTACCTCGGCCAGCAGATCGTGGAGGTCGCGAAGTACTCCCCGGGCAACACCGACATCGCGCCGCAGATCGCGAAGCTCAAGGCCGCGGGCGTGGATCTGGTGCTGGGCTTCACCGTTCCGTCGTACACCGCGCTCTCCCAGCTGGCGTCGCTGAAGATCGGTTTCGAACCGAAGTGGTTCTACAGCAACGTCGGCTCCGATCCCGCGCTCGTCGGTTCCCTGCTCGCGCGGTTCTCCGAAGGCAAGGTCACCAACGGCGCGTCACTCATCGACGGCGTGGTCACCACCGAGTACCTGCCCGGCGTCGACGCGCCGGACAACGCGTGGACGAAGCTGTGGCAGAACGTCTGGAAGGCGCACGGCAAGGGCGGCGACCTGACGAACTACCGCATCTACGGGATGGCGCAGGCGTACACGTTCGTCCAGGCGTTGCGGGCGGCCGGCAAGGACCTGACGCGCGAGCGCCTCGTCGAAGTGATCCAGCAGTCCGGGAAGACGTTCGAGGGACCGGGTCTGGCGCCGTTCCGCTACTCCGGTGACAGCCACCTGGGCATCTCCGGAATGTCGGTGGTGGAACTCCAGGGAGGCGTCGGCAAGGATCTGACGCCGGTCCTGGTGACCGACCTCGGCGACGCACCCATCAAGGCGGACGACTCCGCCGCGAACGACGGGCCGCCGCCCAACGGGATTCCGGGTAGCTGACTCACAGTGCGGGCAGCACGCGTCCCCGCACCTCGCCGAACCCGATCCGCGAGCCGTTCGCGCCGGGCGCGGTGCCGGTGATCACGACCTCGTCGCCGTCCAGCAGGAAGGTGCGCTCCTCCCCCTTGACCGTGAGAGGTTCCTTGCCGCCCCAGGACAGTTCGAGGAACGCGCCGCGCTGATGCTTCTCCGGCCCGGAGATCGTGCCGGAACCGTACAGGTCGCCCGTGCGCGAGGAGGCGCCGTTGACCGTCAGGTGCGCGAGCATCTGGGCGGGCGACCAGTACATCTCGCGGAACGGCGGGCGGCTGACCTCCTCGCCGTTCCAGGCGATGACGAGATCGATGTCGAGCCCCCACGGGTCGCTTTCCCGCAGGTACGGCAGCGGTTCCGGATCCGTCTGGCCGGGCAGCGGGATCCGCGCGGCTTCCAGCGCCAGGATCGGCACCACCCAGGGGGAGATCGACGTCGCGAAGCTCTTGCCGAGGTGCGGGCCCAGCGGGACGTATTCCCACGCCTGGATGTCGCGGGCCGACCAGTCGTTGAGCAGGACCGCGCCGAAAACGTGTCGGGGGAAGGAATCCGGGGTGATCGGGGTGTTCAGCGGGGTTCCGGTGCCGACGATGAATCCCATCTCGGCCTCGATGTCGAGCCGTGTGCTCGGCCCGAACACCGGCGCCGTTTCGGCCGGGGCCTTGCGCTGGCCGCTCGGGCGCACGATGTCCGTGCCGGAGACCAGGACCGTGCCGGACCGTCCGTGGTAGCCGACGGGGAGATGCTTCCAGTTGGGCAGCAAAGGTTCCGCGTCGGGGCGGAAGAGCCTGCCGACGTTCGAGGCGTGGTGTTCGGAGGCGTAGAAGTCGACGTAGTCCGCGACCTCGATCGGCAGGTGCAGGGTCACCCGTTCGATCGCGTGGACCGCGCCGTCGGGGACCTCGCCGGCGACCAGCTCGCGGATCCGCTCCCGGACCGCCACCCAGCGGTCGTATCCCTGCGCCATGAACGGGTTCAGTGTCGGCGCGGCGAACACGTCGTCGCCGAGCGCCGCGGCCAGGTCGAGAACGGAGTCGCCGACGCGCACGCCGACGCGCGGGGAGCCGCCGTCGACGGAGAACACGCCGTACGGCAGGTTGTCGATCCCGAACAGCGAGCCTGCGGGGATGTCGATCGTGGTCATGCCTCTCCTCGGGGCGCCTCGAGCAGGCCGAGTCCGGCCAGTTCGGTCAGGGGGTCGGTGATGCTGCAGGTGCCGAACGACGTGAAGGCCGCGCGGAGGGCGGCGACGCGATCCGCGTCCAGCTCCCGAAGTCGTCCGGCGATGACTGCGCCGTCTCGTTCGGCGAGAACGGCTTCGGCGTCGCCATCGGTGAGGACGGCTTCGACGGCGAGCATCAGATTGAGGAAGCCGTGCTGTTCGAAACCGGTCTCCGGATCGGTGTTGCGGAGGGCGTGGTGCAGCCCGGCGGTAGCCTTGAACGGAACACCCGCCCCGATGGCCGCCCGCACCGAGGCGGCGAGTTCCGCTTCGCCGGGGTACAGATCGGCACGGACGCCACCGGTGCGGAACTTCGCGTGGTGACCGGTTCCGGAAAGGGCGGTCAGCAACGGGACACGTCGCTCGTCGCGCGGGATCTCGACGAAGACCGGTGCGGTGGCGCGGGAAATTCCGGCGAGCACCTCGTCCGGGCCCATCCCCTCGGGGACGGCGATCTCGAGCGCGTCGAGTTTCACCGGGAGCTTCTTCACGGCGTCGAGCACGCCATCGAGCTGCGCGGGGCCGCCAGGCAGGGTCACCGAGATCGGCAGCGGGGTCGCCCGGTCCCCCAGCACTTCGGCGAGGTCACCGAGCGCGGTGGCGGCGATGACGAGCGGGCCGACGAGGCGGGCATACCAAGCATCGAGGTGTTCGTCGTGTGCCGCGACGGCGTCCGGCAGCGGGGCCAGACCAGGCGGGAACACCGCGGCGTCGTCGCACAGCCCGGCGAAGAGCGCGGGAATCCGTCCGCCGTCCGCCATGGTCTTCTCCTCGCCGATTTAGTTCACGCTTTTACTACCCATCGAGCAGCGTAGTCCGGTCCTCCGCACGGCGGGAAGGCCTACTTACGACTGCGGGTGCCGAACTCGGCGCGGCTCGTGATCAGCTTGCCCAGCAGCATGACGAGGATGCGCTGTTCGGTCTCGGTCAGCGCGTTCGTCCAGCCGAATTCGCGTTCGTTGTGCTCACGGAAGACCGCGACCATCTCGGCGTGCCCGGCCTCGGTCAGCGACAACCGCACCGAACGGCCGTCGCGCTCGTCCGGGACCCGATGGAGCATCCCCTCCGCGACCAGCGTCTTGACCAGATTCGACACCGCCGCCCGGCTCATCCCGGTCAGCCGGGCGGCACTGGTCGGTTCGAGCGGCCCGGCGAGCCAGACCACGAACAGCAGCCGGAACGCCGACCACGACCGGCCGCGTGGCCGGTGCACCGCGGCTTCGAGATCGTAAGTCACCAGGTCGGAGGCACGATTGAGGGTCAGCAGCACCTCGGTCGCCAGCTGGTGACGGAAGCCGTACTCGTGCGCGAGCCGACGGTTGGCCAGCGCCACGAACGACCAGAAGTCGAGCCCGGCCGCGTCCACGTCTTCCATCGCCGAACACTAACCCCGCACCGCGAAAGTGGTCAAAGTCGAAACTACTTTTTGAGGGTTGTCTTCTAGGCTCTGGCTGCGGGGCGACGTTGCGAAAGTGGCTTTCGCAACCTGCCCCGGGGAGACCATTGTGCCGAACGTTGGGCTCCTCTCCCGCGGGGACCTTGGGTGCCTTCTGGGCTCTGGCTGCGGCGCGACGTTGCGAAAGCCACTTTCACAACGCTGAAGGTTGCGAAAGTGGCTTTCGCAACCCGCCCCCAGGGAGACCGTCCCGCCAGACGTTGGGCTTCTCTCCCGCAGGACCTTGGATGCCTTCCGGGTGCTAGCTACCGCGCGACGTTGCGAAAGCCACTTTCGCAACGTTGAAGGTTGCGAAAGTGGCTTTCGCAACCCGACCCCGGGGAGACCATCGCACCGAACGTTGGACTCCTCCCCCAGGGGCGCGCAGGGAGCCTTCACGCGCGACCGGCCTGCGGCTCCCGATCAGCGCCCACGCGAACCCGGAAGGTAGCGAAGGAGGCCTTCACCGGATCCAGCACCAGAGCCCACCAGAACACCGCACCTGTAGATTCCTCCATCCAAGCCCGCCAATCATGGATGTTTCTCCATAGCGAGCCGACCACGACGACCTGTTTGCTGAAGGCATGAGCAGAACGGAAGTGCCACCAGGGACCGCCAAAGCCGTCCGGGTGGCCGCAGGGGATCTGGTGCGGGTGATCGACGCCGACGGCGCTCAGGTCGGCGACGTCTTCGCCTTCCGGGACGACAGCGGGACCGAACTGACCGAGCACCACAGTGCGGCGCACACCCGCGCCGGAATCGACCGGCTGTTCCCCGCGGTCGGCGAGTCCTTCCTGACCGACCTGCGCCGCCCGATCCTGACGCTGGTCGAAGACACCTCGCCCGGCGAGCACGACATGCTCATCCCGGCGTGCGACCCGGCCCGGTACGCCGCGCTGGGGGTTCCGGGCCACCGGTCCTGCGCCGCGAACCTGCGTGAGGCGCTGGCAGCCGAAGGTCTGGGCTTCACGGGCCCGACGCCGCAGCCGATCAACGTCTTCATGCGCGTCCTGGTCGGCGAGGACGGACGCCTGCACTGGCTGACCGCGAACTCGCGGCCCGGCGACGCGGTGACCCTGCGCGCCGAGATGGACTGCGTCGTCGTGGTCTCCGCCTGCCCCCAGGATCTCGTCCGGATCAGCGACGCCGGACTCTCCCCGCTCGCCATCGAAACCGTCCACAATGGAGGAACCAGCTCATGACCACCACCACTGTCGAACACCCCGCGCTGGCCCCGGTCACGCTCGGCGGCCTCGCGCTGCGCAACCGCTACGCCGTCGCCCCCATGACCCGCGTCTCGGCAGGCCCCGACGGCATCCCGACCGGCGAGATGGCCGACTACTACGCCGAATTCGCCCGTGGCGGCTTCGGGCTGGTGTTCAGCGAGGGCACCTACCCCGACAGCGCCGCCAGCCAGGGTTATCTCAACCAGCCGGGCCTCGCGCGAGACGAGCACGTCGCGGGCTGGCGTTTGGTCACCGCCGGAGTTCGCGCGGCGGGCGGGCGGATGATCGCCCAGCTCATGCATGCCGGGGCGATCTCCCAGGGCAATCCGCATCTGGAGCACACCGTCGCTCCGTCGGCCGTCCAGCCGCGCGGGGAGATGATGCGCGCGTACGGCGGCTCCGGGCCGTGGCCGGTTCCCCGCGAACTGACCACCGCCGAGATCGACGACGTCGTCGACGGATTCGCGGCCGCGGCCGTGCGTGCCCGTCAGGCCGGGTTCGACGGCGTCGAGGTGCACGCGGCCAACGGGTACCTCCTCGACCAGTTCCTCACCGACTACACCAACCACCGCACGGACTCCTACGGCGGACCGGTCGCGAACCGGATCCGGCTGACCGCCCGTGTCGTGACCGCCGTCGCCGAGGCCGTGCCGGAGCTGGTGACCGGTGTGCGGCTGTCGCAGACGAAGGTCAACGACTTCACCTACCGCTGGCCCGGCGGCCGCGACGACGCCGAGGTGATCTTCACCGCGGTCGCCGAGGCAGGCGCGCAGTACCTCCACATCGCTAGCGAGGGCCGGAACTGGCTCGAGACGGCGAAGCTGGCCGACGGCGGCACCATCACCGCTCTCGCCCGGCAGGTCACCGGGTTGCCGGTGATCGCCAACGGCGGGATGCACGACCTCACGCAGGCGCACGAGGTGCTCACCGGCGGGCACGCGGACCTGCTCTCACTCGGGCACGGCGCGCTGGCCAACCCCGATCTGCCCGCCCGCGTCGCGGCGGCGGAACCCCTGGCCGGATTCGACCGGGCGATGGTCTCCCCGACGGTCACGGTGGCGAACGCGCGCCGCTGGCGGGAGAGTCGGCAAGCGTGACGGAATCCAGCTGGCACGGCGGCGCGGCCGCGGTGGCGACCCTGACCTTCGACGTGGACGCGGAGTCCCCGATCCTCGCGCGAGGACGGGGTTACGCCGACCACCTCTCGACCATGTCCCATCAGGCGTACGGGCCACGGGTCGGGGTGCCGCGCATCCTCGACCTGCTCGACGAAGTGGCCGTGCCCGCGACGTTCTTCGTGCCGGGCTGGGTCGCCGAACAGCGGCCCGGCCTCGCCGCCGCGATCGTGGAGCGCGGGCACGAAGTGGCCCATCACTCCTACAGTCATCGCCCGCCGACCGCGATGACCGCCGCCGAGCAGCGTGCCGATTTCGAACGGGGCATGGCGGTCTTCGCCGCGCAGGGCATCGAGATCAGCGGGCATCGCGCGGCGGGCTGGGAGTCCACTTGGGACACTCCGGCGCTGGTGGCCGAACACGGGTTGAGCTACGACTCGTCGCTGATGGCCGACGACCGGCCGTACCTGCTCGAAACCGGGGCGGGCCGGATCGCGGAGCTGCCGGTGCACTGGTCGCTCGACGACTGGGAGCAGTACGCCTTCCTTCCCGCGCCGCAGATCGGCTCGGTGATCACGTCCCCGGTGCGGGTGCTGGAGCTGTGGCGCGCGGAGCTGGACGCGATGCGCCGCTACCGATGCCTGTTCAACCTGTGCCTGCACCCGTTCCTGTCGGGCAGGCCGGGACGACTGGCCGCCGTGCGCTCGCTCATCGAGTTCGGGCTCGGGCTCGGCGACGTCCGCTTCGCCCGGTGCCGTGACGTGGCGGCCGCGGCGCTGGCCGACCCTGCTTTACCCGTGGAACCCCTGCGGCGCCTCGAAATCGATCCGGCGGTCTATCCGGACTGAGCAGCCTCCAGCGCCAGGAACAGGTCGACCCGGTCCGCGGTCCGCCCGACGTCGCGGCCGGTCAGCTCAGTGACCTTGGCGAGCCGGTTGCGCAAGGTGTTGACGTGCACGTACAGCGCCGCGGCGGTGGCCGCCCACTGACCGTCGTGGTCGAGGAACGCCCGCAGGGTCGTCTCCAGCTCGCCGTCGCGGACGCGGTCGTGCTCGCGCAGCGGGCCGAGCAGGGCGTCGGCGAAGGTGTGCCGCCACTGCTCGTCGTGCGACTCCAGCAGCAGCCGGTAGCTGCCCAGTTCGGCGAAACTCGCCGCGACCGGGCCGCTACGCCTGCCCCGGAGCACACGGCAGGCTTCGCGGCTGCGCGACAACGGCACGCGCAGTTCGGCCGCGCCGGAAACGGGATCGGCGAGGCCGACGACCACTCGCCCTCCGGCGAGGCGGTGCGACACCGCCGCCGCCAGTCGCGGCGCGAAGGCGGCGGGCGACTGCCGTCCCGAACGGAACGGCAGCACCGCGACGACGTCCTGGCTGCCCGCCGCCACGACCGCGGGCAGCCCGTCCGTCAGCAGGAAATCCGTCACGGCCTCCGCCATCCCCGCCCGCGTCGCGGCGTCGTCACCCGCGAACGCCAGCGCGATCACCGCCAGCGGCCCGTCCGGGTCGACGCCGAAGGCACGCAACCTGCCGGGCACTTCGGCGGCGCGCTGCGCGCCGGACAGCACCATGTCCAGCAGTTCGACGGCGAACCGCATCTCGATCGCCTGTACCGCCTGGTGCCGGGCCACCTCCAGGCTGAGGTAGCGGGCGGTCTGCTCCAGCGCGTCCCGCTCCTCGCGCGACAGGTCGGCCACGGGCCGCAGGCACAGCAGCGCGGCGTCCGCGTCGCCGATCGCGCCGACCGGGAACAACGCCGCCCGCGTCCCCGCGCCGAGATCCGCCTCCAGCGGCGGCGGATGCCCGGCCAGCGCCTCCGCGGCGGCACGCGACTGCCCGGCGTCCAGTCCGGTACCGGCGGACGCGAGTTCCCGGCCCATCCGGTCCACGACCGCCAGCGGAAGCTCGTGCTCACGACGGAGGACCGCGAGCACGCCGGACGCGCCCGCACCTCGCGACAGCGCCGAGGTCAGCTCGTCCCCCCGGCGTACCAGCGACATCAACGCGTTCTGCCGGTCCGTGGCCTGGATCGCCGCCGCGGCACGGGTGACCGCCGTGAACGGCACCGCCACCGAGATCTCCAGCAAGGGCAGCCCGGCTTCCCGGCAGGCGCCGGCGAGTTCCGGGGGAGTTTCGCGTTGCTCCACGCGCAGGCCGAAGATGATCCCCGCCGCTCCGGCGCCGCCCACCCGCGCGACGAACTCCGCCGGGGCGACGCGGTCCAGCCACAGGCCGTTGGTCAGCACGACCTCGTGTTCGCGCACGTACGGCCCGGGGTCGGGGAGCTCGGTGTTGTGCACCCACAGCACCTGCTCGGTCAGCGCCCCGTCGTGGCCGGGGACGATCACCCGGAGTTCGAGAGCCGGATCGTCGACCAGGGCCGCCAAGGTCAGCATGACTGTGAATATATCCAGCCAGGTACGTCCTTTATGGATGAACGGCCATTTCATCGTTTTGTCATGAGCACTGGCTAGCGTCCCTCGAAGACCCTTCAGGATTCGAGGAGAACCACTGTGACGGCAGTTTCCCGCACGATCGCCGAGCGCTACACCCTGCTCGAGGAGCTGGGTCGCGACGGGACGGCCGTGCTGTGGCGTGCCGAGGACGGGCCGGACGGCGCCCAGGTCGCGATCAAGGAACTGCGGCTTCCCACCCACGAGCCCGCCCTCGTGGAGCGGCTCCAGCGGGAAGCCCGTGTCTCCGTGGATCACCCGGCGGTGGTGCCCGTCCACGATGTCGTGGTCGCGGACGGGACGGCGTTCATCGTGATGGATCCGGTGGAGGCCCGGACGCTGGAGGAGCTGGCGTCCTCGGGTCCGCTGCCGCCGCGGTTCGTGGCCGAAATCGGCGGGAAGGTGCTCGGCGCGCTCGCCGCCGCGCACAGGGCGGGGATCGTGCACGGGGACGTGCGGCCCGCGAACATCCTGGTGGGTCCCGACGGCGCGGTGAAGCTGATCGGCTTCGGTATCGCCAAGGCACTCGACCCGGCAGGCACCCCCGCGTTCCTCGCCCCCGAAACGATCGCCGGACACGAAGGCACTCCCCACTCCGATCTCTGGTCGCTCGGCGTGACCTTGCTCAGCGCGAGCGAGGGCGGGAACTTCTTCCAGCGGGCGAACGTCGCGGCCACGCTGTACGCCGTCGTCAACGAGCAGCCGCCCTGCAACCGGACGAACGGGCCGCTCGCGGACGTCCTCCGCGGGCTGCTGGCGAAAGCGCCCCAAGCGCGGCTGCTGCCGGATCACGCGCTCCCGCTGCTGGCCCAGGCCGCGAGCGGGATCGAAACCCCTGTGCCGATCCTGCCCGCGCCGACGCGCCCCGGACTGACCACGCCCTCCGTTTTCGCGGTCCTGGCGGGGGTGGCGGGCATGGTGCTCGGCTTCGCCCTGCTCGCGAACGCGATGCTGATGCACCAGGCGTACTACTTCTTCGAGTTCGCGCATCTGTCGATCACGGTGGGAGACCTCAGCTTGATCTTCGCCGGAGTGGCCGCGGTCGCGGGTGGCGCGAGCCTGCTCGCCAGGGTCCGGGCGGGGCAGATCATGCTCAGCGTCTCCGCGCTGCTGACGCTGCTCTCGCTGTGCCTGCTGACCTTCATCGGCGAGGAACGGATGCACCTCGGCCTTCCGGTCCAGCCGGGCCTCACCATCGACCTGCTCGTCCTCGTCTTCGCCGTCGTCCTGGCGGGAGTGGTCTGGCTGGTCCCGGTCAAGCGCCCTGCTGTGGGCTGATCCGCTCACAGCAGAGAAACCGGCGGACGGCCGGGCCCCGGCGGCATCGTCGGGGCATGACCGACTACGAGAAGCAGCCACTCTTCGACCAACGGCTCCGGGAACGGTTCTTCAGCCAGCGCGTCCTGGTCCTCGACGGCGCGCTCGACGACGACAACGGGACGGTCCTCACCACCCAGCTGCTGTCACTGGCGAGCGAGGATCCGCGCAAGGACATCGCGTTGTGGATCCACTCGCCGGGCGGTTCGGTCCCCTCGATGCTGGCCATCCGCGATGTGATGCGGCTCGTGCCGTGCGACGTCGCCACCCTCGCGCTGGGGCTGGCGTGCAGTGCCGGCCAGTTCCTGCTTTCGGCGGGCACCCCGGGCAAACGGTTCGCCCTGCCGCACGCCCGGATCCTGATGCACCAGGGTTCGTCGGGCATCGGCGGCTCGGCCGTCGAGGTGGAGGTGCAAGCGGACGACCTGCGCTACACGCGGGACACGGTGCTCGGTCTCATCGCCGACGACACCGGGCAGCCCATCGACCGGATCTTCGCCGACTCCCTCCACGATCGCTGGTTCACCACCGGGCAGGCGCGCGAATACGGCTTCATCGACCACATCGTCGAGCGCCTCGACCAAGTCGTCCCCGTCCGCACGCACAAACTCGGCCTCGGCACGGAAAGGGGTGCGGGCGCATGAGCACCTACACCATCCCCAACGTCATCTCCCGCAGTCCCGCCGGCGAGCGGATCATGGACGTCTACTCGCATCTGCTGTCGGAACGGATCATCTATCTCGGGACCGCGATCGACTCCGGCGTGGCGAACGCGCTGATCACGCAGCTGCTGTACCTGGAGGCGGACAACCCCGAGCAGGAGATCAACCTCTACATCAACACCGAGGGCGGCGACCCGTCGGCGATGCTCGCGCTGTACGACACAATGCGTTTCATCAAGGCGCCGGTGGCGACGACCTGTGTCGGCCAGGCCGTCGCGGCGGGCGCGATCCTGCTGGCCGCGGGCGAGGCCGGGCACCGGTTCGTGCTGCCCCACACCCGGGTGGTGCTGCACCAGCCCGCCGCGCAGGGCCGCGGCACCATCCCGGACCTCATCCTCCAGGCCGACGAAGTCGTGCGGGTGCGGACGCAGCTGGAGGAGATCCTTTCCGCGCACACGGGCCGGTCCGTCTCCGATCTCCGGCACGACACCGACCGGGACCGCGTGTTCGACGCGGCGGGCGCGGTCGCGTACGGGCTCGCGGACCGTGTTCTCGACGAGCGTGCTTAGTGCCTGTTGGCGGAGCTGAGATGTGTCCGGAAGGGGGGACCATATGGCAGGGCGCACTGTCCGCATCGGCGAGGGGATGACCAGCAGCGCCCTGCCGACGTCGATCGCGGTCGCGGGTTCACCAACAGACACTTAGGCAGCCATGAGCACGGGCCCTCGCGGGCGGCGGCCGACCGCGAGACCCGTGCTGCCGCCCCGGCTGATCGTGCCCGCGATACCGAAGAGCAGGTCCGCCAGGTCGAGCCCGAGCGCGCCGGTGACCGCGGCGATCATTTCGCTGGACGGTTCCTTGCGGCCACGTTCGATCTCGGAGAGGTACTGCGGCGAGATCCCGGCGCGTTCCGCGACGTCGACGAGGCGGCCGCCCTGGTCCTCCCTCGCGGCGCGCAGGCTCTTGCCCAGCACGTCACGCCACAGCGGCTCCGGTTCGGGACGCTTCTGGTGGAAAGGGAGGATGTCCGCCATACGATCATCGTGACATTCCGCCGGGGCGTGCGTGCGCCGTTCCGCTCAAGGCGAAACCGAGCCGCGGAAAGCGCGCCGGTACGCGCCCGGCGTCGTGCCGACCTGATCGCGGAACCGCCGCCGGAGGTTCACCGCCGACGTCAGCCCGACGCGGGCCGCGATCACCTCCACCGGCAGACCGGTCTCCTCCAGCAGGGTGCGTGCCTCGGTCACTCGTCGCGTCAGCAGCCAGACGCCCGGCGTGGTGCCGAGCTGATCGGCGAAGCGCCGGGCGAGCGTGCGAGGCGAAACGTTGAGGTGAGCGGCAAGATCGCCCACCGACAACGGCGTCCCGAGGCGTTCGCCCGCCCACGCGAGGAGCCCGTCCAGCTCGTCGCCGGGCGGCGGGGCCGGCACGAACTGCGCCTGCCCGCCGTCACGGTGCGGCGGCATCACCATGTGCCGGGCGACCAGCGCGGCGTGCGCGGCCCCGTGATCGCGCCGGACCAGGTGCAGGCAGAGATCGATCCCCGCGCCGGCCCCGGCGCTCGTGGCGACGTCGCCGTGGTCCACGTAGAGCACGTCCGGTTCCACCCGGACCTGAGGGAACTCTTCCTGCAGCTGGGAAGCACGCGCCCAGTGCGTGGTCGCCGCCCGGCCGTCCAGCAGCCCGGTGCGGGCCAGCGCGAAAACGCCGGAACAGATCGTGACGAGCCGCGCTCCCCTGGCGTGCGCGCGCAGGAGCGCCTTGCGCACAGGAGCTGTCAGGGGTGCCTCCACCGGGGACCAGCCGGGGATGAGCACGGTGTCGGCGCCCGCCAGCGCGGACAGGCCCCGGGTCACGGACATGGCGTACCCGGCCGTGGTCGGCACCGGACCGGGGTTCTCCGTGCAGACGTCGAATTCGTAGTACCGCGGCACCCCGGCGCGTTCCGTGCCGAAGACCTCGGCGGCCATCCCGAGTTCGAAGGTCGACTGCACCGGTCGCACCAGTGCCATCACGCGATGCATGGCAAGAAAGTACCCCATGATGTCTTCCCGGACACTGTCCGGCGGCGGGGCGGTGGCGGCACCCTGAGGTCATGCACCCAGAGATCCTCGCCCAAGAGGGCTACACTTCCGTCTCTGTCAAGGAATCCCCCGTTCGCGAGCTGTTCCCCGGCATCCGGCTGCGTCCACTGTGGACAGGAGGGGACGGCGCGCACGCCAACGTGCTGGAAATGGATCCCGGCGCCTCGTGGCCGCACCGCGACGTCCACGAACCTGGCCCTGAAGAGGTGTTCGTCGTCTCGGGCACCTTCAACGACGGCGCGCGCGACTATGCGGCAGGGACCTTCCTGCACGCTCCGGCCGGTTCGTGGCACGTGCCCGCGTCGACGGCCGGGTGCACGCTCTTCCTCTTCTATCCGGAGGGCTGAACCGCCAGGAACGCCAGAATCCGTTGCCAGGTCAGGGTCGCCGCCTCTTCGTGATGGTCCGGCAGACTGCTGTCGGTGTAGAAGTGACCCGCGCCGGGGTAAGTAAACACCCGCGCGTCGGCACCGGATCGCGTCGCCGCATCGAGCCAGCCGGGGAGCGCGGCAGGCGGGGCGAAGTCGTCCGGATCTGCCGCGTGGAGCTGGATCGGCAAGCCCTCGCGGACTTTCGCGGGCAGGTCGGCGAGCGCGTGGAGCAGGAGCACGCCGGCGGTGGCGGGCCGGTGCGGGAGCAGGCCGGCGGCCACGACGGCGCCCATCGACATCCCGGCCAGCACGGTGTCGTCGGGCAGCCGCGTCGCGGCGTCGAGCGCACGGTCCGCGATGGTGGGCCACCCGATCCGGTCCTTCAGCGCGAAGCCGTCTTCGAGCGTGGCGGCGGTCTCGCCACCGTAGAGATCGGGCGTGGTGACCTCGTAGCCGGCGGCGCGCAGCCGGTCCGCGGCGGCCAGCTCGGCTCGCCGCAACCCCAGCACCGAGTGGAACAGCACGACGTGGGTCATCCGACGACCGACAATCCGCTCTCGGTCGCGAGGATTCCCGCGACCGAGACGGCCTGTTCGCCGGTGATCTTCGCGCCGCGCAGGGTCAACAGGCCGCGGACGCCGGACAGGCGCGAACCGCGGAGATCGCATCCCACGGCGGCGGTCGCCGCGAACTCCGTTCCGGTGAACTCGCAGTCCACAAAGGTCAGTCGCGACAGATCGCCGGAGAAGACCGTCTCCCGGAACGAACATCCGGAGAACACGGCCGAACCCTTCACCCGTTCGACCGTCACCGACGCGTAGTCGAACCGCGCGTTCTCGACGTACAGATCGGTCGCGGAGGTGATCGCCACCCCCAGCCCGATCGCACGGCAGCGAAGGATTTCGACCCGGCGGGCCGTCAGTTCGCGGATCGCCGCGTTGGAGAGGTCGACGCCTTCGAGGATCACGTCGGAGAGGGTCAACCTGTCGAGCCGGGAGTTCGCCAGGCTCACCTCCGAGACGAGGGAACGCACGATCTCGCCGCCGCCGCGGACCCCGTCCTGGTCACCACCGTCGAGGTGGACCGAGTCGAAGTCGAAATCGCCCCGGAACACGGCGGGCTCGCTTTCGAGGTCGTCGCGCTCGACCGACGGGCGCCGCACCTTGACGCCGTCGACATCCCGGAGGTCCATGATCCGGACGGTACCGCAGCGGCTCGCGCGTGAAGGAGTCCTTCACGCGCGAGCCGCTCGCAAATCAGTCCCGAACGCCCTTCACGGCGTCCTTGATCTTCTCGCCGGCCTGCTTGACGTTGGCCTTGCCCTGCTCAGCCTTGCCTTCGGCCTGCCACTGCTCGTTGTCCGTGGCGTTACCGGCGGCTTCCTTCGCCTTGCCCTTGAGTTCATCGATCTTGTTCTCGGCCTTGTCGTTCATCATGGCCTCCCTTCGTTGTCCGCTGCCTCCGGGTTACCCGCCCGCGGGCAGACGAAACGGCGGATCCGCTGTGGTTCATCTCTCGCTACCCGTGTGGTCGCACGGATACACCGTCTTCGCGACGGCGGCCTCGCAGGCCGGGCAGTTGTTCACCGGCCGCTCGCGACGGCCCCAATACGGATGGGTGGCCCCGCAGAGCGCCGTGACCGGCTCGCCGAGGCCGGGGCCCGGATTGCACACAGGACAGTAGGCGTGGGCCGCCCGTTCGACTTCGGCCGTCATCCGCCACCTCCGGATACAGGTCGTCGTACTTACCTTCGGTCCTGTACAGGGTACGGCGGTGTGCACCGGCCGTTGTTTCGGCAATTCGCGAACACGCCGGTTTCCAGCAGCCGATCGAAGGAATAATCGGATTTCTCTCGCCACTTACCTCGGCATTACCGGCACATTTACTTACTGGTCTTTTCGAGTGATCAACTCCCGGGATCACTTTCCGGCAAGGACAACCGCACGGGATACCGCTAGCATCGCACCGTTCCCCGGACAGATTCGGCACGTCCTGTTCGCACTGTCTGCCTCATTCACGACTTTAGTCGGGAGGTCGCGAGCGTGCGCTCGCCACGAAAAGCCAACGGAAACAGTTCCGGTAATCGTCACGAAGGCGCGGCGACCACCGCCCTGCTGCGCCTCGGTCGTTATCTGACCCGCGCGGAGAGTTCGCCGGACCTGCGTTCGGTGCATCTCACCGGCGGCCGCGAAGGCGACGCCTTCTACCGCGATCGATGGAGCCACGACAAGGTGGTCCCGTCGACGCACGGCGTGAACTGCACGGGTTCCTGCCGCTGGAACGTCTACGTCTCCGACGGGATCATAACCTGGGAGAGCCAGGACCCGGATTATCCCTCGGTCGGCCCCGACAAACCGGAGTACGAACCGCGCGGCTGCCCACGAGGCGCCTCCTTTTCCTGGTATTCCTATTCGCCGACCAGGGTTCGTTTTCCGTATGCGCGAGGCGTTCTGGTGGAAATGTACCGTAGCGCACTGGAACACCACGGCGATCCCGTGCTCGCGTGGGCCTCGGTGATGGACGACCCGATGAAAAGGCTGTCCTATCAACGCGCACGCGGAAAAGGCGGACTGGTCCGGATCGGGTGGGACGAAGCCGCGGAAATCGCAGCCGCCGCGCATGTGCACGCCATTTCCCGCTACGGACCGGACCGGGTCGCCGGTTTTTCGCCGATCCCGGCGATGTCGATGGTCTCGCACGCGATCGGGTCCCGGTTCATGGCGCTGATCGGCGCTCCGATGCTGTCGTTCTACGACTGGTACGCCGATCTGCCGGTGGCCTCGCCGCAGGTGTTCGGCGATCAGACCGACGTGCCGGAATCGGCCGACTGGTGGGATGCCGCGTACCTGATGATGTGGGGTTCGAACGTCCCCGTGACCAGGACACCGGACGCGCACTGGATGGCCGAGGCGCGTTATCGCGGGCAGAAGGTCGTCGTGGTCTCCCCCGACTACGCCGACAACACCAAGTTCGCCGACGAATGGCTGGCCCCGCATCCCGGTACCGACGCCGCGCTGGCGATGGCCATGGGGCACGTCATCCTCACAGAGTTCTTCGCCGAACGACAGGTCCCGTACTTCACCGACTACGTCCGCCGCTTCACCGACCTGCCCTTCCTGGTCACACTGGCCGAACGGGACGGCGCGTACGTCCCGTCGAAGTTCCTCACCGCCGCGGACCTCGGCGAGGACGGCACGGCGGAGCCGCGATGGAAGACCGTGCTGGTCGACGACCGCACGGGGGAACCGGTCGTACCCAACGGCTCGGTCGGATTCCGCTGGAACGAGCACGATCAGGGCCGGTGGAACCTCGACCTCGGCGACGTCGTGCCGCGACTGAGCCTGCTCGCCGACCCCGGCCACGAGGGCGTCGAGGTCCTCCTTCCGCGGTTCGACACCGACGGTGTCCTGCGGCGCGGTGTACCCGCCGTGCGGCAGGGCGGCCAGTGGGTCACCACGGTGTTCGACCTGCTGATGGCGCAGTACGGAGTGCGACGCGGCGGCCTTCCCGGCCGGTGGCCCTCTGGTTACGACGATCCGGCGGAACCCTGCACGCCGGCCTGGCAGCAGGAGCTCACCTCGGTCCCGGCCGACCGGGTCACCAGGATCGCCAGGGAGTTCGCCGAGACGGCGGAGGCGTCCCGTGGCCGGTGCATGATCCTGATGGGCGCGGGCACCAACCACTGGTTCCACTCGGACACCATCTACCGCTCGTTCCTGGCGCTGCTCACGATGACCGGCTGCCAGGGCCGCAACGGCGGTGGCTGGGCGCATTACGTCGGCCAGGAGAAGGTGCGGCCGCTGACCGGGCACCAGACCCTGGCCGGCGCGATGGACTGGGTGCGGCCCGCCCGGCAGATGATCGGAACGGCCTACTGGTACCTGCACACCGGCCAATGGCGCTACGACGCGCTGCGCAACGACGAACTGACCTCGCCGCTGGCGCCCGGGAAACTCGCCGGGACGAGCGCCGCGGACACGCTCGCGCAGTCGGCACGGCTGGGCTGGATGCCCTCGTTCCCCACTTTCGACCGCAACCCGCTCGACCTCGTGGACGAAGCCGAGGAGGCCGGTCTCGATCCCGTCCGCCATGCCACCGACCAGATTCGCGAGGGCAAGCTGGGGTTCGCCGCCGAGGATCCGGACGCGCCGGAGAACTGGCCCCGGGTGCTCACGGTGTGGCGGTCCAACCTGCTCGGTTCGTCGGCCAAGGGACACGAGTACTTCCTGCGGCACCTGCTCGGCACGGACGCGAACCTGCGCGGTGCCCAGGCGCCGCCGGACAAGCGGCCGAAGTCCGTGAAATGGCACGAGTCGGCCCCCGTCGGCAAGTTGGATCTCATGCTGGCGATCGACTACCGGATGACCAGCACCACCCTGTTCGCCGATCTCGTGCTCCCCGCCGCGACCTGGTACGAAAAGCACGACCTCTCGTCGACGGACATGCATCCCTTCGTGCATTCCTTCAACGCCGCCGTCGATCCGCCGTGGCAGACCCGCACCGATTTCGAGGCCTTCCACACCATCGCGAAACGGTTCAGCCGGCTCGCCGAGCGCCATCTCGGCGTGCGCAAGGATCTCGTCGCCACCCCGATGACACACGACACCCCCGGGGAGACGGCGCAGCCGGGCGGAGTCGTCCGCGACTGGCGCGACGGCGACGGCGAACCGATCCCGGGCGTCACCATGCCGAAACTGACCGTCGTCGAACGGGATTACCCCGCGGTGGCGGCGAAACTGGCCACGCTCGGCCCGCTGCTGGAGAAGCTGGGCGCGACCAGCAAGGGGATCACCTACGACGTCGGCGAGGAGCTGAACTGGCTGCGCGCGAAGAACGGCGTCGCGACGACAGGGGCCGCGCAAGGCCACGCGCTGATCGACACCGACATCAAGGCGGCGGACGCCGTGCTCGCGCTTTCGGGCACCACCAACGGGCGGCTGGCCACCCAAGGCTTCCGCGAGCTCGAGAAGCGGGTGGGCACCGAGCTGGCACATCTTTCCGCCGAGCACGAAGGCAAACGGATCTCCTTCGCCGACACCCGGTCGCGCCCGGCGCCGGTGATCACCAGCCCGGAGTGGTCCGGCAGTGAGAGCGGCGGGCGCCGGTATTCGGCGTTCGTGATCAACGTCGAACACGGCAAACCGTGGCACACCCTCACCGGCCGTCAGCATTTCTTCCTCGACCACGATTGGATGCACGAACTCGGCGAGGCGCTGCCGGTCTACCGGCCGCCGCTGGGCGCACAGCACCTCTCGGACGGGCGGGGTGATGCCGCGGAGGTCACCGTGCGTTACCTGACCCCGCACAGCAAATGGTCGATCCACTCGACGTACCAGGACAACCTGCACATGCTCACGCTGTCGCGCGGCGGGCAGGGCATCTGGATGAGCCCGTCCGACGCGGAGGCCATCGGCGCGCACGACAACGACTGGATCGAGGCGGTCAACCGCAACGGTGTCGTGGTCGCCCGCGCGATCGTCTCCCACCGCATGCCCGCGGGCACCGTTTTCCTCTACCACGCTCAGGACCGGGCGGTGAACGTGCCGCTCAGCGAGGCGACGGGGAAACGCGGCGGCACGCACAACTCGCTGACCCGGCTGCTGCTCAAACCCACCCATCTCATCGGCGGGTACGCCCAGCTCTCCTTCGGTTTCAACTACCTGGGCCCCACCGGCAACCAGCGCGACGAGGTCACCGTGATCCGCCGCCGTTCCCAGGAGGTGCGTTACTGATGCGGGTCATGGCACAGCTGGCCATGGTGATGAACCTCGACAAATGCATCGGCTGCCACACCTGTTCGGTGACCTGCAAACAGGCATGGACCAACCGGTCGGGCACCGAGTACGCCTGGTTCAACAACGTGGAGACCCGGCCCGGGCAAGGATATCCACGCCGCTATGAAGACCAGGAACGTTGGAAGGGCGGGTGGGAGCGGACGGCCAAAGGCAGGCTGCGGCTGCGCGCGGGCGGACGGCTGACCAAGCTCGCGAAGTTGTTCGCCAACCCGGAACTGCCGGAGATCTCCGACTACTACGAACCGTGGACCTACGACTACGCCACCCTGATCGAGGCTCCGCTCGGCGACGACGTGCCCACCGCCGCGCCCCGGTCGGCCATCACCGGCGAGCCCGCCCAGCCTTCCTGGGGGCCGAACTGGGACGACGACCTCGGCGGGTCCACCGAACACGGCGTCAAGGACCCGATCGCCGAGAAACTGCGTGAAGAACTCGGCATCAAGATCAAATTCGAGTTCGAGCAGAGCTTCATGTTCTATCTGCCGCGGATCTGCGAGCACTGTCTCAATCCGTCCTGTGTGGCCAGTTGCCCGTCCGGCGCGATGTACAAACGCGAGGAGGACGGAATCGTCCTGGTCGACCAGGACCAGTGCCGTGGCTGGCGGATGTGCGTCACGGGCTGCCCGTACAAGAAGGTGTACTTCAACCACAAGACCGGCAAGGCGGAGAAGTGCACCTTCTGCTATCCCCGGGTGGAAGCGGGGCAGCCGACGGTGTGCGCGGAAACCTGCGTCGGGCGGCTACGCTACATCGGCGTGCTGCTCTACGACGCCGACAAGGTCACTTCGGCCGCGTCCGTCGCCGACGAGCGCGACCTCTACCCGGCGCAACTCGATCTGCTGCTCGATCCGCACGATCCCGCGGTGATCCGGGCCGCCGAGGCGGCGGGCGTCCCGCACGACTGGCTCACCGCGGCCCGGCGTTCGCCGGTGTACCAGCTGATCCACGACTACCGGCTGGCGTTGCCGCTGCATCCGGAATATCGCACGATGCCGATGGTCTGGTACATCCCGCCGCTGTCACCGGTGGTCGACGCGGTCAGCGGCAGCGGACACGACGGTGAGCACCGTGACAACCTGTTCGGCGCCATCGACGCCTTGCGCATCCCCGTCGAGTATCTGGCCGAGCTGTTCACCGCCGGCGACACCGCCCCGGTCAAACGCTCCCTGCGGCGGCTGGCCGCGATGCGGTCCTACATGCGGGCGGTGAACCTCGGCAAGGAGACCGACGAGGACATCCCCGCCTCCGTCGGCCTCACCGGCGAGCAGATCTTCGCCATGCACCGGCTGCTCGCGCTGGCCAAGTACGACGAACGCTATGTCATCCCCACGGCGGGCGTCGGGCAGGCCCACGACCTGGAGGGGATCGCCACCCGGTGCAGTCTCGACGTCGACGGCGGTCCGGGCATGGGCAGCGGTGAGTCCACTGTGGACCTGGTCAGCTGGGACGACGGCGCGCGGCCGGACGCGCTGTTCCCGACGCTGCGAGGGCAGGGCCGGTGAAACGTCTCCGTCCCCGTGCCACGCGGGATCACGCGGCCGTGCGCCAGATCGCCGGCTGGTGCCTGCAGTATCCGGACGAAGCCGTGCTCGGCAAACTCGGCCTGCTGCGCGCCTGCCTCGACGAGATCGCCGGTCCCGGCCGCGACGAACTCCGCCGCACCGTGGCCTATCTCGAACAGGGTGATCCGCGCGAGCTGGCGTCGCACTACATCGAGGTCTTCGACCGGAAGCCCCGGCGGACGCTGCACCTGAGCTGGTTCCTCGACGGCGACACCCGCCGACGCGGTGAGACACTGGCCGCCCTGCGCCGGTTCTACCGCACTCACGGTTTCTCGCCCGCCGAGAACGAGCTGCCGGACTTCCTGCCCGTCATCCTGGAGTTCGCCGCCGCGGCCGATCCCGGCGCGGCCGGGCAAGTCCTTTCCCGCTTCCATCCGGCGCTGGAACTCCTCCACCGCAACCTGTCCACTGTGGACACGCCATATCGTGACGCCGTCACGGCGGTGCTGGCCACCCTGCCCGCCGTCCCCGCCCCGATACCCGCTGACCCCCCGGCCGAACTGGTCGGCCTCGACCCCTTCCCCACCGGCGCCGGAGGTGGCCGATGAGTTCCGGACTGGACCTGCTGCTGTGGGGTGCCGCGCCCTACGCGTCGATCGCGCTGCTGGTCTTCGGTACGATTTGGCGCTATCGCCACGACAAGTTCGGCTGGACGAGCCGGTCCAGCCAGCTTCACGAGTCCAAGCTCCTGCGGGTGGCGAGCCCGGTGTTCCACATCGGACTGCTGATGGTCATCGGTGGTCACGTGCTCGGTCTGCTCGTGCCGAAGGGAGTGACCGAGTTCGCCGGGCTCGACGAACACGGCTATCACCTGGTCTCGCTCGGGATGGGCACCATCGCCGGAGTGGTCGCGCTCGGCGGGCTCGGTCTCCTGCTGTGGCGGCGGATCAGGGTGCCGGCGGTGCGCCGTGCCACCTCCGTCAGTGACCGGTACATGTACGTGGTGCTCGTGCTGGTGATGTTCGCCGGGCTGGCGACCACGGTGGTCGACAACGGGGTGCGGGGCGGCTACGACTACCGCGAGACGGTCGCGCCCTGGTTCCGCGGCATCCTGCTCCTCGATCCCCAGCCGGAGCTGATGGCGTCGGCGCCGCTGGACTACCGGCTGCACGTCGCACTGGGCATGCTGTTGTTCGCACTGTGGCCGTTTTCCCGGCTGGTGCACGCTTTCAGCGCACCGGTGCGGTACCTGCTCCGTCCGTACGTCGTCTACCGGCGCCGTGCCCCCGGCGGCGTCGGCACCCGCGAACCGCGCCGCGGGTGGGAATGACCGGGCTCCGCCGCACCGGTTACGTCGCGCTGAGCTCGTTCGGCTGCATCGTGTTCATCGGCGTCTGCGCGATGCTGTCCGGCGCGCCTTTGCTGTTCCCTTCACTCGGGCCCACCGCGTTCTTGGTGTTCGCCGGCCCGCAGGCGCCCGCGGCGAGCCCGCGCAACACGGTGCTCGGGCATCTGGCCGGTGTCCTGGCGGGACTCACCGGCCTCGCCTGCACCGGCCTGCTCTCGTCGGCACCGGATCTGACGCATCCCACCTGGGCCAGGGTCGGCGCGGCCGCGATCGCGCTGGGACTCACCTGTGCCGCGATGGCCGCGATGCAGATCCCCCATCCGCCCGCCGGGGCGACCACCTTGATCATCGCGCTCGGCCTCCTGCACACCGTTTCGCAGGTGGTCGCGGTGCTGGCGGGGGTCGCCCTCATCGCGCTGCTCGCCGTGGCGATCAACAAACTGTTCGGCGTGCCCTATCCCTGGTGGCACTCGCCAGCCGTGCGTGAGCGGCCGTCCCCTGATCGTGGATCGCCGTGGCCCTGAATGGCCGATGTGCCCTTACGCCACCGGTTCTATCGTTCGGACGCATGGCTAGTGACTTGCAGCGACGCAAGATCTCGGGCGTCTTCGCCGCGATGGACGTCGACGGCGACGGATTCCTCCAGGAGCGGGACTTCCAGGCGCTGGCCGACCGCTGGGCGCGGCGGCGCGGCCCGGGAGACGAGCGGCGCCTGACCGGCATCATGCTGAGCTGGTGGACGACGTTGCTGGCGGCGTCGGACCTCGACCGGGACGACAAGGTCACCCTCGACGAGGTCCTGCTGGTGGTCGACAAGCTCCCGGACACGCCCGAGGCCGTGACCGCGACGGCCGACGCGATGTTCGAAGCGATCGACGAGAACGAGGACGGCCTGATCTCCGCCGCGGAGTACCGCCAGTTGATCGAGGTCTGGAACGGCCGCCCCACCGACACCGACGCCACCTTCCCGCTGCTGGACTCCGACGGCGACGGAATGCTGTCCCGGGACGAGTTCGCCGCGCTGTGGCTGGAGTTCTGGGCGGGTGACGACGCGAAGGCCCCGGGCACCCTGGTCTTCGGTCCGCTCGCCGCCTGACGGCTTTCGGGCGGAACCGGCGGCCATACGGGCCAGACCCGGCCGGCCGGCCCGTCACGGCCCTCCTCGCCGCTCAGGATGACAGGCGTGGACGCCGTGCAGGAAATCGGCTCGATGGTCTCGAGCGCCATCGCGCTGTGTCTGCGGGATCGGTGGACGGAAGCGGCCGAACTGTTGGCGGAAAACGATTCCTGGCGCACGGAATCGGCGATTTCCGCCATGCTGGGAGAACTCTTCGGCAGTCTGGCCGAGCTCTGGGACGGCCGTTGCGCGCGGTTCGGCGCGAACCTGACCGAGCGCGAGCGGTGGCCGTTGCGGACGGTGCCGCGGTACAGGAGCGACCAGATCACCCTGTACGTCTCCGCGTTGCTGGTGCTGGGCGAACGAGCACGCGCGGAAAGACTGCTCGCCGACGAAGGCTTTCCCGAAACCGGCCTGCGAGACGGTGAGCGTTCGATGCTCGCGGCCATGCGGGGCCAGTCCGCCCGCGCGCTGGACTTCGCCCGCCGCGCCGTCACCGATCGTTCACCGCGCGGCTACGACATCGGCTCGGCCGCGATGCACCTGTCGATCGTGTCGGTCCTGCTGTCACAGGGTCGGTCCACCGAGGCAAGGGAACTGCTGACCGCCGCCCGCGCCACGGCGCCGACGCTGGTCCATCTGCTCGACATCGCGGAGGCCCGGGTCGACCTGGCCCTCGGCGAGACCGACCGTGCCGCCGAACGCCTGCGCGCGGCCACCCGCGGACTCGTCGTCGGCACTGACATCGCCTGGGCCGATCTCGCCGAACTCGCGTTGCGGAAGAACGACCGCGCTTCGGCGAAGCGGGCACTCGACGCGCTGGAGGACCTCGCCACCGCGATGCCGACGGGCCGGGTGCTGCTGCATCGCCATCTGGTCCGGGCCTGTCTAGGCAAGGAATCCGCCGGTGAATGCCTCTGGCTGGCCCGTGAACGCGGCCAGCCGCTCGAACTGGCCATGGTCACCGAACGCCTGGCCCGGCACATCCCGAAACACGCGTGCTTGAAGCCGTAACACGCGTGTTTCCAGCCGAAACACCCGCGAGTTACGTCTCTGATCACGCGAGTTCGCGTGGCGGGGTGGGGTCGACGGGCGAACGGACTCCCTAAAGAGACCGGACACCTCCCCAAGGGCAGGCGTCGTGAGTGGCCGCCGCCGACATTGCGAAAGCCACTTTCGCAACCTTCAACGTTGCGAAAGTGGCTTTCGCAACACTCCGGCCAAGTACTCCCGTCACGAAGCCATATTCGCCTTACCCCTGGTCAGATCACCCCGGCCCGCACCGCATACGCGACGGCGTGCGGCCGGTTCTTCAGCTTCAGCCGCCCGGTGATGCCCTGGATGATGTGCTTCACGCTGCGTTCCGAGTAGCTGAGCTCACCGGCGATCTCGACGGTGTCCTTGCCCTCGGCCATCAGCCGCAGCACGTCGATCTCCCGGGTGGTGAGCCCGGCGGTGTTGACGCCCATCGGGTCGAGCACCTCGCGTTGCAGCCGCTCGACGTGCTTGAGCAGCTCACCGAGGAGGCTCGGCGGGAGCACTCCGCCGCCGGTGGCCGCCGCGCGGACGGCGTGCGCCAGCCGCTCGCCGGTCGTGGCCGGGCGCGGCAGGACCGCCACCACCCGGCATTCGATGGCGGGTACGAGTTCCGCCTCGCTGATCTGGCTCACCACGAGCACCACCGGCTTGCCGTCCTCGGCGGCGAGCCGCCGCAGCCAGAGCACGATCTCCGGTGTCAGGCATTCGGCGGCGAACACCAGTACGTCGGTCTCCGCGCGCTGCTCCCAGTCCCGGATGTCGATCCCCTGCTGCGTGCCCAGCTGGCTGGCCAGGCCCGCAGTGGTGATCGGGTCGGGCGCGTGCACCGCCACGGTGATCTGTCGGGTTTCCGTGTCCACTTCCATCCCCTCCGCTTGTCCGCGGCCCCAGTCGGATGGGACACAGTCTGCGAAGGAGCTCTTCACGAAGTCTCCACGAGTTCTCAACGAGGCGTGAAGGACTTCGTGGCCTGCTGAAACGCCTCGACGTACTTGGGCAGCTCGTCCAGGATCTCGCGGAGCCTGCCCTCGGGTCCGGCGTAGTCCGGGTCGGCGAGGAGGGCGTAGCCGAAGGCCAGCGTCCGCCGAAGCTCGGTGATGCGGGCTTCGGCCTCATCGGCGTCGAGTACCAGCCTGCCGTTCCGGGCGAGGCTGAGCAGGACGTCACCGGCGAAGTGTTCCTGATCCTGGCTCACTGTCACAGCATGCACAGCCGCGCATGCCTTCGACCAGCGCCGGACGACATTCTGCCCCTGGGAACGTCCGGCTTTGCCCGGTCGCCCCACGCCTGAACGCGGCCTGAAACCCACATGAACGGACATCCGGCAGTCCACGAACCGGCACGATCCGGGAACAACGGCCGAAACCCACACGGTGAGTGCCCGATTGATTGCGAAACCCACATCGCCGCCACTAGGCTTTCCGCTGAGCAGGACACTCTTTTTCGGCAGTCGGACGCACAGGCGGCAGGTCATGGACGAGGTTTCCTCGCTGACGGTGCGGCTGCTGGGCGGTTCCCCCGCCCGCCACGGCGAAGGTGAGATCGCGCTGGGCCCCGCCCAGCGTCAGGCGGTGTTCGCCACGCTCGCCCTGCGCGCCGGCCAGTTCGTCTCCCGCCGGGAGATCATCGACGCCGTCTGGGGCGAGCGGCCCCCGGACAGCGCCACCGGCATCGTGTACACCTACGTCTCCGCGCTGCGCCGCGCGCTGGAGCCGGCGGGCGGGCCGCTCGTCGCCAGCCGCGCCGGCTACCGCCTCGACCTGCCGAAGCAGCAGGTCGACGTGCACGTCTTCGAAGCCGAGCTGGAGCGGGCCCGCACGCATCGGATCGCCGGCTCGCACGAACGGGAGCTGGAGTCGCTTCGCTCCGCGCTCGGGCAATGGCACGGATCCGCGCTCGACGGAATCCCCGGGCCGTTCGCCGAGACCCAGCGCGTCCGGCTGAACGAGCTGCGGATGAGCGCGCTCGAACGCCAGGCCGAGGTCGCGCTGCACCTCGGCGGCTACCGCGAACTCGTGGGCGAGCTCGCCGTGCTGGTCGAGCGCCATCCGTTGCGCGAGGGCCTGCACCGGATGCTGATCACCGCGTTGTTCCGGTCCGGCAGACAGGCGGAGGCGCTGGCCGCGTTCGACCGCGCCCGCGAGACGATCATCGAGCGATCCGGCCTCGAACCGGGGCCGGAGCTGCTCGCCTTGCGGCAGCGGGTCCTGGACGACGATCCGGCACTGCACCACCAGGACCGGCCGGACCGGCATCGGCGGACCCATGCCGTGCCCGGACGACCGTCCACTTTCGTCGGCCGGGAGTTCGAACTCCGCCGGGTGCGCCGCCACCTGGCGGCACTGCTGGACGAAGGCCGCGGCGGGACGATCTGGCTGGACGGCGAGGCGGGCAGCGGCAAGAGCGCGTTCCTGGCGGAAGCCCTCGCCGCGGCGAGCAGCCGCACGCGCTGGGTCGAAGCCGACGAGCTGACCAGCGCGGTCCCGCTGAGCCTCATCGCCGACTGTCTCGGCGGCGAAGCACTCGCGGATCTCGGCAAAACGGTCACCGAACTGTGCGAAGACGGGCCGTGGGTGCTCGTCTTCGAAGACCTGCACTGGGCCGACGAGGAAAGCCTGCTCGCCTGGCAGCGGCTGCACGGGCTCACCGCGCACCTGCCGCTGCTGCTGATCGGTTCGGCGCGGCCCCTCCCCCGGCGCCGCACCCTCGAAGTCCTCCGCTCGCGGCTCGACGGTGACGTCGTCTCGCTGCCGCCGTTAGACGGCCCTGCCGTCGCCGCGCTCGCCGAGGAGACCTTGGCCAGGGACCCGGGCGAGGACTTCCTCGGGTTCGCCGCCGGGTACACCGCCGGAAACGTCGGCTACCTGCGCGAGCTGTTCGCCGAGTTCGCCGACGGGCGCGAGCCCGCCATCACTCCGCACAGCCGGACGGCCGCCGTGGTCGAAGATCATCTCGCCGCGCTTTCCGTGCCGTGCAAGCGAACGTTGAACTCGGCGGCTCTGCTCGGCTCGTCGTTCACGGTCGCCGATCTGACCGATGTCACCGGCCGCGAACTGCGGGCGCTCATCGGAGCGGTCGAAGAGGCGCTCGCCGCGCAGGTGCTGGAAACGGAGGGAGAACGGCTGCGGTTCCGGGTCCCGCTGGTGCGAGAGGTGTTCGCCGCGAACACCCCGCCCGCCATCCGGGCCGTGCTGCACCAGGAGATCGCCGCGACCATGGCGGGCTCCGGCGCGCCCGCGGACCGCGTCGCCGAGCAGCTGCTCCAGGTCGGCGACGAGCTGACGGCCCGCTGGATCCCGCAGTGGCTGCTCGACAACGTCCGCGCGCTGTCCACCGGGCCGGCCGTCGAGCTGCTCCATTCGCTTTCCCACCAACCGAATCTGACCGAGGAGCAGCACCGGAGCCTGGCGGGCGAGCTCGCCGCGCTCCTTTTGCCCGAAACGGGCGCCACGCCTTCCTGGTCCGCGCAGCCCTGGTGCGCGCCGTTGCACACCCTCGCCCGGGTGCGCAACCGGACCGCGCCGAGGACGTCCTAAACTGCGGGGACACAGTAGTGATCCGGCCACTTTCGGTGCATGACGAGAAATGGAGCCGGCGTGACGAACGGGCTGCGCGTCGAGCTGCTCGGGCCGCCTCGTGCCTGGCTCGGCGACGTCGAGCTGAAGCTCGGGCCCGCCCGGCAGCGCGCGGTCTTCGCCACCCTGGCGGCGCGCCGCGGGCAGGCGATGTCCCTCGGCGAACTGATCTCCGACGTCTGGGGCGAGTCGGCGCCCGCCAGCGCCACCGGCAGCGTCCACACCTACGTCTCCGGCCTGCGCGGCGCGATCCGCAAGGCGGGCGGTGACGCGCACGAGATCCTGAGTTCGTCCGGGTCGAGTTACGTACTGCGGCTGGACCGGGACGCGCTCGACGTCAGCCGGTTCGAACAGGACGCGGCGGCCGCCCGGCGACTGCTCGCCCGCGCCGATCAGCGAAGCGCGGCCGCGCGGCTCACCACCGCGCTCGGTCTCTGGCGCGGCGAGGCCTACTCCAGCGTGCCGGGCCCGTTCGCCGAAGCGGAACGCGTCCGCCTCACCGAACTCCAGCTCACCGCCACCGAACTGCGCGCCACGACCCTGCTCGGCATCGGTGACCACCGCGAAGTGGTGGCCGAACTGACCGCGCTGGTGCAGCGGCACCCGTTACGCGAGTCGTTGCACGAGACGCTGATGCGCGCCCTGCACGCCAGCGGGCGGCCGATCGAAGCACTCAGCGCGTACCGCGAAGCCAGGCGAGTACTGCGGGACGAACTCGGCGTCGAACCCGGTGCCCCGCTGCGTGAGCTGCACCAGCGCATCCTGGACGGCAGCGAAAAACCTGTCACCCGACCGAAACCGGCTCCGGTCCGCGTCGTGCCGCCACCGGTCGCCAAGGCGATCGAACGCGGCGTCCAGTGCCCGCTGCCCGGACGTACCCGGCAGGTCGAGCGGCTGGACGGCTTCGTCACCGACGTGCTCGCCGGCCGCGGCCGCCCGGTCTGGCTCGAAGGCGAACCGGGGATCGGCAAATCGGAACTGCTGATCGCCGGGCTGGCGGGCGCCGCGGCGCGTGGCTGTCAGCTGGCCTGGACCGCGGCCGACGAGCTGCGGCAACGGTTCCCGCTGCAGGTGATCATGGAATGCCTCGGGGTGCACCACGGCGCGGCCGATCCGGCCAAGGCGGCACTGGCGGGCGAGCTGCACGCCGAACCCGCGCACGGGAACTGGGGTCCCGCCGACCCGATCCTGTCCACTGTGGACAAATTACTCGCACTGGTCGACGAGACCTGCGCGGCGGGCCCGCTGGTGCTGGTGATCGACGACCTCCACTGGGCGGACGAGGCGAGTGTGCTGCTGTGGCAGCGGCTGGCCGCCGCCACCCGGCAGCTGCCGCTCCTGCTGGTCGCCGCCACGCGCACCGGGCACGGCCGCCGCGACCTCGCCCAGCTCCGTCGCGGGGTCGAGGCGAGAGACGGCGAGATCATGCCGGTCGAAGTGCTGACCGACGACGACGTCGCCGCCGTGTTCGAGGTGGTCCTCGAAGCGAAACTCGGCGCGAGCCTGCGTCCGCTGGTCCGGCGCGCGGCCGGAAATCCGCTCTACGCCAGGGAAATCGCGCACGACCTGGTCCGCACCGGCTCGTTGCGGACCAAGGACGGCGTGGCCGAGGTGACGCTGGACGGCACCGAGAACGCGCCGCGGTCGCTGCTGGCGGCGGTGGCCAGGACGCTGGAATGCCTCGACCCCGCCACGACCGAGATCCTCCGGACCGCCTCGCTGCTGGGCGCGGAGTTCGCCGTCGAGGACCTCGCCGCGCTGGCGGACAAGGGTCCGCTGGAGGTCCTGCGGGAGCTGGAGCCCGCCACCACCGCGGGCGTCATCGAGTACGCCGGCGACAAACTCGCCTTCCACCACCCGTTCCAGCGGCAGGCGCTCTACGGCGCCATCGCCGAACCGGTCCGTGCCGCGTTGCACCGGCGCGCCGCCGAATCGCTCGCGCGGGCGGGCGCGCCGATCAAACGGGTCGCCGAGCAGCTGGCGGCCGGGCCGGTGCCGTTCGATCCCTGGCTGGCAGGCTGGCTCACCGCCAACCACGTCGCGGTGTCCAACCGCGCCCCGCATATCGCGGCCGACCTGCTCCGCGGCGCGCTCGACAGCACGGTGCCCACCCGCGAGCAGCGGGAGACGCTGATCGCGGCGCTGGTGCGCGTGCTGTTCCGGCTCGAGCTGTCTCCCGAGACGGAAGCCGAACTGGCGGTGAAGACCGTCACCGACAAGGCGGATCTGGCGCAGATGCGGCATTTCCTCGCCGCGCTGCGGTACCGCCGGGGCGACACACCGGGCGCCATCGACGCGCTCGCCGACACCGCGGACGACCCGGCGATCCCGGAGCTGTGGCGCACCAGCACCCGGACGCTGCTCGCCAACTTCCGGCGCGGCACGCTCGCCGATCTCGACGAGACCGAACGGATCGCGCGGGCCCTGCACGCCGAAGCGAGTGAGCGCTACCCCGCCGCGCACGCGCAGCAGACGTTATGGCTCGTGCATTCGATCCGCCGCGAGCACGACCGGGCGCTGACCGCGATCGACGCGGCGCTCGAGACCACCGGCGATGAGGCCGACCTGGCGACCCTGCGGTTCGACCTGCTCGACAATCGCCTGTTCACCCTGCAGAACCTCGACCGGCTCGCCGAAGCCGATGCCACGCTGCACGCCGGGTACGAGACGGCCGCGCGGCACGGCCTGCCGACCGGCCCGCAGGTTTCGGCGGCCGTGCACTACTACTGGACCGGCCGGTGGGACGAGGCGCTGGCCGAACTGGACTCGGTCACCGAGGACGGCCCGGCGATCACCTTCTACGGTGTCCGCGAACCGGGTGCCGCCGCCCTGCTGTTGCACGGGGTCGCCGCCCTCATCGCGGGCCATCGGGACGAACGCGTCGCCGTCCGCGCCCATCTGGAAGCGGCCGAGGCGCACTCGCCGTCGAACTCGTCCGAGCGCGAGAGCTGCGACTTCTACCTGGCGGCACAGGCGATGGCCGCCGAGCACCGTGGTGAACTCGACGACGCGCTGCGGCTGTTCGCGCCGGTGCTGCGCCCCGACTACGCCCGGATGATGCTGCGCCACCAATGGCTTCCCGACGTCGTCCGAATCGCGCTCTCCGCCGGGAACGACGCCGTCGCACAGGAAGCACTCGCCGTCTGCGCCGAAGAGGCGAGCCAGGAGACCGTCCCCGCCAGGGCGACCGCGGCCGCCCTCCGATGCCGGTCGCTGCTCGACGGCGACCCCGAAGGCATGCTGGCCGCGGCGGATCACTATCGCGAGGTCCACCGCCCGATCGAGCTCGCGGCCGCGCTGGAGGACGCCGCCGAACTGCTCGGCCGCGCCGGCTACCTCGAAGCGGCGACCCGCTCGCTCACCGAAGCGTGCGAGGTGCTCGGTGAGGTCGGAGCCACCTGGAGCATCCGGCGGGCGGAAAGCAGGCTGCGCCGCTACGGCGTGCTGAGCCGCGTCGAGCGAAGCCCCCGGCACAGCGGGGCGCTGTCGCCGCTGGAACTGCGGGTGGCGCGGCTGGTGGCGGCGAAGCTGTCGAACCCGGAGATCGCCGCCGAGCTGAGCCTGCCGCGACGGACGGTGCAGTCTCTGGTGTCCAGGGTCCTGACCAAACTGCACGCCGATTCCCGGCTCACCGTCGGTGACCAGTTGCCGAGACGACTCGCGTGACCACACGACCGAGGAGAACCATGACCCGCGTACTGGCCGGACTGACGGCCCTCGTGCTGCTGCTCACCGGCTGCTCCGGCACGCCGGAAGCCGGCGGTCCGATCAAGCTCACCGTCGCCACCTTCGGCGAGTTCGGGTACGAAAAACTCTTCGACGACTACGAGAAGTCCCATCCGGGGATCACCGTCGAGGGCCGGGTCGCCGACTTCGAGACGCATCACCGCCAGCTCGCCACCGGGCTCGGCGCCGGACGCGGCAGCGCGGACGTGGTGGCGATCGAGGAGCAGTATCTGCCCAAGTTCCGCCAGTCCACGGACAAGTTCGCCGACCTCTCCGAGTTCGGCGCGCAGGGGCTCCGCGAGCAGTGGCCCGCCTGGAAATGGGACCAGGGCACCGCCGAAAACGGGAAGTTCGTGATGGGCCTCGGCACCGACATGGGCAGCCTCGCGCTCTGCTACCGGCGCGACCTGTTCGCGAACGCGGGCCTGCCGTCCGACCGCGACCAGGTGGCCGCGCTGTGGCCGACCTGGGAGAAGTTCGCCGAGACCGGCGAACGGTTCAGCGCCAAGGCACCGGACGACGTCAAATTCGCCGACTCGGCGGGCACCGTCTACACGGCGATGCTCAACCAGGCACAGGAGAACTACTTCTCCAAGGACGAGCGGTTCATCGCCGACACGAACCCCAACGTGCGCAAGGCCTTCGAACTGGCGGGCGGGATGGCGTTGAAGAAGGAGACGGCCGCGGTCACCACGTTCACCCAGCCGTGGACGGTGGCGATCAAGCAGAGCCGGTTCGCCGCCATCACCTGTCCCGCGTGGATGCTCACCCAGATCGAAGAGGCGGGCGGGCCGGAGCTCGCGGGGAAATGGGACGTCACCTCGGTTCCCGGCAAGGCGGGCAACTGGGGCGGCTCGTTCCTGACCGTCCCGAAGCAGGGCGCGCACCGCAAGGAAGCCTACGACCTCGCCGTCTGGCTGACCGCGCCGGAACAGCAGAAGCGCATCTTCCTCGAAAGCGGGCTGCTGCCGAGCGTGCTGGGCGCGTACCAGGACACCGCCGTGCTCTCCCACACCAGCCAGTACTTCAGCGGCGCGCCGATCGGCAAGATCTTCGCGGCCTCCGCCGAAGCCCTGCGGCCGAACTACCGCGGGCTGCGCGACGGCGAGGTGCGGCCGGTGTACGGGCACGCGCTCGGCCGCGTCGAAGAGGGGAAGCAATCGCTCGACCAGGCGTGGAGCCAGGCCGCGACCGAAGGCCGCGCCGCGGCCGCCAACTGAGCGGGGACGGCGTGACACGCGGGTTTCCGGCCGGGTTCCGCTGGGGCACGGCCACGGCGGCGTACCAGATCGAAGGGTCGACGACGGCGGACGGCCGCGGACCGTCCATTTGGGACACTTTCACCGCACGGCAGGGTCTGGCCGCCGGTGACCCGGCTTGCGACCACTACCGGCGCTATCGCGAGGACATCGGACTGCTGAGCGGGCTCGGCGTGCCCTACTACCGGTTCTCCGTCGCGTGGTCGCGGGTCATGCCGGACGGCCGCACGGTCGAACCCCGCGGCCTCGCCTTCTACGATCGCCTTGTCGACACGGTGCTGGAACACGGGATCACCCCGATGGTGACGCTCTACCACTGGGACCTTCCGGAAGCGCTGCAGGCGGAAGGCGGCTGGCCGAACCGTGACGTCGCGAGCCGTTTTGCCGACTACGCACTGACCGTCCACCAGGCACTCGGTGACCGGGTGCGGCAGTGGACCACGATCAACGAACCGTTCTGCGCCGCCTTCATCGGTTACGGCAACGGCGATCACGCGCCGGGCATCAAGGACGAAGGCGCGGCTTTGGTCGCCGGGCACCACCTCCTGCTCGCGCACGGCAAGGCCGCCCAGGCGTTGCGGGCGAACGGCGGCGAGCAGGAAGTGTCCATCGTGCTCAACTTCGCCCCGGTGCTGACCGATGTGGACGACTCCGCACACCGCGAGGCCGCGCGCAAGTTCGACTTCCTGCACAACAGGTTCTTCCTCGATCCACTGCTGGGCCGCGGCTATCCGCCCGAACTGCTGGCGGATCTGGCACATCTCGGCACCCTGGAACCGGCGATCGCCGACGGTGACCTGGAGACCATCGCGCAGCCGCTGGACGTGCTCGGCGTCAACTACTACGCCCCCGCCCGCGCCGTTCCGCTCGAAGATCCCGAGGCCGACAGCAACTGCCCATTGCCCGGCCTGCGCGGCATGGACGTCCAGCCGCCCCGCGGCGACCTGACCTCGCTCGGCTGGGAACAGCGCCCCTCGTCGTTCACCGATCTGTTGCTGTGGCTGCACGAACACTGTCCCGGCTTGCCGCTCGTGGTCGCCGAGAACGGTGCCGCGTTCGAGGACAAGGTCGTCGACGGGCGGGTCCACGACGAGAAGCGCGTGCGGTACTTCGCCGAACACCTCGCCGCCGTGCACGACGCGATCGAACGCGGTGCCGACGTCCGCGGCTACATGGCCTGGTCGCTGCTGGACAACTTCGAGTGGGCGATGGGGTACACACAACGGTTCGGCCTCGTGCACGTCGACTTCGAAACGCAGGAACGAGTACTCAAGGACAGCGCCCTGTTCTACGCTGATGTGGTGGCGCGCAACGGGCTTTAGGTTGGCTTTGCCGGTAAACGACGACGCGCCGGCGTGGGGTTGGGCTGGTTGCATGTTGTGCGTGCGGATAGGACCTCGCGGGTGGCGGCGGGCTTGGGATGGTGTTGTCGGGAAACGACGACGCACCCGCACCGGGAACTGTCGGCGGCCGGTCGTATGTTGCGCGCGCCGATAGGACTTCGCGCGTAGCGACGGGTGGCGGCGGGCTTTGGGATGGCGTTACCGGAAAACGACGACACACCCGCACCGGAAACTGCCAGCCGCCAGTCGCATATGCGCGTGCCGATAGGACCTCGCGCGCAGCAACGGTGGTGACGTACGGCGGGCTTTGCCTTGATGTTGCCACAAAACGACGACACACCCGCACCGGAAACTGCCAGCGGCCAGTCACATATGCGCGCACCAAAAGGACCTCACGCGCAGCAACGAGCGGTGACACGGCGGGCTTCGACTTGATGTTGCCGAAAAACGACGACACGCTGACGTGAGGAAGGATCGGGGCCGGTCGCATATTGCGCGTGCGGACACGACCTCGCGCGCAGCAACGGGTGGCGGCTGGCTTTGGGATGGCATTACCGAAAACGACGACACACCCGCACCGGAAACTGCCAGCCGCCAGTCGCATATGCGCGTGCCGATAGGACCTCGCGCGCAGCAACGGGTGACGGGCGGCTTCGACTTGATGTTGCCGGAAAACGACGACGCGCTGACGTGAGGAAGGATCGGAGCCGGTCGCATATTACGCGCGCGGACACGACCTCGCGCGTAGCAACGGGTGGCGGCGGGCTTTAGGTTGGCATTACCGCAAAACGACGACCACCCGCACCGGAAACTGCCAGCCGCCAGTCACATATGCGCGTGCCAATAGGACCTCGCGCGCAGCAACGGGTGGCGGCGGGCTTTGGCTTGATGTTGCCGAAAAACGACGACACGCTGGCGTGAGGAAGGATCGGAGCCGGTCGCATATTACGCGCGCGGACACGACCTCGCGCGTAGCAACGGGCGGTGACGTACGGCGGGCTTTGTCCGCGACCGGTGACATATGCGCGTGCCGATACGACCTCGCGCGCAGCAACGAACGGTGACACACCATCGGACTTCGCCGCAAAACGACGACACCCGCCCCAGGAACTATCTACAGCCGGTCGCATGCTGCGCACGCGGACACGACGCTCCCGTGCAGCAACGGGCAATCAAGGCCCCCTACGCAAATATGGCGGCGTACAACGGGCTTCAGCTTGACCGCGACGTTGCCGAAAAACGACGACACCGGCGCCGCGAACTGTCAGCTCGACTTTGATGTTGCCGAAAATCGACGACGCACAGGTACCGGAAACTGTCGGTGGTCAGTTGTAGCTTCTGTATGTGGACACACACAACGCCACTGTGGCGCTACTCAAGGAAATCACTTCGTCCGATGTGTTGAAGGAGGTCAATGCCGCACTGGATTCGTTGGAGGACAAGGATGCTATCGACGCCGCCGTCGCGGCCTCGGAGGGCATCGCACGACTGGAAGCGGTCCGGTTCCGCGCGCTGGCGCAGCTGAACCGTCACCGCGAGGGTGCGTCGAATGTGGTGCAGGAGGTGGCGTTCGCACTGTCTGTTGTGGACAGTTACGCGGCGGGTCTCGTGTCCACAGCCGCGGCGCTGACCACCCGCCTGCCCCGCACCCTAAGGCTGCTCGACCGCGGCCAGGTGGGCGGCTACGGAGCGATGAAAGTCGCCACAGCCACCGCGTGGCTGTCCGACGACGACGCCCGTGCCGTAGACGCCGTCCTGGAGGACCGTCTGCCAGACAAGAACTCCGACCAGATCCGGAAGGCGGCCAATCACGCGGCGATGATGGCCGACCGCGACGGCGCTCGGAAACGCATGGAGCGGCACCGCGCCGGGCGCCGGTTGACGATCCGGCAGGGCGAGACCGGGGTCGCCTCGATCGAGGTCGAAGACGGACCCGTCGAGAAAGTCGCCGCCGCCTACACCCGAATCGATCGCGAAGCACGCGCCCTCAAGACCGGCGGGGAGACCCGCACCCTGGATCAGCTCCGCGCCGACATTGCCCTCGACCTCCTGCTGGGCGGCCACGGCGGGAAGAGTGAACGGTCCGAAGTGTTCCTCTACATGGACCTCAACACCTATCTGGGGGTGAACGAGGACCCGGCCGAACTGGCCGGACACGGGCACATTCCAGCGTCGCTGGCCCGGCACATCGCATCCGGCCCCGACACGGTGCTGCGGCGAATCATCACCGACCCGCTCTCCGGGCAAGTCCTCGATCTGGGCCGCGACCGGTACCGACCCACGGCGGGGTTGGGTGAGTTCGTGCGGGTACGGGACCGGGAATGCCGAAGACCCGGCTGCCACCGCCCCGCCCAAGCCTGCGACCTCGACCACTCCGTGCCCTGGCAGCACGGCGGCCACACCGCCGACACCGAACTGGTCGACCTCTGCCGCCGCGACCACCGCTTGAAAGACGAACCCGGCTGGATCTACCGGCTCGCCTCCGACGGCACCCTCACCATCACCACACCCACGGGGCAGAGTTACGACAGCACACCACCGCCGCTGCACGAACCCGCACCGAGAAACCACCGTTCTGAACGATCGCCGAAAAGCGGCAACGGGCGCATAACCGCGCCCGACATGGTCGCCGAAATACGGCTATGGCCCGGCTGAACCGAAGTTCACTCGCGATCGCGCCGAACACCAGCGGCAGAACCGCTTACCACCCACCGACATCGCCGAAACACGGCCACAAACCTCACGCCGTCCGCGGAAGCAGCGTCACCAACCGGCCCTCGCCGAAAAACGGCAACGACCGGGCTGAAATCCACCCACCACGGGCCAACCCGGCTGCGACCGCGTATCCACCCACTGAAAGGACCCGGCCGCAAACCAGAACCCACCACGACCAAGATCGTCAGGCCCGAGGCGCGCCCCGCATCACGCCGTCGACCACCTTCCTGGCCAGCAGGATGAACAGCACGATCACGGGCAGCACACCGATCGTGGCCGCGGTGAGCATCAGCGAGTAATCGGTGAAGTAGCCACTCGCCAGCCGCGACAACGCCACCTGGACGGTCGGATGCGCGTTGGGATCGAGCACGATCAGCGGCCAGAAGAAGTCGTTCCACGCGGTCATGAACGTCAGCATCGCGAGCACGGCGGCTTGGGGGCGGATGGCGGGCATGGCGACGTGCCAGAACAGCCGCGCCGTCGAACAGCCGTCGACGCGTCCGGCGTCGAGTAGCTCGCCGGGGATCGCCTCCTCGCACGCCTGCCGCATCCAGAACACACTGAACGCGCCGACCAGTCCCGGCACGATCACCGCCTCCAGCCGTCCGTACCAGCCGAGTTCGCCGACCACGAGATAGAGCGGGATGACGCCGAGCTGGGCAGGCACCATGGCGGTGCCGATGACCACCAGGAAGAGCGAGTCGCGGCCCGGGAAACGCAGCCGCGCGAAGGCGAATCCGGCCATGCTCGAAAGCAGCACGTTCGACACGGTCATGGTGCCGGCGACGATCAGCGAGTTCTGCATCGCCAGCCAGAAGTCGACGGTCCCGAAGACCCTGCCCACGTTCTCGATCAGGTTGCCGCCGGGCAGCAGTGGCGGAGTGGTCTCGCCGAGGGCGGAATTGTCCTTGGAGGACACCACGAACGACCAGTACAACGGGAAGATCGACGCGACGGCGACGGCGAGCAACAACCCGTAGACGACGAAACCGGTCCGTTCCCTGGCCGCCACGGTCACTCACCGCCCCGCATCCGGCGCACGAGCGAGAAGTTGACCAGCGCGAACACGGCCGAGAACAGGAACAGCAACCACGCGATGGCCGCCGCGTATCCGGCGTCGAACTCGCCGAACCCCTTTTCGTACAGGTACATGGCGAGGGTCTGGAACTGCCGGTCCGCGCCGCCCGTCCCGTTGACCCCGGTGTCGTCGAACAGTTGCGGCTCGGCGAACAGCTGCAACCCGCCGATGGTCGAGATGACGACGGTGAAGGCGATGGTCGGCCGGATCGCGGGCACGGTGATGGACCAGAAGGTCCGCCAGCGCGAGGCGCCGTCGAGCATCGCGGCGTCGTAGCGTTCCTGCGGCACGGATTGCATCGCCGCGAGGTAGAGCAAAGCGTTGTAGCCGGTCCAGCGCCACATCACCATCGCGCTGACCGCGACGTGCGAGGCGAACCGGTCCGACCGCCAGTCCACCGGATCGAGCCCTGCCAGGCCCAGCGCCCAGTTGACGACGCCGTAGTCCTCGGCGAACAGCTGGCTGAACACGAGCGCCACCGCGACCACCGAGACGACGTTGGGCAACAGCACGCTGGCCCGCCACAGGGTCCGCGCCCGCAAGGGACGGTCGAGCAGCGCGGCGAGACCGAGCGCGGCCAGCAGTTGCGGGACGGTCGAAAGGACGAAGATGCTGACCGTGTTGAAGAGCGCGTTGTAGAAGTACGGATCCTGGAGCAGGACGGCGAAATTGCCGAGCCCGGCGAACCCGGTGTCACCGTTGACCAGATGCCAATGGTGCAGCGCCACCCAGGCGGTGTAGAGCAACGGGAAAAGACCGAACACGCCGAAGAGGACGTAGAACGGCGCTGTCATCAGGTATCCGGCGAGCCGCTCGCCCGTACGCTTCAAACGATGATCACCTTGACGCCCGCCCGGCCGATGTCGTCGATCTCCGCGGGTTCGGCCCCGCTGTCGGTGATCAGGGTGTCGACGTCGCAAAGGTCCCCGAACCGGGCGAAATGGTCGTCGCCGATCTTCGTGTGATCGGCCAGCAGCACCGTCCGCCGGGCGGACGCGATGGCCGCGCGCTTCACCATCGCCTCGGCGGTGTCCGGGGTGGTGAGCCCCCGCTCGACGGAAAGACCATTGGTACCGAGGAAAGCGACGTCGACATAGGTGTCCTTGAGGGCGTCGAGCGCCCAGCCGTCGACCGACGCCATGGTGTGGCCGCGCAGCCGTCCCCCGACCAGCATCAGCGTGACGCCGGGCCGGTCGGCGAGGGTGAACGCGTTCGGCAGCGAAGGGGTGACCACGGTCAGTCCGCGGCCGGCGGGGACGAGGTTCGCCAGCCTGGCCACCGTGGTGCCCGCGTCCAGCAGGATCGCGCCCCCGTCGGGGACCTGGTCCAGCGCCGCGGCGGCGATGCGGTCCTTTTCCGCGCTCATCACCGCGTCGCGGGCGTCGAGCCCCGGCTCGATGCCCAGCCGTTCGACGGGGATCGCGCCGCCGTGCACCCGTCGCACCGCTCCGCTGCGTTCCAGCGCCGTCAGGTCGCGGCGGACGGTCTCGCTGGTGATCTCGAAAGCCGCCGCGAGCGTCGCCACGTCGACCCGGCCGTTCTGCCTGGCCTGCTTGAGGATGGCGCGCTGCCGCTCTTCGGCGTACAACGGTCACCTCCTGCGCTGGCGGTCGAGCGGTCATGGCGACAATAGTTGGTTTCTCACCGGTCCGACAACGGAACCCTCACCCGGAGCACGACGCTTTGTCCATTGAGGACACACTGCACGCGGCGGTTTCGTCGACAGCTGCCCGAAACTACGACAGGACTGCCCGTTTGGCCCGTAGGAAAGCCCGTTCCGTGTCGTTGGTGGCCAAGGCGATCGCCTCGTCGTAGGCGGTGACGGCCTCCGAGGTCCGGCCGAGGCGGGACAGCAGGTTCGCCCGCGTGGCGGGCAGATGGTGATAGCCCGGCAGGTCGAGCCCCTCGACCCCGGCCAGCGCCGCCGCCGGGCCGTGCACCTCGGCGATGGCGACCGCGCGGTTGAGCGCGACGACCGGCGTCGGGGTGAGCCGCCACAGCTGGTCGTAGAGCGCCAGCACCTGGGTCCAGTCGGTCGACTCGCCGTCCGTGTGCACGGCGTTGATCGCGGCCTGCACCTGGTACTGGCCCGGACGGCCGAGGCGCAGGCACCGCCGCACCAGTTCGTGGCCCTCGGCGATCAGTTCCCGGTTCCACGACGACCGGTCCTGCTCCGCGAGCACCACCAGCTCACCGGAAGGCCCCACCCGCGCGGGGCGCCGGGCTTCGGTGAGCAGGAGCAGTGCCAGCAGCCCGATCACTTCCGGCTCGTCGGGCATCAGATCGGCGAGCGCCCTCGCCAAGCGCACCGCCTCGACGCAGAGGTCCGTCCGCAGCAGGTCACCCGACGTGGACGTGTACCCCTCGTTGAAGACGAGGTAGAGCACGGTGAGCACGGAATCCAGCCGTTCCGGCAGTTCACCGCTCCCCGGCACCCGGTACGGAATCCCCGCGTCGCGGATCTTCTTCTTCGCGCGGACGATCCGCTGGGCCACGGTCGGTTCCGGGACGAGGTAGGCCCGCGCGATCTCCCCCACCTCCAGCCCGCCGATCAGGCGCAGGGTGAGCGCGGTCCGCGCGAGCGGCGAAAGCGCCGGATGGCAGCAGGTGAAGATCATCCGGAGCTGGTCGTCGCGCACCGGCCCCACCTCCCGCGGCTCGTCCTGGGAATGCAGGAGCAGCGCCTGGGCGTGCCGGGCTTCGCGGGTAAATTCCCGGCGAAGGCGGTCGATCGCGCGGTTCCGGGCGGTGGTCACGATCCACGCGCCCGGATTGGGCGGCGTTTCCGTCCACTTCTCCACCGCCGTCGCGAACGCGTCCTGAACCGCCTCCTCGGCGAGCGTGATGTCGCCGAGGAGGCGGGTCAGGGTGGCCACACACCGGCCGTACTCCGCCCGGTAGATCCCGTCGAGATCCATCGGCGTCACCGCGACGGGTCGCCGAACGGCCGCACTTCGATCGGCTGCCCGCAGGCGAGCGCGCATTTCTCGGCCCAGGCCAGCGCCTGGTCGAGGTCGTCGACCTGGATCACCCAGAACCCGCCGAGCTGTTCCTTCGTCTCGGCGAACGGCCCGTCGGTGATCGTGGTCGTGCCGCCTTCGGGACGGACGACCGTGGAGACGTCCGAGTGCTCCAGTCCGCCCACGAAGACCCAGGACCCGGCGGCCTTCATCTCGTCGGTGACCTTGCCCGTCCTGGCCAGCATCGCCTGGACCTCTTCCTCGGGCGCGTCCCGTTCGCTCTCGTCGAGCTGGACGGCGAGCAGGTACTGCCTCATGACGGACCCCTTCGACGGCTCAGGAGATCATTCCACGGTGACGGACTTCGCGAGGTTACGCGGTTTGTCGATGTCGTGGCCGAGGATCAGCGCCGCGTGGTAGGCCAGCAGTTGCAGCGGAATGGTGAGCAGGATCGGATCGAGTTCCGGCTCCGACCGCGGGACCACGAACCGCGGCACGTCGAGATCGCCGAAGTCCACGTCGTCGTGGGTGATCGCCAGCACCTGCCCCTTGCGCGCCTTGATCTGCTGCATCGCGGCCAGGTTGCGATCGGCGAGGTCGTCGGACGGCACGATCGCGACCGTCGGCAGCTCCTCGTCGATCAGCGCGAGCGGGCCGTGCTTGAGCTCCGAGGTCTGGTAGGCCTCCGCGTGCCGGTACGAGATCTCCTTGAACTTCTGCGCGCCCTCCCGCGCCACCGGGAAACCACGGACCCGGCCGATGAAGAACAGGCTCCGCGCGTCCGCGCAGATCTTGGCGTGCTCGGCGATCTGGGACTCAGCCTCGACGACGGCCGCGACCTGCTTCGGCAACGCGCGCAGCGCCGCGACGATCCGCTGTCCGTCCGCATTGGACAGATCGCGGACGCGGCCCAGTGCCAGCGCGATCATCGCGAACCCGACCGCCATGTTGGTGAGCGCCTTGGTCGAGGCGACGGCGATCTCCGGGCCGGCGTGCAGGTACAGGCCACCGTCGCAGGCCCGCGCGATCGTCGAACCGACGACGTTCACGAGACCGATCACCCGGCCGCCCTTGCGTTTGACCTCTTCCACGGCGAACGCGGTGTCCGCCGTCTCGCCGGACTGGCTGACCGCGATGTAGAGGGTGTCCGCCTCGATGATGGGGTTGCGGTAGCGGAACTCGGACGCGGCCTCCGCGTCGGCCGGGACCCGCGCCAGATCCTCGATCATGGTGGCGCCGATCTGGCCCGCGTAATACGCCGAACCGCAGCCGAGGATCTTCACCCTCGCGAAACCGCGCAGATCACGGGGCGTCAGGTTCAGACCGTCCAAACGGGACACTCCGAACCGGTCGTCCAGCCGTCCCCGGATCATCCGCTCCAGGCATTCCGGCTGCTCCTGGATCTCCTTGTACATGTAGTGCCGGTGGCCACCGAGGTCGAGGTCGTCGGCCTGGATGTCGATCGCCGTCGCGGCCTTGCCGGTGTCGCTCTCGTCGACGGTGAAGGTGCGGTAGCCGGTGGCCGAGACGCTGGCGAACTCGCCGTCGTCGAGGTGCACCACCTGCGAGGTGTGCCGGACCAGCGCCGACAGGTCGCTGGCCACGAACATCTCCCGGTCGCCGACGCCGATGATCAGCGGCGAACCGTTCCGCGCGACCACGACCCGGTCGGGGTGCTCGGTGTCGGTCACGGCGATGGCATAGGTACCGGTGACGCGGGAAACGGCCTCGACGACCGCGTCTTCCAGTGCCTTCGCGCCCGACCGCGCGATCAGGTGGGCGAGCACCTCGGTGTCGGTCTCGGAGGACAGCGTGACCCCGGCCTGGGTGAGCTGCTCGCGCAGCGCGTCGGCGTTGTCGATGATCCCGTTGTGCACCACGGAGATCCGGCCGTCTTCGGAGACGTGCGGATGGGCGTTCGCCTCGGTCGCCGGACCGTGCGTCGCCCACCTCGTGTGCCCGATGCCGACCTTGCCCGCGAGCCGCTTGGGCAGCGCGGCCGTCAGATTCCGCACCCGCCCCACGATCCGGTGCACCTGGGCGCCTTTACCGCCGAGGACGGAGATCCCGGCCGAGTCGTAGCCGCGGTATTCCAGCCGCGTCAGTCCCTCGATCAGGATCGGGGCGGCGTTCTGGCCGCCGATGTAGCCGACGATTCCGCACATGACGAATCAACCTCACAAAGAAAACGGACGGGTGTGGTCCGTCAGCCGTAGACGATGCGGCGCAGTTGCCGCTCGGACAGGTCGGGAGGCGCGACGAGACGACGGCTCAGCTCGCCGGCGATCCGGGGGAAGATCTCGGGGTTCTTCCTGCCCTCGGCCTGCAACCGGGCATGCCGCTCCCGGACGTACTGCTCGACCGGCTGCCGGTAGAACGCCAGGACGTCCTCGACGACACGGGCGGCGATGGCCGTCGACAGACCCGTCGACAAGGCCACCTGCTCGACGATGTCCGCGTCCTCCACGGAGCCCATCATGCACATCAGGCTATCGAAACGCCAGTTCTTGCCCGAAATCGGGCAAGAACTGACCAGTCGAACCTCTCGCACTGAGTCGACTAACTGCGGGTGGTCAGCGGCCTCGGATCGCCCTGACAAGCCCGGCGGCCAGCTCCGCCCGTTCCGCCATCGAGTCGACCAGCAGGTACTCGTGATCGGCGTGCGCGCCACCGCCGACGGCACCGAGCCCGTCGAGGGTCGGGACGCCGATCGCGGCCGTGAGGTTGCCGTCGCTCCCGCCGCCGACGGCCACCCCGGCAACTCCGGGCAGCAGCCGTCGCGCGACGGCGAACAGGTCCGCGGCGGCCGACTCGGGCATCGGCGGCCGGTGGATCCCGCCCCGCACCACGAGTTCCGCCCCGTTCAGGCGCGGGGTGAGGGCGGCGAACCCGGCTTCGACGCGCTCCTTTTCCTCGGTGGACTCGACCCGCACGTCGACCATGACGGACGCGGACGCGGGCACGACGTTGCTCGCCGTTCCCGCCGAGGCGACCGTCGGGGTGACACTCGTTCCGGCTTCGGGCCGGTCGAGCGCGGCGATCGCCAGCACCTGATGCGCGGCTTCGGTCAGCGCGTTGACCCCGGCCGCGGGTTCGAGGCCGGCATGCGACGCCCGGCCGGTGACGACGACCTCGAACGTGCCGCACCCCTTGCGGCCGATCTTGAGACCGCCGCCGTCGGCCGCCCCTTCGAACACGAGCACCGCACCGCACGCGCGGGCGCGCTCCTCGATGAGCGCGCGGGATTCGTGCGAGCCCGTCTCCTCGTCGGCCGTCACCAGGATCTCGACCCCGGTCGGGTCACCGAGCGCCGCCAGGCCGTGGATCGCCTGAACCAGCCCGCCGAGCATGTCGAACACCCCGGGCCCGGTCACCCGCCCGTCGGTCACCGCGAACGGCCGGCGCGCCAGCGTGCCGACCGGGAACACGGTGTCGTGGTGCCCGAGAATCAGCACGCGCGGTTCACCGCCACCGGACCACCGGACATGCGGTCCCGCCGCGCTCTCCACCAGGTTCGCCGTTCCACCGAGCCGAGCCTCGACGAGGGCGGCGACCGCCTCGGCCGACGCCGTCAGAGCCTCGATGTCCCCCGAAGGCGACTCGATCTCGACGAGGGTCCGGAGGTCTTCGATCATCGCATCGACAGTCATGCGCCTACTTTCGCGCATAGGATCGGGATCATGCTCGAAAACCTGCTCGCACCGGAGACCAGGACCGATCCGTACCCGTTCTACCGCCAGGTCATCGACCGCGGCCCGGTGTTCGCGGCGGCCGACGGGTTCTTCGTGGTCAGCGGGTTCGAAGAGGCCTCGGCGCTCCTGAAGAATCCCGCGTTCGGCCACGCTGAGCCGGAGGTGCTGCCGGATCCGCACGAGAACGAGCCGGTCGACGAGCAGGGCCGGGTGATCCGGTCGTTCCTCGCCCTCGATCCGCCCGATCACACCCGGTTGCGGCGGCTGGTCTCCAAGGCGTTCACGCCGCGGATGGTCGAGCAACTCGCCCCGAGGATCGAGGAACTGGCGAAGGAACTGGTGTCGAAAGCGCTCGAAATGGGCGAATTCGACCTGATGACCGAGATCGCGCGACCGCTGCCCGTCGTGATCATCAGCGAGCTGCTCGGGGTACCGCTTGCCGACCGGGACCGCTTCGAAGGCTGGTCGCACGCCATGGGGCGCGCGCTCGACCCGTCCTTCCTGATCGCGAAGGAGACCGTCGCCGCGGCCGTCGCCGCCCGGCGTGAATTCGTCGCCTACTTCCGCGAGCTGGCGAGGGAACGGCGGAAACGCCCGACCGGCGACCTGTTCTCCGATCTGGTGTCGGTGTCCGACGAGGGTGACCGGCTCAGCGAAGGCGAGCTGGTGATCACCGCGATGCTCCTGCTGGTCGCGGGCCATGAGACGACGACCAACCTGATCGGCAACGGGGTCCTCGCGTTGCTGAACCATCCGGACCAGCACCGGAAACTGGCCGAAGACCGCTCGAAGATCCCGAACGCGGTCGAGGAGATGCTCCGGTACGACTCACCCGTCCAGCTGACCACGCGGCTCGCGCTGCGGGACGCGACCGTCGGCGGCCGGTCCGTCGGCGAAGGCGCCCAGACGGTCGTGCTGCTGGGAGCGGCCAACCGCGATCCGCGCGCGTACGAGGACCCGGACCGCTTCGATGTCGACCGTCCCTCCCCTAGGCATCTCGCGCTGGGGCAAGGCATCCACTTCTGCCTCGGCGCCCCGCTGGCGCGCCTGGAGGGCCGCACCCTGTTCGAGGCGCTGCTCGGCGCCGGCCGCGCCTTCCATCGGACGGCGGATTCGGTCTGGGTGAAGCAGGTGACCCTGCGCGGCCTCGAAAGCCTGCGGCTCGAATTCGCCTGAAAGTCCGATTTTCGACCTTAGGCGGTTGCCGACCGGCGCCGGACTGCGCATGCTTTGCGCCAATCCGGCGTCGGTGGGGGTTGCCCATGTACCAGGAACGCGAGGTCAGATCCGGTTCGTTCCCCCGCGCGCTTTCCGAGGCGGTGGGGCACCGCGGCCTTTCCCTGTCCCGGATCCGCGCGCATCTGGCCTCGCGCGGCGTATCCGTGGCCGAATCGACCTTGAGCTACTGGCAGCGCGGGCTCCGGCATCCGTCGACACCGCGCTCGCTCGACGTCGTCCGCGCGCTCGAAGCGGTGCTGGGCCTGCCCGCGGACAGCCTCGTCGTCCTGATCGGCCCGCAGCGGCGATCTCCCGGCGACGACCGCAGGCCCTCGTTGCCGGAGTTGCGGCAGAGCTGGGCCGAGACCTGCTCGCTGCTGGACGAATTGAGCGAAACCCCCGGCGCGGTGGGAAACGCGAAGCTCGACGTCGTGACGGTCGTCGACGTGCTGACCATGACCGAGGAGGGCCGGATCTCGGAGATCACCTCGACCATGGTGGTGCGGGCGCGTGAGGTGGGCGCGGACGGTTTCGTGGTGACCCATCAGGACGAGCCCGGCACCGACATGGCGGCCACGACGGTGTCCGCCACCGATGGCTGCCGAAGAGGACGAGTACGCCGAAGCGCCTCGTCGCCGGGGATGGTCTTCGAGCTCCTCTTCGACCGCGGCCTGGCCGAAGGGGAAACGCACACCTTCGCGTTCACATTGCGGTTGGCCGCGTCGGTCCGTTCGACCTGCTTCCACCGGACGGTGCGGTCGCGTATGTCGGCTTATCTGCTCCGCATCCGTTTCGACGACGGCGCGATACCCGCGCGCTGCGTGAAAACCGTGCGAGAGCGCGAAGAACTCGCCCCCGTGGTCAGCGAGCCACTGCATCCCGGGCCGGGCGCGACGGTCAGCGCCTACTTCGAGGATCTCGGCGTCGGGATCGCGGGGATCGACCTCATCTGGGAGTGAGGCGGCGCTTCCGCCACACCGCGACGAGCACGACACCGACCCCGGCGGCGACCAGGCCCGCCACGATCGCGACGGGAAACCCGGAGTCGCCGGGCGGTGGCACCGCCTGCTGGGTGAAGCCGATCCCGCGGTCGCGCTGGTAGTCCGATCCCGGTAGTTTGTCGGCGTAGCGGCCCTGCACTTGCCGCTGGTACTCGGAAAGCGGGATGAACTCCCCCACCGGCGACTGCGGCAGGCTCGCCCGCAGGAGCACCACACCGCCGGACTCCAGTTCGTACCAGCCGTTGATCTGGGGCTCGTTGAGCAGGACCGAACCGGGCTTCAGTCCCGCGCTCAGGGTCTCTTCGTCGTTGCCGGAGAACACACTCGCCGCGACCCACTTTCCCGGGCCGTCGGGCATCGCCTGCAGCGTGGCTTTCTGGCCGGTGTCGGCGGTGGCCGTCACGGCGATGGAACTCAACGCGCCGGCCGGTGCTCCGGCGATGCCCCTGACAAAGTCCGGATTGAGGGTGTAGACCGGGATTCCCTTGTCTCCCATGGTGATCCGTCGCGGTTCGAGCTGGTCGACCTGCCGGAAGTTCGATCTCGCGAGACCGATCGCGTCGGGCTGCCCGGCGACGCGCACGGCGGCCGCGAGATCGTCGGCCGAGGGCGGGGCGACTCCCTCGCTCGCCGTGGCAGGCGAAATGGCGGGCAGCAACGTCGCGACGGCCACCGCGAGACAACCGGAGAACTTCCGGCAGATCGTGTTCATGACCGCGGTTCAGCCCTTCCGGATGTTGACGATGGTGTCGTTCCAGCGGAACTGGGCGTTGCTCCGGTACTGGTTGTAGTTCCAGGTCTTGTACCGCGGAGAAGACGGCCACGGGTCACCGACCATGATCGACTGGCTGGTCGAGTCGTAGCCGTAGATCACCTGGGCGTGACCGCCGCCCGACGTCCAGTAGATCCCCGTCAGGTTCAGGATCCCGGAGTCGACCTGGCTGACGACCGACGTGAAACCGATCGGCCCGCCCGCGTCCTGCGCGGCGAAGCCGGTCCCGCGGAACCCGCGGATGATTTCGGGGATCTGAGCGGGCTGGTTCGGGCAGTACCCGGCCGACGTGCCCTTGCCCGCGGCGCAGAACTGGGCCTGGGTGGCGGTGCCGCCCTGTGAACGCTCGATGCTCGAACCGTCCGCCGCCCAGCACCATTGGTTGTACTGCTGCACCTGCTGGGTGTAGTTGAGCTGCTTGGACGCCGACGTCGCGGCGACCGTCATCGCGGTCCCGGCCACCGGCGCGACCTCGCGCACCTGGGTGTGGATCCGGGTCTGGACGAGGCCGTTGGACCGGTCCCCGGCATCGCCGGGCTGTGCGAGGGCGGTGGCGGGCAGCATGCTCAGCGCGAAGACGGCGGCTCCGGTGGCCAGCGTGGCCCTCGAAAGGCTCTTCACAGATGTCTCCTTTGACACGGGGATGGGGAGATCACCGTGCGCCGCCCCGGCTTCGGGAACAACGCCCTCACCAGGGGCGAAGGAGCCGCTGTGATCGTTCACAGGACCAGGACGCGCTCGCGTGCCAGGAGGCGGGGATTCACGGGCGGCGGAGCGACGGTCGCCGCGCAAGATTCACGGCCCCTTCACAAAGGCTGTGAATCCGCCACGGGGTCAGGCCTTGGGTGTCGCGAGTGTGGTGGGCCGGGCGCGGCCCCGCAAGACGACGTCCTCGGTCGCCTTCCACTGCGCGGCCTCGTCCTCGGCCGCCGACTCGATCGCCGTCCACGAAGCGAGCAACCGGGCTTCGACGTTCTTCGCCAGTTCGGTCAGCCGGGCGGCTTCGTTGACCGGGTCGCCGATCACCGTGTACTCGAACCGGCGCGGGTCGCCGACGTTGCCGGCGACGACCTCACCCGTCGCCACCCCGATCCCGGCCGGGCATTCGGGTACCTCCGCCGCCAGCCTGCGCGAGATCGCCCGGCCCGCGGACAGCGCGAGGGTCGCGTGGTCGTCCAGCCGGACCGGTGCCCCGAAGATCGCCAGCGCGGCGTCCCCGACGAACTTGTTGACCAGCCCGTGATTGCGGTCGACCTCGTCGACCACCACCGCGAAGAACCGGTTGAGCAGGCCGACGACCTCCTCTGGCGGACGGCTCGCGGCCAGCGCGGTCGACCCGATCAGATCAACGAACAACACCGACACCGTCCGCACCGTGCCGCCGAGTTCGGCCGACGTGCGCATCGCCTCGCTCGCGACGTCCTCGCCGACGTGCCTGCCGAACAGGTCGCGCAAACGTTCGCGTTCGGCGAGACCGGCGGCCATCCCGTTGAAGCCCGCCTGCAGCAGACCGAGTTCGGTGCCGTCGTAGACCGGGATCTCCACGGCGAAGTCACCGGCCCGGACCCGGCCCAGCGCGTGCTGCACCGACCGGATCGGGTTCACCACGGCACGGGCGGTGAACACGGTCACCAGCAGGCCGAAGACCAGTACGACGAGACCGAGCGCGATGACCGAGGCGGCGAGCTTCGTGGTCGACACGTCGCCGCGTGCCCACGCCAGCACCGCCGTGACCACCAGCCCGGCCACCGGCACCCCGGTGCCGAGGCACCAGAACAGCAGCATCCGCAGGTTGACCCCGCCGCTGAGCGGCCGGTCCGGTGAGGTGCCCGCGAGGGCGAGGGCCACGTACGGGCGCAGGATGAACTCCCCGGCGAGGTAGGCGATCGCGCAGACGACCACCCCCGCGAACGCGACCACGAGCAGCTCGGTGAGCACGACCCGCGGCTGCACCAAGGCGGCCAGCACGCCGAACACCACGGTCGCGATACCCCACAGCACCGCCTGGACCAGCGTCAGCCGCAAGGGGACGCGGAGGCTGGCCGCGCGCTCCTCGTCGCTCGGCGCCCGGCCGTCGGCGGCCCAGCGCAGTGTCCGCAGCGCGCCGCGGGTGCCCCACAGCGCGCCCACGACGACGGCGGAGACCACGTAGACGGGGACCGCGATCGCGGTCACGCGGACGAGTTCGCCGGACATGCCCGGAGCGGGCATGAGCAGCGCCGCCAGCCCGACCACGACCAGCGCGCCGATGACGTTGGTCGCGATCAGTGTCCCGGTGAGGAGCCCCTGGACGCGGCGGCGCAACACGGCCGAATCCTGGTCGAGCGGGCCGAGCAGCCAGGAGCCGAACGGCCCCTGCCCGCGGCCCCGAACAGAGGAGTCGTTGTCTGGTCGCACCCGTGTCCCGCCGTTCACCCCGGTTTGAGTGAACGACTGTACACCGAAGTGGATCCGGTCGTCAGCGGGCGGTGCCGGAGCCGATCAGCGTGGTGGCGTCGAGTTCGGTCACGCCGTCCTCCCGCAAGGAATCGAGGTAGCGCTCACGCACCTGCTCGACGACACCGGGTTCGAGGCCGTCGAGCAGTCCCCGGAATCCGGAGCCGATGACGACCAGCCACGCGATCTCCGGTGTCATGGCCAGCCGGAGCTCGTTCACCACGACGTCCACATCGGACAGACGCCGCCCGGAAAGCCATCCGGCGTAAGAATCGGCTTGGTCGACGCGGTCGATCAAACTCGGCTCACGGGCCGGCGGCGGCGCGGAATCGGTCACCGCCGCCACCGCCCGGCCGAGGTGACGACCGGCCGTCACCATGGATCCGCGGCGCCAGATCGTGAACACGGCCCGGCCGCCGGAGCGGGCCCGGCCGATCAGCCGCTCGGTGCCGTCCGTCATGTCGGGAAAGAAGAAGATGCCGAGCGCGGACTGCACGACGTCGTAGCCGCCCGTCTCCCATGCCGTCGCGTCGGCCTCGTGCGCGCGCAACTGCGGCAGATCGGCCGAAAGACGGCGCAGTTCGCCGATCATCGGCCCCGAGAGATCGAGCGCGTCGACCACCCCGCCGGCACCGACAGCGCGCGCCGCGGGAATCGCCGATGCCCCGGTGCCGCAGCAGGCGTCGAGGACGCGGTCCCCTTCACCGATTCCGGCGGCCGCCACCGTGGCGGCGCCGATCGGCCCCCAGAGATACCGGCCGAGCGCGGCGAAATCGACGGCGGCCGCGTCGAAGGCCCGCCGGGTTCCCACTTTGCGAGAGGACATGCCGCGACGATATCCGTTTCGCGTCACACCGAGACCGATCCGGCGCGCCCTCGGCTCCGAACACCGGACATGGACCAAGCAGACCTCGCCCCGGACTTCACCCTGCCCGACGACACCGGCCAGGACCGCACGCTGTCGGACTTCCTGTCCAGCGGCCCGGTCGTGCTGTTCTTCTATCCCGCCGCGATGACCGGTGGCTGCACCGCCGAGAGCTGCCATTTCCGCGACCTGGCCGCGGAATTCGGCGACGTCGGTGCCCATCGCGTCGGCATCAGCCCGGACGGGATCACCAAACAGCGGCAGTTCTCCGCGCTGCACGGCTTCGACTACCCGCTGCTGTCCGATACGGACGGAAGTGTCGCCAAGCAGTTCGGCGTGTGGCGCCGGTTCAGTCCGCTGCATGCCAAACGCCGCACCTTCGTGATCGACACCGACCGCCGGATCCTCGCGGTGATCAAGAGCGAGCTGAAGTTCGACGTCCACGCGGACAAGGCGCTCGCGGCCCTGCGGGAACGGACGTCCACGGCCTGACTTGGGCCGAAAGCGTCAATGACCGGCCTCGGCGACCACGCGGGAAAGCTCGGCGGTGCCGTCGAAAAGCGCTCGTGAGCGGGCGATGATCCCGGCGTCCCGGACGGCGAGCGCGGACGCGATGTCCTCCAACCGCCGGGATCGCCGCAGCTCCGGCATCAAGGCCCGAAGCGGCGCGACGCGGTAACCGGCCAGCCGCAGCTGCTGCACGATCCGCGCGTCCCTCACCTGGGAAGGCGTGTACCGCCGCGTCCCTCGCTGGTCGCGGCCGGGGACGACGAGCCGTTCCGTATCCCAGTGCCGCAGTGTCGAAGGGCGCACGCCGAGCGCCGACGCGAGTTCGGAGACACTCATGGAGTCCGACCCGCGCACGTCTTCGATCGGTTCGCGGGAGATCACCCGGACCGCTTCCCTGGCTTCTCGGAGATCCGCGCGTTCGGCGTCGAGGCCGGCGTGGGCGGCGTCGAGGAGCGCGAGCACGTCGGGGAGCGGATCCCGGTGCACGGCGCGGACGATCTTCTTGGCCTCGACCGGCCCGACCCCGGCGGCGAGCGCGCGGTAGGCCAGTGCGGACCGGAGGTGGATCTCGTCGTAGGTCCGGTAGCCCGAGGCCGTCCGCGACGCCGCCGGGAGCACGCCGTCGCGTTCGAGGTTGCGCACCTGCTGGACGGAGTACCCCGCCCGGCGCGCGACCTCCGCCGTGCGCATCGATTTGAGACTTGCCACCTTCGCTCCGTCGAAAACCCGCTCGAACCCTCCATAAGCACTTTAATGCCACGCTTGAGCACATGACCATCGAAGAGATCATCGGCCTCGTCTCGGGCCTCGACGGCGTCCTGACCCTCACCCCCGGCCCTGGCGACGAATGGCCGGAACTCAGCTGGGGCGACGCGTTCTTCTACTACTCCCCCGACGGCGTGGTCCCGGCGAACGTCCAGCCCTTCGCGACGATCGTGACCAAGAACTACCCCGGCGACGAGAGCTCGCGGCTGGATCGCCCGGACACGTTCCGCGTGAACGTCCACGCCGGCAAGAAGGAGTTCACCCGGCGGCTCGGCCAGGACCCCGCTGCCACAGACACCCTGATCGCCCATCCCGTCTACGGCACCGCGGGCTGGCTGGCGGTGGTCAACCCGGCGTCGAAGACCGAACCGGCCGTCCGCGAACTGCTGGAAACGGCGCATCGGCTGGCCCGGGCCCGCTATGAACGACGGGCGGATTCCTCTCGCGGCTAGGCCGTGTCCTGCAAGTCTGTTCGCGGTCTCCGCGCCCAAGTGGTCCCTGGCGGCACGGGCGGACGCGGCCGAGTACGACCCGGTACGAGGCCGGCCCGCCCGCACCGCCAGGAACCACCTGGATCACGAAGCCCATCGAACAGACTTACAGGACACGGCCTAGCGCGGCGAATATCGTGGGACGGTGGGCCGAAACCTTCAATCCCGTGAGCGGCTCAGGCCGGTCGACCTGGCGCGCGAACACGGCCTGTCCACGCAAGCCGTCCGCAATTACGAGGCGGACGGCATCCTCCCCGCCGCCGGACGCGGTCCGCAGGGCTACCGCACCTACACCCCGCGGCACGCGCGGGCCCTGCGCGCGTTCCTCGCCCTCGTGCCAGGGCACGGCCACGCGACGGCGGCGTCGATCATGCGGGCGGTCAACCAGGACGCGGTCGAGGAGGCTCTCCGGCTCATCGACGAAAGCCACGCGCAGCTGCTCGACGACCGCCGCACCCTGCAGGCCGTCGCGGCCGCGCTCCGCGAGCTCGAACCCGTGGCCCACGAGCGGGGCGAGATGTTCGTCGGCCCGCTGGCCCGGAAGCTCGGCGTCCGGCCCGCCACCCTGCGCGAATGGGAACGAGCGGGACTTCTGCGGCCCGAACGCGACCCGAAGACCGGCTATCGCGTCTACAGCGAGGCCGACGTGCGCGACGCGAAGTTGACGCATCAGCTCAGGCGCGGCGGCTACCTCCTGGAGCGGATCGCGCCGGTGCTCGACCAGGTCCGTTCGGCGGGCGGGGTCGTCCCGCTGGAGTCGACGCTGAGCGACTGGCACTCGCGTCTCTCGGCAAGGGGCCGCGCCCTGCTCTCAGGTGCCGCCGCGCTGGAGAGCTATCTCGACCATGGCGGCGCGCACTGACACTTTTGCGCCAATGACACTTCCGCGCAATTGAATACGGCCATTCACGTTTTCCGCATACGAAAGTAGGTCCGCGATCACGGATCCTACTTTCGGCGCTACGGCCTGCCGTACGGGCGCTCGTACTGTGCGTGACGTCGAGATGAACCGCCCGGTCCCCCTGCGCTTTCCGAACATATTCCGGCGGTTCGTCGTTCCCTCCTTATCGAAGGAAATTCGCATGCGAATTCGCGGACCCGTCATGCTCACCCTGCTGAGTGTCTGCGCCGGAATCGGCGCGCTCGCCGTCCCGGCGACCGCCGCGCCGGTCACCGCTTACGACCAGACGATGCTCGAGACCCTCGCCGCCCAGCTCAAGGTCAGCCCGCTTCAGGCCGCCCAGAAGCTGGACCACGAGAAGAACCTGATCGCGTCGCTGGACAGCATCAGAACCCGCGGCCTCCACACGGACGGCGCGTACTTCGACGACGCCGGCGCTCTCGTGGTGAACGCCGACGCCGGCTCCGCCAAGGAGCTCCGCTCGGCCGGGCTGACCCCGCGCACCGGCACCCGCGGCGAGAACGCGCTGAACGCCCTGTCCGCCAAGGTCGGCACGGTGATCGGCAAGGACGTCGGCCAGGTGCAGTCCTGGGGCCCGGAACTCGCGGCCGACCAGGTCGTCGTCACCGTGCAGCCGGGCGCCGACAGCGCCCTCGTCCGCCGTCTCACGGCGCTGCCGGGCGTGTCGGTCCAGACCGGTGTCGCCAACGGGAACACCACGCAGGCCGACGTCATCCCCGGCCAGATCATGGACCTCGTCCCCGGCACCAACTGCTCGCTCGGCTTCCCCGGCACCACCGGCAACGGCAACAACGTGATGCTCACCGCCGGGCACTGCGTCGAGGGCAACCCGGACATCCTGAACCGCAGCGGCGTCCACATCGGCCGCGGCGTGGCCACCCAGTTCCCGTCGGCCGACATGGGCCTGATGGACATCGACGCCGAGGACACCGGCCGCGGCTACGTGGACACCCGTATGGGCACCACGGTGCGGATCACCAGCAGCTCGAAGGCGCCGGTCGGGACCACGCTGTGCAAGGCGGGCAACACCACCGGCTGGACCTGCGGCAAGATCACCGCGTACAACCAGACCGTCCGCTACAGCGGCGAAAGCGTCGCCACCACCGGGCTGGCCAAGTCGACCGTCTGCACCGAAGGCGGTGACAGCGGCGGCGCCTACATCGCGGGCAACACCGCGCAGGGCATGACCTCCGGCGGCCCCGCCGACGGACACGACTGCGGGTACAACCAGGGCTCCAACGCCACCGGTTCGTACTCCTACTACCAGCCCGTCGTGGACGCGGCGAACAAGTACGGGGTCACGCTGACCCGTTCCTGACCGAAGACCGGCGATGACGGGGAGCGGGTGCTCCCCGTCATCGTCTTTTCAGCGTGGTTTCTCGGAACTGAGGATCTGCTCGCGCAGGATGTCCGCGTGGCCGCCGTGCTGGGCGAGTTCACGCAGCATGTGCAGGTACACCCAGCGCAGCGGGAGCGGGCCGCGCCGGTTCCCGTGCAGCAGGTCGTCCAGATCGAGGGCGGCCGCCGCCTCGCGCGACGCCTCGCAGGCTTCGCGGTACGCCTGCCGCACGGAGTCGATCGTGTCCTCCTCGGCGAGGATGAACGATTCGTCAGGCGTCTCCGGGAGGCCGATCTCGGTCCGCGGGCGGCAGGTGACGGCTTCGACGAACCACACCTTTTCCGCGAAGGTCGCGTGCTTCACCAGCCCGAGCAGGGTCGTCCGGGACGGGACGAGCGACCGGCGGGCCTGTTCCTCGGTCAGGCCTTCCAGTGACTCGTCGAGAACACGACGGTGCTCGTCGAGGAAGACCTCGAACTGTTCGCGGAACGGGTGGTTGAGGACTTCCAGCGTGGACATGCGGGAAGCATCGCAAAGACCGCCGATCCCCGGCAACCATGTTGTCCTACTTCAGGAAGCCGACCAGTTCGGCGCTCACGAACTCCGGGTTCTCCTCGGCGAGCCAATGTCCCGCCCTCGGCACCTCGACGGCGCGAGCCAGGTCGGCGACGCGGGGTGCGAGCGTGGCCTTCTGTGGTTCGAGCAGTCCTTCGGCGGTCATCAGGAGGGTGGGAGTCGTGATGGGCATCGCGCCGGCGTTCGCGGTCGCGTCCTGCCCGAGCGTGCGGTAGAGCTCGAAACCGCCGTGCAGGACCTCCGGCCTCGTGTAGGTGCGGGCGTACTCGTCGATCTCGGCGTCGTCGAACGGCGACGCCGCCCCCGGTCCGCCGAAAGCCGTCCCTGAGTAGGCGACCTGTGGGTAGAACAGGGACAGGTATTCGCGGACGTCGTCACCCACGACGGCTTCGGGAACCGTCTTCTGCGAGTGGAAGGCTATGTGCCAGCTCAGATTCCGGTACGCCGTCGCGTCGAGCGCCGGGCCCGGCAGCGGCAGATCGAGGTACGCGAGTTTGGTGAGGTCGCCGGGGAATTGCGCCGCGTACTGGAAGGCGACCGCGGCGCCGAGATCGTGCCCGGCGATCCGGACGTCGCGCAGGCCGAGCCGTCCGGCGACGAGGCCGTGCACGTAACGGGCGAGGGTCGCCTTGTCGTAGCTGGGCGGCGAGCCCGCGCTGTCGCCGAGACCCGGCAGGTCGAGGGCGTACACCGTGAAATGCTCGGCCAGCGCGGGCATGACCCGGTGCCAGCCGTACCAGGTTTGCGGCCAGCCGTGCAGCAGAACGAGCGGTGCCCCCTTGCCGCCGGTGACGTAGTGCATCTTCACGCCGTCGACGTCGGCGAACTCGTGCCGGAACTGACTCGCGAAAGCCGTGTCGCCGCGGGTGACGTTCTCGTAGGGCGGGGCGGCGGGCGGGGGCGAACCGCAGGCCGTCAGCAGGACGAGGGCCGCGACGAACGCGGCGGCTCGATGGAACATGGGAATCTCCGTTTCAGCGCCCGGTGGCGCCATCGATCAGTTCGCGCAGGATGTCGGCGTGCCCGGCGTGCCGTGCGGCTTCTTCGATCAGGTGGGTCAGCGTCCAGCGCCGTGATCCCCGGCGGGGGCCGGTCGCGGCGAGGTCGTCCCAGGAAGCGATCTCGGCGTTCGCCTCGGCGACGGTTTCCCGGTAGGCGGCGAGAATCGACGCCGTCGTGTCGTCCGGACCCGGGTGGAAGGTCGCCTTCCAGTCGGCGACGCGGTGGCCGAGCAGCCAGTGGCGTTCGACGTGGGTCAGGTGTTTGACCAGGCCCAGCAGATTCGTGCCGGACGGCACCCCGGGAGCGCGGGCCCGGTCATCCGGCACTCCCTCGGCCTTGGCCATGACGGCGGCGCGCAGATAGTCGAGGAACCCGGCGAGGACGTCCTTCTCCCCCGCGCCCGTCGAAGGTGGCCCGGCGTCGCGTTTGCGGCTCATCGCCCGGCCCGCCGGAGGACCAGGACGTGGTCGATCACCGTCGCGGTCCGGCCGGCCGGACCGGTGGCCAGGCGTTCGGCCGCCTCCGCGCGGTCGACCGACCAGACCGCCGGGTCGAGCTCCAGTCCGGCCGCCACCTCGCCGGGAGTGGGGTGGTCGGCGTCCTGGCTCCACGACCAGGGCGCGGCGGAGCCGTGGTCGACGACGACCAGCCGCCCGCCGGGATTCACCGAGCCCGCGGCGGTTCGCAGCACCCGGGCCCTGTCCAGGTCGAACGGGGTGTGGAAGTACTGCGCCGACACCAGATCGAAGGTGCCGCCGGGGAAATCCTCGGCGAGATCGACGCGGAGCGCCGTGATCGGTTCGCCGCGTCCTCGGAGCGCGCGCACGGCCGCTCCCGAGATGTCGACCGCGGTCACCCGCCACCCTCGGGCGGCCAGCCACAACGCGTCTCCCCCGCCACCGCAGCCGAGGTCGAGCGCGGTGCCCGGCGCCAGCGGGCCGGCGATCTCGGCCAGTCTCGCGTTCACCTTCGGCGTTTCGGTGACGCGTCGTTCGTAGAGTCCGTCCCAGAATTCCGTCGCGTTCATGACCGCCACCTTCGCCCCGGAGTATCCGAATTGGCACGAAAACTTGCCGACCTGGCAAGATCGGCGACATGGACGAGACGGACGAGGTACTCGACGCGGTCGGCCCCCGGTTGCGGGCGCTGCGCAAACACCGGGGCCTGACCCTGGCCGAGCTGTCGACGACGACCGGGATCTCGGAAAGCACCTTGTCGCGGCTGGAAAGCGGCGGACGGCGGCCCACGCTGGAGTTGCTGCTGCCGCTGGCCCGCGTGCACGGCGTGCCGCTCGACGATCTCGTCGGCGCTCCCCGGACCGGCGATCCGCGTATCCACCTCCGGCCGATCCACCGCCACGGCATGACGTTCCTGCCGCTCACCCGGCGGGCAGGCGGGGTGCAGGCGTTCAAGATGCTCATCCTCAGCCGGGCCGAACCGGCGGAACCCACGCCGCAGACCCACGGTGGCTACGAATGGGTGTATGTCCTCAATGGACGGTTGCGGCTGGTGGTCGGCGACCGTGACATGGTCCTGCCGCCCGGCGAGGCCGCCGAGTTCGACACCGCGTTACCGCATTGGCTCGGCTCGGCCGACGGTCAGGCCGTCGAAACCCTCGTCCTTTTCGGACCGCAGGGCGAACGCGCGCACGTCCGGGCGCGCTAGAGCCAATCGTGTTCGCGGGCGTACCTGGCGGCTTCGTGCCGGGTCTGTGTCTGGGTCTTCTGCATCGCGTTCGAAAGGTAGTTCCGCACCGTGCCTTGCGCGAGGTGGAGCTGGGCGGCGATCTCGGCGACGGAATAGCCCTCCCCGGTCACCCGCAGCACCTCCAGCTCCCGCTCGGTGAGGGGACAGTCGTCGACGACGGCCAGCGCGGAGACGTCCGGGTCGATCCAGCGTTTGCCCTGGTGCAGGGCGCCGATGACGAAGGTGATGTGCGACGGCTCGGCGGCCTTGCTCACGAAGCCCTGGACACCGAGTTTGAGAGCCTTGCGGAGCACACCGGGTTTCGCGTGCCGGGTCAGCATAAGGATGACCTGGTTCGGCCGGGTGCGGCGGATCTCCGCGACCGCGCCCAGCCCGTCCACCCCGGGCATTTCGAGGTCGATGACGAGAACGTCGGGCGCGTGCCGCAAGGTGGCCTCGACGGCTTCCTCGCCGTTCTCCGCCTCGGCCAGGACGGTGATCTCGCCTTCGAGCGGGAGCAACGCGGCCATCGCCTTGCGCAGCAGGGCTTCGTCGTCGGCCAGCACGACCGTGGTCATCGTTCCTCCCGGGCGGGAAACGACGCGGCCGTCACGAACTGCCCGTCTTCCTGCTCCACCGTCAGTTCACCGCCGTCCGCGACGACACGTTGTCCGAGCGCGGCCAGCCCACGCAGTTCGGGCAGCGGCGCTCGCTGGGCACCGTCGTTGACGATACTGATGCTCCATTCCGACAGCGTGATCCGCACGCGGGTCGCCTGCGCGTGGCGCAGGATGTTGGTCGTGGTCTCGCGCAGGACCTGGCCGAGCAGCCTGCCCGCCGCCGGATCGACGTCCGCCTCCCGGTTGATCCGCACGCGGATCCCCGCGGCTTCGAAAAGGTTCCTCGCGTTCTCCAGTTCGGCGGAGAGGTTGAGCCGGCGCTGGGCGTAGGCGAGTTCCTTCGTCTGGGTGATCGTGTCGGCCACCAGCGCGTGGATCTCCCCCAGTTCCTGTTTCGCCCGCTCGGCGTCGATGTCCACCAGCTTCCTGGCGAGCGCGGTCTTGAGCTTCACCACGTGCAGCGTATGGCCCTGGATGTCGTGCAGATCGCTCGCGAACCGGACGCGTTCCCGGATCACGGCCAATTCCGCCTCCCGCTCGCGCGACTCCTCGAGTTCCTTGACGACGTCGTAGAACCGCTTGTTGGGGAACATCAGGCCGAGCACGACGGCCGTGATCGCCGCCGGGACGAAGACGAAGCTGACCAGCTCACCGGAGACGTCCTCGGAGGAGACCAGCGGCCTCAGCGCTCCCACCGCCGCGATGTACGCGACGAGCGCGACGGCCGCCGCGATCCGGTGCCGGGGCAATTGAGGGACGACCAGGGAACCCACGAGGAAGACACCGAAGAACGCCGAACTCCCGCCGACCACCAGCACCGAGAACGGCCACACGGCCGCCGTGACGACCAGGCACGGGACCGCCACCCGCAGGACCTCGCCCGCCGCCCACCGCACGAAGGCGACCATGGCCGCCACCACGCCCGTGCTCAGGACGACGGCGTGCCACCAGGTCCGCGCGTCGGAGGCGACCACGATGATCCCGCCGACCACCAGCAGCGGGAAGAACATGGTGAGGTTGAGCCGGCGCAGCTTGCCCTTCGCCGGCTCGGTGTCCACAGCAGACATGGGTCCAGTATCGGCCCTCCGCCGCCGCTGGCGACAGTGACACCACGTCATATCCGATCATGACGTGAGCGCACTGGTCGGCCCGCGGCCGAGCGGCTGGAATCGTGCCATGACTTCGACAGCAATCGACGTTGACCGGCTGAACCTGAAGTACGGCGACTTCCACGCCGTGAAGGACCTGTCCTTCCAGGTCCGGCAGGGCGAGTTCTACGCCCTGCTCGGCACGAACGGCGCCGGGAAGACCTCGACCCTGGAAACCCTGGAAGGGCACCGGAACCCGACGTCGGGCACGGTGCGGGTGCTGGGGAAGAGCCCGCGGGACCGCGCCACCGTCCGCCCCGAGATGGGGATCATGTTGCAGGAGAGCGGTTTCTCGCCGGATCTGACGGTGAAGGAGTCGATCCGCCTGATCGGGAGCCTGACCCGGCGCACGGACCGGCTCGAACGGGTCCTCGGCATCGTGGACCTGACCCGCAAGGCCGGCACGAAGGTGTCCCAGCTTTCCGGTGGCGAGAAGCGGCGGCTCGACTTCGCGACCGCGGTGTACGGCTCGCCGCGGCTGGTGTTCCTGGACGAGCCGACGACCGGCCTGGACATCCAGTCCCGGGACGCGCTGTGGGACGCGGTCGACAAGCTTCGTGAAGACGGTTCGACCATCGTGCTCACCACGCATTACCTGGAAGAGGCCCAGCAGCGCGCCGACCGTATCGGCCTGATGCACCGGGGCACCTTCCACCAGGAGGGCACGGTCTCCGAACTCACGCGGACGCTGCCGGCCGTGATCCGGTTCTCCCTGCCGCCGTCGGCTCCGGCGCTGCCACTGCAGGGCAGGAGCGAACACGACGGGAAGTTCGTCATCGAGACTCATCGCCTGCAGAAGGACCTGCACGTCCTGCTGCGGTGGGCGCGGGACAACGCCATCGAACTGCGGGATCTCGAAGCGGGCCCGACCCGGCTCGACGACGTGTTCCGCGCCATCGACAACGACTAGCCACAAAGGACTCCCATGCTTTCGATAGCCCGCAGCGAACTGATCCAGATCTTCCGGAACCGCTCGGTCCTGATCACCAGCTTCGTGATGCCGCTGGCGATCTCCGCGTTCTTCGTCTACCAGCACGAACTCTTCGCGAAGATCGGCAGCCTCGGCTACGTCGCGGCGATCGTGATGTTCACCGTATGCGCGTTCGGTCTCTACACCAGCGCGGTGACCACGCTGGCCTCACGGCGGCAGAACCTCTTCCTCAAGCGCTTGCGCTCCACCGCGGCGGGTGACGCGTCCATCCTGGCCGGGCTGGTGCTGCCGGTCACCGTCATCTCGCTCGTCCAGGTGGCGGTGATCATGATCGTGCTGGGCTCGATCACCGGAACGCCAGCCAACCTCGCCCTGCTGGTGGTGGCGGTGCTCGCCAGCGTCGCCATGATGATCGGCCTCGGCCTGGCCACCGCGGGCCTGACCAACTCCCCCGAGCACGCCCAGGTCACCACCTTGCCGGTCAGTCTCGGCGTGATCGCCGTCGCCAGCTGGGTCGGCATCTCCGGTACCGAAGAGCTGACCTTGCTCAAGCGGCTGTTGCCCGGGGGCTCGGCCACCGAACTCGCCGTCAACGCCTGGAACGGCGGCGTGGCCGTCACCGACTCACTGCTCCTGCTCGCCCCGACCCTGGCGTGGGTCGTCGTCGCCGTCGTCCTCGCCACGCGGCTCTTCCGCTGGGAGCCGCGCCGATGACCGTCCGAAGTGGAGGAACACTCATGCGCAAAGCACTGCTTCCCGTTCTCGCCATCACCCTGGTGACGGCGGCGACCCCGGCACTCGCGTCGGCGGCGCCGCCACCGAAATGGGGACCATGTCCGGAAGAGGCGGCCGGCCTCGGACTGGAGTGCGGCACGATCCAGGTCCCGCTGGACTACCGCGACCCCGGCGGCAGGACGATCGAGATCGCGATCTCACGCCTGGCGAGCACCAAACCGGAGAAGCGCCGCGGCGTACTGCTGACGAATACAGGCGGCCCCGGCGGCGAAGGGCTGGCCTATCCGGCCACCCTCAAGAAGCTGAACATCCCGCAGGAGGTGCTGGACGCCTACGACGTCATCGGGATGGACCCGCGCGGCGTCCACAACAGCACGCCGGTGACGTGCGGGCTGTCCCTCGCGGAGCATCCGACCAACATCCCGAGGTACGCCAGGAACTCGGCCGACGTCACGAGCGAGGCACAGCGGGTCGCCGCCGTCGCCGCGAAATGCGGTTCCTCGGCCACCGCACCGCTCCTGCCGTACATGACCACCGCCAACACCGCCCGCGACATGGACCGGGTGCGCGAGGCGCTCGGCGAGCGGAAGGTGAACTACTTCGGCATCTCGTACGGCACCTACCTCGGCTCGGTGTACACGTCGTTGTTCCCTGAGCGCAGCGACCGGTTCCTGATCGACAGCGCCACCGGCCCGGGCGGCTGGGACGCCGCCTTCTCGCGCCTGTTCGGCCGAGGCGTCGAAGACCGCTTCCCGGACTTCGCGAAATTCGCCGCTTCGAAGCCCGAATACGGCCTGGGCCGGACGCCGGCACAGGTGACGGCGAAGTACTTCGAACTCGCCGCGCGGCTGGACCGGACACCCAGCCCGGAGGGTTACAACGGACAGGTGTTCCGCCACGTCACGTTCGCCGATCTCTACTACGACAAGAAGCTGCCGCATCTCGCCGAGACCTGGCGCGCGCTCGACACCGGCAAGCCGGTCCCTTCGTCCGCGTCGACGTCTTCCGGTGCGGGCTATCCGGCGGACAACTACATCGCGAGTCAGCTGCACGTGATCTGCAACGACTCCGACTGGCCGGAGGACGTCGGCACATACCGGCGCAATGTCGCCGTCGACCGGTTCCGCCATCCGCTGTTCGGCGCGGCCGCCGCGGACATCACTCCGTGCGCGTTCTGGCCGTCCGAACCGATCGAACCGCCCGTGAAGATCACCGACCGCGGCCCGTCGAACGTCCTGATCGTTCAGAACCTCCGCGACCCGGCCACCCCGCTGGCAGGGGCACGGAAGCTCCGTGAAGCCTTCGGCGATCGCGCCAGGATGGTGACCGTCGACCAAGGCGGGCATCTGGCGTACCTGTTCAAGGACAACAAGTGCGCGAACGACCTCGCGACGGAGTTCCTGGTCGGCGGGACGCGGCCACGGCACGATTTCGCCTGCTGATCCGCTGATCCGCTGATCGCGTCTGTCTGCGGCAGGTCCGGTCGTGGGCGCGCCTCGGTCGTGACCGGGCCTGCCATGCGGGACCGTGTGGATTTCGGGACGTTAGACGACCCGAAATCCACACAGTCATGCGTGATCGGTCCAGTCACGCGGGCTTGAGCCTCGCAATCAGTCGACTAAACGCGAGAAAGACCAAGCGCCCCGGGCCGGGGCGACCCCCAGTTCAGCGGTCACGTTCCTTGGCGAACAAGGACTTCGACCACACATACCCGACGACCGAGAGCAGGACGCACCAGCCGATCGCGAGCCAGCCGCTGCTGCCGATCTCGGTGCCGAGCAGCAGTCCTCGAAGGGTTTCGATGACCGGCGTGAACGGCTGGTAGTCGGCGAACCAGCGCAGCCACGCGGGCATCGAATCGGTGGGCACGAACCCGCTGCCGAGGAACGGCAGCAGCATGAAGATCATCGGCGTGTTGCTGGCCGTCTCCACGCTCTTGGCCGCCAGGCCCAGCGCCACGGAAAGCCAGGTGAGCGCGATGGTCAGGAGCAGCAACAGGCCGGCGACCGCGAACCATTCGCCGACTCCCGCCGTCGGCGAGAAGCCGACGAGCAGCGTGACCCCGAAGACCACGGCGAGGGCGATCGTCGTCTGGATGAGCGCGCCGACGACGTGCCCGGTCAGCACCGACGCCTTGCTGATCGCCATCGTGCGGAACCGCGCGATGATGCCTTCGGTCATGTCCGTCGCCACGGAGATCGCGGTGCCGAGCGCGGCGCTGCACACGGTCACGAGCAGGATGGCGGGCGTGACATAGCCGACGTATTCGGCTCTGCCGCCTCCGCCGCCGAGCCCGTTCCCGAGCGTGCCGCCGAAAACGTAGACGAACAGCAGCAGGAACACGATCGGCTGGCCGATCAGCATGATGGTGAGCGACGGATACCGTTGCATATGCCGGATGTTGCGGCGCAGCATGGTCGCCGAGTCGCGCATCGAAAGGGACAGGGTGCTCATCGGGCCATCTCCTTGGTGGCGTCGGTCCGGTGACCGGTGAGGCTGAGGAACACGTCGTCGAGGTCCGGCGTGTGCACGGTGAGGCTGTCGACGGCGACGGCTTCGGCGTCGAGGCGGTCCAGCACGGCGCGAAGGGCGGTGACGGTGCCGTCGGTCCGCACGCGGAGCGCCAGCGCTTCTTGGTCCGAAGTGGACACTCGAAGCACGCGGGTGGCGTCACGCAGGGAAACCGCGTCGGGGAACTTCAGCTGCATATGCCCGCCGGGGACGCGTCGCTTCAGCTCGTCGGGCGTGCCCAGCGCGACGATCCTGCCACCGTCGAGGACGGCGACGCGGTCGGCGAGCTGATCGGCCTCCTCCAGATACTGCGTGGTGAGGAAGATCGTCACGCCACCGTCGACGAGGTCACGGATGATCTCCCACATCGTGCGGCGGCTGCGGGGGTCGAGGCCGGTGGTCGGTTCGTCGAGGAAGATGACCTTCGGGTCACCGATCAACGTCATCGCCAGGTCGAGTTTGCGGCGCATGCCACCGGAAAAGGTGGACGGCGTCTTCTTCGCCGCGTCGGACAGTTCGAACCGTTCCAGGAGTTCGGCGGCGCGCTTGCGCCCCGTACGACGCGGCAAATGGTGCAGATCCGCCATGAGGAACAGGTTCTCCTCACCGGTGAGGAGTTTGTCGACGGCGGAGAACTGGCCGGTGAGGCCGATGGCCGCGCGGACGCCGTCCGGGTCGGTGCCCAGATCGGCTCCGGCGATGGTCGCCGTACCGGCGTCCGGAGTGACCAAAGTGGACAGGATGTTGACCGTGGTGGTCTTGCCCGCGCCGTTGGGGCCGAGCAGCGAGAAGACGGTACCCGCCGGGACGTGCAGGTCGATATCGTCCAGGACGACCTTGTCGCCGTAGGACTTGCGCAGTCCGGTCGCGGAAATGGCCGGGTGGCTCATGGGATTCCCCTTCAGGAACGGTGGACGACGATGTCGCCGACGGAGGTGGCGGCGTGGACTTCGACCTTGTCGGCAGCGGCACCGGGCGCGGTGGCGGCGGTCATGTCGTTGATGACGCGGCCGAAGCGGGTGTTCACGTCGAGCCAGGCCGCACTGCCCTCGCGGAGGCCGACCTCGATGTCCCCCAAGGACGTTTCGAGGGTGAGCGTGCCCCTGGCGGAGTCGAGGACACGGACGGAACCGTTGGCGGTCTTGGCTTCGACACCGCTTTCGGCCTTGTCGACGGTGATGTCGCCGTTGGCGGAACGGATGCGGATCGCATCGGCGGCATCGCCGATCGTGGTGGTCCCGTTGGAGTTCTTGACCACCGCGGTGCCCTCGATCCGGCCGACGTGCACGCGGCCGGAGCTCGTGCTGATGTCGGCGTTCCCGTCGGCGTGTTCGACGACGATGTTCCCGGACGCGGAGTGCAGTTTCAGCTCGCCGGTGCGATCGAGGTGGATATGCCCGGTCCCGGACCGGTAGCGGCAGCCGCCGATCCGCCCGGTCACGGTCAGGTCGCCGAGCCCGGTGCTCCCCTGCACCCGGGACCCGGCGGGCAGTTCGATGGTCACGTCGATCGCCCTCGTGCGGTTGGAGAAGTCGAGCAGGCGCATCTTCGGTGCGCGGACGGTCAAGGTGCCGCCGGAGAATTCGACGACGGTCCGCTTCGCCGCGTCGACGTCGGAGTCGTTGTTCTCGTCGAGCGGGCCCACTTCGACGACCGTGTCGGTGCGGTCGCCGGCGACGATGCGGACGTTGCCGACGACCGGCTCGAGGTCGGCGAGAATGGGTTCCGGGGTGGCGAAAGTAGGCATGGTTGTCCCCTCGAAGGTGGTGTGATCGGTGTTTGTGCTGGTAAACGGGGTCTAGCTGACCCAACCGGTGTAGCGCTGCGCGCCGCGACGACCGCCGCTCACCGGGGCGGGCGGCGCGGTGAGCTCCGACGGGTTCAACGCCGCGGACGCGGCGCGCACGAGCCACGCGTTGACCGAACGGCCTTGCGCGGCCGCCGCCTCCTCGACGCGAGTCTTGAGGTGTTCCGGAAGCCGGAAGTTGATCCGGGCCGTGGCTCCTTCGTCCTCCGGCAGCGGTGCCGCCGGAGGCTCCGGCGCGGCGGCCGCGACCGGCTCGGCCTGGTCGACGGCGGGCAGCGTGACGGCGAAGCTGGCTTCCCCGGCACGCAACCGGACCTCGACCGAACCCGGTGCGAGGTCACGGGTGATCTCGTCCGAGGCCGCGGACAGCGCGTCCAGCAGCGCGAGACGAATGGCCGACGCGAGCGGCGCGGTCAGGCGTTCGGCGAGCGCGCTCGCCTCGGCTCCCCCCGCCTCGGCGGCGACGGCGAGTTCCCGGCGAACGTTGTCCACAAAGGGCGTCAGATCCATGATGCCATCATGGCACCACTGTGGCGCCATGGCAAGGCCAAGTTGGCGCCAAAATGTGCCGAAGTGGCGTCATCGCAGGTCAGGGCCGCTTTTGCCCCTTCGGCCAGTCTCGGCTGGCGGGAGAAGCAGGACGCGGGCGAACGCGTTGCCGGGATCGTCCACGGCGGGCCAGAATCGCCACGAGCCGCGCGGAAAGGAAGCGACCCGCCATCAGAGTGTGGGGGTCACCCGAGGCGGGCCGCTACCCGGTTCCCACCGTACAAGAGCACCACTCGCTCATGCGGGCAACGCTTTTTGTCCCTGCGGCTCTTGACAAATCGAGGATCCACAGTGGACAGAAGAGGGCACATGCGACCAGTTCGGGTGAGCGTCTGCGCATTGGACCCCATCACGAAGGCCGGAATGGTCGACCTCCTCGAAGCACGCCCGTCCGTGCGGGTGGTCGAGGGCCGGGCACGGGACGAAACCGATGTCGTCGTCGCCGCGTTCGACCGGCTTTCCCCCGACGCGGTCACCGCGCTGCGCAAGGTCACCACCGAACTCGGCAGGCCGATCGTGCTGGTGACCGACCGGGTCGAAGAGGGTGGCCTCGTGGTGGCGGTCGAGTGCCGGGTGGTCGCCATCCTGCCGAGATCGGCGATGACCGACTCCCGCGTCACCGACAGCGTCCGGGTCGCCGCGTCGGGTGCCATGGGTCCGCCGCCGGATCTGCTCGGCAGGCTGACCGAACACGCCGAGCGGCTGCACCGGGAGATGCTCCCGCCGAACGGGCCCGCCGGGGCGGCGCTCTCTTCGCGAGAAATCGATGTCCTCCGCCTGATGGCCGACGGATTCGACACGCAGGAGATCGCCACCGAACTCGCCTATTCGGAGCGAACGGTGAAGAACGTCATCTACGCCGTCACCGACCGGCTCCGGCTGCGGAACCGGTCGCACGCGGTGGCCTACGCGATCCGGGAAGGGGTCATCTGAAACCGCTCAGATGAGCCCCTCACGGAGCGCGTACGCCACGACATGGGTGCGGTTGCGCAGATTGAACCGGCTGAGCAGGCCGTGCAGGATGTTCTTCACGGTCCGGTCGGAGTAGGCCACCCGCCGGGCGATCTCGCCGGTGTCGAATCCTTCCGCGAGCAGCCGGAGCACTTCGGTTTCGCGGGGCGACAGACCGCTGAGCGTGAGCTCTCGGGGCTCGAGGACGTCCTTGTGCAGCCGCGAAATCCCGCGGAGCAGGTTGCCGAGCTGCTCGGCGGGAAGATCGCCCCGGCCGGCATGGGCGTCGGCGACCGCGCGCAGCAGCCGCCCCGGCGTCGCCTCGGAGCGCGCGACGACGACGGCGAGCCCGCGTTCCACCGCGGCCCACAACTCGGCCTGGTTGGGCTCATCGGCCACCAGGACCAGCCGGGCCGACCCGGCCGGGATGCGCCGCGGGTCGTTCCCCGCGACGGCGACGAGGACGTCGGCCTGCGCCGGGTCGTCGCGCAGGCTGATGCCGGGCCCGTCGCCGAGCGCGCTGTGCAGCCCGGCCCGCACGAGCGGATCGGTGGCGTGCACGGCGACCCGGATCTCCTCGGCCCGGACGACCGGACGGACGGGCGTCGTCATGATCGTCGACATGCCTTCCAGGTAACCGGCCCCCGAGAACGCCGGACAAGCGGAAGCAGGGGGCAGCTTTTCGCCATCGGAAGCCTGCCGGTTGAATGGGCCGCGGTGGAGGCGAACGAGAAGCGGTCGGTGTTCGGCGAGCTCCTGCTCGAACACCGGCGGGCCGCGGGGTGGACACAGGGGCGGCTGGCCGAGGCCTCCGGTATCAGTGTCCGTGCCCTGCGCGAGCTGGAACACGGTCGCGCGCGAGCCGCTCAGCGACGCTCCGCGGAGGTGCTGGCCGACGCGCTCGGCCTGACCGGCGGTGACCGGGAGTTCTTCCTGACCGTCGCCAAACAGGGACGTCGCCGGAATCCGGCGCTGGCCGCCCAGGTCGCGGCGACCTGCGCGCTGCCCGCGCCCACCGCGGATCTGTCCGGCCGCGAAAGCGAGCTGGAACAGCTGTCCGCGAAGGTCGCCGAAGGTGGTGGCGTGGTCGCGATCGTCGGGCAGGCCGGGGTCGGGAAGACCGCGCTCGCGGTGACGGCCGCGGATCTGTGGCGCGCGGAGTTCCCGGGCGGGGGCTACGCGGTGGACCTGCGCGGGATGGACGAACGACCGCTGAGCGCCGGGACCGCGCTCGACCGGCTGCTGCGCGCGCTGGACGTCGCGCCGGGGCAGGTCCCCGCCTCCGAAGCCGAACGGTCGTCATTGCTGCGGATGCTGCTCGAAGGCCGGAAGGTCCTGCTGCTGCTGGACAACGCGGCCGATGAGGCGCAGCTCCGGCCGCTGCTGGTCACCGCGCCCGGTTCGCTCACCCTGATCACCTGCCGCCGGACGCTCGCCGGGCTCGAAGGCGCCCGCTGGCTCGCACTCGAAGCGCTTTCGGACGACGGCGCGACCGGCCTGCTCGCCAAGATCATCGGCGCCGACCGCGTGCGGGCGGAGCCCGGCGCGGCACGCGAACTCGCCGAGCTGTGCGGGTATCTGCCGCTCGCGCTCCGGATCGCGGGCAACCGGCTCGCCACCCGGCCACAGTGGTCGCTGGCCCAGCTCGCCGATCGGCTGCGCGACGAAAGCACCCGGCTGCGCGCGCTCGCGGCGGGCGATCTGCGGCTGCGCTCGGCTTTCGACCTGTCCTACCGCGCGATTTCGCCCGAGGCCCGGCATCTGTTCCGGCTGCTGGCGACCGTGCCCGGCGCCGACTTCGGTCTCGAACTCGCGGTCGTCGTCTCCGGCGCGTCGCCCGCCGACGTCCGCGACCAGCTCGACGAACTCGTCGACGCCAGCCTCCTGCAGACCACGGCGGAACCGGAACGGCACCAGTTCCACGACCTGATCCGCCTGTTCGCCGAGGAACGGTTCGAGGCGGAGGAGGACCCGGCCGCGCGGGACACCGTGCTCACCCATCTGCTCGGCAAGGCGGCGGAGGCGGCCAGGCTGTTCTACCCCAAGGCCACGGAGACCGGCCGGTTCGGCTCTCGGGAGGAGAGCGCCCGCTGGCTGGACGTCGAAGGCGGGAACTGGGTCGCCGCACACCGGGTGGCGGCGCGAAAGGGCATGCACCGAGAGGTCCGGGACCTCGCCGTCGCGCTGCACTGGTACTCCGACGGGAGGAGCGCCCAGCGGCCGTGGTGGGAGATCTTCTCGCTCGGCGCGGCCGCGGCGAACGCGCTCGGCGACGCCGGTGCCGAGGCGAAGCTGCTCAACTTCGTCGGCTGGGCGGCAAGTGTCTGCCTGGGTGACGACGAGGGCGCTGTGGCGGCGCACCGCCGCGCACTGGACATCGCCGTCGGGATCGGCGACCGCGTCGAGCAGACCTGGGCGTCCATCTACCTCGGCCAGGTGCTGCGGCTGACCGGAAAGGACGCCGAAGCGTTCGAGTTCGCGAAGCGCGGGTACGAGCTGGCGGGCGAACTCCCGTTCTGGGACGGGCAAACGACGGCGCGGAACGTCTACGGGCGCGCGCTGCTCAACGCCGGACGGCATTCCGAAGCGCTCGCCGTGCACCGGGCCGTGCTCTCCGACGCCGAGCGGCTGGCGGACGACACGTACCCCGGTTTCCATCGGCTGCTGAAGGCCCTGACCCTGCGCGCCATCGGCGACGTGCTCGGTGATCTCGCCGAATGGCGGAAGGCGGCGGGCCACTACCGCACCAGCCGGTGGCTCGCGTGGGAAGGCGGTTTCGACGCCTTGGAGGCGGCCTGCGCCTTCCGCGAAGGGCGGGCCTGGCGAGAGGCCGGCGCCTTCGAGGAAGCCAGGGAGTGCCTCACCCTCGCCGTGGACCTCTCCGCCGGGCCGTCGTTCGGCGCGTTGCGTGAGCAGGCTTCGGCCGAACTGGCGCTCCTGCCCGCGGAGCGCCGACTAGGCTTCGGGGCGACGGAGCGGGAGGGCCGATGACGGACGCGGACGGGCAGAGCCCGCGGGAGCGCTATCGCGACCAGGTGCGCGCGGAGATCAAGCAGCACGCATGGGAGCAGATCGCCGCCGCCGGGGTGCCCGCGCTGTCGCTCAACGCGATCGCCAAACAGGTGGGGATGAGCGGTCCCGCGCTGTACCGGTACTTCGCCAGCCGCGACGATCTCATCACCGCGCTCATCCGCGACGCGTACCGGAGTCTCGCCGACACCGTCCGCGCGGCGTTCGACGGCGGCGCCGATCTGGCCGGGCTCGCCGTCACCATCCGGGACTGGGCCCGGAGCGACCCGCAGCGCTACTTCCTCATCTACGGCACGCCGGTCCCCGGCTACCACGCGCCGGAGGACACCACCGCCATCACGAGCGAGGTCATGGCCGTGCTGCTCGAAGCGTGCCGCGCGATCGCCGTGGACAAACCGGAAACCCCGTTCGACAAGCATCTGGACGGCCACCGTGACTGGGCGGGCGACGATCCGGCCCCGTCCTCGACGCTGCACCGCGCGCTCGCCTTCTGGACCCGGCTGCACGGCGTGCTTTCGCTCGAACTCGCCGGCCACTTCACCGGCATGAAGTTCGACCCCGACCTGTTGATCGCGGACGAACTGGACGACCTCACGACCCGGTGACCCGATCACCTTCGCGATGAACCTTTCCCGCCTGTCGGGCGTCTTGCCTGTGACGTCGTGGCCGACCGCGGTTGACATACAACGCTGTAAGGTTATAGCTTCTAAGTAACGCAATAGCTATTAACGCTGGCGCTTCGGATGGGACTTCGCCATGATTCACGGGGAGAAGATCAGCAGGAGGACCGATCGCGTCAGAGTCGCCGTGCACGCCCCGGATCTGCTGGCCGGACTCGGCACGACGAGCATCCTCGGCGCCGACGACCGGCTGGACGTGCTACCCGACACCGACCTCGGGCCCGCCGAAGTCATCGTGACGGTCGGCGATTCGATCGGCGACGGCGTTTTCGCCTTCCTGCGCCAGGTTCGCGCGGCGTCGTCACTCGCGACGCCACCGAGATGCGTGATCGTCACCGACCATTTCCCGGTCCAGGTGCTGATGACGGCGATCGAATGCGGGATGGCCGCGCTGCTGCCGCGGCGCGATCTCGACGGCGAGCATCTGGTGCGGACGATCCTCGCGGTCAGCCAGGGCGCGGGCGCGCTGCCACCGCGTCTGCAGGGCAGCCTGCTCTCGCAGCTCGAACGGATCCAGGAAGACCTGCTGGTGCCCAACGGTCTCGCGCTGTCCGGCCTGTCCGACCGGGAACGGGAAGTCCTCCGCCTGCTGGCCGACGGCCATGGCACGGAGGAGATCGCGGCCAAACTCGCCTATTCGGAGAGCACGGTGAAGAACGTCCTCCACCGGGTGATGTCCCGGTACGGGCTGCACAACCGCACCCACGCCGTCGCCTTCGCGTTGCGCACCGGCTCGATCTGATCGCCGCCCAGCGTGAGCGGCAAGGCGGCTGGCGCCTGCGATCACCCAAGTCCGTGAAGGCCTCCTTGAGGGACTCTGGGTCCCTCAAGGAGGCCTTCACGGACCGGAGCCTGCCCTCGGTCACCGGAGCTGGACGCGGCCGAGCAACCGGTCGACCAATTCGGGAAGCGGCTGCTCTTCCGGACCTTCCAGCCACAGCACGTTTCCCGTCCGCAACGTGGCCAGAAAGGTCGCCGCGGTGAGCCTGGCCAGCTCCTGATCGAGGCCGTGCCCCCTGGCGAGCAGCACCGCGATCAAGTCGCGTTCGAGGGCGAACTGATCGCCCGCCTGCCGCGCGAGCAGCGACGGATGCCGCCGCAGCAGCCGTAACTGCGCCACCCACTCGCGGTCGGGGACGGGGTGCGCCCGGTACAGCTCCCGGCTCGCCGCCCGCAGTGCCTGCCAGGGCTTCTCGCCCGGCGGCCTGCCCTCGACCAGCGACACCAGCAGCCCGGTGCGCTCGCGGTCGGCGTGCAGGATCGCGTCCTCTTTGTTCGCGAAGTAGTTCGAGAACGTCCGCCGGGACACGCCCACCGCGTCGGCGATGTCCTCGACGGTCACGCCGTCCAGCCCGTGCTCCATCGCCAGCCGGAGCGCGGCCTCGTGCAGCGAGTGCCGCGTCGCCGCCTTCTTGCGGGTGCGCAGCGTGTCGAGGGTGTCCACCAGGACAGCGTAGCGAGGGGAATAAAGTTCCCACTGGGCAAGTTTGCACAGTGAGCAACAATTGCCGCTCGAAAGGACGCCATGAAGACCGAGGGAACGACGGCGGAGGCACCACCGGGGGCGATGGGACACCGCCAGGTGCTGGAGTCGCTGTCCGGACTGCTGCTCGCGCTGCTCGTGGCGATGGTCAGCTCGACGGTCGTGTCGACCGCCCTGCCGTTGATCATCGGCTCGCTGAACGGCACGCAGACGCAGTACACCTGGGTGGTCACGGCCACCCTGCTGGCGGCGACGGCCACCACCCCGATCTGGGGCAAACTCGCCGACCTGTTCAACAAGAAGACGCTGGTGCAGATCGCGATCGTGATCTTCGTGATCGGGTCGATGATCAGCGGGTTCAGCCAGAACACCGGGCAGCTGATCGCCGCCCGCGCGTTCCAGGGCATCGGCGTCGGCGGTCTGCAGGCGCTGGTCCAGGTCGTGATCGCGGCGATCATCCCGCCGCGGGAACGCGGCCGCTACAACGGTTACCTCGGCGCGGTCATGGCGGTCGCCACCGTCGGCGGGCCGTTGCTCGGCGGGCTGATCGTGGACGTGCCGTGGCTGGGCTGGCGCTGGTGCTTCTTCGTCGGCGTGCCGATCGCGGTGGCGGCGTTCATCGTGCTGCAACGGACCCTGAAGCTGGAGACCGTGCGCCGGGAAGGCGTCCAGGTGGACTACCTCGGCGCGGGCCTGATCGCGGCGGGCGTGAGTGTCCTGCTGATCTGGGTCTCGTTCGTCGGCAACACCTTCGACTGGCTGTCCTGGCAGACGGCCGTGATGGTGGCGGGCGGCGTCGTGCTCCTCGCCTTCGCCGTGCTGGTGGAACGGAAGGTCCGTGAACCGGTCGTCCCGTTGCACATCATCACCCGGCGCACCCCGGCGCTGGCGATCATCGCGAGCCTCGCGGTCGGGATGGCGATGTTCGGCGGTGCGGTGTTCCTGGGCCAGTACTTCCAGGTCGGCCGCGGCTACTCCCCCACCGAAGCCGGTCTGCTGACCATTCCGCTGATGGGCGGCGTGCTCGTCTCCTCGACCGTGTCCGGACGCCTGATCAGCCGCACCGGACGGATGAAGCCGTACATCGTGGCGGGCACGATCACCCTGGTGATCGGCTTCCTCGGGCTGGGCACCGTCGACCACGCCTCGCCGCTGTGGCTGGTCGGTGCCGCGATGGCGATCGTCGGCATCGGTGTCGGTATGACGATGCAGAACCTCGTGCTCGCCGTGCAGAACACCGTGCCGTTGCGGGATCTCGGCGCGGCCAGCGCCTCGGTCACGTTCTTCCGGTCACTCGGCGGCACCATCGGGGTCTCGGTGCTGGGCGCGGTGCTCGCGAACCGGGTCACCGCCGACCTATCCACCGCGCTGCACGTGCCCGCGGGCCAGGCGTCGACGGGCAGCGTCAGCGCGCTGAACCTCAAGGCGCTGCCGCCGGAGGTCCAGACGATCGTGCACACCGTGTACGGCGACGCGACCGCGCACATCTTCCTGATCTCCGCGGCGGTGGGTGTCGTTGGCGTGATCGCGGCGCTGCTGCTCAAGCCGCTCACCCTGCGCACCACGCTCGACGTGGAGACGCCGTCGGAAGCACCGGTCGCGCGATGAACGAGAACGCCGCCGGCGCCTTCGAGTCCACTGTGGAGCTTTTCGGCCCGCCCCGGCACCACACGGGGCGGGCCATCCTGGCCGGGGTCGACGGCTCCGACACGGCGATGCGGGCTGCCGCTTTCGCCTTCGGCATGGCACGACGCGAGGGCGGCAGGCTGATCGTCGCCTTCGTCTGCCGTCCGGCGCTCGGTCCCGCCGTCGCGGCGACGATGGAACACGACACCGCGGTGCAGCTCCACGCGGAGATCCGCGAGCAGATCCGCGAGGCAGCCGAAGAACTGGAAGTGCCGGTCAACTTTCTGAAGACTTACGGCGATCCGTACACCGTGCTCCGTGACACCGCCGACCGCGGCAAGGTCGACACCGTCGTGGTCGGCGCCTCACAGCAGGCCGGTCACCGGTTCGCGGGGTCGGTCGCGACCAAGCTCATCAGGACCGGGCACTGGCCGGTGCTGGTGGTTCCCTGACGACCGGCCGCCGAGGAACGAGACGGCACCCACCGCGGCGACGACGAGCGCACACCCCGCCAGTTGCAGCGGGGTCGGCCACTGGCCGAGCAGGGCGGCACCGAACAGGATCGCGGCGGCGGGTTGCAGCATCAGCACGGCGGACCCGCCGCTCGCGGACAGGGCGGACAGGGCCTTGCCGATCAGGAGCCAGCCGAGCACCTGCCCGGTCACGGCCAGCACGAGCAGCCACAGCAACGCCGAAGCCGGTGGCGTGACGTCGAGGTTGCCGGCCAACAAGCCCGAAAGGCCACCCACACTCGCCGACGCCGCGGTCGCGGTGGCGAGCATCGTCGTCCGTCCGCCGCCGTCGGTTCCGGCGCGACGCAACAGAATCAGGTAACCGGCGTAGGCGACTCCCGCCAGCACCGCCATGACGGTGCCGTACCAGGGGTCGCTGCCCGCGGCACCGCCGTCCGCCAGCCCACCGGCCAGCGCGGTCCCCGCCAGCATCACCGGGATGGACAGCCAGAAGGACCGCGACGGCCGCTCGCCGAACCACAGCAGACCGGCCAGCGGGACGAGGACGACCTGGACGTTGACCAGCGCCGTGGCGACGCCCGCGCCGACGGCGAGGATCGCCTCGCTCCACAGCACCATGTCGACCCCGAGCAGGACGCCCGCCAGTACGTGGCGTCGCCGCGCGGCCGGGGTTGGGCGGTGCCCCCGCTCCCTGCACCACGCCAAGATCACCAGGATCGGTAACGCGAACAGGCAACGGAAGAACGTCGCCGTCGTCGAGCTGACCCCGGACAGCGCGACGAGCGGGGCGGACAGGGCGATCGCGAGGGCGCCGAGGACTCCTTGCGCCCTCGGATCGAGGAAGAACCTGGTGTGCCGCATGCCTTCGATTCGATCGCACGGCGGCGGGCAGGACCAGCGAGATCCTCTTACCCCGAGGGTTAAGCTCGGCTAATGAGTGGCGATCTGTCCAATGTGGAACGGCTGCGGATGCTGCACGCGGTGTGGCGGCGGGGATCGCTCGCCGCGGCGGCCGAACTGCTGCACGTGACGCCGTCAGCGATCTCCCAGCAGCTGACCAAACTGGAGCGGGAGGCGGGCACCGGGCTCCTGGTCCGGCACGGGCGAGGCGTCCGGCTCACCCCGGCGGGACTGCTGCTGGCGCAGCGTTCGGACCGGGTCCTCGCCGAACTCCGCGCCGCCCGCGCGGATCTGGACTCCCTCACCGGGGAGACGACCGGGGTGGTCGAGATCGGCGCCATCCCCTCCGGGGTGCACACGTTCATCGCGCCGGCGCTGACCGGCCTCGCCGTCCGCCACCCCGGTATCGAGGCGCGGCTGCACGAGGTCGAACCCGAAGTCGCCCTTCCCGCGCTGGCCGACGGGGTCTTCGACGTCGTGGTCGTCGAGAGCTGGGAGAACCTGCCGCTCACCCGGCCCCCCGCGACCCGCTGGACCGAACTGCGCGACGACTCGGCGATGATCGTGCTCCCGGCCGGGCACCCGCTGGCCGCCGCGGATTCGGTGCGCGCCGAAGACCTCGCGGACGAGATCTGGGTCGCCTGGGCCCGGCCGACGCTGGCGAACGCGTGGATCCGTCAGACTTTGCGCGAACGCGGGATCGAACCGATCGTGCGGCATACGGTCAGCGGATTCGGCACGCAGTTCGCCGTCGTCGCCGGGCTCGGCGCCGTCACGCTGGTGCCGGGCATGGCCACCACGATCGCGCCGGCGTCCGTGGTGTGCGCCCCGCTCGAACCGGTCCTGCATCGGCAGCTCTACGCGGTGCAGCCGCACGGGGAAACGCGGCCCGCTGTCGCGGAGTGCGTCAAGGCCCTGGTGGAGGCCGCGAGAACTTGGGGCTCGTGAGGTGCTCAGTGATCGTGGCGGCCTTGGTCGCAGGTCCGTGAAGGCCTCCTTGCCTACCCTGAAGGTAGGGAAAGACGCCTTCACGGACAGGTCGCATAACCGCTGGTGAAGTGGGCGGCGAGGGACGATTCGGGTTCTGGTCCCGGGGCTCGCCACAGTGGCCTGACGCCTTCTCGACTGTCCACAGGGGACTCTTTTCAGGTAACAGTGCTTGATTCGGGCGCTTTGTGAAGGGGTCGTGAGTGGCAATGATCGTTAGAACGACCATTACCACTCACGACCCCCACCGAGAACCGAACATCAAGCCATCAATCAGACATTTCACCGCTCGACAGGGTCCCTTGTGGACACTCAGAGGCTTGACGGGTGCCTCGAGTAGCTCACGACCCCGAACCGACCAGCGGTTATGCGACTTTGCCGGGACCCTGACCCTGAAGGTAGGGAAGGAGGCCTTCACGGACTACCCGATCGCCACTCTCAACCCCAGAACACCAGCAGTCACAGCGGCGGCGTGGTCGATCACCGATGCCAGCGGACGCACCTCCGGCAGTTCGGCACCGGGGTCGAACGGAACGGAGCACGGCGTCTCCTCAGAGTTTCAGGTCCATCCGGAGGAATTCGGTGACCCGGAGCAGTTTCGGCGGACGGGTCACGCCGTCGGGGAACTCGTCCGCGCCGACGAGCCGCGGACGAGTCAGGTCCACTTCCAGCCCGTCGATCCTGAGCCGTGCTTCCCCGGCGGTCATGATGTTGCGCACCCAGTCCGCCTCCGTGCCGTACACCGGGATGAACAGGTAGCCGCCGTCGACGGGATGAGCGTCGAGCGGCGTGTGGCGGGTCTTTCCCGAGCTGCGGCCGACATGGATCAGCACCGGATACTTCCCTCCGGCGATCGCACGGGGGTTGAACACCCGCTTGTTGACGTGGCCCAGCCATCTCGGCATCGGCATCGGACTCTCCTCTCGATGGCCTTACACGCGTAAGGTTGGCTTACACCTGTAAGGTTGTCAATGTGCCGCTTCGCCGATCGCTCACCAGGGACCGCGTGTTGCAAGCCGCGATCGAAGTCGCCGATCGCGGTGGCGTCGAGGCGATGACGATGCGCCGGGTCGCGCACCATCTGGGTGTGGAGGCCATGTCGCTGTACCACCACGTGCCCAACAAGGACGCGATCCTCGACGGCGTCGTCGACGCGGTGTTCGCGGCGATCGAGCTGCCCGGTACCGAAATCGCCGATTGGCGTGACGCGATCCGCGCGCGTGCTTCGTCCGCACGCGAGGTCCTGTCGCGGCACAGCTGGGCGCTGGGCCTCATGGACTCCCGCCGGAATCCAGGGCCGGCGACGCTACGCCACCACGACGCCGTCCTCGGCGTCCTTCGGCGGGCGGGATTCACGCTCCCTATGGCGGTGCACGCCGTCTCGCTCATCGACAGCTACATCGGCGGATTCGTGCTGCAGGAGTCGAACCTCCCGCTGAGCGAAGACGTCCCGGGGGTCGCGGACGTCATCCTCGACACCCTGCCGCGGGACGAGTTCCCTTATCTGGCCGAGGTGATCACCGAGCACGCCCAGCGGCCGGGCTACGACCACACGAAGGAATTCGACTACGGCCTCGACGTCATCCTGGAGGGCCTCGAAGCCCGCAGGAAATGACTCAGCGGCCCACTCCCGGCAGCACGAGCGCCAACCGCGCCACCGGTGGCAGCGGCGAATGGTCCGGCACGGCCCGGAAGGCCTGGATCACGAGCGCGGCGAACCGGCGGGACGCCGCCACCTGCGCGGCCGCCGAAGCGGCCTGGATCCCGTTGTTGGCCATGAGCATGAGGATCAGGTCGTCGAGGACGAAGTCGGGCCGCAGTTTCCCGGTGTCCTTGGCCCGGACGGACAGCTCGGCGATCGCCTTGAGCGCGTAGTCACGATCCGCGGTGAAGTCCACCGCCTTGGGAAAGGCCGAGACGAAAGCCGCCGTGAAGCCCCGGTCACGCGAATGCAGTTCGCAGATCTTCTCGATCACGGAACAGAAGCCGCGCCAGGGATCGGGGTCGGCGAGCCCCTCGTCGACGACGGCGTGACAGGTGCGCATCTGCTCGGCGAACGCCTCCGTCGCCAGGATCTCCTTGGTCGGGAAGTGGCGGTACAGCGTGGCGGGGCCGACCTCGGCGCGGCGCGCGACTTCCCGCAACGGCACGTTCAGGCCCTCGGTGGCGAACAGCACGCGAGCCGCTTCGAGGATGCGTTCGCGGTTGTCCACGGCGTCGGCGCGCGGGATCCGAGACAAATGGTCGGTCACCGCTCTCACTTTAGCCAAAACGGACGGGGGCGTCCGTTAACGTCCGCCAGACCAGTGATCGACGACCAGGAGACGAAATGCGCGCAGTCGAGATCCGGACGTTCGGCGCCCCCGAGGGCCTCGCCGTGATCGACGTCCCCGCCCCCGTTCCCGCCGACGGCGAAGTGCTGATCACCGTGGAAGCGATCGGTGTCGGCGGCGTCGACACCGTGATCCGCAGAGGCGCCCTCGCCGGTTTCGGCTTCCAGGAAGGATTCGTCCCCGGCAACGAGGTGGCCGGAACCGTCACCGCGGTCGGCGGCGGCGTCGATCCGGCCTGGGCCGGGCGGCGCGTCTGGGCGTTCACCGGCGAGGGCGGCGGCTACGTCGAACAAGTGGCCCTCCCGGCGGAGAAGATCGTTCCCCTTCCCGCGAACCTGCCCGCCACCGACGCCGTAGCCGTCGGGACCTCCGGCATGGTGGCGCATTTCGCGCTCGCGCACGCCCACTTCACGGCGGGCGAATCCGTGCTGGTGCGCGGCGCCGCGGGCAGCATCGGGATCATGGCGGTGCAGCTCGCGGCGAGCGGTGGCGCGAGTGCCGTAGCGGTTACGACGTCCTCGGCCGAACGCGGCGACCGCCTGCGCGAACTGGGGGCGACCCACGTCCTCGATCGGTCCGGTGAAGGCGACGGACCCGCGGGTTACGACGTCGTCGTCGACATCGTGTCCGGTGTGGACCTGCCGTCCTTCTTCGACCGGATGAACCCGAACGGCCGCATGGTCGTCGTCGGCGTGGTCGCGGGCATGCCCCCGGCGGACTTCGGCGCGAAGCTGATGGCGACCTTCCGGAAGTCCCTGTCGTTCGCGACCTTCAGCGCGGACTCGATCCCCGAGCCGGATCGGCGGGCGGTGAGCGCGGAGCACTTCGGCGCGACGGCGCGCGGCGAACTGCGTCCGGTGGTGCACGAGGTGCTACCGCTGGAGAAAGCCGTTCTGGCGCACCGGAAAATGGACGACGGCGAAGTGTTCGGCAGGATCGTGCTGACGCCGTGAAACGGTCCTTTGTGGAATAGCGCCGCGTCACCCGGTCAGCGTAAGTTTCCCCATCGCGTGCGCCGTCGCACTAGGCTGCCCACTCGTGCCCGATCCGATGTCCGAGGGACCCGGCTTCACGGCGGTCGGCCTGCGGCCGCTTTCCGGCGGCGAGGGCACCGGCGCCTACTGCGTGAACGACGCCGGGGTGATCGTGGGCGAGTCGGGGTCGCGGCCGGTGACCTGGGACCGCGACGGGAGTCCCACGCCGTTGCCGATCCTCGACGGCTGTTCCGGTGGTCGCGCGGTCAGTGTCAACGCCGCGGGTGTCATCACGGGTTCGCTCCACGCCGGAGACCACCTCCGGCCCGTGTGCTGGCTGCCCGATGGCCGGGTGCGCGCGCTCGAACTCCCCGGCGGGGCGGTCTCCGGCACGGCGTGCCGGGTGAACGCCCGCGGGTCGATACTGGGGAACGCGATGTGGCCGGACTACCGCTGGCGGACGCTGCGGTGGGAACCGGGCGGCGAGACCGTCGAACTCGCCGCCCTGCCCGGGGACGGCGAGACACAGGGCCAGGACCTGAACGCGCTGGACGAGGTCGTCGGGTCGGCCAGGAACGGCTCTGGCGTCCGCACCGCGGTTCGCTGGACGTCCTCGGGAAAGATCAGCACACTGCCCCCGCCCCGCCGTGCGACGGCGTGCGGGATCACCGATTCCGGCGCCATCCTCGGCGACGGGGTCGTGTGGAACGCTGATGGAGGCACCGTCCTGCTGACCGGTGGACCGGAGTTCGCCGCGGGGCAGGTCGTCCGGATCACCGGACGGGGGGTCGCGATCGGCTGGGGCCTGACCCCGGGCCGGCACGGCGTCGGCGCGCGCTGGGATGGCGACGGACGGCCCACCGTGCTCCGGCCCCTGCCTTCGGACGCCGCCAGTACGTGTTTCGACATCGACGAAGCCGGGACGGTCGTCGGCGAGTCCGTGAGCCAGGGAACGGTGCGGCCCGTGCGCTGGGACGCGGACGCGACCCCCGTCCCGCTCCCGTCGCCTCGCGGTATCACGGCGACCGTGGCCCAGCACATCAACGCGAGCGGCACCGTCATCATCGGCTACGGCTTCGCCGCCGACGGCTCCGCTTACCGCGGGATCGCCTGGCGCCGTTCGTGAAGCCGCCCGATCAGGCCGTCGCGAGGTCGATCGCTCGCCGCATCGCCTCGTCGAGCGGCGCTCCGAGGCGGAGGGCCGCTCGCGCCGCGGCGAAGACGGCCCCGGTGGCGGCTCCGACCAGCGCCGCGGCGTCTACCTCGTCGATCTCGCACGCTTGGCACAGCGCGGCCGAAAGCCGCTCCTGAGCGTCGAAGGCACGCTGCAGCATCGTCGCGCGCACCGCCGGGACCGACGTGATCAGGTCCAGCCGGATCCGTTCGGGCTCGGCAGCCGGATCTCGGAGCCCTGCTCCGGCCTCGGCGAGCATCCCGAGCATCGCGCGGCGAAGGAGCCCGGCCGGTGTCTCGCCCGGCTCGCGCGCCGCGAGTACATCCAGCCCCACGCGCAGGATCTGCTCACCGTCGCCGGTGAGGAGCAGGTCTTCCTTCGTCGCGAAGTGGTTGAAGAACGTCGCGGTGGACACCTCGGCGGCCGCGGCGATCTCGGCGGTGGTCGTCCGGTCGTAGCCCTGCCCTTCGAAAAGCCGGTACGCCGTCTCGATCAACACCTTCCGGGTGCGCCATTTCTTCCGTTCCCGCAAACCCACCGGCTCGATCATGGCGCCATCATACTGGATCGACACCAAACTTAGAGTTACTCTATTTTTAGAGTCAATCTATCCAAGGAGAGCCGCATGACCCTCGACGCGTTCCTCGACCGGCTGGAGTACCGCGAGCCCGTCCGGCCGGATCCGGCCACGCTCCGGAGCCTGCACCGGGCGTGGCGGCTACGAGTCCCCTACGAGAACCTCGACCTCCAGCTCGGCAGGAAGATCCTGCTCGACCAGGAGGCCTTGGCTGAAAAGTTCACGCGCCGTGGCCGTGGCGGGCTCTGCTACGAGATGAACGGCGCGCTCGCCCTTTTGCTGAGGGCGGCCGGATTCGAAGTGACCGTCGTGGAAGCCGCCGTCCTGCGCTCGACCCGCGGCGAGGGCCAATGGGGCAACCACATCGCCCTGCTGGTCGACGTCGGCGGAGCGACCTGGCTCGCCGACACCGGGATCGGTGACGCGTTCCTCGAGCCCCTTCCGGTGCGGGAAGGCACGTATCGGCAAGGAGAACTGCTGTTCCGGATCGAGCGCCTCGACGGCGAGACCTGGCGGATGCATCACCACCCCGGTGGCACGGTCGACTCCTGCGACTTCCGCACCGTGCCCCGCGAGGTCACCGAATTCGCCGAACGGGACGAGATCAGGTCGCCGGAGTCCCCGTTCGCCAGGGTGCTCGTGGCGCAACATCATCGTGACGGCCGCGAGCTGGCTCTTCGCGCGCGCACGCTCAAACGCGGAGACGGCGAGCGCCACACCCTGTCCTCTCTCGACGAGTTCGCCGAGACGCTGCGCGAGTTCCGTATCCCGGTGGAGGACATCGGCGCCGGCGAACTGGCGGCCCTCTGGGCCAAGACCGAAGAGCAGCACGAAGCCTGGCTGGCCATCCAGACGAAGTCGATCGACAGGGGTTGAACCCGCCCGTCCGGGGTATGTCCTGACCATGGAAGTCGACGCCGTGGTGATCGGATCGGGGCCGAACGGCCTGGTCGCGGCCAATCTCCTGGCCGACGCCGGCTGGGAGACACTGGTCATCGAGGCCACTGCCAAACCCGGTGGCGCGGTTCAGACCGAGGAGCTCACCGCTCCGGGTTTCCGCAACGACGTCTACAGCGCTTTCTACCCGCTCGGTGCGGCGTCGCCGGTGCTGGCCGGGCTGGGTCTCGAGGACCACGGCCTGCGGTGGCGGCACGCCCCGGCGGTGCTGGCGCATGTGCTGCCCGACGACCGGTACGTCCTGCAGTCCCGCGACCTCGACCGCACGGCCCGTTCCGTGGCGGAGTTCGACGAACGGGACGCGGACAAGCTGCGGGAGGAATACGCGAACTGGCAGCGTCTGCGCGAACCGCTGCTCGACGCGATCGTGCGCCCCTTTCCGCCGGTGCGGTCGGGGGCGCGGCTGGTCAAGACACTCGGCACGGCGGAGTCGCTCCGCCTGGCGCGGATGCTGACCTTGACCGCCCGCGGCCTCGGCAAGGAGAAGTTCGACGGCGCGGGCGCCCGGCTGCTGCTCGCGGGTAACGCCATGCACACCGACCTCGGCCCGGACCAGGCCGGGAGCGGCGTCTTCGGCTGGCTCCTGACCATGCTCGGTCAGGACGTCGGATTCCCGGTCCCGGAAGGCGGGGCGGGCTGCCTGACCGACGCGCTGGTCAACCGGCTCTCCGCCAAGGGCGGCGAGATCGTCTGCGGCACGCCGGTCACCGAAGTGACGCTCTCGGGCGGCCGGGCGGTGGGTGTCCGGGACGCGGACGGACGAACGGTGCGTGCCCGCCGGGCGGTGCTCGCCGACGTTCCGGCGCCGGTGCTCTACCGGGATCTGGTCGGCGCCGCGCACCTTCCCGCGCGGCTGGTGTCCGATCTGGACCGGTTCGTCTGGGATGACGCCACGATCAAGGTGGACTGGGCGCTGTCCTCGCCCATCCCGTGGACCGCCACCGAAGTCGGCGAGGCGGGGACCGTCCACATCGGAGCGGACCTCGACGGCCTCGCCGGGATCGCCAACGATCTCGCCTGCGGGCGAGTGCCCGGCGACCCGTTCCTGCTGCTCGGGCAGATGACCACCGCCGACCCGACTCGCTCCCCCGCCGGTACCGAATCGGCCTGGGCCTACACGCATGTGCCGAGAGGCGAGCCGTGGAGCGCCTCCCGGTTACGCCGCCACGCGGACCGGATGGAAGAGGTCATCGAGAAGCACGCGCCCGGTTTCCGCGGCCTGATCGCGGGCCGGGCGATCGCCGGGCCCGCCGAACTGGAGGAAGGGAACCACAGTCTGGTGGAAGGTTCGATCAACGCCGGGACCGCGGCCATCCAGCAACAACTCTTCTTCCGGCCCGTCCCCGGTCTCGGCCGGGCGGACACCCCGATCGACCGGCTCTTCCTGGCGTCCGCGTCGGCGCATCCCGGCGGCGCGGTGCACGGCGCGCCCGGATCGAACGCCGCCAGGGCTGCCCTCGCCCGGGACGGCTTGGCCGGTTCCGTCTACCGCGCGACGATACATGCCGCGCACCGGGCCGTGTACCGATGAGGATCGTCGTCACCGGCGCGAGCGGGAACATCGGGACCGCCCTGCTCCGGGCACTGGCCGGGGAAGAGCACGACCTGATCGGAGTGGCACGCCACCGCCCCGACACGACCGCCGCGCCCTATTCGTCGGCTCGCTGGGTCCAGCAGGACATCGGCGCGAACGACGCCTGGCCGCGGCTGACCGAGATCTTCGACGGCGCCGACGCCGTGGTGCATCTCGCCTGGGCGATCCACCCGCGCGCGGACGATCCGGCGATGCGCCGGACCAACCTGGCCGGCAGCGCGAACGTCCTTCGCGCGGCCGCCGACGCCGGCGTGGGACATGTCGTGTGCGCGTCATCGGTCGCCGCTTACACCCCGGCCGACCGCTGGGACGAGGTGGACGAGGAGTGGCCCTGCGGTGGGCTCGCCGAAAGCGCCTACAGCGCGGGGAAAGCGGCCTTCGAGTCCCGATTGGACGAGTTCTGCCGTGATCACCCCGGGATCGGGGTGGCGCGGATCCGTCCGTGCGGGGTCGTGCAACCGGACGCCGCGGCCGAGTTCTCCGGCTGGCTGCTCAGCCCGCTGGCGCCACCGTTACCGCTCGGCGGCAAATGGCTGCCGGTGCCGTTGTGGCCGGGACTACGGATGCAGGTGGTGCACTCCGATGATGTGGCAGAGGCGATCCGCGCGATCCTCGACCGCCGTGCGACCGGCGCGTTCAACCTGGCGGGTGAGCCCGTCCTCGGCAGTCGCGAACTCGCCGGGCTGGCGGGCGGGTTCCGGATTCCCGTGCCGCTGAGGTTGCTGACCGGGCTGGCCTGGCCGAGCTGGCGGCTCGGCCTGCAACCACTGCATCCGTCCTGGCTGCGGCTCGCCGACCAGGCGTCCCTCGTGGACACCCGGCGCGCGCGGGAGGAGCTCGGCTGGCGACCTCGGCACGACGCGGTGGCCACGATCAGGGAACTCCTCGCCGCCATCCGCGCCGGGCGACGGGGCGACAGCCGTCCCCTCGATCCGCCTCGCGACCGGATCCGGCTCGGACGGCCGAGCCACCAGGATCAGTCCGCCGGTTGACCCGCTTCCAAGTCCGTGAAGGCCTCCTTGAGGGACTCTGGGTCCCTCAAGGAGGCCTTCACGGACACAGGACGGTGTGCGAGGGTGAAGCCATTCCTCAAGCGGCGGTCTCCCGGCCCTTGGCGAGATCCGCGAGACGCCGCAGGGATTCCCGGTTCCGCGGCACCAGGAAGAGCGCCTGCGCGGCCTCCGGCAGCAGACGGCCGGGCCCGCGGGTCGCCTGCTCGGACATCAGGATCTCCGTGGTCGCCGCCGCGGTTTCCCGCAGTTCCAACCGGATCCGCGCGGTGCCGAACGGCCAGGCCCGCGCCTCGAGTTCGAGCAGCCTCGGCGGGTCGGCGACGTGCACCTTGGTGATGTCGTCGAGCAGGAGCGGCCAGGACCCGACGCGGTGGTGGATCCGCGTTCCCCGCGCGGGCCAGCCTTGGTCGACGTCACGGATGTGGGAGGCCCCCACGACCCAGGCCGCGTAGGTCCAGCCGTCGGCGAGCACCTCGAACACGCGCTCCGGAGAAGCCTCTACCGTCATCTTCACGTCGACCATGAACCCATCCGCCCTCCGGCTCGCCTCACTCGTGCCGGGTACCCTGCGGCGGCAAGAGCAAACCGATCAGTTCATCCGGTCCAGCACCGCGCGTGTGTACCCGGCGGTGTCCGCCGTTCCACCGAGGTCGACGGTGCTGACGCCGTCGTCCAGCGCGCCGAAGGCGGCGGCCAGGAGTTCCCCGCTCGCTTCGGGATGCCCCAGGTGGTCGAGCATCATGGCCGCGGACCACAAGGCGCCCAGCGGATTGGCCTTGCCCTGCCCGGCAATGTCGGGAGCCGAGCCGTGCACAGGTTCGAACATCGATGGGAATTCCCGCTCCGGGTTGAGATTCGCCGACGGAGCGACGCCGATGCTCCCGGCCACCGCGGCCGCCAGGTCGCTCAGGATGTCGCCGAAGAGATTGGAGCCGACGATCACGTCGAACCGCTCCGGCGTGAGGACGAGCTTGGCGGCCAGCGCGTCGATGTGCTCCTTGCCGGTGCGCACCTCCGGGTGCCGCCCCGCGACCTCTTCCACCAGTTCGTCCCAGAACGGCATCGTGTGGACGATCCCGTTGCTCTTCGTCGCCGACGTCACGTGGTTCCGGCGGGTCTCGGCCAGCGAATAGGCGTATTCGACGACGCGGGTGACCCCCTTGCGGGTGAACACCGCCTCCTGGACGGCCAGTTCGTCTTCGGTGCCTCGGCCGAGTCGCCCGCCGATCTCGGAGTACTCACCCTCCACGTTCTCCCGGACCACGACGAGGTCGACAGCTCCGGCTCCAGCGCCCCGCAGCGGGCTGGGCACCCCGTCGAGCACCTTGACCGGCCGCAGGTTGACGTACTGCCGGAAGCCGCGCCGGATGGGGATCAGCAACCCCCACAGCGACACGTGATCCGGCACTCCGGGCCAGCCGACCGCCCCCAGCAGCACAGCGTCGTGATGCCGGATCCGGTCGAGACCGTCGGACGGCATCATCGCGCCCTCGGCGAGGTAGCGCTCGCACGACCAGTCGAAGGAGTCGTAGGTGAATTCGATCCCGTGCCGCCTGCCGACGGCGGCGAGCACGGCCTGCGCGGGCGGCAGCACCTCGGCGCCGATGCCGTCGCCGGGAATGAGCGCGATGCGGTAACCGGTCATGGGATCCAGTGGACTTCGGACCGGGCCGGTACGTCCAAGACCCAGTTCTTGCCGTGCTGAAAGGGTGCGCCTATCAGCCCACGGTGGGACTCCGCTGCCCGCTCCGACTGTGGGACGAGCCACCGGGTGGTCCCTCGGTCCGATTCGCCGATCGCGGTGGCGGGACAGCATTGGCGTCATGATCGAGCTCAAGGAACTGACCAAGCGCTATGGCCCGACGATCGCCGTGGACGACCTGTCCTTCCGGGTCGAACCCGGGTACGTCACCGGTTTCCTCGGCCCCAACGGGGCGGGCAAGTCCACCACCATGCGGGCCCTTCTCGGCCTGGACACTCCCACCTCCGGCGAGGCGTTGATCAACGGCAGGCGATACGCCACCATCGATCGCCCTCTGCATCACGTCGGCGCACTGCTCGACACGGGCGCCGTCCACGGCGGGCGCGGCGCCTTCGACCACCTGCACTGTCTGGCCCGCAGCAACGGCATCCACCGGGCACGAGTGCACGCGGTGCTGGACCGGGTCGGGCTCACCGCCGTGGCGCGTAAACGGATCGGCGGATTTTCGCTCGGCATGAAGCAGCGGCTCGGGATCGCCGCGGCCCTGCTCGGTGATCCCGGCATCCTCCTGTTCGACGAACCGGGCAACGGCCTCGACCCGGAAGGCATCCGGTGGATCCGCGATCTCATGCGCTCGCTGGCGGCCGAAGGCAGGACCGTTCTCGTTTCCAGCCACCTCATGAGCGAAATGGAACTCACCGCGGACCACATCGTGCTCATCGGGCGGGGCAGGCTGATCGCGGAGGCCTCGATCGCCGAACTCGCCGAACGGTTCCAGCGTGACGTGCTGGTGCGCACGCCGGACGGCACCGAACTGGCGGGCCTGCTGCGGGCCGCGGGCGCGACCGTCACTCGCCGACCGGACGGAAGCCTTACCGCACAAGGCATCGATGCCGTGACCATCGGCGATGTCGCCGTCCGGCACCGCATCGCCGTGCACGAGCTCACGCCGCGCAGCGACTCCCTCGAAGACGCCTACCTCAAGCTCACCGACGACAGCACCGAATACCGCGCCGGAAGGACGACCTCGTGATCGACGTCATCGCCTCGGAGACCCTCAAAGCGAGATCGATCCGCTCGACTCGCACCCTGCTCGCCTGTTCGGGTGCCGCCGTCCTCGTCGGCAGCCTGATGGCCTTGATCTCCGCGGGCGCCTGGGATTCGGCCACCCCGGACGAACGCTCGCATTTCGGCGGCCTCGGTGACGGGACGTCCATCCTCACCGTCGTGCAACTCTGCCTGATGACGTTCGGCATCCTCACCGCGACGTCCGAGTACTCCACCGGGATGATCCGTACCAGCCTGGTCGCGGTGCCCGTGCGGCGGCAACTCCTGCTGGGCAAGGCCGCGGTCGTCGCCGCGACCAGCCTGCTCGCGGGCGAAGCGGTCGCCGTGGCGACGTTCTTCGTGAGCAGGCTGGTGATCGGCGACCGGCCGATCGGGTCACTGACCACTGTGGACACCGGGCTCCCGGTGGTACTGGCCGAGGGCCTGCTCATGATGGTGATCGCGCTGATCGCTCTCGGCCTGGCCACGATGATCAGGTCCACCGCCGGAACGCTGGTCACCATGGCCGTCCTGCTCTTCGCTCTGCCGATGGCACCGCGGATGCTGATACCCGCGCCCTGGAGCGAGAGGATCGCCGCGGTCATGCCCTCGGAACTCGCGAGTCAGCTCGCCGGCACGGAATCCACGTTGTCCGCCGTGGGCGCGCTGTTCGCGATGGCCGTGTGGGTGACGGCGTCGATCGGCGCCGGGCTGGCCGCCATCGGCAGGCGAGACGCCTGAATCAGTCGGCCTCCGCCAGGCGATGGAAGGCGGCCGCGGCGGGGCTCTGCCGACCCGGCCTGGACACCAACGACACCGCCAGTGGTTCGGGGCAGTCCAGCTCCCGGGCGACGGCACCCGCCGCGTTCGCCAGCGCGCGCCAGGAGTCGCTGACCACCGCGACACCCACTCCGGCGAGGACGAGAGGCAGGACGACCTCCCGATGTTCCACCTCGACCGCGAACCGGCTGCCCGGGGCCTCACGGAGCACCGCGTCGGCCACGCGGCGCATCCCCGTGCCCCGCTGGCCGACGATCAGCGCGGCCCCGGCGAGATCGGCGGGGCGGACCGGGTCCGCGGCGGGAAGCGCCGCCTCGTCGCGGGCCAGCACGGCGAAACGCTGGGTCTCCAGGTGCAGTGCCTCCAGGCCGGGCAGTGCCGCGGCCGCCGGTGACGCCGCCACCACGCCGAGTTCGGCGTCGCCGGTAGTGAGCATCTTCCCGACGTCGGCCGGGGTGCTCGCCGCGCGGACGGAGATCCGGACCAGCGGATTGGCGGCGGAGAAGGCGGCGATCAGCTCCGTGAGCGGGCTGACGGACTGCGAAGGCATCGAGGCGATGACCAGTTCGCCGCCGAGGAGACCGTCGACGGCCTCCACCGTCGCTCTGGCGAGGTCCAGCCCCCGCAGGACATCCCGCGCCGGCGCCACGAGCGCGTGCCCCGCCGCGGTCAGCACCAGGCGACGGCCGGTCCGGTGGAACAGAAGGCTCCCGAGGTCCCGCTCGAGCGTGCGCAAGGCCTGGGAAACCGAGGGTTGGGCGACGAAGAGCAGCTCAGCGGCCCGGTGGACGCTGCCGGTGTCGACGACGGCCAGGAAGTACCTCAACTGGCGGGCGTCCATTCCGGCCTCCTCGTGGTCGATAGCCGAGGCCTATCAGTTTGCCAGCAACCCGGTCTTGGACTCGCACCCGCCCAAGAGGCTTACTGGGTCGCTATGAGGAGACGGCACCGGCGCCGTCCTCCGCGAGTCCAGAGGAGGGCACCGTGTCCGATGCCTGGCTCCTTGCCCACACCGGCATCGCCATTGCGGGCATCGTCGTGATGATCACCTGGCTCAAGACGCCACCGGTCTTCGGCCTGCTGATCGGCGCGACCTATCTGGGGCTGGCCACGGGACCCGGTGTGGGCGGCACGACCGAAGCGCTCGCGACCGGGTTCGGTGACGTAATGGCCGAGATCGGCCTGCTCATCACCTTCGGCGTCGTCATCGGTTCACTGCTCACCGCCACGAACACCGTGCATCGCGTCCTGGAACGACTCTTGGATGTCTTCGGGCGGAAACGGGTGCCGATGGTGTTCGCGGTCTCCCTGTCGACCGTGTTCACGTCGATCTATTCCGATGTGGTCCTGGTGCTCACCGCGCCACTGGCCCGGCGGCTCGGCGGCAGGCTGGGGCCACGGGGTGTCGCGCTCATGGGCGGCGCGCTGACCGCGGGGATCGAGGTGGGGCTGGTGTTCGTCGTCCCCGGCGTGGCGGCTCTCGCCGTCGCGGGACTCCTCCGCGTGCCTCTCGGCGAGATGTTCCTGTTCGGGCTGGCCGTCGGCCTCCCGACCGCCGTGCTCACGACACTGGTCTTCACCGTGCTGCTGCGCCGGGCGCTCCGGTGGAATCCCGCCACCGACGAGCTCGAGACCGAAACCGTCGGTGAGACCGCGACGACCACCGCGGCCGTCCGGCGGCTGCCGCTGTCCGTCTCCCCGGTGCTGGTGACACTGTCGCTGATCGCCCTCGGCGCGCTCGCCGACGCCTTCCACTTCCCGCTGGGCCCCGTGTCGCTGGTGAGCGAGCCGGTGATCGCGATGGCGATCGGCGCCGGTCTCGCGCATCTGCTCGCCCGGCGCGTCCTGTCCGCACAAGAGGTGAACGCGGCCGTCGCCAAGGCGCTGGCGATGGCCGGACCCATCCTCGTACTGTCCGGCCTCTCCGGCTCGGTCGCGGAGGTCATCGGCAAGTCGGGGTTGCGCGACGTGCTGGCGAGTTCGTTCGGCACCGGCTTCCTGCCGCCCTTGGTGCTCGTGTGGCTGATCGCCGCCGTCCTGCACATCGCGATGGGGTCCATCTCGATCTCCGCGATCACCGCGGCGGGCATCCTCGCGCCGATCGCGGGCTCACTCGGGGTCCCGGTCGTACTGGTCGCCCTCGCCGCCTGCTCCGGCGCGCTGTTCCTCCCTCACGTGAGCAGCAATTTCTTCTGGATGTTCCAGTCCTTGCTCGGGCTGAGCACCCGCGGCACGTTCAAGACCCACACCGTCGCCATGTCCTTGGCGTCGGTGATCTCACTTCCGATCGTGCTGGCACTCGGCCTGGTCGTCTGACGGCGAGTTCAGTCGCGCCAACGGTTGTTGAGGAAGGCGTCGTCCTCGTCGTCCGCCGGTGCCTGCCGTGCGCGGGGAGCACGCCGGGGCGTGTCCCGTCCCGGGCGGGCGGGCGGCTCCGAAGCGAACGGAGCCGCCATGTCCACGGGGTCGTCTCCGAACGCCGACGCCGCACCCGGCTGCGCGTGCGACCGGTCGGTGCTCCACCCGGACTTCGTCTTGCGCTGCCCCAGCTCCCGCCGGTGCTCGACATACCGCTGGGCGGTCTGGACCTGCTTGGTCATGAACTCCTGCGAGCTCGCCTTGATCTCGTCGGCGCGCTTGTCCCGCAGCGCCCGGCGCTCCGACTGCTCGCGGACCAGGCCGTCCAGGGTCGCCTTCATGGTGGCGGTGTCATCGGCACTCATCTGTTCTCCCCTGCCCCGGCTCACCGCCTACGGGTGACCGACTGATCCTCATCGTCCAGCAGCGATCCGGTGATCCGGCCGGTGGGTTCATTGATCTGGTCGAACACCTCGCCCTCGATCCGGTACGCGCGGTTGGTCCGTTCCTGGTCTCCGCCCTGGCCGCCACCTCCACCGGCACCCATGCCCATCGGCGGCATCGCGCCGCCGCCGAACGACTGCCCCGACGGGCCGCCCATCGGAGCGGACGGGGCGCCCGAAGCCACGGGCTGCGGCTGATGTGTACCACCACCGGTGTGCACGCCTTCGCTGAGCGACTGGCCTGTCACGGGGCTCGCGGTTTCGAAGGGCACCGACGGCGCCGAGGCACCACCACCGCCTCCGAAACCACCACCGCCACTGCCACCGCCACTGCCACTGCCACTGCTGCTGGTGTCACCGGCGGGGACGCCGATCCCGTCGGGGACGGTTCCGCCGCCACCGTGGTGCCCGATGAACGCCGGCTTGGAGTCGGGCTGCGCCGTCCCCGTGAGGGGAGTCGCCGGATGTGCCGGCTTGTCAGCGGAGGGCTTGTCCTCGCCGAGGGTGTACGTGGTCGGCTTGCCGGTTCCGTCGTCGACGGTGACGACCGTCGGCCCGGACGGGCCGTCGGGACGTTCGGCGGTGATCTTCAGATCGCCGTCCTGGATGTGGATCTTGCCGTCCGGCCCTGGCCGATGGACGCCGTCCTTGTCCGCCTTGCCGTCGTCCTTGCCGCCGTCCGAATCCGGCGTGGAGCCCAGCTTGGACTCGTCACCGTCAGCGGTCCAGTCGAGCTTGAAGTCCTTGGCGGGACCGGAACCGTCCCCGACCTTGATCTCCATCTCGCCGTCTTTGTCCGGCTCGGTCATCTCGAAGGTCGTATCACCCTGCTTGACCTTGAGGGTCTCGCGTTCGCCGTCCTCGGCCTTGTCGCCGTCCTCGCCGGGTTTGTCACCGGTCAGCTTGTCTTCGCCGGAAAGCTCGTCGTCGAGCTTGTCCAGAGCGTCCGACGCCTTCTTCTTCTCCTCGTCGGCGGCCTTCTCGCCGTCCTTCGAGTCTCCGTCCTTGGCATCGGTGTCGCCCATGCCACCGGGGGCGTCGCCCAGCTTGCTCAGCGCGTCGGAAGCCTGCTTTTTCGCCTCTTCACTGGCCTTCTCGGCCGCTGCCTTGGCTTCGGCCGCGGCGTCGGTGTTGCCGCCGCCACCGGGACCGCCGCCCGGCCCCGAACCACCCGGGCCCGAACCGCCCGGCCCGGAGCCGCCGGAGCCGCCGAGGTCGGCCCCGGCCGGACCGTCGCCCAGCTTGCCCAGCGCCTCGGACGCCTGCTTCTTCGCGTTCTCCGCCGCCGCGGCGGCCTGCTTCTTCGCCTCTTCGGCCGCGGCCTTCTGCTCGTCGCCGTTCGACGGCGGCGGCGACGAACTCGAAGGCGACGTCTGATCCTTGTTCGCCTCCGGGCCACCGCCGAGACCGCCACCGGGCCCACCGCTGGAACCACCCGGCGATCCGGAGCCGCTTTCGGGGATCTTCACGTCCGGGACCGGCGGGGGCTTGACGTCGCCCGTCGGGCCGGTACCGCTTCCGCCCGGACCGGAACCACCCGCGCCGGGACCGCCGCCGGTGCCACCCTCGGGACCGCCGCCGCCCGGCCCACCGCCGGTGCCGCCGGTGAAGTCGGGGCCCTTGCCCGAACCACCCGGTCCACCGCCGGGGCCGCTACCGGGCCCACCGGTTCCCGAGCCGCCGGGGCCACCTTCCGGACCACCGGTTCCCGAGCCACCGGGGCCGCCTCCCGGACCACCCTGACCGCCGGTGAAGTCCGGGCCCTGACCGCCGCCGGGTCCGCCACCCGTGCCACCAGGGCCACCGGGTCCACCGCCCGTGCCGCCGGCGCCACCCGCGCCGCCCTTGTCACCGGCGCCCTCGAACTCGTTCTTGACCTTGCCCATGACCTTGTCGAGCTCGTCGTAGGCCTGGTTGACGAAATCCTTGGTTTCCTTGCAGGACTTGGCGAATCCCTCGTAGATGATGGTCCACATCTCGGGGATGAACTGGTTCTGGATCCACTGCTTGGCGAGGTCCTGGCCCGCCTTCTTGAACTCGTCGTCGTCGCAACAACCGTCGTTGTTCAGCTGCTGGACCAGGTTGGAGCCGAAGTTGACGTCCATCCAGCCCGCGATCGCGCCGAGGTCCTCCTTGCCGGTCTTCTCGCCGGCGGCGATGGCGATGACCTTCTGCGCCATCGAGAAGTCCGCTTTGCCGACGATCTCCTTGTAGAGGTCGACGACGGTGTCGGCCTTGCCCTTGCACAGCTTGAACACCGTGGCGGTGGTGTGCAGCGTCGCTTCGCTCGCGTCGTTCAGTGTCTGGGAGAGTTTTTTGGCCTTCGGGAGGATCTTCTCGTTGTAGTTCTCCGACGAGGCGTCCGCGGCCTTCCCGGTCCAGGTCCCGTAAAGGGTGTTCAGCTGGGAACCGGTGTCGTCGATGGCCTTCTGGACGGTCTTCGAACCGGTCTTGAAATGCGCGGCGTCGTCGACGAAGTTCTTGAAACTGATCCCGCGCTGCTCGTCGAACGGCTTCTGGATGTCCTTGTCGAAATCGAGCGCGCGGGAGGTTCCACGGCAGTCTTCCGGCACCTTCGCCAACAGCGAGCCGAACGTCTGGAACACCTTGAGCGCGGGCGCGGCGGCGTCGAAGATCTCGTCCGACGTCTTGGTCCCGGCGCCGTCCGCGGTGGGTTCCTTCGCTTCGTCCACCTTCTTGCCGCCTTCGTCGACGGCCTTCGTCTCTTCGTTCTGGGTGAAGCTGGCCTGATCTCCGGCCTTCTTCGCCTCGTCGTAGACCTTGCCGACGTCGTCCGAGGCGAAGAACGGCATGGCGTTGTAGGAAGCCGCGTACTTCTCGGCTTCCTTGCGCTTCTCCTTGATCTCTTCCGGCTCCTGGTCCCCCGACCACGGCGGAGGCGCCGGATGCGTCCGGATCCACGAGCCGATGAGCTTGGTCTTCTGCTCGGCGGGAACGGCCGGGTCGTCGAGGACGGCCTTGACGTCGGTCCAGGTGGTTTCGGTGGCCACTAGCGCATCCCCGTCTCGGTGATCTTGTTCTTCTGCTCGTCCTCGTTGGTGCCGTAGGCGGTGCCGGCGGTACCGAGGTTCGTGCCGAACGAGCCGAGCGTGGTGCTGTACCCCTGGACCGACGCCCACAACGCCGCCACGCCGTCGGTGTACTTCTTCGCGTGGTCGCCGTGCGCCTGGCCGAAGCCCGCCGCGTTCACCGGTGTGCTCGACAGATCCGGGTTGTCTTCGAGCAACTGTTCCGTCAGCTTTCCGATGTTCTTCGATGCCGATGAAAGCGCATCGGTCGCCGCGGTGAAGCCCCCGCTCATTCTTTTCAGCGCCTTTCGTCGGATCCGTCGGCCTTACCGTTGAGTGCCTCTGCGAGCACTTCGGCCACCGACCCGATGTCGGTGAACCGGTCCAGCTCGTCCAGATCAATCCTCACGTCGTGGTGGATCTCCAGCGCCGACAGGAGTTTTATCCGTCCCTTGGAGTCGATACCCAGCTCTTCGAGCGGCGCGTCGGACTCGATTTCGGCGGGATCAAGCCGAAAAGTCTCACTGACTACCTTCACGACCTCCGCGCGGTGATCACCCACGGGGCCGACTATAACGCGCCCTCGCCGCGGTCCGCGCCACCTTGCCACTGGAAGTGCGCGGAAGGTCACCGGAGGGAACCAGACGTACCGATCGCAACGTCAGATCATGTTCGCGTGAAACCGCGCGCAATACCACTCTCGTCACTTCTTTGACATCCGCTTCGGCGTTCTTTGCCCATTCGGCTACCAACATCGCCCCTTCTCCCCTTTCGTCCGTGACACCGAACGCGGCGACGCGGTCGCGACGGATCGCCGGATGCGCCTCGCCCGCCACGGCTTCGATGTCCTGCGGATGGAAGTTGCGGCCGTCGATGACGATGAGATCCTTGAGCCTGCCGGTGATGTAGAGGTCTCCGCGGTGGACCACGCCGAGGTCACCGGTGCGCAGCCAGCCGACGGTGCCGTCGAGTTCGCCGCCGAACGCGGCGGCGTCGCCCCGGCCCCAGTACCCCGCCGCGACGTTCGGCCCGTGGATCCAGATCTCCCCGGTCAGACCGTCGGGGAGTGCCACCCCGTCCCGGACGATCCGGACTCGCTGGCCGAGTGAGCGGCCGACCGAAACGAGTTCCTGACCTTCCGGTACTTCGATCGCCCGGCCCTGAGCGAGGGCTTCACGGTCGAACACCGCGCCCCGCGGTCCCTCCGGTCCCGCGCTCGCGACGTACACGGTGGCCTCGGCCAGCCCATAGGACGGACGGTGGGCTTCCGCGCGGAATCCACGCGGGCCGAAAGTCTCCAGGAAGCGCGCGACCGTGCCGGGCCGCACCGGCTCGGCGCCGTTCAACGCGACCCGGACGTCGGAGAGGTCCAGGTCGTCCCCCGCTTCTTCGGCTGCTTCGACGGCCAGGTCGAAGGCGAAGTTCGGCGCGGCGGTGAACACGGCCGGGTGATCGGCGAGCTGACGCAGCCATCTCACCGGACGGTGCACGAATTCGGCGGGCGACATGAACACCGAACGCGCCCCCGCGTGGACCGGCAGGCACAGCAGCTGGATCAGGCCCATGTCGTGGAAGAACGGGATCCAGCCGACGCACGTCGTGTCCTCGTCGACGGCGTAGGCCCGGCTCGCCTGCCAGCAGGCGGCGGCGACCGCCCGGTGCGGGATCACGGCACCGGCGGGCTCCCGGGTCGACCCGGACGTGTACTGCAGGTACGCGGGGCTTTCCGGTGCGACAGGCAGCGGATCCACGCCCGGCCCGGTGAGTTCGTCGACCACGATCAGGTGGTCCGGTGTGCCCGCGTCGCGTACCTTCGCGGCGGAGGCCGACGAAGTCAGCCACACCCGTGCGCCGCTGTCCTCCAGTACACCGGCGAGCCTGGCTCGCTGGGAAGGACTGCCCGGTGCCATCAACGGCACGGCGATCAGGCCGGCCGCGAGCGCCCCGAAGAACGCCAAGGGGTAGTTCAGGTCCTGGCCGGTGAGCACGGCGACCCGATCACCCGGGTGTGCGACCAGGCGCAGTGCGCCGGCGACCGTTCGCACGCGCGAAACGAACTCCGTCCAGGTGACGGTGCTGTCCACTCCGGCACTGTGGTCCTGGTGCGTGAACAATGGGCGCGGGTCGGCTTCACGAGCGAACAACCGCTCCACGATCGAGGTGCGCAGCACATGCTCCGGCACATCCTCCGGCGACGCGGTCATACCCGGCAACGTACTGGAACCACCGCACCAGCGCGCGGAGGGTTCACCCGCTGTTCGTCCTAAGTAGACGATCACCGGCATTCGCTCTTGTGAATTCCGGACAGAAGACCGGACATTCCTCGCTCTTTCCCGGACCACGGCCGCACACTCGGCGGGCAGTGTGTTTCTTTCCCCCGGCCTTGGAGGACTAGACCATGCGTCGAAGAATCGCCCTGGCAGTCGGTGGCGCCGCCGTCCTGACCGCGAGTCTCACATCCGCCGCCCTCGCCCCCGTCGCGCAGGCTTCGCCCGGTTTGATCGCCGCGATGCAGCGGGACCTGGGGCTCACCGCCGCGCAGGCCTCGACCCGGCTCACCCAGGAGATGACCGCGTCGCGGGTGCTGCCCGCCGCCCGGCAGGCCGCCGGTGCGGCGTTCGGCGGAGCCTGGTTCGACCCGGCTCGCGGCAAACTCGTCGTCGGGGTGACCGACCCCGCGGCCGCGGCGGCCGTCCGGCAGGCAGGCGCCGAACCCGCCGCGGCCGCGGTCAGCGCCGCCCGGCTCGACGCGGCCAAGACCGAAATCGACCTGTCGGCCAAGACCCGGCCCGCTCCCGCCGCCGTCAGCGGCTGGCGCGCCGACCCGCGCAGCGGCAGCGTCGTGGTCGCGGTCCGGCCGGGCGAGCACGATTCCGACGTCGACGAATTCCTGGCCAGGGCAAGGAAAACCGGTCCGGTCACGGTGGTGACCGCGCCCAAGGCCGAACCGTTCGCGGCGGGCACCGTCGGCGGCGATCCGTACTACATCAACGGGAACACCCGCTGCTCCATCGGTTTCTCCGTCCACGGCGGATTCGTCAGCGCCGGCCACTGCGGCGGCACGGGTAGCTCCGTAGTCGGCTGGGACGGCTCGGCGATGGGCAATTTCGCCGGTTCTTCCTTCCCCGGCAACGACTACGCGTTCATCCGGATCGGCAACGGCTGGTGGACCGCGCCGGTCGTCCTCGGCTGGGGCACCGTCAGCGACGCGCTCGTCCGCGGCTCGTGGGTCGCGCCGGTCGGCACCTCGGTGTGCCGGTCCGGTTCGACGACGCACTGGCACTGCGGCACCGTGCTGGGACACAACGAGACGGTCAACTACTCGCAGGGCGCGGTGCACCAGATGACCCGCACCAACGTCTGCGCGGAACCCGGCGACTCCGGCGGTTCCTTCATCACCGGCGACCAGGCGCAGGGAGTCACCTCCGGCGGCTGGGGCAACTGCGGTTCCGGCGGTGAAACCTGGTTCCAGCCGGTGAACGAGATCCTGCAGAACTACGGCTTGTCCCTCGTCACCGCCTGATCGCGCGTGAAGGCCCCCTTCCCTCGGCTGAGCCGAGGGAAGGGGGCCTTCACGCGCTTTAGTCGACGGAGCTGCGGCGTTCGAGGAAGACGGTGTCGCACCAGACGCCGTCACGCTCGACGATGCGTTCACGGATGCCGACCGTGCGATAACCGGCACTGCGGTGCAAGGCGATCGCGGCACGGTCGTCGGTGAGGACCGAGGTCTGCAGGGTCCGGATCCCGGCGGCATCGGCCTCCGTGACCTGTTTGCGGATCAGCGCTTTGCCCACTCCGCGACCGCGGTGACTTTCGACGACGTGGACGGCGGTCTCGGCGACACCGCGATGACCACCGCGGGCCGGGACCGGAGTCGCCGCGATCCAGCCGACGACTTCGCCGTCGACCTCGGCGACCCAGCTGTGCCCCGGCAGCCAGTCCGCGTCGAGCCTTTCGCCGCCGGCCGCGGGGCGGACGACGACGTCGTCGGGCACGTTGTCCGGGCAGCAGGGCCGCGGGGCGAGCAGGCCCATGACGGCGTCGGCCGCGTGCGGGAGCCCGCTGCAGCAGGCCTGGTTGATGGTGACGACGGTGGCGGTGCCTTCTTTCCGCAGATGCAGGAAGCCGACCTCGGCGAGTTTCCGGACATGGTGCGAGCACGTGGACTGACTCGTTCCGAGGATTTCGGTCAAGGCGCCGACGGTCAGGCCGCCGGAGGACGTCGCGACCGCGTGCAGCAGTTTCACCCGCATCGGCTCGGCGAGGCAGGCGAACCAACCGGCGTAGGTCGCGGCTTCGCTTTCGGGCAGGACGCCAGTGGTCATGCGTCCAGTATCGACCAAAATCGATGGTTGCGTCAATCGACACCCGTCGATACAGTCCGGACGTCGGTTCAATCGAGCCAGATCGATGAAAGGTGCGGGGATGAACGAGTTGCCTGTGGTGGTCGTCGGAGCGGGGCCGGTCGGCTTGGCGGCGGCCGCCGAACTCGCCGAACGGGGTCTCGAGCCGTTGGTGCTGGAACGCGGCGCGCACGCGGGTGCGGCGGTGGCGGAGTGGAATCACGTCCGCCTTTTCTCACCGTGGTCCGAGCTCGTCGCTCCGGCGGCCGGACGGCTACTGGCGACGACCGGCTGGTCCGGCCCCGCCGCCGGGAGCTACCCGACGGGTTCGGACTGGGCAGAGGCCTACCTGCGCCCGCTGGCTTCCGCGCTCGGGGACCGGGTCCGGTTCGGCGCCGAGGTGGTCGGCGTGGCGCGCCGCGGCCGGGACCGGATCGTGGACAGCGGCCGCGGCGACGAGCCTTTCACCGTGCACGTCCGTACCGCCGGCGGCACGGAGGAGCGGATCGCGGCGCGGGCGGTGATCGACGCCTCCGGAACCTGGCCGACACCGAATCCTCTTGGCGGGGAAGGACTTCCCGCCATCGGCGAACGAGCGGCGGAAGACCGGATCGGCTACCGCGTCCCCGATCTGGGAGATCCGGTGGAGCGGGGACGGTACGCGGGCAAGCACGTGGTGGTCGCGGGAAGCGGACACTCCGCGCTGACCGCGCTGGTCGCGTTGGCCGGCCTGGCGGAGGATTCCGCGGACACACGGATCAGCTGGGTGCTGCGCCGCGGCTCGGTCGGCAACACCTTCGGCGGCGGCGACGCGGACCAGCTCCCCGCACGAGGCGCTCTCGGTCTGCGTGCCAGGGCGGCGGTGGAGTCCGGGCTGATCACCGTCCTGACCGGCTTCCGCACCGAGACGGTCGAACGCGACGAAGACGGGCGGCTGAGCTTGATCTCCTCCGCCGGACAGCGCGTCGACCGGGTCGACGAAGTGGTGACACTGTCGGGATTCCGCCCCGATCTAGGCCTGCTCTCGGAAATCCGCCTCGAACTGGACCCGACGCTGCAGGCGCCGGTGGCGCTCGCGCCGCTGATCGATCCGAACGTGCATTCCTGCGGCACCGTGTACCCGCATGGCGCGAAGGAACTCGCTCACCCGGAGAAGAACTTCTTCCTCGCGGGCATGAAGAGCTACGGCCGGGCGCCGACGTTCCTGGCCATGACCGGTTACGAACAGGTGCGCAGCATCGCCGCGGAGCTCGCCGGAGACCACGACGCGGCCGCTCGCGTCGAACTCAGGATGGCCGAGACCGGCGTATGCGGTGGCGCGGGCCTGTTCGACGAGCCCGGGGACACGGCATCGGATGGCTGCTGCGCGACCCCACCCGCCCAGCTGTCCAGCGTTTCCGCGGTCGGCCCTACGCGGTGAACAGCCGGTCCATGGCCGAACGGCTGTCTTCGGCCATGGCGCGATAGATCACCAGCCGCTGGTCCTGATCCTGAAGCGGGGTGAGCACTTCGTAATGGAGGTCGAGCACACCGGCTTCGGGATGCCGCATCACCTTGCGCCCGCGGCCGTTGACCTTGACGTCACGTTCGGCCCACAGCCGCGCGAATTCCCGGTCGGCGGTGAATTCGGCGATGAGCTCGGTCAAGGCCTCGTCGTCCGGATGCGCGGCCCAGGCGGCGCGCAGATGGGCGATCCCCTCACGGATGACACGTTCACGGTCCGCGTAGAACTCGCGTACCTCGGGATGTTTGAGGCACAGCCACATCGCGTTGCGCTGCGCCGGTGGCAACGTGGCGAAATCCACCAGCAGCCTCGCCATTTCGCCGTTCCAGGCCAGGATGTCGTAGCGGTGGTTCATCAGCATGGCAGGCAGCGGCGACAGATCGGCGACCAGCCGGGCCAGCGGCGGCGCCGCCGTGGTGGCGAGCTTGTCGGCGGTGCGGGGCCGCTGCCGGGCCAGATCGAAGAGATAGGCACGTTCGTCGGGGGCCAGGCGCAACGCGCGCGCCAGCGCTTCGATCACATCCGCCGAAGGGCGCAGCCCGCGTGCCTGCTCCAGCCGCACGATGTAGTCGATGCTGACCCCGGCCAGTTCGGCGACCTCTTCGCGGCGCAGCCCCGGCGTCCGCCGGTACCGACGGCGTGACGGCAGGCTGAATTCGCCCGGGTCCAGGCGTTCACGCCGGGTCCGCAGGAACGCGGCCAGCTCCTGCGTCGTGTCAACGGTGCGGGTCGTCATGCCCGGTCCAACAGCGAGGGTGGGACCGGTGTTCCCAGGATGTCCTCTCCCTTATCCCCTGCTCGCGGCGGTCGCAGACTCGACTTCGACAACGGAGCACGAACACAGGAGGACACGATGTCGCTCACCCTCGACACCTATCGGCTGCTGGGCCGGTCCGGGCTGCGGGTGTCCCCGCTGGCACTGGGCGCGGCGACCTTCGGCACCGAATGGGGCTGGGGCGCGGAGCCGGACGAGGCCCGTCGACTGTTCGACGCCTACGTCGAACGCGGCGGCAACTTCATCGACACCGCCAGCACCTACACGAACGGCAGCTCCGAACGGCTGCTGGGCGAATTCGCCCGCGACAACCGCGAAAGCCTTGTGCTGGCGACGAAGTACACGACCCTGCGCAGGCAGGGAGACCCGAATTCCGGGGGCGGGCACCGCAAGAGCCTGTTCGCGTCGGTGGAAGCCAGCCTGCGGCAGCTCAACACGGACTACCTCGATCTGCTTTACCTGCACCTGTGGGATTTCACGACGCCGGTCGAGGAGATCCTGCGCGGGATGGACGATCTGGTCCGGCAGGGCAAGATCCTGTACGTGGCGATCTCCAACGCCCCGGCCTGGGAGGTTTCGCGGATGCAGGCGATCGCCGATCTGCGCGGCTGGACGCCGCTGGTCGCGCTGCAGATCGAGTACAACCTGATCGAGCGCACCGGGGAACGCGACCTGATCCCCATGGCCCGCGAGATGGGGCTGGGTGTGGTCCCCTGGTCACCGCTGGCGGGCGGCGTGCTCACCGGGAAGTACGACCGCGACGACCTGACCCCGTCCGAAGACGGCACCCGCAAGAACTTCAATCTCGCCCTGGGCACGCTCACCGAACGCAATTTGGCCATCGTGGACGTCGTGAAGGAGGTTGCCGCCGAACTCGGCCGCAGCCCCGCCCAGATCGGCTTGGCCTGGACCCTGCGGAACCCAGGCGTGACGGCACCGATCATCGGCGCCCGCACGCCCGCCCAGCTGGAGGACAATCTCGGCGCGCTGGAGGTCGAGTTCACCGGCTCGCAACTGGCCCGCCTCGACGAGGCCAGCGCGATCGATCTCGGTTTCCCGCACGAGGTGCTCGCCCGCGACACGACCCTCGCCATGACCCGCGGCGACATGACGATCGAACCGCGCCGCTGACTCGTCGTTCCGCGCCGACGAGTGTCATTCTGCGCCGACGGGTGTCGTTGCGAAAGCCACTTTCCCAACGTTGAAGGTTGGGAAAGTGGCTTTCGCAACGTCGGCGGGGCGGGGCGGACGGCCACCGGGTGGAGTCGAGCGGGACGCGGCGCCCCGAGCGATGCCTTCAGTTGCGGACGATCCTCCGTTCCGCGGCTTGGGAGATGAACAACCGCGCGGCGATCTGCCGGTTGATCAACCCTTCCGCCACCAACTGCACGATCTCGGTTTCACGGGGCCCGAAGCGGCGCAAACTGATCTGACCTGATTCCACACCCACCACGCTCGGTTACCGCATGCCAAGGCGTCGCGCGGGTCGAAACCGATGCATATGCCGCCTGACCTGCGGAATATTTTCTATTATGCCAATTGACACAAGATCCCCACGATGGCTAGGGTCCCTCCCGTGGAGCAGGCACGTGGACGGGGCAGGCCGCGGAAGGACCCTGCGGCGCCGGCCCGGTGGTCACCTCCCGAGGGTTGGTCACGGCTGGTCGCCTGGATCTCCCCCGAGGAGAAGAAAGCGCTGAAGCACGTGGCCGTCGAAGCCGACGTTTCCGTGGCAGAGCTGATACGGGCGCTCGCCGGCGGTCTGTCCGTCGGCGCCATCACCGCCGAGGAGCTCATCGGGCACGTCGTGAAAGGGAAGACCGTAATGGAAAAGATCCCCACGCTTTTCGAGCGCGATGAGCGCTTCCACGTCGTCGACAGGCCTCGCGCCGAGTGCGCGTGGGTGTTCGACGGTGCCGGCGTGGGAACCGAGAAACTCGACGGCACCAACGTCCGGCTGACCGTGCGAGCGGGACAGCTGGTCCGAGTCGAGAAGCGCCGCAACCCCAGCAAGACGCAGAAGCAGCAGGGCATCGTGGACGGCTGGTACGTGGACACCGACGGCGGCTCCGCCGAGGACAAGTGGATCCTCGCGGCGGCCGGCAACACCGACGTGTCCGGGTGGCCGGACGGGGAGCACCCGAGCGAGGCGCTCGGCCCTCGTATCCAGGGCAACCCTCTGGGACTGGAAGACCACCGGTGCGTCCCGTTCGACTTCCAGGCACCGGCCGTCCCGGAAGTACCGCGCGGCTACCACGAACTCCGGGATTTCCTCGCCACGCTGGACAGCCGGTTCTCTCCCGGGCACGTGGCCGAGGGCATCGTCTTCCATCATCCGGACGGCCGCCGGGCCAAGATCAAGCGGAAGGATTTCCCCCGCTCGGCGACGGCATAGCCCACCGCCGCCGGGTGACCTCACATTCGGCGGCGGTGTCTCGTCGTACCCGGGACAGCGCACGAGACCAGGGGGCGAATTCCCATGAACGAACGCACGCACGGCCCGCTCGACCCGGCGTTGAAGGCGATCGTGAGTGAGCGGCGTCAGCTGATCGGGCTCGCGTATCGCCTGGTCGGCTCGCTCTCCGAGGCCGAGGACGTGGTGCAGGAGACCTACACCCGCTGGTACGCCTTGTCCCCGGCACAGCGGGAAGCGATCGACTCCCCCGGCGCGTGGCTGACCACCGTCGCCGGCCGCATCTGCTTGGACCTCCTCGGCTCGGCCCGCGCACGCCGGGAACGCTACGTCGGCGAGTGGCTCCCCGAACCTTTGCCGGGACACGTCGAGTGGACGACCCTGCGTCCGCCCACCGGCGATCCGGCCGACCGGATCACCCTCGACGAGTCGATCAACATGGCCTTTCTGGTCGTGCTCGAGTCGCTGACACCGGCCGAGCGGGTCGCTTTCGTCCTGCACGACGTCTTCCGCTTCCCCTTCGCCGAGGTCGCGGAGATCGTCGGCCGCACCCCGGCCGCCTGCCGTCAGCTGGCCACCTCCGCCCGCCGCCGCATCCGCGCGACGCGGCTCGTGCCCGCCCCGATCGCCCGGCAGGCGGAGCTCGTCAAGGAGTTCAAGAAGGCGTGGGAAGCCAAGGACATCGAAGCCCTCATCGGTCTCCTCGATCCGGACGTCAAGGCGGCCGGCGACGGCGGCGGAGTCGTCAGGGCCGCGCTGCACCCGTTCGAAGGGCGCGAGCAGGTCGCGTCCTATCTCCTTACGGTGGCGCACCTGACGTCCGGACTCGACCTGGTGGAGCGGGAGGTCAACGGCCGGCCCGGCCTCGTGCTCCAGCAGGCCGGGCGGACCGTCGCCGTCTTCGCGTTCCACGTCGCCGAAGACCGGATCCAGCGCATCTGGGGGATGCGGAACCCGGAGAAACTCCGGCCGTGGTCCGACGCCTGACCGCTAAGCCGCGAGGGCGCCGAGTTGCCGCAGCTGGGTGAGGACGTCGACGACACCCCAGATCTCGGCGACCCGCCCTCCGGCGAAGCGGAGGATGAAGATCTCGCCGTAGGAAACCCGCTTCCCGGTGGCGGGCATCCCCCTGAACTCGCCCTGGTGGGTGCCGGTGACGGTGTTCCGGCAGACGATCTTGTCGCCGTCGGCGAGCACGTCCTCGGCCGTGACCCGCAGATCCGGGAACGCGCGCAGCAGCACCGTCCACACCTGTTTCAGTGCCTGCGCCCCGGTCGTCTCCATCGGAACCGGCGCGTGGAACACGACGTCCGGCGCGACGACCTCGTCGATCATCTTCTCGATGACGTCGTAGCTGCCGCTGTTGGTCGCTTCGTGAAAGCGGCCGAACGCCGCCCGATTGCGCGCGGTCTCGGTGGCGGTCACGCGAACTGCCCGACCCGGTAGTCGCCGCCGGGGTTCTGGACGATGGCGTTCATCCGGTTGAAGGCGTTGATCAGCGAGATCACACTGACCAGGGCGGCGAGCTGGTCCTCGTCGAAATGCTTGGCGACGTTCGCCCACGCCTCATCGGTGACGACGCCGCCGTCGGCCATCCGGCAGGCCTGCTCGGTCACCTCCAGCGCGGCACGCTCGGCCTCGGTGAAGACGTTCGCCTCCCGCCAAACGGCGACCAGGTTGATCCGCACGTCCGTTTCGCCCGCGGCGGCGGCCTCCTTGGTGTGGATGTCCAGGCACACCGCGCATCCGTTGATCTGGCTCGCACGCATCCGTACCAGCTCTTGAATCGTGAGCGACAGAGACGAGCTTGCCAGCGTCCTGTTCGCCGAGACGAGGGCCTTCAGGAACTTTCCGCCGACCGGGTTGCCGAAGTAGTCGAGCCTGGCGTTCATCGCGATCTCCTTGCCTTGGTGGGTGTTCTGCCCAACCGACGACACGGCCGCGCGAAATGTGAGCCCCGGCCCGAAAACGCCGTGTGGAGGGCGGACCTGGAACGGTCTCGCCCTCCACACGGGAATACAGCCGGTCATTTCAGCACCGCCGGTTCACCTCCGCCGATCTCACTCGGCTCGGGCTTCGGGGCGCGCAGGGCGGCCATGGCCAGGAAGCCACCGGCGACCGCGATTCCCGCGGCACCGAGGAACGCGGCCGAGTACCCGCCGGTCAGCGCGACCGGGTCTCCGATCCGCCCCGCGCCGAACGACACGCCGACCGCGGTCATCGCGGCGAGACCGAGCGCCGAGCCGATCTGGTACGAGGTGTTCACGATCCCCGACGCCAGTCCGCCTTCCTCCGGTTTCGCGCTGGAGATGGCGGTGCCGAGCGACGGGATGAACGCGAGCGCCTGCCCGAGAGCCGCGACCAGCGAAGCGGGCAGGACGTCGACGACGAAGTTGCCCGTCGGGCTGACGAACGACAGCCACACCAGTCCCGCGGCGAGCGCCCACAGCCCGCCGATGATCATCTTCTTCGGCCCGAACCGGCCGATCAGCCGGGGCGCGACCGCGACCATCAGCACCACGATCAGCACCGTCATCGGCAGCAGCGCGGCACCGCTGGCGAAGGCCCCGTATCCCAGGACCTGCTGCAGGTACAGGTTGAGGAAGTACCACATCGGGATCCACGCCGCACCGAGCAGGAACTGCGCCAGGTTGGCACCGCCGAGGTTCGGCGTCCGGAAGATCCCCAGGCGCACCAACGGAACCTCACGCCTGCGCTGGATCAGCACGAACACCGCGAGCAGAGCGACGCCACCCACCAGCGCGCCCCAGGTGCCCGCCGAGTCCCAGCCCGCTTCCGGTGCCCGGACGACACCGAACACGGTCAGCCCGAGACCCGCGGTCGCCGCGATGGCACCGGCGATGTCGACCGAGCCACGCCGTGCGGGCGCGGACGGCATCAGCTTGCCGGTCGCCAGCACCGCGATGAGCGAAATCGGGACGTAGAGCCAGAAGATCCACGGCCACGACAGCCATTCGGTGATCACGCCACCGAGGAACACCCCGGCGGTACCACCGGCGGGTGCGGCCGCGCCGTAGAGCGCGAGCGCCTTCGTCAGCTCACGGGGACGCGCGCCGAACAGCATCATCAGCAGGGTCAGCGCGGACGGCGCGATCAGCGCCGCTCCCGCGCCTTGCAGCACCCGGCCGAGCAGTTCGACCCACGCGGTGCCCGCGACCGCGGCGACCACGGAACCGCCGAGCGTGACGACCCAGCCGGCGGTGAACATCTTTCGCGCGCCGAACAGGTCCGAGAGGCGTCCGCCGAGCAGCAGGAGCCCGGCCAGCGCGATGACGTAGGCGTTGAACACCCACGACAGGTCACCCGGGGAGAACCCGAGGTCCTGCTGCATAGCGGGTAGTGCGACGCCGATGATCGAGGTGTCCATGATGACCATGAACTGGGCCAGCGCGATGAGTCCCAGCGCCCACCACCGTCGTGGGTCCGGGGTTGTCTCCGCCATGACTACCGTCCTTTCGAAAACTTGATACCCCTAGGGGGTACCTGACGGAGACGAAGTTATGCCTGCGGCCACACTCGGCGCAAGTACCCCTAGGGGGTATCTATGTCGTACTGGTCACAGCCGTTTCGCGACACGCGCCACCTTGCCGACCAGGAAGACGTAGGACTGAATCCCCGCGATCATGTAAGCGAAACCGGGCGCGAAGCTACGTCAGTAACCAGGTGAGGAAGAACCAGAGCGTCGAGGTCAGGCAGAACTGTCCGAAGTAGACACCGGATGCCGTTGACCCGTACCGGTGTCGTCATGGCCCTGCTGCTGAACTCCGCACCGGAGTGGCGAAAGCTGTACCTGGCCGAGACACCGGCGGAACCCGGCCGGTTGCGCCCGGAAGACGTCGACGCGTTCCTCGCGCGGACGCGCGAGTACGCGGAGTCCGGGGTGGCGACGGACCTGGAGGGACAACGAACCGGGGATCCGTTGTGTCGCGGCGCCGATCCGGGACGCCACCGGCGCCATCAGCGTTTCGGCGACCCGGCCGTACATGCCCGCCGCCCGGATGCGCGGGCTGAACCACATCGTCGGCCGCGCGGCGCGACAGGTCTCCGCCGGTCTCGGCCACCGCGAACCCTGAGGAACGGTCCGTCAACCGCCCAAGGCGCCCACCAGCAACGCGCTCACCGCGTCACGGTTGGCGGGGACGTCCTCCCACCGCAACTTCCGGCCCGCTTCGACCACCACCCCGAAACCCGCGTGCACGAGCACCCTCGCCTGACGCTGGCCGAGTTCCGGCCGCGCCGCCCGCAATTCCCGTTCCCAGACGGCGATGTGCTCGCGTTGCGCGCTGACCAAAGGCCGCCGCAGAGCAGTGGGAAGGCCCGCCAGTTCGGCGTTGGCGACGCTCGTCAGCGCGGTGTGCTCGAAGCTGTACGCCACATACGTCCGCGCCAGTGCGAGCAGCGCCCGGCCCGGGTCGTCGGCACCGTGAAGGTTCTGTTCCACCGCCTGGGCCAGAATCCCCGCTGCCTGCAGACAGGCGGCGGCGAGAATGTCGGCCTTACCGGGGAAATACCGGTAGAGCGCGGACGGCACCAGCCCCACGGCTTCGGCGATCCGGCCGTTCGTGACGTTGGCGAACCCGTCCTGTTCGAACAACGGGATGGCGGCCGCGATGATCTCCGAACGCCTGGTGCCCGACACCGGACCGGACGGCAGCTCGACGGCGTGCGCGCCCCCGCCACCCGTCGCCGGGTCGGTCGCGGCCACCCGCAGCGCCGACTCCACCAGCACCTCTTCGACCCGGCGCTGGGCGATCGACGTGCGGTGCATCGTGATGGACCCGATCACGCCGAGTGCGGCCACGGCCCGCAGGCCCGCGCCGGGGAGCGGATACTCCCGCCGCACCGCTTCGGTCATCCGGTCCACGACCTGCCCGAACTTCAGCGCGAGCGAGTGCCGGTCATCGCGGTCGAGATACCGGGATTCCCACCGGTACAGACCGCTCGACGCGCGATGGGTGACCGTGCCCCGCGTGACGGCGGCGAGCACGTCCACCAGCGGCGCGCCGGGCGCGACCTCGTCGAGGGTGGCGACGAGGCGGTCGGCCATGACGTTCGCGCACGCGGCGAACAACGCGTACTTGTTCGGGAAGTGCCGGTACAGGGCCGCCGCGGTGATGCCCACGTCGGCGGCGATCTCCTCCATCGACGCCGCGTGGTAGCCGTGCTCGCTGAAGATCCGCCCGGCCGCGTCGACGATCGTCTGCTTGCGGTTTCGGGGCCGGACGGCGGCGGTCGAGTCGGCGCTCATCGCGGGTTCCGAGCGGCTGCGGACGGGAACGAGGCCATGCGGGGAAGTCAACCACGAACCGGATCACCGGCACGGGAACTGACCGGCGGAGACCGCTCCCCGATGTGATTTCCGATTAACTTATGACTTCTCAACCGGCGGTTTGGCATGCATACTGGCCTCGCGACCAGTCCCGTTCCGACATCTGAGGATGGCCATGTCGACCGCTTCGGCTCCCGCCTCGTCCTTCCGTCACCTCTGGATGGCGCACGCTGCGGGTTCGCTCCGCGACCTGGACGGAAAACGCGCACATCACTCATCGGACACCTACCAAGGAAGTCAGGTAAGTAAATGAGCGATCTCAGCAGGAGGAACGTTCTGTCCCTCGGTGTCGCCTTGGGGCTGGTCGGCGCGGCGAGCGTGACGCCGGCTTGGGGTGCGACACAGACCGGTTCGGCGGCCGACCCGTGGTGGGTCTGGGACGACGAGATCGACCGCATCATGGCGAGGATCCTCGAAGCGGGCCAGGTTCCGGCGGTCAACACGGCGATGAAATCCTGGGTGGACAACAACGATCCGCTGCCCGGCGGCCTCCCCGCCGATCTGGCGGGCTACCTCCGGCGCGTCCACAAGCTGCCGTCGTGGGCCGACCCCGCGAAGTTGCGCCGCGCGGCCGATTTCAACCGGCGCAAGGACACCTTCCTGTTCATGCTGTACGGGCTCGGCAGCGGCATCATGAGCACCGTCATCCCGCGTGAGGCCAAATCGGTCTACTGGTCCGCGGGCGGGGCCGACATGCAGGACCGCGCGGCCAAGACGTTCACCTTCGGCTACGACCTGAGCGACCTGAACGCTTTCGAGCCCGACGGCCAGTTCGTGGTCACCGCCAACAAGACCCGGCTCGTGCACGCCGCGGTGCGGCATCTGCTGCCGCAGTCGGCGCACTGGAAGGCCGTCGCGGACGAGCGGATCCCGATCAGCAACGGCGACATCCTGGTCACCTTCCACAGCCTCGGCACCTACGTGCACCGGAAACTGCGCGAGTGGAAGGTCCCGATGTCGGCCGCCGACGAAGAGGCCTTCCTCCACATGTGGCAGGTCGCCATCCACCTGCTCGGCGTACGGGAGGAGTTCATCCCGAAGACGTGGACTGCCGCGCACGCGCAATCGGCGCAGGTGCTCACCCCGATCCTTTCCCCGTCGCACGAAGGGAAAGAGCTCGCCGAAGACCTGCTCGGGTTGACCGCGCAGATCGATCTGGGCGTCACTCGCGGATTCCTCAACGAATTCGTGCGTTACGTGCTGAGCGACGCGATCGGCGACTGGCTCGGACTGCGCCGCGACTACGCGTCCGCCGCCCTCATCCGCACGGCGTGGCCCGCCTACATCGCCTTCCGCGAGGGACTGATCCCCATCATGCCCGCCGGCTTCTACCTGTTCGACCAACTGGTGCGCGCGCTGGCGATGTTGTTCCTCAACAAGGGCACCTCGCCGACGACCACCCCCATCACGATCCCGAGCGGGAACCGGCCTGGGGCCTGACCGCGGTGTCGGTGGGGGCGTGTTGCGAAAGCCACTTTCGCAACGTTGAAGGTTGCGAAAGTGGCTTTCACAACACCCCCCGGGACGAACCACCACAGCCTGAGGCGCACAGCCCCACGAGCAGGTTGCGAAAGTGGCTTTTGCCCCCCCCGGCCGAACCACCACAGCCCGAGACCCACAGCCCCACGAACCCAGGTTGCGAAAGCCACTCTCGCAACGTTGAAGGTTGCGAAAGTGGCTTTCACAACACCCCCCGGGACGAACGACCACAGCCTGAGGCGCACAGCCCCACGAGCAGGTTGCGAAAGTGGCTTTTGCCCCCCGGCCGAACCACCACAGCCCGAGACCCACAGCCCCACGAACCCGGGTTGCGAAAGCCACTCTCGCAACGTTGAAGGTTGCGAAAGTGGCTTTCACAACACCCCCGGGACGAACGACCACAGCCTGAGGCGCACAGCCCCACGAGCGGGTTGCGAAAGTGGCTTTCGCAACACCCCCGGGACGAACCACCACACCCCCACGACCAGGACAGATCTCACTGGTCACAACCACCGAATCCACCTCGACGTGACAATTTTCCGGCCCTCAGTAGTTTCCACGACGCGCATCTCCCCGGAGTCCCGCTATACCTGGGAATCCGTTCCGGCCTCGGAGCGGTTCTTCCGAGAGGAAATGCGCAATGAAGCGTGGATCACAGTGGGGCGCCGCGGTTCTCAGTGCGGTGACCGCACTTCTCGTGGCGGCGGTTCCGGCCGCCGCCGAGGAGAGTCCTCATGCCCGCGGCCCGGCACCGACGAAGGCCAGTATCGAAGCGGACCGTGGCACGTTCCAGACCGCCACCGAGAAAGTCCCCGCCGGACAAGGTTTCGGAGGCGGGACGATCCATTACCCGACCGCCACCGGCCAGGGCACGTTCGGCGCGATCGCGATCGCGCCCGGCTTCCTGGAGTCGGAGGCGGCGATCTCCTGGTACGGCCCGCGGCTGGCGTCCCAGGGTTTCGTCGTCATCACGTTCTCGACCAACAGCGCCTGGGACACCCCGGACAGGCGCTCCGACCAGCTGCTCGCGGCGCTGCGTTACGTCACCGATTCGAGTCAGGCCAAGAGCCGCGTCGACCCGGGCAGGCTGGCCGTCATGGGGCATTCGATGGGCGGCGGCGGAGCGTTGATCGCGTCGCAGAAGGCACCCACGTTGAAGGCGGCCATCCCGCTGACGGGCTGGAATCCGAACACGACGTTCTCCGACCTGAAGGTCCCCACCTTCGTCGTCAGTGCCCAGAACGACTTCATCGCCCCGGACGGCTCCCATTCCCGGCCGTTCTACCAAAGCCTTCCCGCCTCGCTCGACAAGGCGTACATGCTGCTGGCCGGTGCCGGCCACATGGCGCCCACGAATCCGAACGTGACCATCGCGAAGTACAGCCTTTCGTGGCTGAAACGCTTCGTGGACGAGGACACCAGGTACAACCAGTTCCTGTGCCCGCTTCCGGCGAACGACCCGAAGATCGCCGTGTACCAAGGAACCTGCCCGATCGACTGACGCCGGGCGTCTCGCGGCCGCTGTGTGCCCCGGAGGTCACAGCGGCCGCTGCTCGACCCAGACGGCCAGCTGGGTCCGGTTGACGAAGTCGAGCTTGTGCGAGATGTGCTGCAGATGCGTCTCCACCGTGCGCCGGGCGATGACCAGTCTCGCCGCGATCTCCCGGTTGCTCAGCCCGGCCGCGACCAGCCGCGCGATCTCCGATTCACGAGGCGTCAGCGGCGCGAGCACGGCCGGTTCGCCGACGGGTTCCGACGGCGGACCGCTCAGGGCGTCGTGCGGGTTCCGCCGCCGACCCTCGGCGAACGCGGCGTCGAACCGTCCCTCCCCCAAGGCGTCCCGCGTGGCCGCGTGGAACGTCCGATGGGTCAGGGTGACGGCCACGTCGGGCTCGGCACTGCAGCGCTCCCAAAGCGTGGCGGCGGTCCCGAACAGTTCCGCCGCACGGACCCAGTCCTCGCGGCGCGCGGCCACCCACGCGAGGCCGTCCACCCGGTAGGCCGCGGACAGGACGTCCGAGGCGCGAAGGTCGATCTCCAGCGCGGCACGGATGCACCGTTCCCCGTCATCGAGATCGCCGCCGTAACAGACTTCGGCGACCCCCAGCCCGAACAGGGCCATGGAGCGATACCGGTACTCCCCCGCGTCCTCGCACAGCCGCCGCATCGAGCCCAGCAGCGCCCGTGCTCCCGGGAGATCACCTCGGTAGGCCAGCGCGACCCCCTGGATGAACATCGGGTGCATCTGACGCCGGACGTCGCCTCGCTCACCGAAGATCCGCACGGCCTCCGCGGCACGGACCATGGTGTTCGGCTCGATCGACAACATCCTCACGAAGGCACTCGCGTGCGCGACGTAGGGAGCCGCGTCTTCGTCCTCGATCGCCTCGGCGTCGGCCAGCCGTCGCCGAGCAAGGGGCAAATCCGCGTGCAGCGCGGCGCACAAGGCCGCGATCGCCAGCCCCCTGGCCCGTCCTCGGGTCTCCGGCGGCGCCGCGTCGAGCGCGCGATCGATCCAGTCCCGCAGTTCCCAGGCCGCGCCGCGGGCCACCCAGTATTCGATCGTGCCGGTGGCCATCTCCAGCGCCACCGGGCTTTCACCGGGGGTGCGAAGCGACCACGACAACGCTTCGCGAATGTCGGCGTGGGCCGCCGTCAGGCGCTCGTAGGCCTCGTCCTGCTCCGGTCCGAACCAGGTGGCGGCGGCCTGTGCGATGAGCCGGGCATAGTGGTCACGGTGCTTCCTCGCCACGGCGAGCTCGTCGCCGGAACCGGCGAGCTGTCGTCCGCCGTATTCGCGGAGGAGCCGGAGCATCCGGTAGTGGACCTTGTCCGTGCCGTCGATCCGGGCCAGCACCGATTTGTCGACCAGACCGTCCACCGCGTCCAGTACGGCCAAGGAGTCCAGCCCGCCGTCCTCAATACAGACGTCCTCGACGCCGGACAGGTCGAACTGCCCGGCGAACACCGAACAGCGTGCCCAGACGATCCGCTCGTCCTCGGTGCAGAGGGAATGACTCCACTCGATGGTGGCGCGCAACGTCCGATGCCGCTCGACGGGCATCCGGAGACCGCTGGCCAGCATCCCCGAATTCTTCTCGACCCGCTCGGCGATCTGCGAGGGTGACAAGGCGCGGATCCGGGCCGCCGCCAGTTCGATCGCCAGCGGCAGTCCGTCGAGGCCACGGCAGAGGCGGACGACATCCGCGACGTTGCCTTCGGTGACCTCGAACGCGGGCAGGACGTTGGCGGCACGCTCCGCGAACAGCCGTACCGCGCCGAACGTGAGCGCCACTTCGGCCGTCCCGATCTCGCCATCGGGCACGGCCAAGGGCGGGATCGTCAGGACCTGCTCGCCGGCGAGCCCCAGGGAGCAGCGGCTGGTGGCCAGGACCACGAGATCCCGGCATTCGCGCAGCAACGCCGTCACCAGTTCCACGCTGCCGTCGCGGAGATGCTCGCAGTTGTCGAGCAGCAGCAACGACCGCCGGGGGCGCAGATATCCGACGACGGCGTCCAGGTCGGTACGCCCCGCCGTGTCGTGCAGGCCGAGGCTGTCGGCGACCGCACGTGGGACGAGGCGTTCGTCCCGCAGCTCCCCCAGCCCGGCGACCGCGACGCCGCCGGGGAAGTCCCGGGTGAGCGAACTGGCCACCTGGGCGGCCAACCGGGTCTTGCCCACCCCGCCGGCGCCGGTCAAGGTCACCAGGCGCCCCATGCCGAGCAGCCGCCGGACCTCGTTCTCGTCTTCCGCACGGCCGACGTAACTCGTCAGGGACCGCCTCCGGACCTCGCTGTCGCTCGTCATGTCTCATCACCCGCCGAACCGTCGGGCTCCATCGAATCATGCCTGCCGGGCGCTAGGCGCTGTGCTCGGCCCACTCCGGCGCGTCGACGAAGTGGACGTCGTACCGCTCGTGCAGGCGCTCGACCTCCTCCGGCGCGACGTTCCCGCGCAGGATCTCGGGCAGGACGCGGAAATAGCCGAACCGGTCGACGCCCGGCGCCAGCGTGATGAGGACGTCCGCGCCCTGCTCCGGCGGCGCGGCGAACGCGTGCCGCACGCCCGGCGGGATCACCACGTATCCTCCGCGCTCGACCGTGACCGTTTCCGCGCCCACCAGCATGCGTAGCGCTCCTTCCAGCACGTAGAAGGCTTCCGCGGATTTCTTGTGGTAGTGCGGTTTCGTGCCGGGTTCCCCGGCTCGGAGCGACAACCGGTTCGCGCCGAGAAACCCGTCCGTGTGCTCGCCGTCGGCCAGCAACCACAACGCGGGCTTCTCGACGACCTCCGCGTCCTTCTCCTGCATCACCCAGGCTTCGTGCGTCATCGCGTTCCCATCTAGTTGAAGTATTCAACCAAATCTAGGCCGAAGTGGTTGAAGTCGTCAACTGTTACGGTGTGTGCTGTGACCAACTGGCTCGACACGGAACAGCAGCGCGACTGGCGGGCGTTCATCGAAGGCTCCGTGCGCTTCATCGACCTGCTCGACCGGCGGCTGCGCGAAGAGCACGGCCTTTCCCTGGCCGAATACGAACTCCTGGTGCGGCTGTCCGAAGCCACCGGCCGGTCGATGCGCATGGCGGACCTGGCGAAATCGGCGTACTACTCGCGCAGCCGGCTGTCGCACCGCGTCGGCGGGCTGGAGACCCGCGGGCTGGTCCGGCGGGAGTCGACCGCCGATGACGGCCGTGGCGTGCGGGCCCGGCTCACCGACAAGGGACACGAGACCCTGGTCCGCGCGGCGCCGGACAACCTCCGCACCGTCCGCGAACACTTCGTCGACGTGATCGCGCCGGAAGACCTCCAGGCCGTCGGCCGCGCCATGCGCGCCGTCGCCGCGCGACTCGATCAGTGACGCGTCGCCGAAGGTAGCTCACCGAACCGCGCGCGGTACTCGCCCGCGAACCGGCCGAGATGGGTCATGCCCCAGCGGTGGGCTATGTCGCCGATCAGGTCGCCGGTCGTCAGGATGTCGTGGCGGATCCGATCCAGCCGGAGGTCGCGGACGTACCCCATCGGTGTCGTCCCGAGTTTCTCCCGGAACGCGTCGCCGATCGTCCGCGCCCCGCACCCGGCCGCCTGCGCGATCCGGCCGAGGGACATCGGCTCCGGCAGATTCGCTTCGATGTACGCCACGGCGGCGCGCAGCGCCCTGGGCTGCGGCGGCCGGGAAGCGCCTCGCAGCACGGCGGTGTGGGTATGCGGCTGGGCCAGCAGAAGCGCGGTCACGACGCATCGCACCTGATTCCGCCGCAGTTCCTCCCGCTGGAAAAGCGGATCAGCCGAGTCGAGTTGTGCGATCAAGGAGCCGATCAGCAGTCTCACCGTCCTCCCCCGCGGCCCGGACAGGTCCAGGGGAAGGTCGAACCGCACGGCGGAACCGGTCGGGCGCCCGGCGAGCGCCGCGAGTTCACGCTGGACCAGTCCGGCGTCGATGCGCAGGGCCAGGAATTTCGTCCCCGGCCCGTTCGGGCGTAGCTCCTGGACGTCGCCCGGGTTGACCACCCCGGCCTTCGTCCGGCAGAGGACGGCTTGACGGCCGTCACGGCTCGCGGAGATCTCCCCGGCCAGCCCCAGATTGACGAAGTACGAGTCCCCGCCGGGCACCGGGCCGACCCGCACCGCGAGCGAGGAGGCGAAGTAACCGACCGCGAAATCCTCCGCGACGACGCCGCGTACCTCGTGCTCGCCGCCGTCGAAGGGGCCGAGAGGGCTGGTGGCGACCGCCCCGCCGAAGAGCCGGGCCGCGGAGTGGAGCAGGTTCACCGGATTTCCGGACTTCGTGAGGACGAAGTCGCGGAGCGGGCTCGACAACGCCGATCACCTCCTTGTCGACGAGTCGATCATGTCACCGATCGCTCGCCGGATCCGGACAACGGCCGCCGGAACCGGACAGGACGGCCCGGGCGACCGGCCTAACTTGGGCGCATACAACGGCTTGGAGGGTCATGGACGGCACCTGTTCGGCATTGATCACCGGCGCGGGGATCGCGGGTTTGACGGCGGCGAGCGCGCTGGCGCGGCGAGGCTGGCGGGTCGAGGTCATCGAGGCGGGCGGCGAGGCCGCCACCACCGGCTGGGGGCTCAGCCTGACCGGCCCGTCGCTTCGGGCACTCGACGCGCTGGGGCTGGCCGACCGGTGCCTCGCCCGCGGGTACGGCATGAGCGTGATCACCAACGTGGACCTGGAGGGAGCGGAGACCACGATCGGTCTCCCGCGCCTGATCGGCCGCGATCGTCCGGCCATGGCGGGGATCGCGCGCCCGGAACTGCATCGGATCCTGCGCGCGGAGGCTCTGCGGCTCGGCGTCCGAATCCACTATGGACTCAGTGTTTCCCGCCTGCTCCCGGGAAACGGAGGGGCACAAGCCGAACTGACCGACTCGACGACGCGAACCGCCGACCTGCTCGTCGGCGCCGACGGCATCCGGTCCACCGTCCGCGACCTCCTCGGCCGCTCCGCCCCGATCCGGTACCACGGCCAGATGGTGTGGCGGGCGCTCGTGCCCCGCCCGGGCTGGGCCACCGGCATCCACACCTTCGCCGGTAGCCGCCATCAGACCGGCGTCGTGCCGATCTCGGCGAGCCGCGCCTACGTCTTCCTCACCGAGAACGGGGTGCGACCGGACGTGCTCCCGGACGCCGTCCTCGCCCCGCGGATGGCGGAACTGCTGGCACCGTTCACCGGCCGCGTCGCCGAGATCCGGCCTCACGTGGCACGGTCCGGTTCGATCGTTCGCCGTCCCGTGCAGACCGCCTTCGTCGACGCGCCGTGGTCCGACGGGCCAAGCGTCCTCATCGGCGACGCCGCGCACGCTCCCTCACCGCAGCTGGCCAGTGGGGCCGCGCTCGCCATCGAGGACGGCGTGATCCTGGCCGAAGAACTGGATCGCCGTCAGGACATCCGGAAGGCGCTGGAGGCCTTTGTGGATCGGCGCCGGGAACGCTGCGAGCTCCTGGTCGAGACCTCGGTCACGATCGCCGCCCTCGAGCAGGCGCAGCGGCATCGGGACGCGTATCCGCTCATCGAGGCATGTCACCGGCGGATGGCGCGACCGGCGTGATGCCCGTCGTGGTGGCACCAGGTAATGTCCCGATCATGAGCGACGCGCCGCCGACCCCTTCCGAGGCCTTCGACCTTCTGCTCTCCGGTAACCGGCGCTTCGTCGCCGGAACCCCGGAACACCCGAACCAGGACGCGGTACGCCGCACCGAAACGGCTCCCCAGCAGAGCCCGTTCGCCGTCCTCTTCGGCTGTTCCGACTCGCGACTGGCCGCCGAGATCATCTTCGACCGCGGGCTGGGTGACCTGTTCGTCGTCCGCACCGCGGGCCATGTCGCCGGTTCCGAGGTGCTGGGCAGCATCGAGTACGCCGTCAGCATCCTCAAGGCTCCCCTGGTCGTCGTCCTCGGCCACGACTCCTGTGGCGCCGTCGCCGCGACCCGCGCGGCGCTGACCGACGGACTCGGCACCAACAGCTTCGTCCGCGACGTCATCGAGCGGGTCACCCCGAGTGTCCTCGCCGCCCAGGCCGCCGGGCTCACCGACAACGACGACATCATCGACGAGCACATCCGCCACACCGTCGACCTCCTCGTCGACCGCTCCCGGCTGCTCGCCGACAAGATCGAGGCCGGCGAGACCGCCGTCGCCGGGCTGTCGTATCACCTGGCCGACGGCAACGCGCGCGTCGTCACCACCCGCGGGTTGAGCTAGCTCGGCAGGAGCGCTCCGGCGAGTGCGAGAACGGTTCCGGCACCGGCCGCGACCAGGATCGTGGTCACCACTCCACGCCTGAACACGAACAGCAGGACCCCGGCACCGGCGAGTACGGCGTACTGCCATGCCTGGGTCAGGCTGAGCGCGAGCGGGATCGCCGAGCCGAGGATGGCGCCGACGGCGGCCGGGCCGGCGCCGTCGAGGAACGCCCGCACGTTCGGGTTGCCGCGTAGCCGGTCGAAGTGCTTGGCACCGAAGAGAATGAAGAGGAACGACGGGGTGAAGGCGACCAGCGAGGCAAGGATGCCGCCGGCGAGCCCTGCCGCCGCGTAGCCGACGACGGCGACGGTCTGCACGACCGGCCCCGGGGTGACCTGGCCGAGCGCGACCGCGTTGAGGAACTCCCCCGCGGTCATCCAGCCGTAGGTGTTCACCGCGTCGTCCTGCATGAGCGGGATGATCACGAAACCGCCGCCGTAGGACAGCATCCCCACCTTGAGCGACACCCACGCCACCGACGCGAACACACCGGCGCCCGCGGCCGCGGCGGCCCAGGATTGGACGGGGACGGCGAACAGGGCGGCGGTGGACTCGCCGCGGCGTGCGCGGTTCACGCTCAGCTCGATCAGGCCGCAGCCCAGCAGGACGAGCACCAGCCACGGACCGACCAAGGCGGCCGACGCGACACCCGCGACGACATACAGCGCCCAGCGCACGCGCCCCGTGGCGGCCGCGCGCCGCCATCCCGCCGGGATCAGGCCGACGCCCGCGTGCACCGCGACGGCGGCGACCGCCGCACCCGCTCCCGCACCGGCGCCACGGACCCACGCGGGCGGCGATCCGGTGAGGAACAGCGCGGCCAGCGCCAAGATCACGATGAGGCCGGGGACGATGAACGCCGCGCCGCCGACCAGTGCCCCCACGCGGCCGCGCACCCGCCACGCGGTGAAGATCGCCAGCTGGGTCGACGCCGGGCCGGGCAGCAGGTTGCAGGCGGCGATCGCGTCCTCGAACTCCTGATCCGACAGCCAGCCCCGGCGCTGCACGCACAACTTGCGGAGCAGGGCGATATGGGTGGGCGGGCCACCGAAACCGACGCAGCCGATCCGGCCCCATTCGCGCAGGACGGTTCCCAGGCCGGCGTCCTGAGTGGAGCTGAGCGGCATCACGGGCTCCTGCTCGTCGTGCCGCGTCACCGGGCGGCGGGCTGGCACAGCTCGACACCGCGGAACCGGGCGCTCGCCGAACTCGCCGGGCCACTGAGCGGCAGCCGGAGATTCCCGGACGCGGGCACCGCACCGGAGCGGACGGTGAAACCCAGGTACCGCACACTCACCAGGTCCGAAGTCATGTCCTCTTCACCTCATCGTTCGGGTTCTTCACCCCGAGCCGGGCGGTCAGGAACCCGATCCGGCGGTCCAGTTCGGCGGCGAGGCGGCGGAACGCCGGATAGGTCTCGCCCGCGTCGTCGATCTCCCGCGCCGGGTCCGGCAGACTCCAATGGACGACGCGCGGATGGCCGGGGAATTCCGGGCAGACCTCGCGGACCCGGTCGCAAAGGCTGATCACCCAATGGAATCGCCGGTGCCGGAGACCGTCCACATGGGACGGTTCGTGGGTCAGGACGATACCGCGTTCGGCCATGGCGCGCACGGCGTCCGGATGCAGCGGTTTCGGACGGCTGCCCGCGCTGGCCACCTCGACCATCGAACCGGCCCGGTGCCGCAGCAGCGCCTCGGCCATCGGCGACCGTCCACTGTTGCCGGTGCACACGAACAGCACCTTGAGCCGGGAACCGGTGCTCCTCCCGTCCGCCGGGTTCGGCACGAGCGCGGGATGCAGCGAACTCCCCGCCTCGGCGAGCGCGTCCGCGCACTGCCCCAGGTCCAGGTGATAGTAGGTGTCACGCCCGTCGAAACTGCTTCTCCGTGCCGTGACCAGCTCCGCGGCCCGCAGCTTGCGCAGGTGGTAGGACACCAGGTTCTGCGGCTGCCCGACCAGTTCCACCAGCTCGCGCACCCGGCGGTCGCCGTGGGACAGCTCGCGCAGCAGCCGCCAGCGCAGCGGATCACTCGCCAGCCGTACGAACGGCGGCGGCTCGGACATCTCGACGGTCGCCACGCGCCGAAGATACATCAATACAGGTTGATGGATCTAGACCTCGGCGCACTGCGACCGTTATCGTCGTTCGGTGCCGTCTCCCGAGATCGTGGAGTAGTCATGACCGCAGACCCGCCACACCTGCCACCCAGCGACGAAAACCTCGAGAAACTGGTCGACGCGCTGACCGAGCGCTTCCCCGCCCGCCGCGAGGAGGTCGAAGCGATCGTCCACCGGCATTTCACCGAACTCAGTTCCCACGCCCCGGTGGACGCCTATCTCCTCCAGCTGACCGAAGGCAAGGCCGCGGACGAACTTCGCGCCCGCTACCCGGCGCATCACTGACGCTTTCGTTCACCTGAGTACCTGAAGGACCCCTTCACCTACTGGGCGAGGGGTGAAGGTCGAGTTTCCTCGGCTGAGCCGAGGGAAGGGGGCCTTCACGCGCACCTGCTGAAACTGCTGGGGTCGCGGTGGCGATCGCGTAGTCCGTGAAGGCCTCCTTGAGGGACCCAGAGTCCCTCAAGGAGGCCTTCACGGACTAACTGTCCCTTGTGGACGGTCAGGCCACGCGGCGGGCGCGCGACAGGGCCAGCCATCCGAGGATCGCGGCGAGCAACCCGATCACCAGGGCGATGTACCCGCCGACGATTCCGTAGCCGGTGCCGGGGCCACCCGCGGCGGCGGCAACGACGTAACCGCCGCCCGCCATGCCGAGGAGCCCCACCGCGAGCGCCACGAAGGCCCCGCGCCGGGTGTTGCCGGCCTTCTGGGGATTACCCTCTTTCGCCTCGATTCATGTACGCGGCCGTCCGAGCGCGTGAAGGCCTCCTTCCCCCGGCTGAGCCGAGGGAAGGAGGCCTTCACGCGCTTCCCGGCGCGGCCGGCTAGGAAGTCTTCGGCGTCGCGCGTACGCCGTAGTGCATGTACTGCTCCCCGGTCGGCAGCGTGTAGAAGGTGACCGGCATCCAAGTCCGCGTCCCTGGCTCGCGGCAGACGAACAGCGAATCGGTCACCGGGACCAGGTCGAACTCCTGCGTCTTCTCCGCCAGGAGTTCGGCGAGCGGTCCGGTGGCGGTCTGCCGCAGCCGTAGTCCCGCCCCCTCCCCCGCCGCCAGCACGTCCATCCGCGCACCCGCCCGTTCGTAGCCGCCCACATGCCTCGATCCGTCGACGGTGACGGGAGTCGCGGGCGGTTCGAGCGGCCGGGGCATCGCGACGTCGGCGAGTTCGGCGACGATCTCCCGGTACAGCTCCACGTAGAGGTCCCGGGTGTTGCCCCCGTTGGTGAGCAGGGTGATGGCGAGCCCCTGACCGGGCAGGAGCCGGAGGAACGCCGACTGGCCGATCGTGTTGCCGTCGTGGCCGAGCACGCGCTGCCCGCCCCAGGTGTCGCGGATCCAGCCGAGCCCCCAGGAGTCGCCGAGCGAGTGCTTGTCGGGGATATCGGTCTGTTTCTCGGCCATCGCGGTGGCCGAGTCCGTCGTCAGGATCCGTTCCCCCGCCGGGGTCAGCCCGCCGGTGAGGTGCAGCCGCGCGAAGCCGAGCACGTCCTTCGCGGTGGCGGTGATCAGGCCGGCGGGCCCCATGCTCCGAGGCAGTCCCCAGATCGGTGCGGGCGCCGGATCCTCGTCTCCGTTGGCCACGTGACCGACGGCCGCCCGGAAGAGCAATGCCTCCTCGGGCAGGGTCACGGTGTGGGTGAGACCGAGCGGGGCGAACAGTTTCTCCCGCATCGCCGCGTCCCAGGTCAGCCCGGTGAGCTTCTCGATCACCCGGCCCATGACCACGAAACCCGAGTTGCAGTAGGAGAAAGTCTCGCCGAGCGGATGGTTCTGCGCGGCCTGGTCGAGGACTTCGACGTAGCGTTCGAGACAGTCGTCGCCGCGGCCGGTATCGGTGAAGACGTCGCCGTCGATACCGCTGGTGTGCGTCAGCAGATGACGCATGGTGACCTTCCCGGCCACACCGGGATCGGCCAGCCGCAATTCCGGCAGAACGTCCGCGATCGGCGCGTCCAGTTCGAGGAGGCCCTCGTCGACCAGCCGCATCACCACGGTCGCGGTCCACACCTTGGAGATCGAGCCGATCTGGAACACCGAGTCGTCGGTGACCTCGACGCCGGTCTTCGTGTTCAGCACGCCGTAGGACGCGAGCACCTCAGCGTCTTCCACGCCATCACCGATCCGCGTGATGCCGAGCGCCGCCCCGGGAACGCGGTGCTTGCGGGCCAGCTCGGCCAGCCGTCGCCGCCAGTGCGCGGCCTCGATCGGCACCCGTGAAGGTCCGTCGGCGGGCGCCGTGTACTGCTCGACCCAGCCGAGGACACGCCGGGTGAAGTCGAGCCGGTGCGACGGCGGCCCGTCGAGGATGAACAGGTGCGAAGCGTCCGGGTACAGCACCAGCCGGGACGGGACGCCCCGCGCGCGCAGGGCGCCGAACCACTGCTCGGCCTGGCCGACCGGGCACCGGTCGTCGTTCGCGCCCTGGATGACGAGCGTGGGTGTTCGTACCCGCTCGACCTGCGCGAACGGCGAGAACCGCTCGATGGCTTTGTCCCACGCCGGACCGCCGAGTTCACCGACGGCCAGGTAGTGCCCGGCGTCGGACGTGCCACCCATACTGGTCAGGTCGCTGACCACGCCACCGGCGACGGCGGCCGCGAACCGGTTGTCGCGGCTGGTCAGGTAGCAGGTCATGAAACCGCCGTAGCTGTAACCCGCCACCGCCAGCCGATCCGCGTCGGCGATCCCTTCGGCGACAAGGTGATCCAAGGGCTCCAGGAAGTCGGCCGCGTCGGCGACGCCCCAGCCGCCGACGGCGGCAGTGTAGAAGTCCTCGCCGTAACCGTCGCTGCCCCGCGGGTTGATCAGCAGCACCGCCCAGCCTCGCGCGACGAGTGCCTGGTGATAGAGATGGATCGAGTCGGCCGCGCCGTTCCAGGCGTTGTGCGGGCCGCCGTGGATGTCGAGCAGCAGCGGCGCGGCGCCGGACCGCGCCGGGTCCCGCAGCAGCCAGCCGTGGACGACGGTGCCGTCGCCGATGGTGAATTCCCGTTCCTCGTGGCGGAAAAGCTCGACCTCGGCCACGGAGGCGCCGTGCTCGGTGCGCATGTCGACGGCGCCGGTGACCCGGTCGACGACGGCGATCTCGCCGTACGAATCGCCCGTCGCCAGGACGACCACGACCCGCCCGGCCGCGATGTCCATTCCGGACACCACGCGATCCGCGCCCGCCAGTACCGCACGCGCGCCCTCACCGTCCACTTCGTACAGATGGGTGCAGCCGCGGTCCCGGACACCGAAGAGCACGGCTCCGTCCTCCGTCACCTGGGGCAGGGCTCCCGGGTAGCCGGGGCCGCCGGGCATCACGTTGCGGTCCAGGGACGTGGTCAGCTCGACCGGATCCCCGCCGTCGAGCGGAACACGCCACAACCCGAGATGACCGACCTCGGTGTCGGCCCGGCCGACCACCAGCAGCGCGCCTCCGTCGGCGGTCCAGCCGACCGTGCCCGCCATGCCCTCACCGGAACCGATCAGTTGCGGCTCGGCGGTTCTGGCGGTCACGTCGAGCACGTACGCACCGGAGCGGAAGGTCAGATCGGCGTCGCCGTCCTGACCGGACGAGAAGGCGAGGTGCGTACCGTCGGGCGACCAGGCCGGATCACTGGCGTGCCAGTCGCCGAAGGTGACCTGCCGGACTTCGCGCGTGGCGACGTCGAGGACATGCAGATGCTTGCGGATGGTCTTGATCAGCCCGGCGCCGTCGGCCTTGAAGTCCAGCCGGTCGGCCACCACCGGCGCGTTCGGCGCGGCTTCCCCGCCGGCCAGGTCGACCGCGGCCGAGAAGGCGATCTTGCCGCCGTCCGGGCTCCAGACCGGCGCACCCGCCCCGAGCGGGAGTTCGGTGATCTGCTCGGCCTCCCCGCCCGACGACGGCAGGAACCACACCTGCGGCGGTCCGTCCTGGGCACGGAGAAACGCGACGCGCGTGCCGTCCGGCGCCCATTTCGGGGCCAGGTCGGCGGTTCCGCGGGTGAGTGGCCGGGCTTCGCCGGTGGTCGCGCCGACCTCCCAGAGCGCGTGCACGGTCCGGTCCTCGTCACGGTCGGCGGTGCGCAGGACATAGACGATCCGGTCACCGTCCGGGGACAGCGAAGGCTGGCTGGGGACGGCGATGTCGTACAGGTCGTCGAGACCGAGACGTCGGGTCATGATGCGTTTGCTCCTCTGGGGATCGTGAGCTCGTTTTCGCTGAAGTGGCAGGCCGCCGAGTGACGCCGGTGTGCCGCGCCGTCGGCGGGATCCACGTGGAGGCAGCGGTCGCGGTCGGCGCGCACGAGCGGGCCGACCGGGCAGCGCGGGTGGTAACGGCATCCGCCGGGCGGATGGTGCGGGTCGGCGGGTTCAGCATCGGCGGTCGCCTCGTCCGAGCCCGTGCCGAGCAGCGAGGTGGTCGCCGACGGCGCCGCGGCGAGCAGGTCACGCGTGTACGGATGCCGCGGATCGGTCAGCACCTGCTCGGCCGGGCCGACCTCGACGATCCGGCCGAGGTACATCACGGCGACGATGTCGCTGAGGTAGCGGATCACCGCGAGGTTGTGCGAGATGAACAGCATCGACAGGCCGAGCCGCCGTTGCACGGACCGGACGAGGTTGAGCACCGCGCCCTGCACCGAGACGTCGAGCGCGGAGGTGATCTCGTCCGCGATCAGCACCTCGGGCCGCCCGGCCAGCGCGCGGGCGAGCGCCACCCGTTGCCGCTGGCCGCCGGAAAGCCGCCCCGGCAGATGTCCGGCGCGTTCGGGGTCGAGGTTGACCAGCTCCAGCAGCCGGGCGACCTCGTCGCGACGTGCCGCGCGTCCGGGGAGGACGCCACGCGGGATCGCTTCGGTGATCGATTCCCCGATGCTCATCCGAGGGTCCAAAGAGGAATACGGATCCTGGAACACCATCTGCAACGGCGGGCGGCGGGGCAGCTCGCGGACGTCCACGCCACCCAGCAGGACCCGCCCGGCGCTGATCGGCGAGAGCCCGACAGCCGCGCGGGCCAGCGTCGACTTCCCCGATCCCGATTCGCCGACCAGCCCCACGACCTGTCCGGATGGGACGGTCAGCGCTACTCCGTCGACGGCGGTGAGCCCGCGCCTGCCGCCGTAGCGCACGCTCACCGCGTCGAAGACGAGATCGCTCACTCCGCACCTCCTGCGGTCACGGTTTCCTTGACGGGTGCGGAAAGCGGCGCCGGATACCAGCAAGCGACGCGATGCCCGGGCTCCACACGCTTCAGCGCCGGATCTTCGAGACGGCACCGATCGGTCACCGCCGGGCACCGGTCCGCGAAAGCACAGCCGGTGGGCACCCGATCGGGTTCCGGCGGGCGGCCGGGGATCACCGCGAGCGGCGCGTCGCGATCGGTCTCGAGGTCGAGTGTCGCGGCCAGCAAGGCCCGCGTGTACGGATGCCGCGGTGTCCCGGCGGTCGGCAGGTCCTCCACCACCCGGCCCGCGTACATGACCAGCATGCGTTCGCACGTCTGCGAAACGACCGCGATGTCGTGGCTGATCAGGATGATGGCGGTATCCCGTTCGGCCCTGGTCCGCGCCAGCAGGCGCAGCAGCTGCCGCTGCACGGTGACGTCCAGCGCCGTGGTCGGCTCGTCGGCGATGATGAGCTTCGGGTCGCCCATCAGGCCCATGCCGATCATCGCGCGCTGCCGCATCCCGCCGGAGAACTCGTGCGGATACTGCCGCGCACGCCGTTCGGCGGCGGGGATCCGCACCGCGCGCAACCGGTCCACCGCGCGCTCGAAGGCCTTGGCACGCGGGAGTCCCTGATGTTGTTCGGCGACTTCGGCCAGTTGGCGGCCGATCCGCCTGGTCGGGTTGAACGAGGTCATCGGGTCCTGGAAGACCATCGCCAGCGAGGTGCCGAGCAGGCCTCGCAACTCCCGTTCCGGGGTCGTCAGCACCGGTTTCCCGGCGAATTCGAGCTTGTCCGCGGTGACCACGGCCGGCGCTTCGACCAGCCGCGACACCGCCAGCCCGGTCAAGCTCTTGCCCGAGCCCGACTCGCCGACGACACCGATCGCCTCGCCGGCCCGGACGGTGAAACCCACCCCGCGCACCAAAACGGTCCAGCCCGCCGGATTCGGGAACGCGACCTGAAGGTTCTCCACGACCAGCACGGCGTCGTCGGGGGTCTCCCCGGCGTCGTCCCTGGCCGGAGTGACCGGCCGCGGTTGGAGTTTCCGCAACCCGGTGCGCACACCGATCACCCCGGCGACGGTCTCCCCCACCAGGTTGAAGGCGAGCCCCGCGAGGACGACCGCGACACCGGGCGCCAGCGCCGCCGCCGGGTTGACGTAGATGCCGTTGAGTCCTTCGCCGAGGATCCGCCCCCAGTCGTATTCCGGGGCCTGCACGCCGATGCCAAGGAAGGACAAACCGGCGAAGGCGAGCAGTGCCCCGCCGGCGCCGATGGTCGCGTTGACCACCAGCGGTTCGCCGATATTGGGCAGGATGTGCCGGAACAGCAACCGGATCCGGCCGACGCCGGAGATCCTGGCCGCCGCGACGAAATCCCGTCCGGCCACCGAAGCGGCCATCGTCTGCGCCAGCCGCGCGAACGCCGGCGCCAGCGCGAAACCGACCGCCAGCACCGCGCCCCGCGTTCCGACGCCGAAGATGACCGAGAAGAACAACACCAGCAGCAGCCCGGGGAAGGCGACCGCGATGTTGACCGCCGCGATCACCAACCTGGCGAGGGGACGCGGCAGCACCGAAGGCAGCGTGCCGAGCACGAGCCCGGTCACCACCCCGAGCGCGGTGGCGAGCAGCGCCAGCACGATCGACAACCTGGTCGCCACCAGCACGCGGTACAGGATGTCGCGGCCGAGGTCGTCGGTGCCCAGCCAGTGCGCGGCCGACGGTCCTTGGGCGATCGCGTTGGTGTCGATCTCGAAAGCCTGGTCCTGCCACAGGATCGGCGCCAGCACCGCGAGCACGATCACCAGTGCCAGCAGGGCGGCCGAACACGCGCCCAGCGGGGTGCGCAGCGCCCCGAGCCATTTCGCCCCGCGCGGATTCGCCATCTCAGTTCTCCCGGATCGTCGAACGCGGATCGAGGACGGCCAGCAGCACGTCCACCGTCAGGTTCACCAGCAGGACACCGATGCCGTAGACGAGCACGATTCCCTGGACCTGCGGATAGTCCTTCTGCAGGATCGACTGCGTGATGGTGGAACCGAGACCCGGCCAGGCGAACACGTTCTCCACCAGCACCGTCCCGGCGACCATCCCGGTCAGCATCAGCCCGCCCATGGTCAGGGTCGCGGTCAGCGCGTTCGGCAGCGCGTGCCGCAGGTAGACCAGCCGCGCGGGCAGGCGTTTCGCCCGCGCGGTGCGGATGAAGTCGTTGCCCAGCACGGAAAGCGTCTCCACCCGGACGATGCGGGAGAGGACCGACGCCGGACCGAGCGCCAGCGCGATCACCGGGAGCACGAGCGCGCCCGGTCCTTCGCTGCCCGCCACCGGGAACCAGCCGAGGCGGACCGCGAAGAACGCCACCAGCGCCACCGCGACCAGGAACTCCGGGATCGCGGCCAGCAGGACCGTCGTCGAGGTGAACGCCAGTTCCCCGCCACGACGACGGCCGCCCCTGGTCAGCACGGCGAACAGCAGGCCCAGCGGGATCGCGACCGCGATGACCGCCACGAAGGCGGGCAACGCCAGCTGCAGGGTCGCGGGGAGCCGGTCGCCGATGACGTCCGCGACCGGCACCCCGGTGGTCATCGACGTTCCCCAGTCGCCAGAGAAGAGACCGGCGAGGTAGTCGGCGTACTGCTTCCAGAGCGGGTCGTCGAGGCCGAGCGCGGCCCGCCGGGCGTTCACGAGCTCGGCGGGCGCGGTCAGCCCGAGCGCCGCGCGGACCGGGTCGCCGGGGATCAGCTGGATCATCAGGAACGCCGTGGTGACCAGCACCCACAGCGAGACCGCGAACCGGCCGAGGCGGCGGATCCCGAACGACAGCCAAGGACTGGTTCCCCGGCCCGCCGTCGCGACGGCGCTCGTCATCAGGAGTACATCCGGATCGACGACGGCAGGATCTGGCCCTGATTCATCTCGAACCGCGCACCGTTCGCGAAGGTCGGGATGGTCGAGTTCACGAACGGCACCACGTCGAGCCGTTCGAACAGCGCGGATTCGGCGGCCAGCCAGTCACCGCAGCCGGATTCGCCCGCCTGCGCCGACGCCTTGCCGGTGAGCTCGGTGTACCGGAGGTTCTCGATATGCCCGAAATTCGTGCCCTCCGGCGGTTTCGCGCCGGAGACGAACGGGACGGCCTGGCTGGGCAGGACGAAGCCCAGCGGCGCCAGCGACACCTCCCACTCACCGGTGCCGAACAACACCTGGCTGGTACCGGGACCGTCGACGGCCTTGATCACGGCGTCCACCCCGATGTTCTTCCACGACTGCAGGATCAGCTCCGCGGCCGAGACCATCGTCGGCCCGACCTGGGTGCCGTAGACGACGGTGAGCGCGAGCCGTTTGCCGTTCTTGGCCCGCACTCCGTCCGCGCCGGGCGTCCACCCCGCGGCGTCGAGCCCGGCCTTCGCGGCGGCGACGTCGAAGGCGGGCAGCTTGCCGTTGACCGAATCGCCCGGGCACGCCAAGGGTTCTCCGGTGACGAGTCCCTTGGCGGGCTGACCGGTGCCGGTGGTGAGCACCTTGCCGATCTGGCCGAAATCGAGCGCCTGGGTCAGCGCCCGGCGCACCGCCTGGTCCTGACCGGGCCTGCCGGGCGCCTGGTTGAAGAAGATCTCACCCATCGGCACGACGATGTCGGCGTGGAACAACTTCTGCGACCGCAGCCGCTGCTGGTCCTGTCCGGTCACCTGCGCCGCGCTGAGTTCCCCGGACAGCAGCAGATTCGCCGTCGTCGTCATGTTCGGCACGACGCGGAAGACCACTTTTTCGGGCAGTCCCGGCTGTTCGCTCTTCCAGTCACCGGGGCCCCAGGTGTAGTCCTTGCGCCGGGTGAGGGTGTAGTGGTCGTTCGGCACGAGCTCGGTCATGGTGAACATGCCGGTGCCGTGCTGTCCCTTCGCGACGGACGCCCGGTCCGCCAGTCCCTTGGCGCAGACGATCGGCACCCCCGCCACGTTGCGCAGCAGGAACGAATCCGGCGCCCCGCTGGTGACCGTGACGGTCCTGGCAGCGTCGTCGGCGACCGCTTTCGTGCCCGCCTTGACACTGACACCGGTCAGCGGGGACTTGGTCGCCGGATCGCCGACGTGGTTGATGTTCGCGGCCACGTCCCGCGCGGTCAGGGGTGAACCGTCCGCACACTTCACCCCGTCGCGCAGGGTGAAGTTCGCCGTGGTCGTCGTGGCCTCCCACTTCTCCGCCAGCCCCGCGACCGGTTTGCCCGCCGAGTCGAGGTTGATCAGGCCGTCGTAAAGGAACCGCCCGATCTGCCTGGCGATCGACAGCACGGTGACGGCGGGGTCGAGCGTCCCCGGATCGGTCGACAGGCCCAACGTGAAGTTCTTGCCGTCGGCCGGTTTCTGGTTCGCGGTCCGGTCCTCCCCGGATTGCGACGTCCCCCCGCACGCACTCACGGTCAAGGCCACCACGCCCGCCATGGCGGCGGTGAGCCGAGCTGTCTTCATGCGGTTCTCCTACGATTCGACGGAAAGTGCGCGAAGGTGATCCACGGCGAGGCGCGCCGCCGTGCCGATCGAGGCGTCGACCGCGGGCAGGCGGTCGGCGAGGGATTCGGCGCGGGTGAACACCGCGACGGCGTACCGGCGACCGTCCACATCGGACACGACACCCGCTTCGTTGCGGACGGCGGGCAGCGTCCCCGTCTTGGCGGCGATCGCGACCCCGGCGGGAAATCCGGACGACATCCGGTGCGGCCAGATCTGCCGCGCCATGATCTTCCGCACGCGTTCGCAGGCGGCCGGGTCGCCCGCGCGGTCGGTCCAGATCGCGTCCAGCAGCGCGGTGATCTCCCGGGGCGTCGACGACGTCGTGCGTTCGGGATCGAGCACCGAGAGCTTCCACAGCTGTTCGGGCGTGGCGGCGGCGAAGACGGCTTCCAGATCGTCGTCCGGTTTCGCGCCGAGATCGGCGATCACCGAGGCGAAGAGGTCCTCGCAGCAGCCGACCAAGCGCGTCCTGGCGAGCCCGAGGTCGGCGAGCACGCGGTCGACGGCCTCCTGCCCGACGCGGTGGTAGACCAGGTCGGTCGCGGCGTTGTCGCTCATCGTCAGCATGAAATGGGCCAGGTCACGCCAGCTCATCTCGACGTCGTCCGCACAGCCCGCGGTGCCGATCCCCCCGATCCGGTACCGGGCGGTGACCAGGGTCCGCTCGGTCTCGTCCAGCCGCCCGGCCACCACTTCCCTGGCGTAGGCGAGGGCGACCGGGATCTTGAACACCGACGCGAGCACGACCGGATCGTCCGCGCCCACGGCGACCTCGCGACCGTCGGAGACGCCGACCTCCCGCGCGTGCACGAATCCGCGTGCCCCGGCGGCCGCGAAGACCGCCTCGATCTCGCCGGCGATCCGGCTCACCGGCTCACCCGCCGGTCGGCGCGCCCGGTGTGGAGGTACAGCGCCCGGCCGTTGCCGTCGTCGCCGACGAACGCGTGCGGCAAGTGCAGGCCCGGGTGCGTCTTGTAGTTCGCGACGAGGGTGTCGTCCTTGTAGGCCAGCAACTCCGTCTTCTCGGCTCCTCCGCCCGTGTCGGCCATCACCCCCTTGGGCACACGCTCGATCCACAGCTTGCCGTCGTCGTCCTGGCTGACCACGGTGTCGGCCACCCGCGACGAGTACTCGCCGACGTACCGGGACGGGTCGGCCGGGGCCGCCGCCGCGTTCGGCTCCGGCAGGGCGGGGACCTCGACGCCGGCGAGGTCGCCGAGCACCTTCCGGAAGATGTCCGCGTACAGGTGGAGCGGCTGGCCTCCGTTGGTCAGCAGCGCGACCGCGACGTTGCGGCCCGGGACCACCCGCAGGAAGGCCGATTGGCCGATGGTGCCGCCGTCGTGGCCCATCACCGGGCCGCCGGGCCAGTCGAAGAGCATCCAGCCCAAGCCCCACGCCCCGCCCATCAGGCCGAGGTCGGGCAGCTCGACCTGGCGCTCCCACATCGATCGCACCGTCTCCGGCCGGAGCACCTGGGTGCCGTCGTCCGCGCGCCCCTCGGACAGGTGCATCCTCGCGAAGGTCAGCAGATCGCGCGGACGCATCGAGAGCGTCGATCCGGCCGGGGCGTTCGACCGCGCCAGCGCCCACACCCCGGCGGGCCGCGGCTCGTCGTCCGGCGCCGGCGCGAGGTGGCCGATCGCGGCGCGGTACCGGATCGCGTCGTACGGCCCGGCGGCCGCGTGCGTCAGCCCCAGCGGGGCGAAGAGATGGTCACGCAGGCAGTCGTCGTAGGACTTGCCCCGCAGCACCTCGATGACGCGGCCGAGCACGCAGTAGGCGGCGTTGTTGTAGGAGAACATCTCCCCCGGCGGGAACAACTGGGGCACGTCCGACAGCGTCGCGACCAGCTTCTCCACGCAGTCGTCGCCGACGCCGGTGTCGGTGAAGATGTCGCCTTCGAAACCGGACGTGTGGCAGGTCAGCTGCCGGACGGTGATCCGCGACGCCGCGTCGTCGTCGGCGAGGACGAACTCCGGCAGGTAGCTCCGGACCGGCTTGTCGAGGTCGAGGAGGCCTTCCTCGACGAGCTGCATCGCCAGCGTCGTCGTCCACACCTTCGTGATCGAGCCGATCTGGAACACCGAATCCACTGTGGACTCGACACCGGTGTCCCTGTTCAGCACGCCCGCCGCGTGATCGATCACCTCGCCGCCGGCCAAGACCGCGACGGCCGCGCCGGGAACCCCGTGTTCGGCCAGCAGAGCGGAAAGGTTCTCTTCCAACCAGGCGTCGATCTCGGAAAGTTTCGCCATGTTCCACCTCGTGTCAGGGAAAGCGTCGGCCGCGGTTTCCGGATGCTATGCCGGTGACCGGCGTCACCGATTCGTGCGGAACGACGAGAGCGACGGAAAAGTTCATCCGGGCCTACGAATCGATCGCTTCCCACTCCTCGCTGAAGTACCTGAAGGCCCCCTTCCTGTACTCGGCAAGGGGTGAAGGTCGAGTTTCCTCGGCTGAGCCGAGGGAAGGGGGCCTTCACGCGCAGCCGCTGGGGCTCCGAAGCAGGTGGGGCGCCTGTGGCGATCATCGGAGTCCGTGAAGGCCTCCTTGAGGGACCCTGGGTCCCTCAAGGAGGCCTTCACGGACAGGGTTGCCGAAATTGATAAATACTGTTTATCAATAGACCGCAACTAAGTCTTTGTCATCGATGATTCCGCTTCGTACCGTGGACGGATCGGCGGCAGAGGCAACGGAGGGAGGCGTCTCATGGAACTTCGTCACCTGCGCTACTTCGTCACCGTCGCCGAGACCTGTCACTTCGGCCGCGCGGCCGAGCGGCTGCACGTCGCCCAGCCCGCGCTCTCGCACACCATCCGGCAGCTGGAGGAGGAGCTCGGCGTCGTCCTGCTGGCCCGGACGACCCGGCAGGTCCGCGTGACACCGGCGGGTGAGTTCTTCCTGGCCGAAGCCCGGCGCGTCCTGGCGGGGCTGGACGTGGGAGTCCGCGGGGTCCGCCGGATCGGCGAGGGCAAGCGGGGCCTGCTCCGGGTCGGGTTCACCGGCACCGCCGCGTTCTCCCATCTGCCGCGGCTGGCCAGGGCGCTCGCCCAGCGGGTGCCGGACGTGGAGCTGGAGATCCGCGCCGATCTCCTCACCGCCGAGCAGTGCGAGCGCCTGCGCACGGGAAGGCTGGGAATCGGGGTGCTCCGCCCGCCGGTCACCGGGGACGACATCGGCTTCCGGGTGATCGAGTGCGAACCGCTGGTCCTCGCCGTCCCCGCCGACCACCGGCTGGCCGCCGAACCTGTCGTCGCGATGGCGGATCTGCGGTCCGAACCGCTCGTGACCTACGACCGGCGCAACTCCGTCGTGTACGACGCCGTCGCCCGCAGTTTCCGGGAGGCCGGGCTGACGCCCCATCAGCTGCACGAGGCCTCCGGGACCGCGGTCCTGCTGGCGCTGGTCGCCGGCGGACTGGGGGTCGGCGTGGTGCCCGCCTCGGCCAGGGCGCTGCCGCTGGCCGGTGTCGTGTTCCGCGACCTCGCCGGAGCGGCGGCCGTGGAGCTGGCACTGGCGTGGCACCGCGAGACCCGGTCCCCGCTCGTCACGACCGTCCTCGACGCGCTCGAGGACGTCTTCCCTACCACCGAAAGCACCTGATGAAGATCACGCGAGTCGAGGCGATCCCGTTCGCCATCCCGTACCGGAAACCACTGGCGACGCACCCGTCCAAGGTCGGGGCCGGCGGCTGAGGATCAGGCCTTTCTCTTCGCGAAGAGAGGTCCCTTCGAAACGATCGTCCCGATACCGAAGCCCAGCACCGTGAGCCCGAAGGAACAAAGCAGAAAGCCGCCGATCTTCGCCTCCGTGTCGGTGTCCGGGCTGCGCGCCGAGTTCGAGGAACGGGCGACCACGGTGTCCGGATCGGCGATCGCGTCGACCCCTGTGCAGAACAAGGCGATCGAAGCGAGGATCAGGAAAATGCCGCCGGCGATGCGCTTGCCGGTCCGGCGCGGTGGAGCGGCGCCCGGAGTGTCCTCAGTGGAGTTGGACTCTGACATGGGCCGCAACCTATCAGCCGTCTAGACGAAGGTGAGGTGAGAACGGCGACGCAGGCGGAACCCCGACGCGAGGGCGACCGCGCCGAGCAGGAGCACGAACGCCGCCACGCCGTGCGCGACACCCCGGGTCAGGTAACCGATGTCCGTGTGGTCGATGGCATAGGTGCCGATCTCACGGCTCGACCAGAACGGCAGCAAGCGCGCGATCAGGCTCGACGGATCGGCCATCATCTGGAGACCGACGACCGCCAGCAGCACGAGCGTGCCTTCGAGTTCCCTGGGCAGCACGGCACTGAGCAAGAGCCCGAACGGCGCCGAAACGGCGACCGTCAGCACCATGACCACGGCGACCGAGCCGTACCGGACGTCGTGCTGGTCGACGAGGATCAGCGCGAAGTACGGCGCGGACAAAAGGAATCCGACCGTCCACAGTGCACTCAAGCGACCGAGGTACAGGTCGCGGGAGCGGTAGCCCGAAAGCCGCAGCCGGGGCTCCATGGCCCGGCTCGCGCTGCCCGCGAACAGGGCCGCGGTGCTCAGCGCCCAGCCGAGGCCGAGGCAGACGAACCGGATCGACTGGCCGAGGTGGTCACCGCGCCTGCTCAGGTAGAACACCAGCGGCAGCAGTAGGAGGATCAGCAGGACCGACCGACGCCGCAGCAGTTCGCGCAGCGCCATCTCGGCGACCGTCAAAATCTTCTTCACGCGACAGCCTTCCTGGCCGGGGAAAGTTCGAGCACGGTGTCGACGCGGTCCAGCTGGTTCAGCAGGTGGGTCACCACCACAATCGCCTTGCCCGCCTCGCGCCATTGCCAGACCTGGTGCCAGAAGTCGAGGTAGGTGCCCCTGTCGAAACCCTGGTAGGGCTCGTCGAGCAGGAGCACGTCCGGATCACCGAGCCCGGCGAGCACGAGGTTCAGCTTCTGCCTTGTCCCACCGGAAAGGTGCCGGGCCTGCGTGCCACGGCCGGGCGTCCAGTCCAGTGCCGCGGCACGGGCCGCGCCGATCCGTGCCGACTCGTCGCGAGCCATCCCGCGCCCGGCGCCGATCAGCACGAAATGCTCACCCGCGTCGAGGAAATCCGCCGTGCCACCGTCCTGCGGGCAGTAGCCGAGCGCACCGCGCACGCGGACCTCGCCCTTGTCCGCGCCGGTGATCCCGGCGCAGATGCTCAGGAACGTGCTCTTGCCACAGCCGTTCGCCCCGATCACCGCGGCGATCTCACCCGAACGCACCGAGAGGTCGACGCCGTCAAGCACCGTCCGCCGACCGTATTTCTTAGTGATCCCCCTGGCTTCCAGCAGCACCTTGCCCGGACGACGCCGGGGACGTCCCACGCTGTCGGCCACGGCCGAGGCGTACGCGGCGGGCGGCCCGAACACCCGCACCGGGTCTCCGCCGCTTTCCCGCAGATGCACGGCCGCCTCCGCGACCACCTGCCGCGCCGCGTCCCCGCCGACGCCCCGGCGCCGCAGTTCGTGCGTCAGCGCGGAAAGCCAACCGTCGTGGCTCATCTTCCCTCCCGCAAGATCGAGGCCACCCCGGCGGCGAACTCCTGCCAGTCGGAGGTGGCGTGCCGCAGTGTTTCCCGGCCTTCCGCGGTGATCCGGTAGTACTTGCGCGCGGGCCCGGCCGTCCCTTCCCGCCAGCTCGCGGTGACCAGGCCGAACCGCTGCAACCGCAGCAGCACCGGATACAGCGTGCCGCCCTGGATGGGGCCAAGGCCGGCGGCGTCGAGTGACTGGGCCAGCTCGTAGCCGTAGGACTCGCGCTCGGCGACCAGCGCCAGCACGCACGGCGCCAGCACGCCCTTCAGCCACTGGCCTCGCCGGTCCTGGTCCACGCGGAGCAATGTAGCAGTCCTACCTAGATAGCGCTAAGACCTAGCCCGACACTGTGATCACAGGCGTATCTCGCGTGATTGAAGCCGTAACTCACGCGCCGGGCCGAGTTACGCCTACGATCACGTGAGTTACGCGGTCCGGTGGAGGTGGCGGATTACTCCTGGGACTCGGCGAGCAGTTTCAGGGCGAGCGCCTTGAGTTCCGGGCTCGCCTTCGCGGCGTCGCCCGAATCGAACGGCGGCCGCGGGTCGTATTCGACGGCGAGCTGGATACCGCGGGCGATCCGCTCACCGGCTAGTAAGGACGCGAGGTGAAGCGCGAGGTCGATACCGGCGGACACCCCCGCCGCGGTGACGACCTTGCCGACCTGGACGTACCGGTCGGCCACGTAGCGCACGCCGAAGGTCTTCTCCAGGTAGTCCGCCGAGGCCCAGTACGTGGTGGCCCGTTCGCGGAGCAGCCCTGCCGCGCCGAGGATCAGGCTTCCCGTGCACACCGACGTGGTCCAGGTCGTGTGCCGGTGAACACGCCGGATCCAGTCGAGCAGGACCGGGTTCTCCATGGCGGCGACCGTGCCGCGGTTGCCCGCGCCCGGGACCAGGAGCACGTCCAGGCGGTTCACCTCGGCCACCGAACGTTCCGCCACCACGGCGACATCCCGCGTGTCCGTGCGCACCGGGCCGCGGTGCTCGGCGATCATCGTCACCGTCGCGCCGGGAAGGCGGGACAACACCTCGGCCGGACCGGTCGGATCCAGCAGGCTGAAGCCGTCGTAGAGCAGGATGCCGATCTTCAAGCCTTGTGTCTCCGCCTGGGCCGTTCCGGTGCCGAGGCCGAACGCCGCGGCCGCCGCGGCACCGGCCAGTACTGTCCTGCGCGTGGTCTTCGCACTGTTCATGCCCCGGATTCTGGGGCGGTCAGCGGACGATCGGGCGTGGCATGTCCGGCATCCTGCGAACCTTGTCCCCGGACAGCCCGTAGTGCCGGCGGAACGCCGTGCGCAGGGTTTCCGCCGAGGCGAACCCGCATTGCCGGGCGACCGCGGAGAGCGGTAACGCGGTGGACCGCACCAGGTGGGCCGCCGCTTCGGTCCGCACCGTCCGCACGGTCCTGGCCGGGGTGCTGCCCAGCTGGGCGGTGAACAAGCGGGTGAGGTGCCTGGTGGTGACCCCGGCACGCGCCGCCAGCGCCGGTGGGCTGAGGTCTTCGCTGAGATGCGCGGCGATGTAGCCCAGCAGATCCAGCACGACCCGGTTGCTCGGCGGCGGGGCGGCCAGGAATGTGCTGATCTGCGCCTGGTCGGCCGGGCGGTGCAGATAGGTCACCAGTTCACGGGCGACCTCGCGGGCCAGCGTCGGACCGTGGTCGTCCTCGATCAGCGCGAGGGTGAGATCCAGCGCGCTGATCACCCCGGCCGAGGTGAAGACGTTCCCGTCACGAATGTAGAGCGGGGCGGGATCCACCGTGACGGCGGGAAAGCTCGCGGCGAGCAGCTCGCTGTATCCCCAGTGCGTGGTGACCCGCCGGTCGTCGAGCAATCCGGCGGCAGCCAGCACGAAGGTGCCCGTGCACACCGAGGCGACCCGGCGGCTTCGTTCGGCCAGCCGCCGCACCTGGGTCAGCAGCCGGTCGTCCTTGGCGGCCGCCTCCGTTCCCGCGCCGCCGACCACGAGCATCGTGTCCATCCGCCCGGACACTTCGGCCAGCCGCCGGACACCGGCGAGCAGGATCCCCGACGAACTCCGCGTCGTCCGCCCGTGCACCGTGGCCAGTTCGACGACGTAGGGCGGCGCTGCGCCGTGCGAGTTCGCGATCTCCAGCGCCCCGCTGGGACAGGCGACATCGAGTATCTGTGCGTCGTCGAACGCGACGATCACCACTCGGCGTACCGAGTCCATTCCAGTCCCCACACGGAGAATCTACCCGGGTTCTCCGGTCCCGGGCGGGCTTTCCCCATGCCGGACACCGCGCAGTGGCCACAGTGGACACTAGACCCGGTCGCCGAGGGGAAAGCCGGTTCCAGCGAGGAGCGAGCCGGACCACCGACGTTGCGAAAGCCACTTTCACAACCTTCGACGTTACGAAAGTGGCTTTCGCAACGTCTGCGAGCTCCGGGTCCGGCCCAGCGCATAGTGAACACAAGACCCGGTCACCGAGGAAGACCCCGTTCCAACGAGGAGCGAGCCAGACCACCGACGTTGCGAAAGCCACTTTCACAACCTTCGACGTTGCGAAAGTGGCTTTCACAACATCTGCGAGCTCGGGTCCGGCCCACCGGAGAGACCCTGATGGCGCTGAAAAACGCGGTAGGGCTCAGTCCGCCGCGAGGATTTCGGCCAGCCGAAGAGTGTCCTGGAGATAACGCTCGTAAGGAAAGCCTGCCGCGACGAGCCCCTCGCGCAACTCGTCGTAAAGCGGCTTTCCCGCGCCATGGAAGGCTTTCCGGCCGGGATCGGTGAGCCGGACCAGCCGGCGCCGCGCGTGTTCGGGGTCGACGGTGATCCGCACCAGCCCGTCCGCTTCGAGCGGCCGCAATGCCCGGCTGATCGCCGGATCGGAGACCGACATCGCCTGAGCGAGCCGGTGCTGCGTCGTCGGCTCGATCTCCTCGAGCGTGCCAAGAAGCCGTATCTGGCTGTAGGTCAAACCATCGGAGTCGTCAGCGCGCCGCCGGGCCGCTTCGCCCAACAACCCGACCACCCGGTGCAGCAAGTCCGCTAGTCCGTCGTCCACGAAACTCACCATACCAGAGTGTTGACGAGTTAATATTAACAAGGTAAGACTGAAGCCATGAACACTTACTCCTATCTCGCCCAATCCGCCTTCCCGCTGGTCTGGATCGTCGTGCCCGCCGTCGGAGCCTTCCTCCGCACTCGCCAGGTGACCTCACCCCAGGAGCGACTCGAAATCTGGCAGCGCTGGTGGGCCATCGGCGCCTTCGGCTGCGGCAGCTTGTGGATGACGATCGCCTTTCTCGCCTTCCCGGACGTCATGGCCACGGCGATCGGCTTCGACCGGACGCCGTTCATGTTCGAGATCGCCTTCGCGAACCTCGCGCTGGCCGTGATGGGCTTCCGGGCAGCCTCGGCGTCCGCACGCGAACGCATCACCATCGGCATCGGCGGCGGGATGTTCCTCTGGGGAGCCGCGATCGGCCACGTCTACCAGTGGTTCGCGGGCGGTGACCACTCCCCCGGCAACACCGGCGGAGTCCTCATCACCGACATCCTGATCCCGGCGGTCATGATCATCCTCGCCGTGCGATCCCGGCGGCTCGCGCCCGCGCCTCGGCCCGCCGCGGAACTCGCCGCCTGAGCCCGCGGGAGCTGTCCTCATCATGACTACGACACAGACCGACCACACGGCCGGAAAGGCCGCCGCCGAGCGGCTCAGCATCTTCGTCGACGCGGTGATCGCGATCGCGCTCACCTTGCTGGCGCTGGATCTCCCGATCCCCCACGGCGACACCACCGGCGCCATGCTGAGCTCGATCTCGGACCACGGCAAGGAATACTTCGCCTTCGCGCTCGGCTTCGTGGTGATCGCCGCCCACTGGCGCGCGCACCACGAGATCTTCCCCTACGTCCGCTCGCTGAGCGGCCGCTTGATCAGCCTCACCCTGGTCTGGCTGTTCATGCAGGTCCTGATGCCGTTCGCGACGCGGGTCATCACCGCCGAGGGCGCCTTCCCGCTCCGGTTCAGCCTGTACGCGGTGGTGCAGGTGCTGGCCTCCGCGTCGTTCGCGCTGATCATCAGGGAGATCCGGCGCGAACACCTGTACGGGACCGACGGGCCGCCCCGGGTGTTCGCCCAAAGCCTGACGCGCAGCGTCTGCCTGGCCGCGGTGTTCGGGATCTCCGTTCCCGTCTCGTTCCTGACGAACGGCGCCGTCGCCTACCTGTGCTGGCTCGCGGCGCCTGTCGCGCTCGCCGTCGCCCGCCGCGTCCAGGACCGCGGGCCGTCCGGCACCTGAGCAGCCCGGCCGGGGCGGCTCAGCGCAGCGCCGTCAGGACGTAGTCGTCGCCGGACTGCCACACCGGGGCCACCTCCGTGAAACCGGCCTTCCGGAGCAGCCTGGTGTGTTCCTGCGGGCTCAGCCGGTTGCCGTAGCCGGTGGAGATGCCGCGCAACTCGTCGGCCGTGAACCGCTCCCGCAGTGCGGGATCGGCGGCGACCGCGGCCCACCAGGCCTTCCATTCCTCGTTGGCGCCGACCCCGGCACGAGCCGCCCGCCGGTTCTTGACCACCTCGGCGAGGTCTCGGATGGCCGGTTGCTCGTCGTAGAGGTGGTCGCCGTTGACGAGCGCTCCGCCCGCCCTCAGCGCTCCGGCGAGGTCACGGTAGACCTCGGCGAGCCGCTCGGGACGCAGCCAGTGCAACGCGGTCGTCGAGACGGCGGCGTCGACCGGCCCCCACTTCAGCCAGCCGCTCTCGGCGAGGTCGGCCTGGAGGTAGTCGATGTCCGCCTCCCGCGGCCGGGTGGCCTTGGCGAGGGCGAGCAGGAACGGGTCGTTGTCGACGCCGACGACCCGCGCGTGCGGCAGCCGGCCGGCGAGCCTCGTGGCCAGCGAACCCGGGCCGCAGCCGAGGTCCAGCACCAGCGGCTGGGCGACGTCACGGCATACGTGCTCGACGACGTCGATCAGGACGGCGAAGCGTTCTTCGCGGTCGGCGACGTAGCGTTCCTGCTGGATGTCCCACCGGCGCACCCAGTCCGCCGCGAGCTTTTCGTCCACCGGCTCTCCTTCGTGATCTTGATCCTGTGTAGCACACCCCCGTCATGGGTTACCGTGTGCGCCACAACGCAAGAAGGTGCCCGTCGGGGGAAGCCGGTGAAAATCCGGCGCTGACCCGCAACCGTGATCGGCCGCACGCCGAGAGCCGGACTGCCCGCCGGGTACCGCCAGCCCCAACTGTCGTGGAGTACGGAGCGGGGTCCCGTTCACGTGCGGCCGCGCGCCCGGGACAGTGCTCGATGTCCCGGAGGTTCCTATGACGCGTCATCCGCTCACCCGTCGGCGGCTCCTCGCCCTGGCCGCTCTCACGCCGTTGGCCGCGTGCGGGACCGCGTCTTCGGACACGGGCCGGTTGAGGGTCGCGTTCGCCGCGGGCGGTTCGAAGGAGACCCTCGACCCGGCCCAGGTCTCCCTTTTCGTCGACCAGGCGCGGGCCAAGGCGCTCTTCGACACGTTGGTCGCCTACAACGCCGACACCTCGTTGCGGCCGCGGCTGGCCGAATCCTGGGAGAGCGACGGTTCCGGCACACGCTGGCGGATACGGCTGCGGCGGGCGGCCTTCCACGACGGCCGTCCGGTCACGGCGGACGACGTGCTCTACACCTTCCGACGGATCGCCGATCCCGCACTGGCGTCCTCGTCACGGCAGTACTTCGCGAAGGTGGACTTCGGCCGCAGCAAAGCGGTGTCCCCCACCGAGGTCGAGCTGACGCTGACCGCTCCCGACTTCGAGTTCCCGTCGGGCTGGGGCGCTCCCGGCGCGGAGATCGTGCCGGCCGGCACGACTGACTTCACGGCACCGATCGGCTCCGGCCCGTTCCGTTTCGTCTCGTTCACCCCCGGCGGCCCGGCGGTTTTCCGCGGGAACGAGTCCCATTGGGACGGCGCGCCGGGCATCGACGAGCTGGAATTCGTCCCGGTCAACGAGGAAGCCACCCGCGTCAACGCCTTGCTGTCCGGGCAGGTCGACTACGCCCACGACCTCGCGGCCGGTACCGCCGCTCGCTTGGCCGGTGACGGACGCGTCTCGCTGCTCGAAGCCAGGGGAACGACGATGCAGGGCATGATCCTGCGCGTGACGCGGCCGCCGTTCGCCGATCCGAGACTGGTGCGCGCCGTACTGTCCGGAGTGGACAGAGAGGCGCTGAACCGCGTCGCGCTGGCCGGACGCGGCGAGATCGGCAACGACCTGTTCGGCAAGGGACTCCGCGGGTACGCCACCGGCATCCCCCAGCGCGGCCGCGATGTGGAGGCGGCCCGCTCGCTCGTCCGGGAGGCGGGTGCGGAGGGGCTGGCCTTCGCCGTCGAAACCAGCGACGTCGATCCGGGTTTCGCCACCGCGGCCACCCTGATTTCCCGGCAGCTCGGGGAAATCGGGCTGAAGGTCACCCCGAACACGCGCGCGTCGAGCACCTATTTCAGCGAGATCAAGACCAAGGGGGTCGCCGCGCTGACCCGCACGGCGACCCTGCCGGTGCCGACGTTCCTCAACCAGCGCTTCCGGACCGGCGGTTCCAACAACGTCAACGGTTTCACGTCGCCGGAGTTCGACGCCCTCATGGACCGGGCCGCGGCCACCGCGGACGAGGGTGCCCGGCTGACGCTGTTCGGTGATGCCCAGCGGATCGTGCACGAATCCGGGGGTCTGCTCGCCTGGGGGTTCAGCACCTGGACGATCGGCGTGTCGAAACGGGTGTCCGGCTTGGTGACCGCGCCGCCGAACACCTTCGACTGGGCGAGGTTCGACCGCGCCCGGCTCTCCTGACGTGCCGGGTTACGCCGCCCGGCGGCTGGGTTTCGCCGTTCTCCAGGCGATGTTCGTGCTGGTCGCGACGTTCGCCGTGACCGCGTTGCTCCCCGGCGACGCGGCGTCGGTCGTGCTCGGTGAGCAGGCCACCGACGAGCAGGTGGCGACCGTGCGCCACCGGCTCGGCCTCGACCAGCCGATCCTCGACCGGTTCGGGCACTGGCTTTCCGGGCTGGTCACCGGGGATCTCGGCCGGTCGCTCGTGACCGGCGCCCCGGTGACCGAGGAGATCACCCGCCGCTTCGCCGCCACCGCCGTGCTCGCCGGGGTGACCCTGCTCGTTCTCGTACCGCTCGCGCTGGGCATCGGGGTGACCTGCGGGCTGCGCGAAGGGTCACGGATCGACCGGGTGCTCACCGCGGTCACGCTGTTCCTGCACGCGATCCCCGAATTCGTCCTCGGTCTGCTGCTGGTCGCCGGATTCGCCGTCTACACCGGATTGCTCCCGGCGACCGCGGCCGGGACCGAGCCGGCCACGCACCCCGAAGTGCTCGTGCTGCCGGTGATCGTGCTGGTCGCCCGCCAGCTGTCCGACGTCGCCCGGCAGCTCCGGATCGGGATCGCCGAGCAGACCCGGGGCCAGGTGGCCGGCCATCTGCGCCTGCTCGGCCTGCCCGAACGCACCGTGGTGCTGCGGCATCTCCTGCCCGCCGCCGCGGCACCCGCCGTGCAGCAACTCGCCCGCGCCGTCGAAGGGCTGCTGACCGGCACGGTGATCGTCGAATCCCTGTTCGCGATCACCGGACTCGGCACGGGTTTCGTCGAGGCCGTGCAGAACCGGGACATCCCACAGGTGCAGGGATACGTGCTGATGTTCGCCGGCGTGGTGGTGCTCGGCAACCTCGTCGCGGATCTCGTCGCGCATCGGCTCACGCCACAGCGGGAGCCGGTCACGTGGTGAAGCGGACGTTCGGGTGGTCCCTGCTCGCGGTGCCGCTGGTGCTCGCGATGGCCGGGCCGATGATCGCGGGCCCCGTGGAATCCGTCGGGGCGCCGTGGCAGGCGCCGGACGCCGCTCATCCACTCGGCACCGACGTCCTCGGCCGCGACGCGCTCACGGTGATCCTCGCGGGCGGGTTCCCCGTGATCGGCATGACGGCCGCCGCGCTCGGGCTCGCCTATCTGATCGGGGTGCCGCTCGGTCTCGTCGCGGCCGGGCGCGGACGGCTGGCCGACGAAACCGTGATGCGGTCCCTCGATCTGGTACTGGCCTTCCCGTCGCTGCTGGTGCTCATGGTGCTCGCCGCGACCGGACATCGCGGGCCTGGCGTGCTCATCCCCGTCGTCGCTGTCCTCCAGCTGCCCGCGATCACCCGCGTGGTGCGGGCCGCCGCTTTGGCGCCTGGCTGCCGCACCGCGGTGGAAGCCCTTACCCTGCAAGGGCAACCGTGGTGGCGCGTCCAGCTCGGGTACGTCGCCCGGCACCTCGCCGGCCCCGTCGCGACCGACGCCGGCACCCGGCTCGGCGTGGTGATCTACCTGCTGGCGTCGGCGAACTTCCTCGGCCTCGGCCTGCCCGCCGACTCCCCGGACTGGGCCGTGGTCATCGAACGCAACAGCGAAGCCCTCTACACCTCGCCCACGGTGGTCCTCGTTCCCGCCGCACTGCTGATGGCGTTGTGCGTCGGCACGAACCTCGTCACCGACCGTCTCCTCGCCGCCCGGCGGGTGATCTCGTGACCGTCCTGGAGATCAACGGCCTGTCCGCCCGCGCCGGGGAAACCGTTCTGCTCGACGACGTCTCACTGTCCCTCGAACCGGGCCGGGTCCTCGTCGTGCTCGGCGCTTCCGGCACGGGAAAGACCACCTTGGGGCTCGCCGCGACCGGACAGGCCCGGCCGGGGATCACGCTGTCCGGCTCGGTGGAGCTGGCGGGGTCTCCGCTGCTGGGCCGGACCGCTTCCGAACTGCGACCGGCCCGGGCCGGCGTCGTCGGCCACCTGCCGCAGCAACCGTCCGCGGTACTGGATCCGGTCCGCCGCTGCGGGCCGGTGCTGGCCGAACTCGCCGCCCTCCGCCACCGCGGCCGTGCCGCACGGTTGGCGGCGGCCCGCACCGCGCTGGCGGAATCGGGACTCGACCAGGCTTTGTGGCGCCGGTTCCCGCACCAGTTGTCCGGCGGGCAGCAGCAGCGCATGGCCCTCGCCACCACACTCGTGAACCGGCCGCGGGTGCTGGTCCTCGACGAACCGACCAGTGGTCTCGACGCGGCGAACAGGGCCGTGCTCGCCGCCCGGCTCACGGAGCTTTCCCAGGCCGGGACGGCGTTGCTGATCCTGACCCACGACCTCATGCTGGCCCGTGCCGTGGACGGCGACGTCGCCGAACTCCGCGATCACCGCTTGGTTCCGTCCCCGGCGGTCCCCGAACCCGTGCGCATCGATGGCCCGCCGCCCCCGTCGCCGTCCTCGCCGGTGCTCGTCGTTCGCGGGCTCGCCGTGCGCGCCGGACGGACGACGCTCGTCGAGGACTTCGACCTGGAGCTGGCGGCGGGCAGCCGGACCACACTCGCCGGTGCCTCGGGCGCGGGCAAGACGACGGTCGCCCGCGCCCTCGCCGGTTTGACGCCGCCGAGCGCGGGCACGATCGAAATCGACGGCGTCCGGCTTCCGCGCCTCGCCCGTCGTCGCACTCGCGCGCAACTGCGAGCGGTCCAGTACGTCCACCAGGACAGCCGCGCGTCCTTCGACGAGTTCCGTGACGTGCTCGACCAGGTGGCCGACACCGCCCGTCTCCTTCGCGGCCTCAGCCGCGCGGACGCCCTGTTCGAAGCGACGGAAACCCTGCGCTCCCTCGGTATCGAAGCGGCCGACCGCCGTCCCGGCCTGCTCTCCGGCGGCCAGCTCCAGCGCTGCGCCGTGGCCCGCGCGCTCCTCGCCCAACCCAAAGTGCTGATCTGCGACGAAGTGACCTCCGCGCTCGACGCGGCCAACCGCACGCGGCTGCTGGATGTCCTCGCCACGGCGGTGGAACGGCATGGCACCGCGCTGCTCATGATCAGCCACGACGACGCATCGGCTCCGCTGACGATCACGATGAGAGCGACGCAGCGGTCACCGAAGTGACTCACCCACCGCGCCACCGACGTTGCGAAAGCCACTTTCCCAACACTGAACGTTGCGAAAGTGGCTTTCGCAACACGTCACGTCCGCCTCAAGCCGCGCCAAGCGTCCTATATGGACACAAAGGCGTTCTCCTGCTCAGCGATATCCCGGCACTTTCTCCCGGCGTGACCGGAAAGCCCAGCCCACGAGGCCGGGATTCCCCGGGAGCGACCACTCACCGCCAGGCCATTCGACGGCCGCCGGGCGCCAGCCGAGCAAGGTCTTCCTGAAGACCAGCTCGACCTCCCCCTCGACCAGTGCTCGCATCAACGCCGCGAACTCCTCGACGTCTTCCGACGAATCCACTTCGAACGCGTCCAGGTCGTCGAGGAACAGTTCCCCGACGCTCCCCGCCATGCGCAGCAGCAGGCACGGCGCGCCCGGAACGGCGGATTCGACCCGGACGACCGTCTCGGCGTCGCCTTGGTCGACGCTGACCGAGACCGCCCCGCTCTCCATCAGCCGCCGGTACGCGGTGCGCAGTGAGTCCACTAATCGGTCGGCTGCGGGCAGGCTCATCGTCGTCCTTCGTCAGCCGACGTGGATCCCCGGCCGGAGTGCCGGATCGCGTTCACTGGTTCGGATGATCTCGCGGACGACCGGGGCGGTGTCGCCGCGGCCGAGGATCAGGTAGCGGAACAGATGCCCGAGCGGATTGCCCTCGCTCCACTCGAAATGGCATTGGGGCCGCACACCGGTGGTGTCGCGCAGGGCGAGCAGGATGGCCGCGATCGCGTTCGGGGCGGCGGGGCTTTCCGCGCGCAGCACCCGGAATCCCTCGATCTCGACCCCGCGGACCTTCAGCACGTCGCTGAAGCCGGAGGGGTCGATGACGTCGATTTCGAGGAACAGGACGTCGGCGGCGCCCGGTACCGGGTTCAGGCCGCGCTGTTCGGCTTCCTTCGCCCGGTATTCGTCGGCGTCGCCGGCCTGACGCCGGTTCGCGATGATGGTGAGCTCGCCGTCGTGCGCGATCGAATCGGTGACGAACCGGCGGGCGGGCTCGTCGAATTCGATGTGGTCCACCCGCAGTTCCGTGGTGCGGGTGACCCGCGAGATCAGCGACACCACGATGATCCCGAGGATGAAGAACGCGGAAATGGTGAGCCCGTCGGGCTTCTCGATGACGTTCTCCACCAAGGCGTAGATCAGGATCAGGGTCAGCACGGCGAACGCGATCGCCGCCTTCCGCTGCCGCTTCTTCGCCGCGGAGATGGCCACCGCGACCGAAGCCGACACCATCATCGCGAGGATCCCGGTGGCGTACGCCCCGGCCTGGGCGTTGACGTCGGCGTTGAAGATGACGGTGACCAGGACGCAGATCGCGGTGTAGACCAGCACCACCGGCCGGACCGCCCGCGCCCAGTCCGGCGCCATCCCGTACGCGGGCAGGTAGCGCGGCACGATGTTGATCAACCCGGCCATCGCCGACGCCCCGGCGAACCACAGGATCAGGATGCTGCTGATGTCATACGCCGTGCCGACCCAATCGCCCAGCAACTCGTGCGCGAGATACGCCAGCGCGCGGCCGTTCGCCTCTCCGCCCGGCTTGAACTTCTCGGCCGGGATCAGGACCGTGGTGACGAAACTGGTCGCGATCAGGTACACCGACATGATCAGCGCGGCGGCGGTGAGCAGTTTGCGCGTGTTGCGGATCCGGTTCGCCAGCCGCTGCTCGGCGTTCTCGCCCTTGGCCGCCACCAGCGGCATCATGCTCACACCGGTCTCGAAACCCGACAAACCGAGAACCAGCAAGGGAAACGCCAGGATCGCCGGGCCGATGACGCCGCCGAATCCGCCTCCTCCGGAGGTGAGCGCGTCCAGCCAGCGATCGAACGCGACAGGTTCGGCGATCACCTCGCCGATCCCGGCGACCACGACCACCGCGTTGAGCAGCAGGAAGATCGCGACCAGCGGGATCGCGACACCGACCGCCTCGCTGAACCCGAGCAGGAACACCCCGCCGAGGATCAGCAACAGGACGACCGTGATCAGTACCTCATGCCCGTGCAGGAACGACGGGGCGATCGGATTCTCCAGCGCGTGCACCGTGGCGTCCGCCGACGACAGCGTGATCGTGATGATCCACGACGTCGCGACGAAACCCAGTAGCACCAGAACGAAGATCTTGCCGCGCCAGAACGGCAACAGGTTCTCCAGCATCGCGACCGAACCCTGACCGTGCGGGCTCTCCGTCGCCACCCGCCGGTACATCGGCAGCATGCCCAGCAACGTCAGCGCGACGATCAGCAACGTCGCCAGCGGCGACAGCGCACCCGCCGCCAGCGCGGCGATCCCGGGCAGATACGACAACGTGGAGAAGTAGTCCACGCCGGTGAGGCACATGACCTTCCACCACGACTGCGGAGTGGTGTGCTCTTCGTGACTCTCCGGTCCCACCGGCTGGACCCGGTGCTCCATCAGCCACCGGCCGACCCTGCCCGACGGCGCCGCCTGCCGGACCGGGCTCTCCACCCGCTCCGGGACAGCATGTTCCGGCACCTCGGTCATCCCGTGTCCTCCCCGAATCGCACGTACGCCTCCCGCGAGGCGAACCTGGCCGCACACCGACGCGGACACTAACGATCCGGCGCCAGGAATCACCGCCCCGGCCGTAAAGAAAACGTAAGTGTCGGAAAGGCTCCAGGCCGTGTCCTAGTCCTCACCCGCCATCCGGAAGGCGCCTTCCTCCAGGCGCTCGATCAGCCGGTCCGTCCATTCGACGCGATGCCCGGCGGTGTGCAGCCACAGCCCCACGACCTCGCCTACCGGTCCCCAGCCGTCGAGGTCGGCGTCCGGCGGCAGGTGCGCGGTGATGCCCGCCTGCCACTGCCGCATCGCCTCGGCGCGTTGCCTGAGCAGCCCGATCGCCTCGACGCGGGACAGGTCCTCGATGAGGCCCACCGCGGCGGCGAGCATGTCCAGCCGCGGATCTCGACTGGCGAGTGCCTTGCGGAGCAACGTGAAGTAGCTCTGCTCGCCCTTCGAGGTGATCTCGTATTCCATGCGCGGCGGCCCGCCGGCCTCACTGGGGACGGTCTCGTGGAGAACGAGCAAATCCTGTCCGGTCATGGCCTTGAGCGCGTGATACACCGAACCCGAGGTCGCCGTCGCCCACTCGTGCGCGCCCCACGACTCCAGGTCGGAACGAACCTGGTAGCCATGGGCGCGGCCACGCCGCCGGACCGCGCCCAAGACCAGCATGCGAACCGTGGACACGGGGATCAGCCGGGTTTGTTCGTGCTGAGCCACCACAACGTCCCGAACGGGTCGACGAAGCCGCCCATCCGGCTGCCGTCGTCCTGTGCCGTGATCGGCATGGCCGGCCTCGCGCCCGCCTCGACCGCCCGCGCGAAGACGTCTTCGGGATCCGGCACGGTGGCCCACAGCTGGACGTGCACCGGACCCTGCGGAGACTCCAGGCAGCGCATCCCTCCGGCCCCGGAGTCGGCGAAGAACACCACCCCGGTCCCGATCCGTGCCTCGGCGTGCACCATCCGTTCCGGATCCTCCGGCAGCGGAATCACGTTCGACACCTCGGCCTTGAACGCGCCTTCCAGGAACCGCCTGTAGGCCCTGGCGCTGTCCACCATCACATAGGGCGTAACCGACATCGCCGACATCACCGTCTCCCCACTAGCCAAATTTAGCTACGAAAGCAGGTTAGCTCAGGTAGCCAAATTTGGCTACCTGTCCTGGAGGCCAACGCCCGGACTCGCGGGTCGATTAGACTGTCGACGAGAAACAAGAGCCGAGGAGTACATAATTCCGCCGAACGAGGGCATCCGGTCACGGTGAATCCGACCGCCGCGGCCGCGGGCACCGACCCTTTCGTCCACCCCGCGCTGTTCTACCGCGGGCAGGACGGCTACCTGGCGGGCACGCTTCCCTTCATCCGGCAGGGCCTGGACGGCGGCGAACCGGTCGCGGTCTCGGTGCCGGGCCCCAACCTGGAACTGCTGCGGACCGCGCTGGGCCAGGACGCCGAGCGGGTACGGCTGCTGGACATGACCGAGGAAGGCCGCAATCCCGGCCGGATCATCCCCGGCGTCCTCCGGGCGTTCGCCGACGCACATCCCGCTCGACGCGTCCGCATCATCGGCGAACCCATCTGGGCCGAGCGATCGGAGCTCGAATATCCGGCGTGCGCCCAGCACGAGGCCTTGATCAATCTGGCGTTCACCGGCCGGGAAGTCACCATCCTCTGCCCCTACGACGTCACCCGCCTCGACGTCCGCGCGCTGACCGACGCCGAAGCCACCCACCCACTCCTGATCGACTCGACCGGTGAGCGCGACAGCGCCGGCTACGACCCCGACCGCATCATCACCGGCTACAACACCTCACTGCCGGAGCCGGCCCCGACCGAACCCGCCGCGTACCTCACTCTCGACGCCGTCACCGGAGACGCCGTCTCCCTGGCCGGAGCCCGTGCGATGGCCCGCGGTCAGGCACAGCGGGCCGGCCTCTCCGACGATCGAGTGGGAGACGTCCAACTCGTGGTCGCCGAACTTCTCGCCAACAGCGTGGACCACGGCGGCGGGCAAGGACGGCTCAGCGTCTGGCCGGAGCCCGGCCTGCTGGTCTGCGAAGTCCGCGACACCGGCCACCTGACCGATCCGCTGGCCGGGCGGCGGCCCGCCTCCGCGGGACAGCTACGCGGCCGCGGGCTCCTGCTGATCAACCACCTGGCCGACCTCGTACGCCTCCACACCGGGCCACAGGGCACCACCGTCCGCGCCTGCTTCAGCACCGCGCAGCGCTGACCGGCCAGGCCGGGCGGCACGAAGCCGGTGTCCCAGATGTGCGCGTCGGTGAGGGTCGATCGGGATCACTTCGCGGCCCGCGCGCACCAGGGAAATCGTCAGGCAGTCGTCAGGTTCACTCCCGTGCGGAACCGGAAGAATGACCGGAAGACGACCGCACGCGAGGAGAGTGATGAGCGTAGTGCCCCCGAGCGTGCCGCACCGGATCGCGCGCCTCGTCCAGGTGTTCTGATGCGCTACGAACAGCACTGCCCGATCGCACTGGCGGCCGAGGTGGTCGGCGAACCGTGGACCCTGCTGATCATCCGCGAACTGCTGCACGGCAGCACCACGCTCACGGACGTCGCGAGGGGAGTGCCGAGCATGTCCGGCGGGCTGCTGACCAAACGGCTCCGGAAGCTGGAGACCGCCGGTCTGGTCACCCTCCAGCCACCGGAGCGGCCACGGAGCGCGGAGTTGACCGAGGCGGGCCGCGAACTGTCGGCCGTCGTCGAAACACTCGGCGCCTGGGGCGCGCGCTGGTTGCCGCCGCCCCGGCACGGTGACCTCGATCCCGCCCTTCTCCTGCGTGACATCGCCCGCGGAATCGATCGCTCCGCCTTGCCCGCGAACGCCGTGGCGGTCCATTTCCGGTTCGCCGAGTCACCAGGGCCGCGCTGGTGGTGGCTCGTGCTCTCCCGAACCGTCGCGGCACCGACCGTCCACGATCCGCGGCTGCCGCAGGCGATGCGGATCGACTGCACCCTGGGCGCGCTGGCGCGGTCTGGCTCGGTCACACGGACTGGCTGGAAGCGCTGCGGGAGAAGGCCATCGTGATCACCGGGCCTCGTGGATCGGTGCGCGAGGCCATCGCCTGGCTCGGCACGAGCCGCTTCTCCGGCAACGGAAGACCTACCGAAGTCGGTGCACCGATGCCGTCCTCATAGGCCGTGGGCGCGCTGGAACCGCTTGGGGCGTCGAAGGTTCCGGTCGGTTCGCCCAGGAATCGAACAGCAGGACCAGCCCGGAGAAGACCACGCACGCGAGCGCGAGCGGCCACAATCCCTGAGTCGCCATCAGCAGGCCGACCAGCACAGCGGGAACGACGGCGAGCAGGCAGAAGGGATCCAGCCTGCCGAAGAAGGGACGTCGGCCATCACTCGGACTCATGACACTTCTCCTCTCCTCCCGGACCACTTACCCGCGGTCCCGCCGCTTCGGCACGCCGGATCGCGGAGAACGGCCAGTCCGGCAGGATCGTCCACTGTGGAGAGTCCCGGGGATGGGCCCTCGGGGTCCGCGACTTCGATTCACCCTGACACGACTACGGCCCGGTGCAACTGACGACTGCCTTACGATCGAGAGCGACGGTTCGAACACGGAAGGGAGGTACCGCCGGTGTCCACTCGTGTACTTCTCGTCGAAGACGACGCGATGATCAGCGAAGCCCTGAGCCTGGCGCTCGCCGATGAAGGTTTCGAAATCGAGTGCGCGGAGACCGGCGAGGACGGTCTCGAACTCCTCGAACGCGTCCAGTTCGACGTCGTCCTGCTCGACCTCATGCTGCCGGGCATCGACGGCCTGACGGTCTGCCGGTCCGTGCGCGATCGAGGCGCGCTGCCGATCATCGTGATCACCGCCCGCACCGACACCCAGGACGTCATCGCGGGCCTCGAAGCAGGCGCGGACGACTACGTCACCAAACCCCTGGTCGCCGGGGAACTCGCGGCACGGATCCGGGCACTGCTCCGCCGCGCCGCGCCGCCTCCCCCGTTCCGGTTCACCGTGGGCGGGCTCGAGATCCGGCCCGATGAGGAGAGTGTTCTTCGCGACGGGGCACCGGTTCACCTGACCCGCACCGAATTCCGTCTGCTGACCGAACTCACGTCGGGCGAGGGAAAGGTCGTCACCCGTGAGCAATTGCTGCAACGCGTATGGGGCCACGACTACTTCGGCGACACGAGACTCCTCGATGTCCACATCAGACGGTTGCGCCGCAAGATCGAACCGGACCCCGACAATCCGACGCTGGTGCTGACCGTGCGCGGACGCGGTTACCGAATCGCCTCCGGCTCATGACCCGCGCGGCGGCCCGCTCCGCGTCGCGCCGGCTTTCCCTGCGCTGGCGGGTCGCGGCCGCGTTCGGCCTCGGTCTCGCGCTGGTGATGACGGTGCTCGGTGTCGCGACCTGGAACCTGACCACCGGCTACATGCTCGACCAGCGCGAGCAGAGCACCGCCCGGCAATCCGAAGTCAACGTCGGCCTGGTCGACAAGGCATTGGCGGAACACTCGGACAATCTCGACGAACTGCTGACCGGGCTCGCCAGCAGCCCCGACTCGTCGATCCTGCTGTCACGACCGGACGGCTGGTTCACCAGCGGACGACAGATCCAGCCGGCGGCACTGCCCGCGAATCTCCTGGAGAGCGCGCGTAACGGCGTCACGGCACGGCAACGTTTCACCGCCGACGGCATCCCCGTGCTCGCGATCGCGACCCCGGTGGGCAGCGACCGCCGCATCTACGTCGAGCTGTATCCCTTGCTGGAACTCGATCGCACCTTCCGGTACCTCAGCTTCCTGCTGATCACCGGCACCGTCGTCGCCGCGCTGTTCGGAGTCGCTCTCGGCGCCTGGGCCACCAAACGAGCCCTTCGCCCGCTCGCCGCGCTCCGAGGAGCCGCTTCCCGCGTCGCACGAGGAGATCTGACCACACGGCTCCCCCACCAGAACGACCCCGACCTCGCCCCGCTGGCCACCAGCTTCAACACCACGACCGAGCAACTGGAACAACGGGTCCGCCGCGACAAACGCTTCGCCGCCGACGTCAGTCACGAGCTCCGCTCACCGCTCACCACGATGATCAACGTCACCGAGGTGATGGTCCGCAGGCAGGACGCCATGCCCGAAACGGCCCGCAAGGCCTTGGGGCTGCTCAGCTCGGAACTGCACCGCTTCCAGCGGATGGTGGTCGATCTGCTGGAGATATCCCGGGCCGATCAGGACGACACCGGAGACTCGGTCGAACTGGTGGATCTCGACGCCCTCGTGCGCAACGTCATCGGCAGCAGGAACGCCGCCGGAGTGCACGTCGAAACCGATCCCGAAACCCCACTCGTCTCCGCCGACCGCCGTCGTATCGACCGGGTCGTCACCAACCTGCTCGACAACGCCGACCGGTACGGCGAAGGCGCCGTCGCCGTGACCGTCCGCAGGAACGGCCATCGGGCGAGGATCGAAGTGGATGACGCCGGCAGCGGTGTCCCGCCCGCGCTGCGCGAACGCATCTTCGAACGCTTCGCGCGCGGTCTGCACGCCGGACGCCGCGACCGCGAAACCGGAAGCGGCCTCGGGCTGGCCATCGTCGCCGACCACGTCCACCGCCACGGTGGCACAGTGTGGGTCGAGGACCGGCCCGGCGGCGGTGCCCGCTTCGTCGTCGAACTCCCGGAGGCCACAGCGTGACCGCCCGCACTCCTCCGCCGCAAATGTCAGGCAGTCGTCAGGTTCACCCCCCGGCATCACCGACACAATGAAGGGAATCGTCGTAGGGGAGACGGACATGACCCGAACGGACGACATCACCGAAGAGGTTCGCGAGTGGCTCTCCCGCGAATTCGCGGCCTCCCTGCCGGAATCGGCCGTCGACGACATCGTGCGGTCGGCCCGCGCGGACCTCGACGGTCAGATCCGGCCCGACGCGATGGGCGAAATGCTGCACCGCCTGGCGCGATTCCGCGTGCTCCGGGTGCTGGGCGACCGATGAGCGGCGGCACAGCCCGCTGCATCAGCCGCCGAGGCCGCGCAGAGCCGTTTCGATCTCCGCGTCGGTGAGACGCCGGGGGCCGACGTAGTAGAGCACTGATCCGGCCGGGAGATCGCCGTCCCACGAAGGATTGACCACCAGGTCGTCGTCGGTCCGTGCGGCCAGCACCGTGGCACCGAAGGCGCGGCCCAGTGCCAGCCGGCATTTCTCGGTGCTCAGCCGCCCCAGCGACTTCGGCAGGCTGACCGAGTACGTCCCGGCCCCGCCCGCCGTCATCAGCTCGGAGTAGACCTCGGCGATTCCCGGGGAGGTCAGTTCTTCCGTGACCATCCGCGGCGTGTGCCACTGCACGCACTTGATCCGCGGGTCCACGTAACGGACCAGCTCGGACTTTTCCATGTCCCGCAACGTCACCACGACATGCGCCGACCGGTTCGCGTGGTCCACGGTCACCGCGACGGCCAAGGCCTCGTTGTCGTCCCCCATGTCGACCAGGACGGTGCCCGCCGCCCCGACCGCGGCCCGCGCGAGCACGTCGGCCGCGGTCGGCTCACCACGGACGAAGTCCACCGGCTGCGACGGCATGGGGTGAACCTGCACTTCGTCGCTCGCGCACAGGACGAGTCCCGTCACGCCGTCGGCGAGAAGTTGTGCGACGATGCGCTCGGTGCGGCCCGGCGTGTAGCCGATCAGGAGCGTGTGCCCGCTCGCCCGTACGGCTTCCATCCCCTGCATCCGCCGTCCCTTCGCCTGTTCGAGCCTGGAAGCGAGCTTGGTGAACACCGTGGTGAGCGTCGCGATCCCGCCGATGATGACATAGGCCCCGACGAAATGCCCCGCGGTGGTCTCCGGCGAGAAGTCGCCGTATCCGACCGTCGCGGCCGTGACCACGAAGTACCACCAGTAATTCCCCGCCTGGACGAGCTCGCTTCCCGCGGGTTCGGCCAGCACCATCAGCGGCCAGCTGGTCGCGAAGACGAAGACGACCACGACGACAGGAAGCATCCAGCCTTGCTGCAACACCCAGCGGGTCAGCAGCCGCGCCAAAACGAACGACACCCCCGCCTCCTCACCGGCCGCGACCGCGCGCTCACTCGAACCCGCTCCTGACCACAGATTCGGTTACCAGACCACACCGTTCTCCCCGGCGCAACGGGCGTGTCTGAAAAGGACTGTCCATTTGTGTGCCTTTCACCAGCGGCATCGCCTTGTGCCAGGCGGCGGGCTGTGTGGTGACCAACCTCGCCGTCCATGCCGTGCACACGACTGATCACCGGGCGATCCGCTACGGGAGATCAGGACGGCGCCTGGTTGATCGCCGGCAAATGGCTGCTCAGCCCGAGCGGTGCGGGTTCGCTTTCGACGGCTCTGGCCGCCTCGATCCTATCGGCCGGCGAGCTGCGGCAGCCAGCCCGCGAGCCCCTCGACACCCACCACGTCGAGCACGCTCAGTCCCGCGTCGAGGCATTCCTGACGCAGCTCGTCGGGATGGTGGAAGTAGCTCGTGGTGAACCACTGGGAATGGTCGCCTTCATTGCGATGCCGACCGGAGGCCAGATCGGTGCGCACGATCCGCCGGAATTCCGGATCGAAAAGGAAACCGCGGGCGAGGCCATCGAACAACGAGGCGAAGCGGGAGATCGCCGCGACGAATATCCAGCCGCCGTCCCGAACCGCACGGCGGGCTTCGCGCAAAGCCGTAAGCCGGTCGGCTCGATCGGTGAGGTGATAAAGCGGGCCCAGCCGGAGCGCGGCGTCAAAGCTTCGGTCCGGCACCGGCAAGCTGCGGGCGTCCGCCAGGGAAGCGGTCATTCCCGGCGTCCGGCCGGCCAGTCGCCGGGCAGCGGCGACATGTTCCGGGACGATGTCGAACAGCGTCACCTGGTGGCCGTCCGCGGCGAGCACACCGGTGGCTTTGCCGATGTCAAGCACGCGCTGGGGGCCGTCCGGCAGATGCCGGCGAACGATCTCTTGGCCCTCGTCGGTCGACCGATAGTGCTCGACGATCTCGTGCGGTAGCTCCGTCACCGCACGAACACTACGGTCGAGCACCGGGATTTCCGGTCTTCCGTCGGCGCAACCGCCGGGCGGCCGTTGGTTCGATCAGGCGTCCCGCCGCTCGTCAGGTTCGGCGTGCGGCCCAGACGGTGCGTTCGGTGCGCACGGTCAGGTCGTGGCGGTGCAGGATGCCCTCCGGCCGGCTGGAGTCGAGTAGCCGGTCGAGTGCCACGAGGTCCTCGGGGGTGAGCGTTTCGGCGACGACGCCGCGGACGCGCTGCAGGATTCCGTGCGCGTAGCGGCCGATCGCGGCGTTGCGGGAACCTTCGACGTTCACCGTGACGGTGCGTTCGCCCTCGACCGTGAATCCGGCGGCGGTCAGCATCGGGCCCCAGTCGGCGCCGCGGTGGGGCAGGTGCCCGAAGTGGAGGCGGTCGACCGCGGCGTGGACGCGCTCCTCCAGCCCTGGCGCGCCTTCAGGAGCGGTCTCGGGCAGGAACCGCGGCTGACCGGCGAGTTCGACGACGGCGAACAGGCCGTCGGGGGCGAGCACGTCGTGGACGGCACGCAGCGCGCGGTCGGGCTGGGCCATGTGGTGCAGGGAAGCTGAAGCCCACACCAGATCCGGTGAGCCGAGGTCGGGCCACACGGTTTCGTCGAGGTCCGCTTGCACGGTGCGCACGCGCTCTTCGATGCCCCGTGCGCACGCCTTCGCGAGGACACGCTGCAGGTATTCGACGGAGGCGTCGACGGCAGTGACGTGCGCGTCGGGAAAGCGGTCGATGAGGGCGAAGGTGCCCGCGCCCGTGCCGCAGCCCAGATCCACGATCTCCCGCGGAGTCGTCTTCAGCGGCAGCCATGCGGTGATGGCGGCCGTGTGCTCGGCGAGCACCTCGGCATCCAGGTCGAGGCTCTCCGCCAGTCCATCGGCGTCGTTCGGGTGCTGGCCTGCGTGCTGGGCTCGGTTCATGACTTCACGGTAATGCGACTATGCGCCTGCGGCACGACTTATCCCAGTTTACGCAAGGCGAAGGCCTCTAACGCTGCCCGAGGCGCAAGACATCGTCATTCAGGGTCACCGTCGGAGTCGTTCTCCCGCTGATGACCGCGGCGCGCGTCGCGGTCGTAGATGCCCAAGACGTCGCACGGACCGCCCTCGGCGCCGATCGCGTGCGGCATCATCGTGGGGAACTCGGCGGCCTGGTTGGTCTCGACGCGGATGCGGCGGTGGCCGAGCATGAGAACCGCGGTACCGGACAGGACGACGAGCCATTCGCGTCCCGGATGCGCACGCATGCGAGCCGGGTTCTCGGGCGGCGGCTCGGTCATGCGGTGCCGCACCACGCTCATGCCGGGGTCGGCCTTGATGCTCCAGCGCATCCGGCCGTGGGGTCCGTCGATCGACGGGCTGGTGACCACGTCGTCGGTCGCGGTCTCCACGAGCTGGTCCAGCGTGGTGTCCAGAGCGCGGGCGAGTGTCACCAGCTGGTCCAGCGCGAGCCGGCGCTGCCCGTTCTCGATGCGGCTCAGGGACGACTGACTGAGGTGGGCGCGGGCGGCCAGTTCCTCCAAGGACCAGCCCTGCGCCACCCGCAGAGCCCGGATGCGTCTGCGCACGAGGCTGTCCAGATCCCCATCTTCTTGCGTCATGCGCAAGAGTGTATGCCCTGAAGGCAAGGGTCGGTTAGCTTCGCGCCCCACGAAGCCGCGGACAACGCCTGCGAGGGTGCCGCCAACGCCGTCGCGGCGGCGGAGAACGCCAATTCGCGCGCGCAGGATCTGATCCACGCCGCCCAACAGTCCTTTGTGGACGGATGGCAGCAGGTCATCTGGGCGGGCGCCGTCGTGATGGGCGGCCTGTTCGCCTACGTCGCCGTCCGTGGTCCCCGGAGACTGTCATGAAATCCTAATACCGTGTCGGGCACGCTGTCCGCAGACAGCACAAGCACGCCACGGGGGGACATCCGATGCTCTTCCAGCTCCTCGGACCGATCGAGGTCACCGTACCCGGGCACTCGCCGCTCGCGATCAAGCCGGGCAAGCCGACCACCGTGCTGACCGCGCTGCTGCTCGACCGCGGCAAGTGGGTCGGCGTGGACCGGCTGATCGACGCGGCCTGGCCCGGCCAGGCCGCACCGGCGTCGGCCGCGGGCAACCTGAAGTCCTACATCTGCGGGCTGCGCCGCGCTTTGGCACCGGCGGCGGACAGGGCACGCATCGAGAGCAGGCCCGGCGCGTATCGGATCGTCGTCGACCGCGAGGACACCGACATCGACCACGTCGGCCGCGACTTCGCCGAGGGCCGTGACGCTCTCCGCGAAGGCGACCACGAGCGGGCGGCCAAACTGCTCACCGCCGCGCTGGACGTGTGGCGCGGTACGCCGTTCGAGGGCCTGCGGACCCCGGACGCCCTCGCCGAAGTCGCCCGGCTGGAACGTCTTCACACGCAGATCCGCGAAGACCTGGCCGAGGCCGCCCACGCGCTCGGCAGGCATCTCGACGCGGTCTCGCTCCTGCACGGCCTGATCGACGAAGACCCACTGCGCGAGCACGCCTGGGCGAGACTGGTGATGGTGCTGAACGAAACCGGTCAGCGCAGCGAAGCGCTCGCCGCCTTCCGCCGCGCCCGCGCGATCATCGTGCGGGAGCTCGGGGTCGAACCGGGAGCCGCCCTCACCGACGCGCACCGGACCGCGTTGCTGGGCCACGCCACCGGCTGCCGTCAGGCCGCTTGACACAATCTGCTCGTGAGCGGCGATTCGGGTCCGATCCCGAATCGCCGCTCTCGCGTTCGGCGCTACTTCACCGTGACCGTGGCGCTCGACCAGGAAGAGCCGTCCGGGCTGGACGTGGTGGCCGTCCGGGTCTGGCCGGGCTTCAGGCCCTTGCTGTCCACCGACACGTGCCCGGTACCCGTCCCCTTCACTGGCGCGGGCTTGGCCTGCTTCCGGTTCTCGGTGTTCTTACCCTTGTCCTTGCTGTGCTTGTGCTTGTCGGCCTTGAGTTTCTTCAGCTCGCTCTTCGCCTTGTCCAGCTCGCCCTTGGCCTTCTTGACCTCGTCCCCCGCCTTGTCGATGAGCTTCTTGGCCGTGTCCAGCGAGCCGTTGGCCTTGGCGACGGACTCGATGATCTTCTTCGAGCTCTCCGGCACGACGGGAGCGGGCTTCTCGACCACGATCACCCGGGGCGGGAGCTGGACGCGGCCGTCCTTGGTGACGGCCGCCTTGACCACCGGGTGCCGCGTCTTCTGGCGTTCCACCTTCTTCACCGTCACCGCGGCCGGCTTGATCTTGGCCACCTTCTTGACCGGAACCGGTTTCGCGGCCGGAGCCGCGGGGACCGCGGCGGGCGGCGCGACCTGCTGGACGAGCGGGTTGACCGGGGCGGCCTGCTGCTGCGGGGCGGCGACCGGTTTCGGTGCGGTGGCCGCGGCGGGGGCGGGGGCGGCGGCGGGGGCGGCGGACGCGGTCGCTTCGTCCGTGCCGTCGAAGGCGCCGAATGTCCACGCGCCGACGGCGGCGGTCGTCAGGCCTGCGACGCCGAGCACGCCTACACGCTTGATGTTCATGGGATACCTCGATTTCCTGTTGCCTGCTGTGACGTTCACAGCCGGGGTTCGTCTTCGTGACGGCGTTCGTAGAACTCTTCGGCCAGCGAACGGCCCATCAAGCCGCCGAAGATCCCGGCGGCCACACCGACGGCGATGCCGACAGGGGTGGCGATGACCAGTCCGGTGGTCACCCCGAAGACCAGCGACGCGGTCCCACCGCCGAAGCCGGTGACCGCGCTCTTGCTGAGCGGCTTGTCTTCGTGCTCCAGGTAGTAGTCGTACTCGGCTTGCCCGTCCTCTTCGGTGTCCGGAATGGACGGTCGCTGGTCCAGCCAGGCCTCTTCCGGGATCACCAGATACCGGGGCTGCGGGGTGCGCGGGACGGAGAACTTCCGGAACGCCGCCCACAGCGACAGCGCCGGTCGTTCGGCGCGGGTCGTGGTCATGGCGCTCAGTCCCGGTCGCCGGTCATGATCTTGACCGGCTTGTCGTGATCCTTCAGTTTCTTGGCGCTCTCCCGGAGCTTCTTCAGGTCGTTTTTGGCCTTTTTCAGGTCGTCCTTGGCCTTGTCCAGCACCTTGCTCGCGCGCTCCACCGCTTCGTTCGCCGTGTCGACGGCCTTGGCTTTGACCTGCAGCTGCTCGCGGATCGTGCGCGGAGCCGTCTCGGCCACCGCGGCGCGAACGACGAACTTCTTCTCCGGGAGAACACTCGACAGTTTCGGCGCGACCGTCTTCACCACGCGCGGTTTGACGGCCACCGCCCTCTTCACGACCGGTACCGGGTGGGCCACCTTCTTGACCGTCTGCGCGGTCTTCACCGCCCGCTGCACCGGAGCGGCCTGCTTGACGACCGGGGCCACGGGCGCCTGCGCCGGCACGACCGGGGCCACCACCGGCGGCGGAGTCACCTTCCGCGGCGCGTCCGGCTCGGCTCGCGGCTCAGGCTTGGGTTGGGGCACCGCCTGCTTCGTCGAGGCCGGGGCAGGCTCCGGGACCTGGACGTGGACCTGCTGCGGTTTGGCCGCCTGCGCGGTGTCCTGTACCGGTTTTTCGTCGGGCCGGTCGTCCACCATCGCGTTCGCGGTGGTGGCGCCGATGGCCGCCGTGGCGAGACCGGCGACGCCGTAGACGGCCGCCCGCCGGAGATTGTTCTTCTGCTTCATCCGTCCCACCTCGCTGATCCGTGGCGTCGCTGCTGAGAAGCAGCGTGGCGCGCGAGGGTTCAGTGCCGGTACATCGGCGGTTCATCCGCACTCCCGTGATCGCCCTCTCGGGACTACTCTGCGGTAATGCGACCGGAGGACGGGGAAGCGCTCGGAAGCGGATCGGCCGGCGCCGTCTTCGCCGTGCCGACGGACGAAGGCGACGTCGCGGTCAAGGTGTTCCCAGGCAGGCTGTACGAGCGCACCCGCCTCAGGCTGGAGCAGGAACTGGAGCGGCTTTCCGCGCTGGACGGTCAGGTTCTGGTTCCCGAAGCCATCGAAGACCTGCCCGACGGCCGGTGCGCGCTCCGTAGCGAACTCTGCACCGGATCACTGCTCGATCTGGTCGAGAACACCGGCCCGCTGCCGGTCGCGGACACGCTCGTCCTCGGTTCCGCGATCGCGTCGACGCTCGCGACGGCGCACGAAGCCGGGATCGTCCACGGCAGGCTCACCCCCGCCAACGTCCTGTTCCGCGCGTCGGGTGAACCCGTGATCAACGACTTCGAACGCACCCTGCGTCCGGTGTTCGTCCGCGATCCGGACCACGGGAGCGACTTCCTCGCCCCGGAAGGGCCTCAGGGAAAAGGTGCGGACCTCTACGGGCTCGGTGCTGTGCTTCACTTCGCGCTGACCGGCCTTCCGCCCGGGCCCGACCGGCCGGAACTGCACCGGGTGGACGCGCCGATCGATCTTCTCGCGCTGACCGAGAACCTCCTCGCCGAAGACCCCGGTTCCCGTCCGGCCGATGCGGCGGTGGTCGAGGAGATCCTCGCCGCGCTGGGGCCTGAACAGTCCATTATGGACGAAGAACCACCCGTCGTGGTGTCGGGCGGGATCCAGGGGTTCCCGCTCGTGACCATCGGACCGGAACCGGTATCGGCACCCGTGCCCCGCAAGAAGTCCGCCTGGCCGGTGCTCACCATCGGCGCGGCCACCGTGCTCGCGGCCGCTGCCTGGTTCCTCTACTCCGGTTCGACGGAACCACCGCCGCGGGCCCAGGCACAACCGAGTCCGCCGAAGACGAGCACCAGCCCGAAACCGGCACCACGGGTGGAACTGGACGCACCGATCGACCACGGCTCGATGGTCGAGCTGACCTGGCGGGCACCGCACGGATTCGACTCGGCCGTCGTCGTCGCGGACGGCACCGGTGAGGCCAAGACCATGATCGTCCGGCAGCAGCGGACGATGAAGGTCCCCGTCGATCCCGGCCGGAAGTACTGCTTCCTGATCCAGATCACCGACGGCGGCGGGGTGCAGGAAAGCGCGCCGCGGCCCATCCGGGGCGCGATCTGCCGGAACTGAGCCGGGGCTCTGTTGTACCGTGGACGGGTCCGCGGTGGAGAGGGGATCCGGCCGTCATATGAGCACCATCGTGCCCGGCCCCGGCGATACGGTGCTCAAGGTGTACCCGGGTTCGCTGGACCGGGAGACCCGGGCGGCACTGGACCGGGAACGGGCCGCGCTCTCGGGTATCGCGTCGATTCTCCCGGTGGAGGAGATCGGCAAGCTCGCCGACGGCCGGACAGCGCTGCGCATGCCGCGCTGCGACCGGTCCCTCGCCACCTTGGCCGAACCCCTGCCGATCCAGGACGCGCTGATCATCGGCGAAACGGTCGCGCGGGCACTGTCCGCCGCGCACCGGGCGGGCGTGGTGCACGGTTCGGTGTCGCCCGGGAACGTCCTGATCCGGCGCACCGGCGAGCCCGTCGTCGCCGACTTCGGACTGGCGCTCAGGCGACGGTTCCCCCGTGACCCGCTGCACGGCCTCGAGTTCGCCGCCCCGGAGACCGTGCGCGACCAGACCATGGACGAACGAACCGACCGGTACGGCCTGGGCGCGGTCCTGTACCTCGCGCTGACCGGCTACCCTCCACACAGGACGGTCGTCGGCGAGCAACCCGGCACCCGGATCCACCGCGTGCTGACCGAGCCCGTCGCACCCATCACCCGGCCGGAGGTCCCGGACGAGCTCGTGACGCTCGTCGGCGACCTGCTCGCCAAGGACCCGGAGAGCCGACCGGAAGACCCTGAAGCCCGGCTGAAGCACCTGCACCGGAAACTCGCGGCGGCGCAAGCCGGCATCCCGCTCGACCTGCCCGCGGAACCGATCCTCGTGCTTGAGCCGACCCGCCCGGAGCGACCGCCGCCGGAAACCGCGGCATCGAAGCGCAAATACGGCATCGCGGCCGCGATTCTGGCCGTGATCTGTGGTGCCGTCGCCGTACCGTGGCTCCTGTCCGGCGGCGGGGAGGCGCCCTCGGTGCCGCCTGCCACGACCGCTCCCCCGTCGAGCGGGGTCGAGATCCACCTGGCCCCGCCCGTCGACCACGAAACCTCCGTCGACCTGTCGTGGACGTCGAACGCCGAACTGGATTTCGCGATCATCCTCGCCGAGGAAGGCAGGGCGGAGCCTCAGGTGATCCTGACGCAGCGGACCAAGCAGCGGCGGATCGAGGTCCGGCCGGGCCTGCGGTACTGCTTCCAGATCCAGGGCAGCAGCCCGCAGGGCACCTACGAGAGCGAATTCCAGCCGCTTCGCGGCGCCGTCTGCAAGCCCTGAGCCGGGTAGACGAAGTGCCGTGTCGCTTTCGGTCCTGAGGTTCTCCGGCTTCCGCCGCGCGAAGGTCCGCAGGAGGTTGCGAAAGCCACTTTCGCAACCTTCAACGTTGCGAAAGTGGCTTTCGCAACGTGGTCTCTCCCGCCGGCGGTTTCGCGTGATCGAATGGACGACACACGTGATTGGACGGACGACACGCGTGATTGAGCGGACAACTCGCGGCGGAGCCCGGCCACGCGCGTGTCGTCCATCTGATCACACGCGTCGTCCGTCTGGTCACGCGTGTCGTCCGTCTGATCACGCGTGTCGTCCGTTCAATCACGCGTGTCGTCCATCTGGTCACGCGTGACGTCCATCCAGTCACGCGGGACGTTCGGGGCAGGGGCCTCACCTCAAGCGGCGCGCGGCGGGAACAGGACGCGGACGTTGATCGCCGCGCGCAACCTCGCCGCCCAAGACCGCCGCCTGAGTCCTTTTCGGACGGTCTTCACCGCGGCCCACGCCTCGTGGGTGACGTCCGGTGCCATTCCGGACCACAGCGCGGCGTCGACGGATCTCGCCAGCGAGTGCAGACCCTCCACTGTGGACTGATCGCCGAAGACTCCCGCGGTGGCGGCCAGATCCCGCACGGTCATCCCGGCGGTCACCCGGAGACCGTGTGCCCGCAGCCGGTCCCTGGCCTCGGCCCAGGCACCGATCACCGCCGCCCGGCCTTCCTTGCGACGTCGCCGCCAGGCGCGGAACGCGGTCACCCCGGGAACGCCCGCGCCCCAAAGCACCAGCAGGACCACGAGCCCGACGCCGGCGATGATCGCCGGTGTCCGCCAGTTCCCCGTGCCCGACGCGGTGTCCTCTTCGGACTCCCCGGGCGGCAGCGGCGGGTTCTCCATCTTCTGCACCGGCGGGAGCTGAGTCCGCACCTCCGCGACGGCGGCGGCGATCCCGGTCGCGGCCGAGGATCCGCTTTGCGCGGCGGTGCCGGACGGGTCGAGCGGAACCCAGCCCACCTTGGCCACGGCGACCTCCGGCCACGCGATGACGTCGGCGTTGCGGACCACGTGCGAGCCGTCGGCTTCGGCCCGTTCCGGCGCGCGGTAGCCGACGACGAGCCGCGCCGGGATTCCCTTCAGCCGGGCCAGCACCACGTACGCGGCGGCGAACTGCTCGCTCGTGCCCCGTTTGTCACCGTCGATCAGGAACCGCCGCAGCTGCGGCCAGCCGTGCCCGGTCGGCAGGTCGTCGCCCGTGGCGAGCCGGTAGTTTCCGGCGAGGTACCGCTCCAGCGCGACAGCGGTCTGGAACGACGGCCGCAGATCGGGCGGCAGCGCCCGGTCGGCGAGTTCGCCGATCTCCGGGGGAACCGTGCCGAGACCGCCGAGACCACCCGGGAGCGCGGGATCCGTTCCCGCGCCGATCAGGTCTTCCGGACCGACCTGGGGTTCCCACCAGCCGAGGGTGTAGCGGAAGCTCGGCGACAGCTGTGCGGCGACCAGGGTTCCGCGTGTCTCGTCGACGAGCGCGTCGACCCCGGTGACCGACGCGGGCGACGTCTGGCCGGGGAGCCACGGTCCGGACGGAGCCGTCATCTCGATCGTGGCCTGACGCCTGGCGGCCGGGACTTCCTCTCCCGTCCTTGGCGGGATTTCCGCGCCCAGGCGACGGAAACCCCCACCGGGCAACCAGTTCGAGCCGTCGAACTCGTCCAGGACGGCCAACGGCCAACGCCGGGACGCCGGGGTGTCTCCGGTGTAGCGGAACACCTGTGGCGACGGATTCTTGGTCCGGTACGCGATCTCCGACAGCGGGCTCGCGACCGACTCCTCGGCGAGCGGGACGGATTCGTCGTCCTTCAAGGAGTACGCGGGTCGCGCGAGCGGATCGGCCACGGCCAGCGCGAGCGCGCCGACGACGCCGAGCACCACGGCAGGCGCGACCAGCTTCAGCAACCGGGGCACCGCGGTCCCACCACCGCTGACGAGCAACAGGCCGGCGATGACCGCGTAGCCGACGCCCGTGGCCACCGCGGCGGCACCGGTCACCGCGACGTAGGCCTGGCTCAGCGCCAGGACGAGCAACCCCGGCACGAGGGCGATCAGTGGTCGCCGCAGCCGGTGCAGCAGTTCGATCCCCAGTACGGCGGCGACCAGGACGGCCAGCGGCACGAACGAGATCAGTTCCGGTTCCGGCCGGGCTGGCCAGGTCGTCCGCAGGGTCAGCTGCCAGCCGTCGACGGCTCCGGCGGCGAGCACCGCGAGCGTCTCCCCCGTCGGGATCCCCGCCGCCGTCGTTCCCGGCAGCGCCGTCTCGATCACCGCGAGCAGGCCCGCCAGGACGGCGATCACCGGCCGCCACGGCACGGTTTTCGGGAACCGCCTGCCGAGTTCGGTGACGCCGTAGATCACCAGCACCACCGCGCCGATCGGCAGGAGCAACGCGGTCAGGCCGAAGACCGGCGCGAAGAGCAGCCCTCCGATCGCCGCCGCGGCGAGCACGGCGACGTCCGCGATCCGCGGGGTCACGACACCAGCTCGTTCCATCGGTTCACCGCCTCGGCCGCGTCCGCCGCACTGACCCGCCTGGCACGGGGGACGCCCTCGACACCGTGCACGCCGAGCCCGTCCATCCCGAGGCCGTGCGTGCCCACCCCGAGCACGTACACCGACGAGAAATGCGGCCGGACGACCGCGAGTCCGCGCAGATCCGGCCCGGCCCTGCCGGTCACGACGACCAGGCAGCCACCCCGGACTCCCTTGCGCGACAACGAAACCGGGATCATCGGCCGGTCAGCGGCGGGGTCCTGGCCGACCTCGCACAGCACGTCCAGCAGTCGCCTCGCCGCCTGCGCGCCGCCGAAGGTCGTCAGATCCTCGCCGGTCGAGGTGAGCAGGCGGCAGCGGTGCCCGGCCGTCGCCGCCGCGTTCACCAGTGACGCCGCCAGCTCGGCGGCCTCCTCGAATTCGTTCTCCGACAACACCTTCGCCCGCGTGTCGAGCAGCAGCGTGAATCGCGGGTGATCGGGATCGACGTAGTCCCTGACCATCAGCTGCCCGGTCCTGGCCGTGGCCTTCCAGTGCAGGTGACGGACCTCGTCTCCGACGACGTATTCGCGCACGTCCCGCAGGTCCGCCGAACCGTGCAGCGAATCGTCGGTCGTCGGTCCGTCATGGTGGTGGCGGGGATGACCGGTCGCGAGCGCGCGCACGGGATGCAGTTTCGGGTAGACCCACAGCGTCGCGGTGTCACCGGCGGGCAGAGGGCGGCGGACCAGGCCGAGCGGATCGGCACGCTCCAGGATCAGCGGCCCGACCGTGAACCGTCCGCGCCGCCGCGTCGGCAGTTCGTAGTGATACGTCGCCTCACCACCAGGTGGCAGCGGGCGGACCGTGACGGCCAGTTCGGCGCCGTGTTCCCCGTGCTCCCGCGCCGTGAACCCGGCCTGCCGCCGCGTTCCGGGGTTCCCGACCAGCAGCCGCGCCATCGCCGGACGTCCGCGTTCGACGCGGTCCGGGAAAACGTCGCGCCGCACCGCGACCCGCGGGCGCCGGATCGCCAGCGCCACCCCGGCGAGCAGCGCGCCGACCGCGGCTCCCGCGAGCACGCGCAGCAAGGGGTATCCGGCCAGTTCGCCCGCGCCGTACAGCAACACGGCGGCGACCAGCAATCCGGTGCCGCGTCCTGTGAGTCGCATCCTCATCCGCCGTCTTCGGCTCAGACCGCGTTGATGGCGGGCGCGGGCGTCGCCGCCAGCGCCTCGTCGACGACGTCGGCCGCGGACCGCTGGTTGAGCTCGGCGTCGGCGGTGAGCACCAGACGATGGGCCAGCACCGGTTTCGCGATGGACTTGATGTCGTCCGGGGTCACGTAGTTGCGGCCATCGGTCGCCGCGATCCCTTGCGCCGCACGGACCAGGGCGATGCTGCCGCGCGGGCTCGCACCGTAGCGGACCGCCGCGTGGTCCCGGGTCGCCGCAGCCAGCCGTACCGCGTACGAACAGATCGCGGGATCCAGGTAGGCGTCCCGCACCTGGTCGATGGCACGGCGCAGGGTCTCCAGGTCCACCACCGGCGAAAGTTCGTCCGGGCTGACCCGCGCGCAGTCGCTCATGAGCACCCGGACCTCGGAGTCGTGATCGGGGTAGCCGACGGAGATCCGCATCATGAACCGGTCGAGCTGCGCTTCGGGCAGGCGATAGGTGCCCTCCATCTCGATCGGGTTCTGCGTGGCCACCACCAGGAACGGATGCGGTACCTCGTGCGGCACCGAATCGACCGTCGCCCGCCGCTCCGACATCACCTCGAGCAACGCGGACTGGGTCTTGGGCGTACCGCGGTTGATCTCGTCCGCGAGGACGATATTGGCGAAGATCCCGCCTGGATGGAACTCGAATTTCTCGTTGTTCTGGTGGTAGACCATCACTCCGGTCACGTCACCGGGCAGCAGGTCCGGCGTGAACTGGATCCGGTTCCAGCTCCCGCCGATACTGCGCGCCAGGCAGCGGGCCAGCGTCGTCTTCCCCAGGCCAGGAACGTCTTCGATCAGCAGGTGGCCTTCGGACAGCAAAGCCGCGATCGCGAGCCGGACGACGTCCGGTTTGCCGCGCAGCACGCGCTGCACGTTCTCGGCGACCGCCTTATAGACCCCGGTCGCGGCCGGCTGGTTCATCGTGCCCCCTGTTTCGTGCCCGTCATTTCCAAGTGATCGTCTTCACTATCTCGCCGTAGACCTTGGTATACAGCGTCACGGTGACCCGATCCCCCTTGGCGCCGGGATAGCGGACTAGATCCGTCCCGGTGTTGTGCTGGCCGGTGAGCTTGATCGTGAACTCCTTTTCCCAGCCGGGGCCGGTGACGACGACGGGGAGCGTGGCATTCCAGTTCGCGCTCTCGGTGATCGTCCTGGCGACCAGCCGCACCATCCCGTTTCGCTGCGTCACCTCGATGTCCGGCCGTCCCTCGGGAATCGTCGGATCGTCCCCAGCCGGGCCGTTGCCCGCGGCGCTCATCGCCTCGACGTAGAACCGGAGTTCGGTGCCCACCAACAGGAAATCGGCCACGTGCTGCCGCGCCGACGCCGGGACGGTCGCCTCGCCGCAGTCCGGCGGGTCATGCGGCTGGTCGATGCCCTCGCTGTCCGGGCACCAGTAGATCCGGTAGCCGGTGATCGGCGAGCCGTTCGCCGTCGCGGGCGTCCAGGTGATGAGCGCGCCGCCGTTGCCCTCCGGTTGCGCGGCGACGTTGCCGGGGGCACTCGGCGGCTTCGGGACCACGGGTGTCACCGGAGCGGAACTGGCACCGGGCCCCGTTCCCGCGCGGTTGATCGCGGCCACCGTGAAGACGTACGAGGCACCGTTCGCCAGCCCGGTGATCGACGCCGTCCGCGCGCCGCCGCCGACCGTGGTCTCGCCGCCGGACCAGGTCACCCGGTAGCCGGTCACGGCGGCGCCGTTCGCGGCCGCGGCGTTCCACCGCACGGTCGCGGAGGCGTTGCCCGGCGTGGCCGTCACCGACCGCGGCGCACCCGGCGGGCTCGCCGCGACGGGGGGTGGCTTCTTCGTCGTCTGCGGCGCGACGGGCCGGTCCGGCTTCCCGGCCGGCACGGGCGGTGGCTGGGGCTGAGTGACGGGTCCCCGCGCGTCCGGAGGGTTCCGGGGCGGCGGCGGAGCCACCGGTTTCGGGTCCTGAGCGGGATCGGGAGCGCCGGTCACCGGGACCTCGTTCACCGCGCCGTCGTGCTCCACCACCAGCACGTGGGAACCGTCCACCCCGTCGACGTAGACCTTGGAGTCCTGGCCGCGCACCGGGGGCTTGCCGCCCTCGCCGGGGATCGGTTTCTTGTCCCGCTCCCGGCCGTCACGGTCGAAGGTCCGCACCGTCTTGCTGGTGCGGTCGACCACCGCGACGGCTGTCCGCGAGGCGGCGACGCCCGCGTAATCACCCGGGGGAAGGCCGACGGTCACCGGTGCGGTCTTGGCTTGCGGCGCGGCGTCCACCAGATGCAGTCGCGCGCCTTGCGGGTCGAGGATCGCCACCCGGCCCTCGACGTCGTTCGACGCCGCGACCGCGGTCTCCGGGACCTCGACGCCGAGCTTCACCGGATCGCCGAGGCCGGTGACAGCGACCGTCCGCGCGGTGTCGTCGGTGGTGTCCACGAACATCGCGGTGTCGCCGACGACGGTGAGAGAACCCTTGTGCCCCTGGGGAATCACGAAAGGACAGGACAGCCGCTCCGAGCCGGGAGCCAGCTCGCACAACAGCCCGGTGTCGAGCCGGTGGAGCCACAGCCGCCCGTCCGGGGTCGCGACCGGAGTCCCCAGCGGTCCCCCGGCCTTGACGGTGACGGCATGGTCGCCGAAGCGGCTCACCGTTCCGGCTTCGCGGTAGACGGCGTACGGCCCGCCTCGCACTTCGAGGGTCACCGGACGTTCGGGAGCGGCCGCGGGATGGCTGCCTTCGACCGACAACGTCGATTTGCCGAATTCGACGGTCTTCTTCCCCGGGCTGACGACGTACCCCTGCGTCGGTCCCTGCACGACCTGGCTGTCCGCGCCCGCGCCGGGGACGCTCACTTCGGCGTCCGCCCGCTTGCCCGCCCCGTCGATGTGGAAAGCCTTGCCGAGCAGGGAGTTGTAGATCCAGTGTCCGGTCGGCACCACGTCCAGCCCGGGCAGCGGCTTCGCGGCACCGCCCACGGCGATGCCGACCACCGCGACACAGCCCGCGACGATCAACGCGATCGGAGCCCTTGCCCGCCAGCGCGCCCCGGCGGTCCCCTTACCTGCACGGATCACATCCGGTAGCGTAACGCGTTCGTCCGGCGTCATGGCGTGCTCACCGGTCCCCCCATGGGCAGGGCGAGCTCGAAGATCGCCCCGCCCTCGTCACGGTTGTAGATGCGCAGCGTGCCGCCGTGGATGTCGGCGACCCATTTGACGACGGCGAGACCGATCCCGGTCGATCCGCCGCCGCTGACGAACCGTTCGAACAGTTCCGCCGCCCCGTCCGGATCGACGCCGGGACCTCGGTCGGCGATGATCACCCTGCCGTCGAGCACGGTGACCTGGATGTCGGCCTCCTCGCCGGGCGCGCGGCCGTGGTTCACCGCGTTCCCGATCAGGTTCGCGACCGCGCGCCGCAGCAACGTCGCGTCGCCCTCGACGCGGGTCGGCACGGAGGTGACCGAGATCCGGGCCCCGTCGGCGGGCATGTCCTCGACGACCATCTCGACCAGTTGATCGAGCATCAACGGCCCCATGGCCGGTTTCTCGACCCCGGCGGTGACCCGGGCACGGCTCGGCCAGAGATCGATGATGTCTCCCATCATCGAGGCGAGCCGGATGGTCCGCGGCAACATCTCGGCCTGCGCGGCCGGGTTCCGCGACGCCGTCTCGGCCAGCGCCCTCAAGCCGGCCACGGGCGTCTTGAGGTCGTGCACGACGCCGTCGAGGAGCTGGGAAACGCCGTCCAGCAACGACTTCTGCTGTTCCAGCGCCGCGGTCGCCGGGCGCATGGCGCGGCCCGCGATGAAGTACCCGGCGCCGCCGAGCCCGAGCACCAGGAGCACGCAGCCGCCGATCACCAGCAACGTCCACTCGTCGTGCTGCTCGCCGACGACTTCGGCGTCGGCCACCACGACGACGGCGCCGACGATCTGCTCCGCGGTGTCCTTGATCGGATCGGCGGCGACGTAGACGGACCGGCCGGCGGCCGTCCGCTCGTAGCCGGTCTTCGAGAGGGTCGTGCCGGTAGCCTCGGTCGCGAGCCGGTTCAGCAGCTCGTCGTCGACGGGGACGCACTCGCGCTTGCTGCGATGAGGCTCGAAGCGCGGGGCGGTGCCGGACAGGACGGCGAACTGCGGGCACTGCCCGTTCACCGTGTCCGTGCCGATGTAGGCGGTGACGATCGCGCCGCCGTCCGCGGCGATCAGCCTGGCCAGTGTCGCGGAGACCTGGCGGACGTCGCTGTCGAGCCGCTGCCTGCCCTGATCGGCGTCCGCCTCGATCAGCAACCACGCCAGCACCACCAGGCCGAGCGCGTTCATCGCGGTGAACAGCAGCGTCAGCAGACCGCGGAGCCGTCGCAGCCGCCCTGACGAGGTCTCGGTGTCGGTCACGAGAGCCGGAACCCGACTCCGCGCACCGTCTCCACCGGATCGGGCTCGCCCAGTTTGCGGCGCAGCCGTTTGACGACGGCGTCGACGACGTTGGCCGTGGGTTCGTTCTCGAGATCCCAGCAGTGCTCGACGAGATCCGCTCGGGACACCGCCATCCCGGGGCGGGTCGCGAGGTACTCGAGGATCGCGAATTCGCGGTTGCTCAGGGAGAGCAGCACGCCGCCCCGGCGGACCTCGCAGCGCGCGAAATCGACTTCGAGGTCGGCGTGGCGCAGCACCGGCGGCCTGCTGTCCCGGCGGCGGCACAGGTTCATCACGCGAGCCAGCAGTTCCGCCATCACGAAGGGTTTGACCAGGTAATCGTCCCCGCCGTGTTCGAATCCTTCGATCCGGGCGCTGCTCGAATCCAGCGCGGTCAGGAACAGCACCGGCACCGCCCAGCCCAGCCGCCTGCGCTCGTCGACGAAGCCGATGGCGTCACCGTCGGGCAGCATCCGGTCGAAGACCGCGCAGTCGTGCGCTCCCCCGGTCGCGTCGAGTGCCGCGGCCGCGGCCGCCAGCGAACCGGCGGCGTCCACGGCGAACGAGGCGGCGCGCAACTCGGCGGACACGGCCATCCGGATGTCCTCGTCGTCCTCGACGACCAGCACCCGCGCGTTCATCGGCATCAGATCCTCGCACCAAAGAGGGAGGTCATGGGGTCATCGTGGCAGATTAGCGCCCGAATACGGCCGTCCGGCGACTCGGCTACCTTGGCCGGATGCGGATCCTGGTCATCGAAGACGACGAAGCACTCCGATCGTCCGTGCACTCGTCCCTGCGTTCCGCCGGGTTCGCCGTCGACGCCGTCGGCGATCTCCGTCCCGCGGACGAGGCGCTGTTCGTCAACGCCTACGACTGTGTGGTGTTCGACCGGATGCTCCCGAGCGGGGACGCGCTGGACTACGTCGAGCGGAAACGCGGCACCGGCTGGACGACCCCGGTGCTGTTCCTGACCGCGCTGGGCGACCCCGACCAGCGCGTCGCCGGTTTGCGGCGCGGCGGCGACGACTACCTCGAAAAGCCCTTCGCCATCGCGGAAATGGTGGCGCGAGTGCGCAGCCTCTGCCGCCGCGGCCGGGTCCCGCAGCCATCGGTCCTGCGGGCCGCGGACCTCGAACTGGACACCGGACGGCACGAGGTCCGGCGCGGCGGGGTCCTGCTGGGCCTGACCCGCACGGAATTCGCCGTGCTGCGCTGCCTGCTGGAGAACGCGGGCCGTCCGGTTTCCCGTGACGAGCTCATCAGGGCGGGCTGGGACGAAGTGGCCGATCCGACGACCAACGTGCTCGACGTCCTGCTGACGAATCTCCGGCGGAAGCTGCTGAAACCACCGCTGATCACCACGGTGCCCAGAGCCGGCTACCGCATCGGCTGACCTCGCCGTCCGGACGTCATCGCTGAGCAACCCGCCACCCGTCTCCTGTACCTGGGACCGATACCGCCGTCACCGGCGGCGAACCGGCTCGATGATGACGGACGCCGGTTCATCGCCGGTTCATTCACGGTCGGTCGTCGAGTACGCGCTTGAGGTCGACGTCGGCCGAGAGGCGCGTGCCACCGTAGCCCGGGTCGGCGCCTGGTACGCATTCTTCAGTCGCCTCGTCCTCGCGGACCGCGCAGAGGTGCCGTTCGCGGGATCGACGACCATCCCGTCGACCTGGGGCAACTCGCCCGGAGTCCTTCCCTGGAGCGAATCGGACAGCCCACTATGAAGCCACCGCGTGACAAGTTACCGAAAAGAACGGCACACCCGGTGACCAGGGCATTACCCCCTGACCCGACCGGCGATCCCCCGACAATCCATTGTGGACACTGACCCCGTCCGAGGGCTCACTCTACAGTCGGCGACATGAATGAAACCGACACCCCTTGCGTGTTCTGCGAGATCGCGGCCGGCCGCGAAGGCGCCGGGCGTGTGTTGTTCGAGGACGAGCAGACGATCGCGTTCCTCGACCACACCGCCGTACTGCCGGGGCACACCCTGGTGGTGCCCCGCGCCCACGCCGCGGACATCTGGGGGATCTCCGCCGAGGACGCGGCCGCCGTCATGCGGACCGTCCACTCGATGGCCGCCAGGATCCACGACGTGCTGCGGCCGGACGGGCTGACCTTGTTCCAGGCCAACCGATCCGCCGGCTGGCAGGACGTCTTCCACCTTCACGTCCACCTGGTGCCCAGAGCGACGGGTGATCATTTGACCAGACCCTGGGTCGCGACGGTGAAAGGTGACGACGAGCTGGCGGCCATGCGCACCCTGCTCGCGATATCGCCCGAACGTCGAGTTTTCCCTTGACAGCGAGACCATCGGACCTGCATTCTTAATTAGGAAAGTTTCTTTACTATAACCGGCCGCACCGTCGCGATCCGGTCGAACTGGGGGACAGTTCGCGGCTTTGTCCTATGTGGACAAAGAAGGACTCCTCCTTTGCCATGCCCGCCAGCAGAGAAGGAAGTCAGCCGCTGTGACGCGTCCCGAAACCGCCGTTCGCCGCGCCAGAATGGCCGTGCTGGGCGTTTTCGGGCTGTGCGGGCTGATTTGCGCCGTCTGGAGCGCGTCCCTGCCGTCGATCAACGCCCGGCTCCATCTCGGTGAGGGCCGGATCGGGCTGGTGCTGCTGATCACCGCGCTCGGCTCGATGGCCTGCATGCCGGTGGCCGGGCGGCTGGCCGACACCTGGTCGAGCCGTGCCGTACTGCGGGTGATCGCGCCTGTGGCGGCGCTCGCGCTGCTGGGTCCCGCGCTGGCCCCGAGCTTTCCGGTACTGCTGGCCGCCGCGTTCGTGCTCGGCGGCGCGCTCGGCTCTTTGGACGTCGCGATGAACGGCCACGCCGTCGAAGTGGAAACCCGCTACGGACGCTCGATCATGTCGGCGTTCCACGGTGTGTGGAGCCTCGGCGGAGTGGCGGGCGGCCTCACGATCACCGTCGGCTTGCATCTCGACACGGGCGGCGCGGCGCTGATGGTCGGCGCCGGCCTGGTCGCGGCCGTGTTGTTCCTCTTGCCCGGCAGGCATTTGCTGACCGGCGAGGCACGGCAGGAGGTGGCCGGTGACCCGGTCGTCTCCGCCGGCGGGTTGCCGACGAGCACCATTCTGCTGCTCGGCCTGGTCGCGCTGGCCGGTTTCGTCAGCGAAGGCGCCGGTTACAGCTGGGCTTCCCTGCACGCACAAGGAATGCTCGGCGCGGACCCGGCGACGGCGTCGTTCGCGTACACGGCGTTCGCCGCCGCGCTGACCGTCTCCCGGCTCACCGCCGACCGGATCCGGTCGAAAGTGAACCCGGCGAGCTGGATGCGGTACGCGGGATCGGTCGCCGTGCTGGGGTACGCGCTGGTTCTCGTCGCACCACTGCTTCCCGCGGGACGGCTGGCTTTCGGCCTGGTCGGCTGGGTGGTCGTCGCGGCCGGTCTGGCGACCGTCGTACCGGCGATCTTCAGTGCCGTCGGCGCGGGTGGCGCGAACGTCGGACGCGCCCTTTCCTGGGTGACCACCATGGCCTACGCCGGGCAGCTCGGCGGGCCCGCGGTCATCGGCCCGCTCGCCGACGCCACCTCGCTGGGTACCGCCATGGTGGTGCCCGGCCTGCTCGCGGCGGTGATCGCCGTCGCCGGACCGATCGTCGTCCGGCGGGCGACCGCCAGGCACCTCACCACAGCCGGACTGGAATGAGTGAACGCACCATGGGGGTATATCGATGCTGTACGCCGGAATCGGCTGGACCGCCTCGGGTTTCGAGATCGCGGTCCTCGACGGGAACGGGCACGGTGACCGGCCCGCCGTGCGGTTCCCCGCGGACCGGAGCAAGGAGATCGCGTCCTATCTGAGGGGCCTCGGCGGCCCCGTGACCACGGTCGTCGACAGTACCAACGGCATGCTCGACGGCGGTTTCATGGCCGCCGGCCTGGACATGTACCGCGCCGACCCGGCCGTCCTGCCACCGAGGCCGGGCTTCGGCTCGGTGCCCGCCGCCGAGCTGGCGCGTGCGGCTTGGCGAGATCCCGATTCCCTGGTGCGTTTGGAGATCGAGTCGGGTTCGCTCACCGGGCGTCTCGACGAACACCATGCGGCGATGACTTCCAGTGACGAAGCGCTGGCCGCGATGACCGCGGCCGGGCGCTCACTGGAGCACGGCGACCGGACGCGCGGGCAGATCGCGCTCACGTTCGACGACGGCCCGCATCCTCCTTACACCGGGCGGATTCTCGATATCCTCGAGTCTTACGGGGTCTGCGCCACCTTCTTCTGTGTCGGGCTGAACGCGGGCGCGCGCGGCGAAGATCTGCGACGGATGGCGGAACAGGGCCACGGTGTCGGCAACCACACGTGGTCCCATCCCTATCTTCCGGATCTCTCGGCGGCCGAGCTGGCCGACCAGCTCAGCCGCACCGGCGACGTGATCGCCGAGGCCTTCGGCACCGTGCCCGGGTACTTCCGCCCGCCCTACGGATCACGGACCCCCGCGGTGCTCCGCTCGCTGACGGATCTCGGCGCGCGGCTCGCGCTGTGGGACGTCGACACCGAGGACTGGGCGATGCCCGGCCCGGAGGTGATCACGCGAACCGTGCTGCGGCAAACGATTCCCGGCTCGATCGTGCTGATGCACGACGGTGGCGGCGACCGTTCCCAGACCGTCACCGCCTTGCCGTCGGTGATCGAAGGACTGCTGGCCCGCGGACTCGAGTTCGTCCGCGTCGAAGACCTGGTGACCCCGAACTTCGCGACAGGAGAGAGCTGATCATGCATCCCATCGAGCTTGCGGAGACCCACGTCGGACCGAGCATGCTGCGCAGGCTGGCGGCGGCCTGGCCCAAGCGCGCGACCATCCGCACCGACATGGCCGGAGTGGTCAACCCCGGCGAATACGACCCCAGCCTGCTGGACTACCCGCTGCACCTCATGCCGTTCTCGGATCACCCACGGTTCCTCGAAGCGTCGGACGAGCAGCGGCTGCTGGTCAACACGCTGGCGTGGATCGCCTACAACGAGCGCGTCATCGCCGCCGAGGAACACGTGGCGAACCCGACCTTCGAGAAGCTCGCGCACGGTGTCTTCCCCGGCGTCGACCGTTACGAGGTCAAGGAAGTCGTCCAGCAGTCCCATATCGACGAGGTATGGCACACCTACATGCACATGATGGCGATGCAGCGCACCCGTGAGGCCCGCGAGATCAGCCTCGAAGAATCCTTTGTGGAGCCGGTGACGAACCGCAGGCTCTACACGCTCGCCGAGAGCATGGACGAGCAGTGGCAGCGCGATCTGCTCTATCTCATGTGGACGGTCGTCGGCGAGGTCAGCATCAACGCCTTCCTCGACCTGCTGGCCGGCGACAAGTCCATCCAGCCGATGCACGCGCTCATCGCCCGGCTGCACGCCCGCGACGAGGCGGCGCACGGTCCCGTGCTGGCCGAGCTGATGAAGGAGATTTATCCGAAGCTGGAGCCGGAACGGCAGGAGTTCTTCGTCCGGTACCTCCCCGAGGCGATCACCGCGTTCGGCGCCGAGGACTACGAGCTGTGGCCGCAGGTGCTCCGGTTCGCCGGGATCGAGCACGTCGACGAGATCATCGCCGACTGCCGGGCCAAGGAGGACGGCGAGGTCATGATGAACGACTTCGCCACCGTGCGACGGCTGTTGCGGGAACTCGGGATCGAAGACAAGGTGAAGTACCACTTCGTGACGGCCAAGGGCGGCGTCAAATGATCCTGACCGGGCCCGAGATCACCGAGTCGGTGACCGACGGCCGGATCGCGATCTCCCCGTTCAGCCCGGACCAGGTCAACCCGAACAGCTACAACGTCAAGCTCGGCGGCACGCTGATGTCCTATCGGGACAAGGTCGTCGACGCCTACCATCCGAATCCGACCGAGACGATCCAGCTGCCCGAGGACGGGTACGTTCTCCAGCCCGACCAGCTCTACCTCGGGCACACCGAGGAACGCATCGGCTCGGACATCTACGTGCCGCTGCTGTTCGGCCGGTCCTCGGTCGGCAGGCTCGGGCTGTTCGTCGAGATCACCGCCCCGATCGGGGACATCGGCTTCCACGGCCAGTGGACGCTCATGCTCTCCCCCGTGCAGCCGCTGCGCGTCTACCACGGCATGAAGATCGGCCAGATCATGTTCTTCGTGTCGTCCGGCGAGATCGATCTCTACGCGGGGAAGTACCAGTCGGCGGTCGGCCCACAGGAATCCCGCTATTGGCGCGACCGGGTGGCGGTCACGTCGTGATCCTCACCCGCAAGGCGATCGAGAAGGCGCTGGAGAGCGGGGACATCGTGATCGACCCGTTCGAGCCGGACCGGTTGTCGCCCAACGCGTACGACTGGCGCCTCGGCGAGAAGATGCGCGTCTTCGACACGGAACTGGACGCGGCGAGGTCGACGCCGTTCACCGAGCTCGTCATCCCGCCCGAGGGTCTGGTGCTCGAACCGGGTCGGCTGTACCTCGGTGTCACCCACGAGCGGACCCGTTCCGAGCGCTACGCGCAGATGATCAACGGTGACCACACGATCGGCGGGCTCGGCATCTGGGTCCATGTCTCGGCGCCGCTCGGCCACGTCGGCCACGCGATCAACTGGACCCTGGAGATCAGGGTCGCCAGGCCGGTCCGGGTCTATCCGCTGATGACCTTCGGCAAGATCATCTTTCTGGTCGCGCACGGTGCGCTGGCGAGCTATCAGCACGTGGGCGTGAAGTACACGAGTACGGCCGGTATCGACATTTCCCGGCTTTACGAGGAATTGTCGTGAAGACGCTCACCGGGATCGACCTCCCGCCGGGCAGCCCCGGCGGGAGCGTCGAGCTCCTCAAGGACCTCTACCTCGCGCCGGAAGCACCGATCGAGGCCGACGTCTTCATGCTCGGTTCCGGTACGGGTCCCGGCGGGCCGGAACTGCTCGACGTGCCGGGGAAGCAGCTCGACGGGCCAGGGTTCTGGTCCTATGTGGACGATCTGGCGACGGCGATCCGGCGCCGTTTCGATCCGGCCGACTTCGACGCGGTGCACTGGCAGCATCTGAGCTTCGGCGCCACACCCGCGTTGCTGCGCGCGTTTCCCGACCATCCGCGGATCGCGCTGGTGCACGGTACCGATCTGCTCTTCGCGGCGGAGCATCCCACCCAGCGTGAGGTGCTGTGCGAAGCCGCGGCGGCGGCCGGCGCGGTCGTCGTGCCGACCTCGGCGATGGCCGACCTCCTGTGTGAGGTCGCCCCGGTCGAACCGAAGCGGATCGTCCACGTGCCATGGGGAATCCCCGATCGGCTGCTGCACGCACCGCCGCCGCGGCCCGGGCCGCGGGACGGTTTCCGGGTGCTGTACGCCGGGCGGCTGACCGCGGAGAAGGGGGCGGCCGAACTGATCGCGGACCTGACGGGGCTGCCCGGCGTGACATTGTGCGTCGCGGCGCCCGAGCACGAGTTCGCCGCGCTGCCGGTGGACACGGCTCAAGTCGACTACCTCGGGTGGTTCGACCGGCCCGCGTTGTGGCAGGCCTTCGCGCGGCACGACCTGCTCGTGGTGCCGTCGACGACGTTGGAGGCGTTCGGGCTCGTCGCGGTCGAGGCGCAGGCCTGCGGGTTGCCGGTGGCGTATCAGCCGGTGCCGGGGTTGACCGAGGTCCTGGGTGACTCGGCGATCCGGTTCGCCCGGCCCACGCTCGCGGACACCATCCGGCTGCTGGCCAAGGACGACAGCGCGTTGACGGACCTCCGCGCGGCCGGACTGCGCAACGCGGCCCGGTTCCCGCTGTCCAGGACCGCGGCCGGACTGGCAGCGCTGACCGCGGAGGTGCGCCGGTGATCGCGCAACGCGGGCTGTTCGCCGGGCCCGATCCGGTGATCAGCAAGGATCTCTACGTTCAGGTCGTCTCGGGCAGCGCCCGACGCGAGCGGACCGTACTCACGGTGGAACCGGCGTCGAAGGTCTCCGGCAACACGTACTTCGGGCGGTTCCCGGCGAGCTACTGGCAGCGCTGGACGACGGCCGGCGCTGTCGAGGTAGAACTGGAGGCCGACGGTTCCGGCACGGTTTCCCTGCTGGCGTCGGACTTCGAAGGCGAGTCACGCGTGGTGGCGGCGCGGGTGGTGGACGGCGAGCCGATCTCGCTGGTCGCTCCGCTCGACCGGTTCGTCGACGGGGGCGCGTTGTGGCTGGACTGGGAAACCGAACCGGGCCAACGCCTCGTCGTCCGCGACGTGTGCTGGACCGTTCCGGCGGCGGAGCGGTCACGGCCGACGGCGGTGACCATCTGCACGATGAACCGCCCGGCCGACTGCCTCGCCACACTGACCGCGATCGCCGATGATGACTTGGCGCAGGCCGCGGTGCACGCCGTGTACGTCGTCGACCAGGGCACCGACCCGGTGCGGGCCGAGGACGTGCTGCCACCGGGCAAGCTGCGGTACCTGCGGCAGCCGAACCTGGGTGGCGCGGGCGGCTTCACGCGCGGCCTGTACGAGGTCGACGGCGAGAACATGAACGTGCTGTTCATGGACGACGACATCGTCCTGGAACCCGACCTGCTCGTCCGGATGACGGCGTTTTCGGCCTCCACGGCGGAACCGCTGATCCTCGGCGGCCAGATGCTGAACCTGTTGCACCCCACGCGGTTGCACGCGGCGGCCGAGTACACCGACCTGGACGGCATCCGGCCGGGCAGGCCGATCCGGCACAGCCTGCACGCGGTCGATCTGCTGGCCACGGATCCGGCCACCGGCAGGCCGTACCGGCAGGAGTTCCGCGTCGACGCGGGCTACAACGGCTGGTGGGCGTGCCTGATCCCGGGCGAAGTGGTCAAGGAGGTCGGCTATCCGCTCCCCCTGTTCTTCCAGGGTGACGACGCCGAGTACTCCTACCGGGCACGGGAGCGCGGGTTCCCGACGGTGACGCTGCCGGGCGCGGGCCTGTGGCACACCGACTTCCCGTGGAAGGACGCCGACGAGCTCAACCGGTACTTCATTCTGCGCAACTACACGATCATCTCGGCGCTGCACGGCGATTTCCCGGTGCTGAAGATCGCCGGAACCCTGCTCGCCGAGCTGATCCCCTCGCTGCTGGGCATGCGGTACGGCGCCGCGGCGACCTTGATCCAAGCGGTTTCGGACTTCCTCGACGGGCCGGACATTCTACGTGACGGCGGCGTTTCGGCGCTCGCCCGGATCCGCGAGCTCCGGGCCCGCCATCCGGAGACCGTCGCGCATCCACCGACGGCCGTGCCGGGACTCGCCTCGAACGACATCGTGATCAGCGAACCGAGTTTCTTCGACCGGCTGGCACTCGGGCCGTTGCTCGGCGTGCACCGGCTCGCGCTGGGCTCGGTGCCGGTTTCGGAGGCCGACTGGTGGCGTGTCGGCGCGCTGCGCACGGCGGTGGTGACCGACGCGTCGCAACGAGGAGTCCGCGTCCGCACGTACGACCGGGCGCACCTGGTCCGCCTGGCGTACCAGGGCGCGCGGGTGCTCACCCGGTTCATCCGCGACGGGGCCGCCGTCCGCGAGCAGTACCGCGCGGCGCTGCCGCGGCTGACCGGCCGGGACGCATGGACCGGATTGTTCTCGGACGAAGGATCGATGTCATGACGCCCTTGTTGGTGGCGACGGATCTCGACGGCACGGTGGTGCGCCCCGACGGCACGATCTCCGACCGCACGGTGTCGGCGTTCGCCCTCGTCGAAGAATCGGGCGCCGAATTCGTGGTCGCCACCGGCCGTCCGCCGCGGCTGGTGGCCGAGATCGCCGGGAGATTCGGCGACCGTGGCCTCGCGATCTGCTCCAACGGCGCCTACCTGTACGACATGCACACCAGGACGGTCGTCGAGGAATACGCCATCACGACACCGGATCTGGCCGAAGCGGTCGCCAAGCTGCGTGCGGCGATCCCCGGCATCGGCATCGCCGTGGAGCACGCCGACCGGCTGGTCGCGGATCCGGTCTACGAGCCGTGGGAATGGGATCGCGGCGCCACGATCGAGCGCGCCGACGACGCGACACTGCTGAGCCTGCCCGCGCCGAAGCTGCTCGGCAGGCACCCTTCGCTTTCCGCGGACGAACTTCTCGCAATGGCCAAGCCGGCTCTGGACGGGCTCGTCGCCGCGTACCACTCCAACGGCTCACGCCTGGTCGAAGCGATCGCGATCGGCGTGAACAAGGCGGCCGCGCTCGCCCGGCTGGCCGCGCGGGCCGGGGTGGCGGCCTCGGACGTGATCGCGTTCGGTGACATGCCCAACGACCTGCCGATGCTGTCCTGGGCGGGTACGGCGTATGGCGTGGCCAACGCGCACCCCGACGTGCTCGCACTGGTGGACCACGTGATCGGCAGCAACAGCGAAGACGGCGTCGCCGTCGTACTCGAACAGCTCTACGCGAAGGAGAACTCCGTTGTCGGTGAATGAGTTGGACCGCCTCGTCAACGCCTGCCTGCTGGCCGGGTACACCGGGGCGGAACCGCCGGCGTGGGTGCACTCGGCGCTGGCCGACGGGCTCGCCGGGGTCACCCTGTTCCCGGCCAATCTCGACGGTGGCAGGCAAGCGATCGTCCGGCACACCCGCGCGGTGCGGTGGACGGCGCCCGACGCACTGATCGCGCTGGACGAGGAGGGCGGTGACGTCACCCGCCTCGACTACGAAACCGGCAGCGCGTATCCGGGCAACCTGGCGCTCGGCGAGATCGACGACCTGGCGTTGACCGCCGAGGTCGCCGCGGCCATCGCGGCGGATCTGAAGGCCTGCGGGATCAACCTGAACCTGGCCCCGTCGATCGACGTCAACAGCGATCCCGACAACCCGATCATCGGCGTCCGGTCTTTCGGGGCCCGGCCGGAGCTGGTCGCCGCGCACGGAGCGGCTTTCATCGGGTCCATGCAGGACGGTGGCGTGTCCGTCTGCGCCAAGCACTTTCCCGGCCACGGCGCGACGGTGACCGACCCGCACCACGCACTGCCCATTGTGGACTGTCCGGCCGCGACGTTCCGCGAACGTGAGCTGGCGCCCTTCGTGTCGGCGATCAAGGCGGGCGTCCACGCGATGATGACGGCCCACGTGCTCTACCCCGCACTGGATCCGGACAACCCGGCGACGCTGAGCCGCCGTCTGCTCCACGACCTCGTCCGCGAAGAGCTGGGCTACGAAGGTGTGCTGCTGTCCAGCGCGATCGCCATCGAGGCAGGCCAAGGCAACCAGGACATCGGCGCGGTGGCCGTACGCGCGCTTCGGGCGGGATCGGATCTGCTGCTGCTCGGCCCGACCGAGGGTGCGGAGCTCTCCGCGGTCATCCGTGCGTCGGTCTCCGAAGCCGTCCGAGCCGGCACACTTTCGTTGGAGACACTGGAGACCGCGGCCGCGCGAGTGGCCACTTTGCGCGCTCTGGCCGCTCCCCGTGATCTCGGGCTCGAAGCCGCGCGGCGTGCTCTGCGCGTCGACGGACCGGTCGCGTTGACCGCTCCCGCCTTCGTGGTCGAACTGCGCGCCGGCGGCAACGCGATGGGTGAAACCCACTGGAGCCTCGCCGACCGGCTGACCGAACTCGGCGCGGCCCGCTCGACGCTGCTCGCCGACGAAGACGTCCCGGTGGTCTTGCCGTCGACCGGCCCGGTGGTGCTGGTGGTCAGGGACGCGTACCGGACCCCTTGGCAAGCGACCCGGCTGGCCGAGGCCCTGGCCGCCCGGCCCGACGCGATCGTGGTGGCCGTCGGCCTGCCGGACGACGTGACTCCGCAGGTCAAAGCCAGTATCCGGACTTACGGAGCCGGTGCGGTCAACATCGAGGCGGCGGTGGAAAAGCTCACCGCCCGATGGCCGTGAGGCGGCCGATCGCGTCGGCACTGTCTTCACCGGCGGCGATCGGTTTAGCCTGGTCGCATGCCATCGCCTGATCGTCTGACCGCGTTCGCGCTCGCGTCGTTCGTCCTGATCCTCATCCCGGGCCCCGCCGTGCTGTTCGCGGTCAGCCGCGCCTTGGCGTACGGCCGACGGACCGCGCTGATGACCGTGCTCGGTGGTGCGGCCGGCAGTTTCACCGCCGCCACGGCCGTCGCCATCGGAGTCGGCGCCATCATCCAGACCTCCGCCGTGATCTACACCGTGATCAAGTTCGCCGGCGCCGCCTACCTCATCTACCTCGGTGTCCAGGCGATCCGGCACCGCCGGGCACTACGGGAGGCCTTCGAGGCGCAAGCGGTCCCGATCAGCGGCGGACGCACCCTGGTGCAGGGGTTCATCGTCGGCGTCACCAACCCCAAGTCGGTGGTCTTCTTCGCGGCGATCCTGCCCCAGTTCGTCGACCCTTCCGCCGGGCACGCCGGCCTTCAAATGGTGGTCCTGGGTGCGGTGTTCGCCGCGATCGCCCTGGCGATGGACTCTGTCTGGGGCGTGGCGGCGGGAGCGGTCCGATCCTGGTTCGCCCGCTCGGCCCGGCGGATGGATCTGGTCGGCGGAGCGGCCGGTCTCACCATGGTCGGACTCGGCGTCGGCTTGGCCGTCAGCGGCCGCAAGGAGTAGCCCGACGCCGGTCCGAGCCCCTTCCACGTGGCCTATTTGGGCGCCTCACGTGGGGGTCGTGAGTGGTATTGGTCGTTCTAACGCTCTTTACCTCTCACGACCCCAGAATGCGCAAAGTGCTCAAACCGGGCGCCGCAGACCGCACTCCAGTCCCTTATGGACAGTCGCCGGCGAGACCCTCGGGGCCTGGCACGCCCGCCCTACCTCAAAAGGTCCACTGGCCGATCGCGCACGCCGGGTCCTCGGCGATCCCGCCCCGACGTCCACAAGAGTCTTGTTTGCGCGATCCCGCCACCGCGGTCTATCTTCCACCTGTCCGATTAGCGTCCCGAGGTGTCCGGATATCGGACGTCACGTCCGGCCGAGTCGACGAGGAGCGAAAGTGACGAACATGCCCGCCTCGCACGAAACGGCCGATCCGCGATCAGGCGTCAGCCGGTCGGCGTTCAGGCGGGTCCTGGCGGGCAGTACCGCCGGCGCGGTGCTGGAGTGGTACGACTTCGCGCTCTACGGAATCCTGGCGGCCACCGTGCTCGGGCCGTTGTTCTTCCCCGGCGGCGACGGGTTCGCCCAGTTGCTGCTCGCGCTGGCGACACAGGGACTTGGCTTCGTCGCGCGCCCGATCGGCGGCATCGTCTTCGGGCATCTCGGCGATCGCCTCGGGCGCAAACCCATGCTGGTGACCACTTTCCTGCTACTGGGGCTGTCGACCTCCGCGATCGGGCTGCTCCCCACCTACTCTCAGGTCGGCATCGGGGCGACGATCTCGCTGGTCGTGCTGCGGCTGATCCAGGGGTTCGCCCTCGGCGGCGAGTTCGGCGCGGCGGTCCTGATGGTCAGCGAGTACGGAAGCCCGAAGCGGCGAGGCTTCTGGTCGGCGTGGCCGCAGGCGGGGGCGCCGCTGGGCACGGTGCTGGCCACGGCCGTGGTCGGCGGCGTTGCCTTGGTACTCCCCGAAAACGCCTTCGATCAGTGGGGTTGGCGCGTCGGTTTCCTGTTCGCGATCCCGCTTCTGGTCATCGGCTTCTGGATCCGGCGGCGCATCGACGAATCGCCGGTGTTCCAGGAAGCGCAGGCGCGGGCCACGGTCTCCGCGGACGCCGTCCGGGAGCGGTCGAGCATCCTCGAGACACTCGCCCACCCCGGCCCCCTTCTCCGCGGTCTCGGCGTGCGGCTGGGCGAGAACGTGGCCTTCTACGTCTACACCGTCTTCGTCGTCGCCTACGCCACGAAGACCTTCGGCTACGACAAGTCCGACGTCCTCCTCGCCGTGGCCGTCGGGTCACTGCTGCAGTTCACGGGGATGCTGGCCGGCGGCTACTGGTCGGACCTCGTCGGGCGGCGTATCGCCATGCTGGTCCCGGCGGCGGGCCTCGCGGTGTGGGCACCGGTCTTCTTCGCCGTCGTCCAAGCCGACAATCTGCCTTTGCTCTATCTCGGCGTCGGCGTCGGCGCGGCATTGCACGGGCTTCTTGCCGGACCGGAAGCCGCGTGGATCGCCGAACTCTTCCCGACCCGCCGCCGTTTCGCCGGTGCTTCCCTGGTGTTCCAAGGCTCCTCGATCATCGCCGGCGCGCCCGCGCCCCTCATCGCCGTGTGGCTGGCCGAAAAACAGGGGCCCACGGCGGTCGTCCTGTACCTCGTGGGCACGATCGCCGTCACCCTCGTCGCCCTGCTCTTCAGCGCGGAAACCCGGGGCACCGACCTGAATTCCGACCCCGGCGCCACGACCACCTGAATCCTGACCTGACGCGCGGATCCACGGGACGGCGGGAACGCCGTGGCCTGGACTACACGCCGTTGTTCCGATTCCTGCTCGGCAAAACCGGCGCGGACTGGGACGACGGCAACCGGTGGCAGGCCGTCAACCCCGAACTGGGCGCAGACGACCTGAAATCACCTGTCACCGGCGTCCGGTTCACCCGGAAGTATCGGCCACCGCAGTGACGCGATCATGGACCGAGGCAGAAGCGTCATCGAACGGAACGTCGTCTGCCCGCGAGGCGGACCGCTGTTCCGGCCAGCAGGAGGAACAACGCGCCGAGCAGCATGTCGGTCAGCGGACTTCCGGTCTCGGCCAGAGGCCCGGGCTTCGGCGGTTTCGGTCCCGGCTCCGTGCCATCGGGTTCGCCGGGCGGAGGCGTCCCTGGCGGCGTGGTGACGGTGACGGTGGTGGTCGTCGAGCAGTCCGGTTCGGCACCCGTGGCGCAGCTTCCGCCGGTCGTCGTCGTGGTGACCACGTTGCGCAGCTTCCGCTCGTCCTTGACGTCGCGGTTCACCGTGACGCTGTAGGTGACGGTGACCTTCGCGCCGACCGCGAGCTTGCCGCTCCAGGTGAGCACGGTCCCGGTGAGACTCGCCGTTCCGGCGGTCGCCTTCAGGTCGCCGTTGTAGGTGGCGGAGCTCAGCACGTCGCGCAGTTCGTCGGTGAAGTTCGCCTTGTCGTAATCCGCACCACCGGTATTGGTGACGGTGACCGCGTAGTTCACCGTCTTCCCGGGCTCGACCATCCCGGGAGTGGCTTCTTTGCGGATCTTCATCGACTTGACCGGGGTCTCGGTCCCACAGCCCGGGTCGGCTTTCGCCGTCTCGATCCGGAATAGCTGCCGCATGGCGTGCGTCGACGGTGGACAGTTGGTGTCGTCCGGGCTGGTGACCGTGTTGCGGAGCACCTTGTCACCGCCTGGCGGCGAACCGACGGTCACCGAATAGGTGAGGGTCACGGCCGCCCCCTTGGCCACGTCGCCTCGCCAGGTAAGCCTTGGCGCCCCATAGGAAACCGCGCCGCTGGTGGCCGACGCGTCGTTGTTGTAGACCGCGTCGTCGAGCACACCGAACAGATCGTCGGTGAACGAGGCACCGCGCTGATCCGCGTTTCCGGTGTTGCGCAAGGTGATCGTGTAGGTCACCTTGCCACCTGGTCCGGTTTCGGCGGGCGCCGCCTTCTTCGTGATGTCCAGTTTGGGAGTGGGGAGTTCCGAACGGCAGTCAGGATCGTTCGAATCCGTCTCGCAGTTGGAGCCTTCGCCGGTGACGACGTTGCGCAGCCGCTGGTTTCCCTTGTTGGTGACGGTGACCGAGTAGGTGATCGTCACCTTGGCGCCCCTGGCGAGGTCACCGGTCCAGAGCAGCCTCGGGCTGGTGAATGCGAGGGTGCCCGCGTCGGCTTTCTGATCGCCGTTCCAGGTCGCGTCGTCGAGCACATCGGTGAGGTCGTCGGTGAAGGAAGCACCGGCATAGGCCGCCTCTCCGATGTTCTCCACGGTCACCGTGTACCTCGCCACGTCACCGGTCACCACGTCGTTCGGGCCACCGGTCTTGACGATCTTCAGCGCGGGCACCGCGGTTTCGGTCCCGCAGTCCGGGTCGGCCGATCCGGTTTCGCAGTTGGTGTCCGGTGTGCCGGTGACCGTGTTCTTCAGCTTCTTGTCGCCCGTCGGCGGGCTCCCGATCGTGACGGTGTAGGAGATTCCGACCGCGGTGTCGACCGTGACGTCGCCACTCCAGCTCAGCACCGGCGCGCTGTAGGAGATGGTGCCCTCGGTCGCCCGGGCGTCGTTGTTGTAGACGGCGTCGTCGAGCACACCGGACAGATTGTCGGTGAACGAAGCGCCGACGTATTTCGCCTTGCCGACATTGGTCAGTTGAATGGTGTAAGTGATCGTCTCGCCGGGTTTGGGGTTCTCCGGGTACGCGATCTTGCTGATGTTCAGCACCGCGACGGGCGTGACCTGGTTGCACTCCGGCCGGGAAGTGCCCGGCGGGCAGGTCGAACCTTCCGGCCCGGTGACCGCGTTGCGCAGTTCGTCGTCGCCCGTCCCGTCGGCCTTGACGGTCACCGAGTAGGTGATGATCACGGTGTCGCCCGCGGGCAGATCGTGTGACCAGGTCAGCGTCGGCTCGGTGTAGCCGACCGTGCCGCCGCCTCGCGCGAGATGATCGTTGTTGTAGGTGGCGTCGTCGAGCACACCGGTCAGGTCATCGGTGAACCGGGCGCCCTGGTACACACCGGTGCCGGGGTTGGTCGCGGTGATCGTGTACGTGATCTTCTCGCCCGGCTTCGCCGTCGCAGGACTCACGGTCTTCTTCAATTCCAGCAGGCCGATGGCGGTTTCCTCGCCACACCGCGGATCGGTGTTGCCCGGCGGACATGTCGACCCGTCCGGGCCGATGACCGAGTTCTTCAGTTTCTTGTCCCCGGCGGGGGGTTTCCCCACCGTCACCCGGTAGGTGACGGTGATCGTGGCGCCCTTGGCCACGTCACCGTTCCACCGGAACTTCTTGGTCCCGGCGTCGAAAGCCGTTGTCCCGGCCGTCTTCGTGACCACATCGTCCCAAGTCGCGTCATCGAGGACGCCGGTCAGGTCGTCGGTGAACGACGCCCCCGGATAGTTCGCTTCACCGGTGTTCTCGACGGTCACCGTGTAAGTGACCTGATCTCCCGGTTTGGCGTCCTGTTTGTCCACGGTCTTCTCGATGTCCAAGGCACCGACCAGGGTTTCCGTCGTGCACTCCGGTTCGGTTCCGGTCACGCAGGTCGAGCCGTCCGGCCCGGTCACCGAGTTCTTCAGTTTCCTGTCCCCGGCCGGCGGGGTGCCGACGGTGACGGTGTAGGTGACGGTCACCGTCTTCCCGGCCGCGATGTCGCCGGTCCAGCGCAACGTCGGTGCGGCGTAGGACGGCTGGGTCGGGGTGTTCGCGCCATCCGTCTTGGCGACGGCGTCGTTGTTGTAGCGCGCGTCGTCGACGACACCGCTCAGGTCGTCGGTCAGCGTCACGCCAGGGTACGGCGCCCTGCCGACATTCTCGGCGGTGACGGTGTACGTGATCGTGCCTCCCGGCTCGACCTCCCGCGGAGACACCGTCTTGCGGATCACGAGGCCACTGATCGGCTCGTCGGTGCCACAGTCCGGGTCGGCGGAGTCCGGCGGGCAGTTGCTTCCGTCCGGGCCGACCACCACGTTGGTCAGCTTCCTGTCACCGGACGGCGGTTCCCCGACCGTGACCGTGTAGGTGATGGTGACCGTCGACCGTTTCGCGACATCACCGGTCCAGCGGAGTTTCCTGTCCGCCTCGGTGTAGGTGACCGCGCTCCCGGCCGGGCTGCCGTCCGCCTTCTTCGCCGCGCCGTCGTCGTTGTAGCGAGCGTCATCGACCACTTCGGACAGATCGTCCACCAGAGTGGCAGCGTCCCAGTCCGCGGTGCCGTCGTTGCGCAGCAGGACCGTGTAGGTCACGGTGTCCCCCGGTCCCGGATCGGCCGGGGTGCTGGTCTTCTTCATCGTCAGCAGGGCGATCGGCGTCGCGGTTCCGCAGGACGTGTCGGTGGCGGGGTCGGCGCAGTTGCTGTCCGGTGCGGTGATGGTGTTCTTCAGCTCCTTGTCCCCGCCCGGCGGCTTGTTCACCGTGACCGTGTACTCGATGGTCACCGTCCGGCCGGGTGCGATGTCTCCGGTCCATTCGAGTTTTTTCGTGGCGCTGTCGTAAGCGGGCTGGGTCGGGGTGTCGGCCGCGCCGTCCTTGGCGGTGGCGTCGTTGTTGTACTCCGCGTCGTCGACGACGCCGGTGAGATCGTCCGTCACCTTGGCTCCGGTGTGCGGCGCGATGCCCCTGTTCTCCGCGGTGATCGTGTACGTGACCGTCTCACCCGGCTTGGCGATCCGCTTGTCGGCGGTCTTCTCGACCACCAGTTCGCTGGTCAGGTTCGGCGAAACCCCGCAACTGGCGAGGTCGGTGATGAACCAGCTTCCCGGCGCCTCTGGCTGCACCGTTCCGGTCCGGTTGTTCTGCACGACCCCACCGGCGACCTGGGCTGAGACCCCGGTGCGCGGGTCGACCCGGTAAAGCGCGCCGCTGTAGTGCCCGAGGTAGATGGAGCCGTTGTGGTAGGCCATGCCGTAGTTGTCGAAACCATTGCTCGACCCAGGGCCGACGACTTTGACCGCCTGCGTCGTCGTGCCGGTGGCCGGATCGAGCCGGTAGATGTACGTCGAACCGCGATAGATGATGCCGTAGTAGGCGCCGCCCTCCCGGTCCACGAACAGGTCCGGCACCAGCGAACCGCCCGCGAAGACCGGATCGTCCAATGGCACCGAGGTCAGATTGCGGCCCCGCTCCCACACCTGGCTCGCCCCGGTCGCCAGGTTCAGCTGGAAGAGCTTCGGCCTGCCGCCGTTCTGCGCCCCGTACATCATGCCGGTGCTCGCGTCCGCGGTCAGCCCGCCCCAGTTGGTACCCGGCGGCAGGTCCCGCGTCGCACCACCGGCGATCTGATCGGTCACCGTGTTCGTGCCCGAGACGTGCTTGTAGAGCTTGCGCGCACCGGAGGTGTAGTTCGAATAGAACGCCGCCACCTTGCCGGTATCCGGATCCCTGCCCATCGCCATGTTGCTGGACCAGTAATCCGGCGGACCGCCACCGGTGCGTTTGGTGATCAGCGAGTTCTCGATCGTCGCGTCCCCACCCGCGCCGTTCGCCTGCTCGAAACCATTGCGGTAATTGCTGTGATACAGGTGATCGCAGTCGAAAACGGACGGATCCTTCTCCCCCTGGACCACCCAATCCGCCGCGGACGCCGTCGGGACGCCGGAAACCAAGGCCAACGCGGCGACCAGCGCCACGGTCACGCCGTGAACCGGCCAACGCCACGCGAGCGATCGGAGAATCACAAGATCACATTCACACGACGTCGAAAAACGCGCACCACGAAACGCCCGGCCGCGGGGTGACTACCAGCAAAGATCACCCATCAAGGGCACCTCCTGGCTGAGCATGCGCGGTGCCGAAGCGGCGTATGCGACGGCCTTGGCGCGCCCTCACCGGGGATACCCTCCGGTCCGCCGGAGGGTACCCCCGCATGGTCCCTGGGCCCGTCATGCGGGCAACGACGACGCCTCGTGCAGGGATTGGTTCTTGGTCTCCGGGGCCATGAACCAGCTGACCAGGGCACCGGCCAAGGCGATGGCCGTGGCGATGTACATGGTGGTGGAAAGACCGAGTTCGGCCAGTGACCACGGGGTCGCGAAGGTCCCGATCGCCGCGCCGATCCGGCTGATCCCGGTGCACAGTCCCACCGCGGTCGCCCGGATCTCCGTTGGGAAGAGCTCGTTGGGGTAAATCCATTCCAGGATGGACGGGCCGCCGTTGAAGATCGCGTAAAAGGCGAACGCGAGCGCGATCATCCACAACGCGGAGTCCGGCTTGATCGCGAGGTAGAGCAAACCGGCTGCGGAGAGAACGAACCCGCCGATCAGAATGGGCCGCCTGCCCATCCTGTCGACGAGGAGCAAGGCGACGATGTTGCCGACGAGAAAGAACACGTTGATCAGGCCGTAGCCGAGATTGGCCTGATCGCCACTGTCCAAGGAGAAGAGGGCGAGTATCTGCGGGCCGAAGGAGTAGATGGCGAACAGGGTGACCACGGTGGCGGTCCAGAACACCGAAATGAACACGACCCGGCGGAGATAGCCGGTCCGGATCACCGCCGACAGCGTGCTGGGCCGCTCCTCGTCCGGCAGGTCGTCCAGCGTGGCGTTCTCGTCCACGGTCGAGCGCAGGATGGCGAGCGCTTCGTCCCCGCGTCCCTTGCTCATCAGCCAGCGCGGCGACTCGGGGATACTGGTCCGGGCGATCACGATCAGCACGGCGGGCACGGCCGAGGACAACAGCATCCACTTCCAGCCGTCGTCCAGCTGCAACAGGGCGTAGCCGACGAACGCCGCGACCGTCGCGCCGACGAACCACATCGCGTTCAGCCCGCCGACCAGCCGTGCCCGCCACGCCTTCGGGGCGAATTCGGCGACCAGCGAGGTGGCGATGGGGTAATCGGCTCCCACGGCGATGCCGATGAGCAGACGCAGCACGAACAGTTCGACTTCGTTGGTGACGAAGAACTGCAGTACGGAGCAGACGATGATCGCGATCAGGTCGATCGTGTACATCAGTTTGCGGCCGATCCGGTCGGTCACGGCGCCGAAGACGGCGCCGCCGATGAACACACCGACCAGGGCCGACGCCCCGATGAGACCGGTCCACAGTGTACTCATGCCGAATTTCGGCTCGATCTGCACGAGTGCGATGCCGATGATGCTGAGGATGTACCCGTCAAGGAAAGGCCCGCCCGAGGAAAAGGCCGCGAGCTTCACATGAAAGGAGTTCAAGCGCGCGTTTTCCAGCGAGGAGCCGGTTGTCGCGCCATGGCCGGTATCGACATTCATTTCGGGTACATCCTCCGGAGTGGGAGTGTGCGGACCATTCGCCCGTACGGTGGTCTCAGCCACGTTAAACAGCACCCGAAATGATCGGAAATACCGTTTTCACACTCGTTGATATGGACCGCGTATCAATGCGATCGCGACCCGGTGTCCACATCGGATCGGATCGCCGCCACCGCGTCGATCTCGATCCGTTTGTCACCACGGAACCGCGCCACTTCGACGGTGGTCCTCGGCGGCAGGGGAAGACCGGAAAGCCTTTCCAGGTAAGCACTGTTGTAGGCGTCGAACTCGTCGAGGTCGGCCAGGTACACCGTCAGCTTGAGGAGCGTCGTGAGATCGGCACCGGCGACGGCCAGCGTCCGTTCGAGGTTGTCGAGCGCGACGTGCACCTGGTCGCCGATGCCGCCGGGAATGGTTCCGTCGGGCCGGACCGGTACCTGACCGCAGGCCCAGACCGTTCCATTGTGGACGGCGGCACCGGCATAGGGAGCGTCGGGTTTGTCGGGATGGGGGAACAGAGCGGGCATCGAAGACCTTCAGCTTTCGGGAACCAGGAATCGTCTGGACGCGGCATACACGACGGCCCACGGCTCGGCGGCCACCCGCAGGCCGTTCGCCATCGCAGCCTCGGCGAGGCCGCCGAGTTCGACACCGTCCTCGGGAGTCCCTGGGGACTTGAAAAGGATCACCCCGGGCATTCCGTCCGGGGCCGGGAACGGTGTGGGGTCTGCCGCCCGGAACACACGGCCGTCGGGCACCGCGAGCGAGCGGCTTCCGTCGGCGAGCACCGCCAGCGCGGAGCCGGACACCATCGCCGCGGTGCGCGCGACCGCCTCCATGACCGCGATCGAGGTGGTGCCCGGCGAGAACACCGGCTGTCCGATGGCTACGGCGAGGTCCGCCGCGAGCGGTCCGAGCAACATCGGCCCACGGCCGCCGCCATCGGAAAGCACCGCCAGCGCGCTCGTCCGCTCGAGGTGCACCGGACTGTTCTTCACCCGGACGCGCGCGAGTTCTTCCAGCAGCGAGGCGACCCCTGAACCGTCGGCCGCTTCGGCCCACAGCACCGCCTCGGCGGCGGCCGCGCCTTCGCCGCCCGAGGCTCCGGCGGCCAGCAGCGCCCGGAACGCGGCTTCGCGTACTTCTCGCGCCGCGAGCCGGACCGTGGTGCGCAACTCGCTGGGCACGATGCCCGCCGTCATGCCTTCACGCCCGCGAAGACCTCGCCGAACAGACGCAGCCAGTTCTCGCCGAGCACGAGTGTCATGGTGGCTTCGTCGAGCCCGGCCGCCATCAGGCCGTCGACGACCGCCGGGAAGTCCTCAGGGCCGGAAAACCACGACGGCCACTTCGGCCACTCGGGACGGACCTCGTTCGCCGCGGGTGGGCGCCAGCGTCCGTTCCGCAGCCAGCCGACGAAATCCGGCGACCAGTTGCAGGTGCAGTCGCTGCCGATGGCGACGTGCTCCGGGCCGATCTCCTCGACGAGGGCGGCGACCATCCGGCAGAACTCCGTCCGTGTCGTCCGCTCGCCACCGAGGACGTTCGGATAGAGGCAGCAGCCGATCACGCCACCGCGTGCGGCCAGTGCCTTGATCACGTCGGCGGGCTTGTTGCGGGGGTGGTCGAAGAACCACGTCGGGTTGGCATGGGTGATGGCCACCGGCGCCGCCGACGCCTCGATCGCGTCCCGCGAGGTGCGGTTGCCGACGTGAGACAGGTCGACGAGCATGCCGACCCGGTTCATTTCCTCGACGACGAAGCCGCCGAACCGGGTCAGTCCGGAATCCCGCGGGTCGTAACAGGCGCCACCGACCAGGTTCTGGATGTTGTAGGTCAGTTGCGCGACCCGCACCCCGAGGCGGTGGAACACCTCGACCATCCGGTAGTCGTCCTCGAACGGTGACGTGTTCTGGAAGCCGAGCAGTACGGCGACGCGGCCGTCGGCCCTGGCCTGCCTGACCTCCTCGACGGTGCCGGCGAGTACGACCAGGTCGGGATTCTCCGCCGCCAGCGAGTACCAATCACCGATCGCGCGGACGGTCTCCGCCGTTCCCTCCCAGACGGCGCAGGTGGCGTTGACGCCGTGCACGCCACCGGTACGCAGTCGCTCCAGGACCCCGCGGTCCCAGTTGTTGATCTGGAGGCCGTCGACCACCAAGGGCGGCTCGGTTGTGGATGTGCCCACGTTCAGTCCTTTCCCGGCTTGCGGCTGAAGATCCAGTCGTCGTCGATCCCGGTCGCGACGTCGGTGGCCCTCGGTGCGCCGGAGAACAGCGTCACCCGGAGCCAGTCGGTGGATTGGGGGCTGTAGTTCTCCATGCCGTACATGGCGAGTTGGAACCGCTGTACGTGCAGGGGCACGAAATCCTCGCCCAGCAGGTTGGCCCGCACCTCCGCGTAGGGCAGGGAGGCGAGGGACTGCACCCGGGCGATCGCCCCCCGATGCCACGGGTGCGCGAGAAGGAATTCCGCGACGAGCCGGTCCGGAGCGGCGGTGACCAGATCCTCCCGCAGGGCGGCGACGGCACGAGCGACGTCTATCGGGTGCTCGACCTCGGCTCCCGGATCGATGCCCCGGCGGCCGCGGCGTGGTTCTTCGTTGTTCTCGGAGGAGAACCAGAAGTACGCCTGCGCTTTCCGGTCGGCGAAGTCGAACCGGCCGACCCAGCCGTACGCCCGGTCGACGAGTTCCCGGAGCGCGCCACAGCTCTGCGCGGGGCGCACCGCCAGAACTTCCTCGCACCGAAGCAATTCCTCCACCTCGTCGTCGAGTTCGTCGTACGTCTCGACGAGCACGGAGCCGACCACACCGCGGATCTCCGGTCCCCCGGCGGCTCGGTACAACGCGCGCCACGCGTGTCCGGTCGCCTTCCCCGCGACCGTCCCGGTGCGGGCGTATTCGGTCGCCGGCTCGATGACTCCGGCCAGGCCCCCGGCCATCGCCGCTCCGGACAGGTAGGGCTCGGTGGGCAAGGTGTCGCGCTCCGCGAAGTAGTCACGCGCCCGTGCCAAGAGCTCCAGGACCCGGTCCGTCCGGGGGCTCTCCGGTGAGGTCGGCTGCGCCAAGGCGTAGGCGAGCGGGAGTTCGCGCGCGGTACACCAGGCGTCGAGGACGTGCGGGTGGTTGATCACGTAGGGCACCATGCCGAGCCCAGTGGCGTTGCCCAGCCCGAAATAGCGGCGCCAGTCACCGGAAAGTGCCGCGGCGGCGGGATTGCGCACTCGCGCACAATGTTCGACGAGATCGTAACTCAGTTCTCTCAACAACCAAGCGGCGAGCATCTGCGAGCGATACGAGATCCGGAGCGGGTGGCCGGCGTCGATCCGCTCGAATTCGGCGAGTCCGAATTTCCCGTTGCTGTAGAAGGCGGTGCTGCGCAACAGGTAGGCGGCGTCGCCGAGCTCGGAAGGGTCGGGCTGCGACCCGGCCGCGAGCCTGCCGACGACGTAATCGAAGAACCGCTGACTGCGATTCGCCCGCGTCCACACCAGGGTTCCGGCGTCCGCCCTGCCTTGTTCCTGGCGCGGCACCTGAACGCGAAGGTCCGCCAGCCGTTCCGTGTCGACGGGACCGTCCACGAGCGCGGCCGTGACGTCCCACGCCTCGGCGACGACCCGGTCGGTGCGCTGGTCCTCCCGGATGGTGGTGCTGAACGCGACAAAATGCCATACCCGGCCCTCGGCGCGAATCCGGTAGACGGCTTCGCCTCTCCCGGCGGAATCCATCTCCCAGCGCTCACGGGTCACCTGCCAGCGCCGCGCCGCCGCGGCACGGAGGAAGGACCGCGCGAAGCTGTGCCGGGTGTACCGGCACGCGCCCATCTCCGCGGGGGCCAGCACCTCGTCGGCGGGTCGTGTGTCCTGCCGGGTCATCGCCCGCTCCGGGCAGGAGTGCCCGTCCGCAGGTAAGCGGTCTTGGACCAGGTGAAGAACTCGGCGCTGGTGTCGCCGTTCTGCTCCCGCGGCGCCGGGAACGAAGAGTCCTTCAGCCCGCCGAACGGAGCGTGCAGTTCGGAGCCGGTGGTCGGCGCGTTGACCTTGACCAGCCCCGCGTCCAGCTCGGTGACACAGCGTCGCGCGGCCCGTTCGTCACAAGTGAACACCGAGGCCGTCAGCCCGAACGTGGTGCCGTTGGCCAACATGATCGCGGCGTCCAGATCGGCGGCGCGAAGCACCACGGTGAGCGGGCCGAACACCTCTTCGCGGCAGATGGTCAGGTCCGGCGTCCCGGCCAGCAGGGTCGGCGGCACGAAATGCCCCTCCTCGGGTGGCGCGCTCGACGGCTGGGCCAGCACCACCGCCCCCTCGCGCTTCGCCTCGGCCAATGCCGACTCGACCTCCGCGCGGGCCCGCGCGGACACCAGCGGACCGATGTCCACGCCCTCGGCCGCGCCGTCGCCGAGGACCAGAGCCTCGACACGGGCGGTCAGCGCGGCCACGAGCGGCTCGTACGCGTCGCCGACCGCGATGATCCGCCGGGTCGCCGTGCATTTCTGCCCCGCACTGGACATGGCGCCCGCGGTGAGCGCCACCGCGGTTTCCACGGGATCGGCGTCGGGCAGCACGATCGCGGCATTGTGCCCGCCGAGTTCGAGCTGCACCTTGGCGCCACGGGGAACCGCGGCCGCCTGGATCGACCGGCCGACCGGGACCGACCCGGTGAAGGTGATCCCGGAGACCTCCGGCTTCGCCACGAGCGCCGCGCCCAGGCTTCCCGGCCCCAGCACCAGGTTCAGCACCCCGTCGGGAAGCCCGGCCTCCGCGAGGATCTCCGCGAAGGCGACCGCCACCGCCGGCGTGTCACTGGCGGGCTTCCACACCACCGTGTTCCCGTGCACCAGGGCGGGAGCCAGCTTCCACGCCGGGATCTGGACCGGGAAGTTCCACGGCGTGATCGCCGCGACCACGCCGAGCGGCCGCCGCACGGTGCGGATCAGCTCGTCCGGGTGACTGGACGGGTAGGTCACGCCGTCGGCCGCCCTGGCCTGCGCGGCGTGGTAGTGCAGCGTTTCGACGCTGAGCTCGGCCTCGGCGCGTGCCTCCGGGAGGGTCTTGCCCTGCTCCCTGGTGATCAGCGCCGCCAGGTCGTCGACCCGGTGCGACAGCAGCTCGGCGGCCCGGCGCAGGATCCGGCCGCGGCCGATCGGTCCCGTCCGATCCCATCCCGGTGCCGCGGTGACGGCGGCACGGACCGCGCGAGCGAGCTGCTCTTCGGTCGCGACGCGATAGGAGGCGACCGTTCGGCCTGGACGTGCCGGATCGTCGCTCGCTGCTTGCGCACCGTCACCGGCGCACCATTCGCCATCGATCAGGTGCCGCAAGGCGATGGGCTGGTCGTTACTGAATTCGACCTGTTCAGACAGGGTTTGTGGCACGGGTGTCGCTCCTCACGCGGCTTGCCGGTGCAGTCACGGTAAGCACACCTGAGGAGGAACAGAAATACATATTGGCACCTGACTGATAGGCATGGGATATTAATCGGATGGAGTTACGCCAGCTGCGTTATTTCGTCGCCGTGGCCGAGGAGATGAACTTCCGCCGGGCGGCGGAACGGCTCCACATCGCCCAGCCCGCGTTGAGCCAGCAGATCAGCAAGTTCGAACACGAGTTGCGCACCGAACTGTTCCGGCGCACCACACGGCGGGTCGAACTGACCGATTCGGGTCGTGTGCTGCTCGTCGAGGGCCGTCGAGTCCTCGCCGAGGCCGACCACGCACTCGCCGCCGTCACCCATGCCGCGCACGGCGAGACCGGGACGCTGCGCGTGGGTTTCGTCAGTTCGGCGGCGCTGAGCATCGTTCCCGCGATCGCGCTGGCGCTGCGCGAATCCTTGCCGGGCCTGCATCTCGACCTCAGGGAAGCCACGACCGACGACCAGCTCGAGAGCGTCGGCGAAGGACGGCTCGACGTCGCGATCGTCCGCGAGGTCGAGCCGGCTCCCGGACTGACCGTCCGCCCGCTGCTCCGCGAGCGCCTGATCGTGGCGGTACACGAAGCACATCCGCTCGCGGACCGCGGCTCGATCGGACTGGCCGAACTAGCCGGGGAGCGGTTCCTGGTATTCCCTCGCAGCCGGGTTTCCCGGCTCTACGACCACATCGCCTATCTGTGTCATCGAGCGGGTTTTCGCCTGGAAGCGACCCAAGAAGCCGTACAATTCCCCACCCTGCTCGGCCTCGCCGCCGCGAACACCGGGATCACCATCGTGCCCGAATCGCTCAGCGCGCTTCAGCTTCCCGGTTTGCGGTACGTGCCGATCAGCGACGCGGAGGCGCTCTCCGTCGTTTCGGTCGTCTGCCGCGCCGACCGCGAAACCGCCCCTCAGGTCGCCAAATTTCTCGAGATCGCCGCCACCGCGCCGGTGAATGTGGCGAGCTGAGCTTCAGTATCCACAGAGGACACTTGAGCAGGAGATGTCCGATTGATGACTGAACATGCGGTTTCCGCGGGGGTCGTGAGTGGTAATGACGGTTAGAACGACCTGTCCTGTTTCAGGACTTCGTGAACAGATGTGTTTCAGGACTTCGTGAACGGTTTCTGGTTGGTGAGACGTTGGTAGCGTACTGAGCGGTCGAGTGTGAGCTGGTGGGTGACCGTGTCGCCGATCA